>CAKMKG010000050.1 GCA_927441425.1 uncultured Bacillota bacterium | reverse complement strand
CTGCCCTCACTATTCATCCTGATCGCGCTGTCGTGGATGTACATCGCGCTTGAAGCGGAACAATGCTATTGCCGCTGCGTAGCGATTACTACATATCGAGTAGATATTCCTACATGAAAAATTGGCTCGCATTGATCCTTGGCTTACCCACCGCCAACGCCACCGAGCGCATGCGAGCCTGGCGTGCCAGCACCGTGTGGCGCTGGATCATCCCTCGGTGCAGATCGGCTTGCCGGAAGTCACCCTCGGCCTCTTGCCGGGCGGCGGCGGGGGGGTGCGGAGGGTGCGCATGCTGGGCCTGGAGAAGGCCTTGGGATTGATGAGGGACTGAAGGCGATTACAATCAATCCGGCAGGAGTACGCATATGAAATTCTTTATATTTATTATCAGCCATTTATTTGTACCTCCAAAATTATTTATTTTTGTATTTGAATTGAATATAGTTTGTCCTGAAAGAGTGGGGTTTAAAGCAAATTTTTGTTCTGAGAATTGTCCATGTTGTCAAAGTTGTTTCTGTTGTTGTCCAATGTTATCACCTCCGGTATTATTATTTGCAGAGGCTTATAATTTATTCAAAAAAATTTTGCTTTAAACCCCACTCTTTCAGGACAAACTATATTCAATTCAAATACAAAAATAAATAATTTTGGAGGTACAAATAAATGGCTGATAATAAATATAAAGAATTTCATATGCGTACTCCTGTCGAAAATCAATCGACCGCCGCCTGGGCCAACATGGAACGGGTGGATGAGGAATCCGGAGTCAATATTCCCAGTGAGATGCAAGTGATCAACGCAAAGGAATTTGTTGATGGAAATCAAAAATGATCAGGCGCACGACTTGATACGCCTGCCAGGGTATTTTCTTGGAAACCGCCGTCTTTCTATGCTTCGCATGAAGACGGTAATTGGTTTCACGGTTTCCTCCGAAAATACCCTGGCGCGGCGCTCACTCAGCTCCTGATTAAAAGATTTCGTGTTCTGACAACAGCTTTCCTCTTTTATTTCTGATCGAGGAATCCTGTTCACTCCGTTCAAAGAGTCGCTCGGCTCTCCTAGGGAATGCATTATTCAGCTGGGAATAACGAATTTCTCCCTTCAAGAATTCCTGGTAATCTCCCGTCGGTTCCTTAGAATCCAGAACAAACGGATTCTTTCCTTCTTTTCTGAGATCCGGGTTGAATCGGTAAAGCTGCCAATAGCCGCATTCCACCGCTTTCTTTTCTTCCATCAGACTGGTTCCCATTCCCGTTTTGATCCCGTGGCTCACACAAGGAGAATAAGCGATAATAAGAGATGGTCCCTGATACTGTTCCGCCTCGGTTATTGCTTTGATGGTCTGGTTCATGTCCGCTCCCATCGCAATTTGAGCCACATAGACATTACCATAGGTCATGGCCATCAGTCCCAAATCCTTCTTCCTTGTATTTTTCCCTGCTGCTGCCAGCTTTGCAACGGCTCCTGTGGGGGTGGATTTTGAGGATTGCCCTCCCGTGTTGGAATACACCTCCGTATCCATAACAAACAAGTTGACATCATCCCCCATTGCGATCACGTGATCCAGCCCGCCGTAGTCGATGTCATAGGCCCAGCCGTCTCCGCCGATCGCCCAGACGGAAGGCTTCACCAGATAATCCCGCAGTGCGAGGATTTCTATCATAATGGAGTTTCCCTCCATTTCATGCTCGCATCCCAAAATTGTTTTCGTCGTTTTTTCCGAAGCCGCTCCGTCATTCATGTGCTCGATCCAGGCCTGGAAGCTCTCCTTGAGATAAACGGAAATATCCATTTCCATGGCCTTTTGCATCAGCTCTGCCAGTTTGTTTCTGATTTGAACGGAACCCAAAGACAAGCCAAATCCAAATTCTGCCGCATCCTCAAAGAGTGGATTGATCCAGGCAGGTCCCTTGCCCTCATCGTCTGTCGTATAGGCGATGGAGGGGGCATAGGCTCCCCAGATGGAGGAACAGCCTGTTGCATTAGAAATGATCATCCTCTTTCCAAAGAGTTGTGTCAAAAGACGAATATACGGGGTTTCTCCGCAGCCAGGGCAAGCGCCGTTGAATTCCAACAGCGGTCTGACGAACTGACTTCCGATTACTGTCTTTTTATCAATCAGCTCGCTCTTGTCAGTAATGGTCATGGCAAATTCCCAATTTTCCGCTTCCATCTCTATCTCCTGATCCGCCGGTTTCATAATCAAAGCCTTCCCCTTTGCCGGACAAATGTCCGCGCAGTTGGAGCAGCCCGTACAGTCCAGCGGCGCAATCTGGATGCGGTATTGGAGATGCCCAAGTCCCTTGGCGATCGCTTCTTTTGTTTTAAATGTTTCAGGCTTCCGTTCGGTTTCCTCCTCATTCAATAAGAACGGCCGAACGGTTGCATGTGGACAGACGTAGGCACACCGGTTGCATTGAATGCATTTATCAATTTGCCATTCCGGTATCATCGGCGCAATCCCGCGCTTCTCATATGCAGTTGTTCCAAGTGGATAGGTACCGTCCTCCATCCCCGCAAATGCGCTCACAGGCAGCTCGTCGCCCTCATGTCTTGCCATCGGCCGCTGTAGCCGCTTCACGAAATCCGGCTCATCCTTTTCCTCTGAATGCACATCCTCCTCGGCATTCTTCCAGGCATCGGGAATCTCAACCATTTTTAAAGCAGCAATGGCATGATCCACCGCGTCGATATTTTTCTTTACAATATCCAGCCCCTTTTTCCCGTACATCTTTTCAATAGAATCTTTCAGATACCCTAGGGCTTCCTCCACAGGTATAATCTTAGCCAGGCTGAAAAATACCGCCTGCATTACCATATTGATCCGGTTTCCAAGACCCAGCTCGGAAGCAATTTTCATCGCATCGATGATATAAAACTTGATCTTATTTTCTGCAATATATTTACGGATGCAGGCAGGGATCCGTTCCTCCAGCTCCTCCTGTGACCAGGTGCAGTTTAACACAAAGGTTCCGTTCTCCTTCAGCCCCTTCAGCAGGTCGTACTGGTAGAGGAAGGATTGGTTATGACAAGCAACATAGTCCGCATTATATACCAGATAAGGGGATCTGATTGGCTTTTCTCCGAAACGAAGATGGGATACGGTGGTTCCTCCCGATTTCTTACTATCATAGGAAAAGTATGCCTGCACTTTTAGCTCCGTGTTGTCTCCAATGATCTTCGCCGCCGCCTTATTCGCACCCACAGTACCGTCAGAGCCCAAACCATAGATCTTGCAGCTAATGGTTCCTTCCGGAACCGTATCCGCAATTTCCTCTTCCTGCAGGGACATGTTGGTCACATCATCCATAATTCCGATGGTGAATCCGTCCTTCGGATGCGTTTCCTTCAAATTCTGGTATACCGCGATGATCTGGGAAGGACGGGTATCCTTAGAGGAAAGGCCGTATCTTCCGCCAACGATTAGAACCGATTCAAAATCATTATTTTCATTGTCCTTTGGATCAAAGGTTTTGATATAATTGTGATTGTTTTTCAATGCCTTCACCACATCAAGATAAAGGGGTTCTCCGGGAGCACCCGGCTCCTTGGTTCTATCCAGCACTGCGAGCCTCTTGACCGTCTTTGGCAAGGCATCGATCAAATGCCTTTCCGAAAAAGGCCGGTACAAATGGACCTTCACGAGACCAACCTTTTCTCCCTTGCCTGTTAAATAATCGATGGTCTCATGAATGGTATCACAAACAGACCCCATGGCTACGATGACAGCTTCCGCATCAGGTGCGCCATAGTAGTCAAAAAGTCGGTAGCATCGTCCCGTTAGCTTGTTGAGTTGATCCATATAGCTTTGGACAATATCCGGTACCGCTGCAAAAAACCGATTGGCGCTTTCTCTCTGTTGGAAGTAGATGTCCGGATTCTGTGTCGTCCCTCTGGCAACGGGATGCTGTGGATTCAGTGCCCTGTTCCGGAACGCTTCAACGGCTTTAAAATCAACCATTTTATTAATGTCCTCATAGGAAACCACTTCGATTTTCTGATATTCGTGGGAGGTACGGAATCCGTCGAAAAAATGGAGAACCGGTACTCTCGATTGGATTGCGACTAAATGGGCGATGACGCCCATATCCATTACCTCCTGGACATTGGAGGAAGCCAGCAGGCTAACTCCCGTCTGACGGCACGCCATGACATCCTGATGGTCCCCATAGATGGAAAGCGCATGGGTCGCTATCGCTCTGGCCGTAACATGAAGCACTCCCGGCAAAAGCTCCCCTGCCATTTTATATAAATTTGGTATCATTAAAAGCAAGCCTTGGGACGCAGTATAGGTGGAAGCCAAGGCTCCTGACTGAAGCGCTCCTCTCATGGCCGCAACGGCGCCTGCTTCCGACTGCATTTCTGCTACCATCACAGTCTGATCAAAAATATTTTTCATCCCCCCTGCCGACCATTCGTCTACCCCCTCCGCCATGGCTGTTGATGGCGTTATCGGGAAAATAGAAGCCACTTCCGTCATCGAATAAGCTGCATAAGCCGCCGCCTGATTCCCATCCATTGTTTCCTGTTTTTTCATACAATCTTCTCCTTTACTCAATCCCTCTGCATATAGGAACAGGGTTATTTTTTCCAGCAAAAACAAGAAATATACAAAGTATCTAAAGTCAGCTTTCTTTCATATTATATTAAACATGAGCAAAGAAAGGAGGAGTAGAAATTGATCTATAAAAATCAGGATCAGATTTGCCTGACACCCAATCAGTTGAATCAGACAAGCAACATCCTGCAGCTGTGGCTGGAGGACGCCATATGGTTAAGGGCATACGTCGTGAGTACCCTTGGAAAGCTTCCATTTGAAAGCACCGTGACAGAACGATTGATCCAGATCCCAACGGATTTTTACAATGCACTAAAGGTCTATTGGGGAGAGGAAATTGCGATCCAGTATATGAACTATATGAATGAACGAATCACACATCAAAGAGATTTATTAAAAGCACTGATTCGAGAAGATCAGGAAGAAGCAGACATGCATACGCGAGAGCTGTACGCAAATGCCGATAGGATATCAACCTTTTTTGACCAATTCCCACGCTGGGATAAAAACGTATGGCAAAAATTCCTCTATTCCGATATTAGTATGTATCTGAATCAGGTTACATCCATGTTGAGCGGTAATTACAGGGAGGCAATTGCTATTTTTGACAGAATCGTAAGTAACTCCATTGATATGGGCAATTATATGGCTTTCGGAATGATAACGAGGAGTATGTTCAATCATTCAAAAGCACCGACGATGCGGTGCTTTTAAAGGACCCCAAACGGAGCCAAATTATTTTCATATAGGCGTGGAAATTTTACTGCTTTTCCGCAGCTTTCAGAAGCTCCGCTGCATCGTTTGATTTTGCATGGGCAAAATCCTTCCTAAGGATCTTTAAAACGGCCTTTTCCTGATTGATTTCTTCGGCGGTTCGAATTCCAACCTTTCGCATAATCGGTGCGGATGGGCACCATCCCAGCAACGCGTGCTGCAACAGGAAGGTCGCTGCAATCAGTGTCAAGAATGACCAATACTTATTTTTCGCAATCCCAAACATAGAACAGCCCATAACACACAGCGCCGCCTTCGCTTCCACGAACCGTTCTATATCCCACTCGGAATTCAACTTTTGGATCCGCCGTGTGAGTTCCTCTGCCTCCGCATCCTCCAGACATAAAAGATTCTCCAGTGTGTTGCTGCGGATCAATTCATTGATCTCTGGATTGGTATATGTGGCCACGCGCTGAGACGTTGCAGGTAAAATATTCTTCATCCAAATCATACATTTAATCTCCTTTTATTCAGTACCCTTAGTATGTCTCTTAAATGTATCCTTATACGTTAGAGTGTTTCGTTTCTGGCAAGCATAGCCGCACCGATGATCCCTGCATGATTACCAAGCTGTGCAGGTACAACCCCATGATCAAATTTAAAAAAGGACTTCTGTTTCACCATCTCTCTCACCGGCTGAAAGAGAAACTCACCTGCAAGGCTTACCCCTCCGCCAAGTGCGATCACCTCGGGATCCAACAAAACGACCACCGACGTGATTGCGGAGCTGAGTGAATCCACAAAGGTATGGAAGATATCCAGGGCGATGGGGTCACCTTCTTTTGCGCTGTCAATGACGATCTTCGCCGTTACGTTATTCATCTCGCCTTCCGCCATTTCAAAAATCAGGCTGATGGGATTTTCCACTATTACCCTTCTTCCCTGCTGAATCAGCCAGGTAGCAGTACAAAGCGATTCAATGCAGCCCTTGTTCCCGCAGGTACAAATCGGTCCCCCCTGCTGAATGATCATATGGCCAAGTTCATTTCCATGACCCAGTCCACCTTTGAACATCTTTCCTCCGAGAATGATCCCTCCGCCGACTCCTGTGCCTAAGGTAAACAGCACTGCAGTCTTCTTTCCGCGAAAAGCACCGGCATGCAACTCCGCCAGCGCTGCCGTATCTGCATCGTTGGCCAGAAATACCGGAATCTCCGGGAAATGCTTATGCATTTCTTCGACCATTGGCACGTCATGAAAGCCAAGATTATGTGCATGTAAAATCATCGTGCCGCTTGCATCGATAGAACCTGCCGTTGCAATACCGATGGACTTAAACTCCGAAGCCGGTATCTTTATTTCCTTTGCCAGTTCCATTATTTGCTCTGCCATGCGTTCTGCAATCTTTTCATATGTCTCGCCCTTGGGAAATGCGACATTCCTGTTGGCAATGATTTCCATTTCGTCGGAAACGACGCCCACCTTCAGGTTGGTACCGCCCACATCAAAACCGATTTGATACATACTTCTTCTCCTATGTTTCATTTAACTTCATTACAAATCCAATTATATTCAAGTTCCTTTCAAAGCGCAAGGTCGAAATGCCGAGCATTTTGTCGGAAATTCACGAATTAAGAGTAGATGAATCGTTGATTTATCATGCTATAATGAAATGACCGGTATATCAAACCGGTCGTAGCAATCACCTTAATAACGAAAAATCCATAGTGCTAAGAGAATAGGCAATCGACACAGAGCTGAAAGGAATTTTTTTACTTCTTATTCCTGAAGCGTATTCTGTAGGTTGCTTATTTTCATATTGGCGTTCCGCCGACATAGCACTGCTTCATGTTGAAGTCTTTGTCGCAGATTACAAAGTCTGCTGCTTTTCCAAGGGTAATGCTTCCCACCCGATTATCCGCTCTCAGCGCTTTGGCAGGATTGATTGTTGCCGCTTTTATCGCATCCTCCGCCTTGATTCCAAAGGAGATGGCTTTCTTCATGCATTGAAACAGATTAGTGGTAGACCCGGCAAAGGTAACACCGTCCTCCAGAACAGCAGCGCCATTTTTCATATAGATCTTCTGTCCGCCAGATTCGTAAACGCCCTCCGGCATGCCAAGACAAGACAGGGAATCGCTGATCAGGATGATGCGGTCTGCGGAAAGCATAGCAAAGGTGGCACGAATAACACTTTCGTGCACATGGGCTCCATCACAGATCAGCTCTGCCATTACCTGCTTCGATTCCGCGGCAGCACCCACGACTCCCGGGGCCCGGTGCAGAAACGGCATCATGGCATTATACAGGTGGGTCACCTGCGTAGCCCCGGCTGCAATCGCTTTTATTGCTGTTTCATAGTCTGCGGTTGTATGGGCGATGGATACAGAGCATTTATCTTTTACTTTATTGATAAATTCAAAGGCTCCAGGCAACTCCGGC
>CAKMKG010000049.1 GCA_927441425.1 uncultured Bacillota bacterium | reverse complement strand
AGATGGAGTTGCGATGATCATTGCCATTGACTTGATTGAAGCTTATGCGACACTGAATACGAATCCAGCACCGACTGTAGCAGATTATACTGCTGCAGGAGTAACCGGAGTGGTTGCAGGTAACTTAGCTGCAGTAAATGCTGCGGTAGATGCCCTTGTAGCAGTAGATGTCGATACAGCAGGAGAGATTCAGGCTATTGTTGACGGAGTAGTGATAGCTGCAATTGACATAATTGAAGCTTATGCAACACTGAATACGAATCCGGCGCCAACAGTGGAAAATTATGCTACTGCAGGAGTAACCGGAGTGGTTGCAGGTAACTTGGCCGCAATAAATGCTGCGGTGGATGCCCTTGTAGCAGTGGATGTCGATACCGCAGGAGAGATTCAGGCGGTTGTAGATGGAGTTGCGATGATCATTGCCATTGACTTGATTGAAGCTTATGCGACACTGAATACGAATCCAGCACCGACTGTAGCAGATTATACTGCTGCAGGAGTAACCGGAGTGGTTGCAGATAACTTAGCCGCAATAAATGCTGCGGTAGATGCCCTTGTAGCAGTAGATGTCGATACAGCAGGAGAGATTCAGACTGTTGTTGACGGAGTTGTAGCAATCGATTTGATTGAAGCTTATGCGACAAATAATACAAATCCGGCACCGGCCCTAGCAGACTATACTGCTGCAGGAGTAACCGGAGTGGTTGCAGATAACTTAGCCGCAATAAATGCTGCAATAGATGATCTTCTAGCAGTAGATGTCGATACAGCAGTTGAGATTCAGGCTATTGTTGACGGATTGATAGCTGCAATCGACTTAATTGAAGCTTATGCAACACTGAATACGAATCCAGCACCGACTGTAGCAGATTATGCTGCTGCAGGAGTAACCGGAGTGGTTGCAGGTAACTTAGCCGCAGTAAATGCTGCGATAGATGCCCTTCTGGCAGTAGATGTCGATACCGCAGGAGAGATTCAGGCTGTTGTTGACGGAGTATTGGCGATCATTGCCATTGACTTAATTGAGGCCTATGCGACACTGAATACGAATCCGGCACCGACTGTAGCAGATTATACTGCTGCAGGAGTAACCGGAGTGGTTGCAGGTAACTTAGTCGCAGTAAATGCTGCGGTAGATGCCCTTGTAGCAGTAGATGTCGATACAGTGGGAGAGATTCAGGCTGTTGTTGACGCAATTTAAATAAAGCGAATCCATAGTCAAAGCTCCGCAGGCAGAGTCAAGGCTCGCCGGCGGGGCTTTCTCTATTGAGGATCTATGCTAATTTCGAACGATCATGATCACAAAAAGGTATAGTATGTTACTTGTATTTATTATATATAAAATATAAACAATAATTACAATAAATAATAATATAATAATACTAATAAAACATTGACATATTATTATATTTAGAATAGTATACAGTTATATTAAAGATTTTTCGTAATAGATGAAGGTGAAAAAATGTATATTTCAAACGGACTGATTCAATATAAACTTTTTATCCCAATTATAATTATAGTGATAATTTTCTCTCTCATCGTTAACGATGCGGAAGCAATTGTTTCTGTTCCGAATGAAAGGCCAATTTATGAGATGCCTATCTCAGAAAGCACACAGCATTATATTTGGAAACTTTGTGAGGGAAACGAATTTCCATATGAGCTGATTCTGTCAATTTATGAAGTTGAAGGTTTTGGAAATCTTAAGCTTGGCAACATTAAATCAGATATAGAAACTTTAGTCTATTATAGAGGCTACTGGGCTAAACAAGGATATCCTGATGAGTTTGTTTTTGATCTAATACTAATAGCAAGACTAAGAGGTATCGAAGGCTGCAGGGCATTTATGAAACATACGGAGTCGTATGATCTTAATGATTATGTTCAAGCAGTTGCTGAGTATAAATTCTATCTTGAACAAAGTCTAGATGTAGCCTCAGTTATTGAATGAGATCCATTTACAAGGCAATGATCTGGCGCATGAATTCGTAGTTAAAAATGTTAGGGGGAAATCATATGAATATTCCAAAATTAGCTTTAGTCTCAAACTCAGAAATGATTAAGAATTATAAAGCTTGCAGGGAAAAGGCAGAAAGTTTAGATAAGCTCTTTATCCTCAAAAATAATCAACTTGATGCAGTGTTGTTTTCAATCAAGAAATATGAAAAACTCGCCGTCTTTGTTGAATACATTGAAAGCCTAAAGGAAGACGATTGCATTAAGTTCATTGAGAGTCTGCCAAAGGAAGGGCGCTGGGGCAGAGAAACCCTTGAGCAATTGAATAAAGATACACAAAAGAAGGAAGAGATAATGGTAGATCTAGTTGAACGTTATGCACAGGAAGTACGTAATGTAAATAAAGATGCAAACGTAAAGATGGACGATATTAAAAAAGAGGTTATGGGCGGGCACGAAAAAATCCTAAATGATATCAGAGAAACCTCGGAAAATATATCAAAAGAGATTAGGAAACCATAAGATAACAAATCGAAGTAAAGGAGAACGGTTATGGTTGTTGCGATTAAGTTACAAGAGCCAGAGAATATCAAAACCCTTGGCCAAAGATATAAAAATGGCAGCAAAGAAAATGAGGGATATATCGACTGGTTAAGAGAGACTCCCCATAAAATCATGAATCATATGATTTATACGCACCATGCCTATATAAAACATGAATTTCCGAAGATTGGGCAATTACTTTTTAGCATTCTTCGAACGCATGGTAAAAATCATCTGGAATTAATTGAAATTTATTTATTGTTCAATGATCTTAAAATTGAGCTTGAAAATCACATTGTGAAGGAAGAAGAACTGATTTTTCCGGCAATTATGCTATACGAAGGCACCAAGACGAATGAAAATAGAAAACAATTATTAGAACGAATAAATGAGATCGAAGGAGAACATAAGGCTGCAGGCGACATTGTAAGAAATATAAGAATACGAACGAAACATTTTACTGTTCCAATGGATGCTTGTAAAACCTTTGCACTTGCGTATAAGAAGTTGACAGAAACTGAAAATAATATTTTTCAACATATCCATATTGTAAAATTATTCTATTTAAAAACGTTGAATGATTATATAGAGCATGGGGGTTTCATATATAACTCGTAGATCTGGATTTGAGTTGAGGAGGCTATCTCGCGTATTGAGATAGCCTTTTTCATTGTATCCGTTTATTCCTATTAATTTTAATAGGAACTCCAAAGGACAAAATTCTTAAAAACCTCTTCAAAAACACAGGCAATACAAATAAAATGACAATAAATAATTTAATATAATATTTAATAAATTATTATAATAATACATTGACATATAATTATAATTAGCATATCATTAAGTATATCCAAGAAATAGGATTACGATTTAAATAACAGAAGGAACGAGATCAAGGCTTGATCGGTAATGTGGCAAGGGGGGCATATGAATATTTCAACAGAAGCTATCGTATCAAACTCAGAAATGATGAAAAATTATAAAGCGTGTAGAGAAAAGGCTGAGTATTTAGGTAAGTTATTTGTTCTAAAAAATAACCAACCAGATGCAGTGTTGTTTTCTATCTCTGAATATGAGAGGCTTTCGGTATTTATAGAGTACTTGGAAAGCCTTGAGGAAGTAGATTTAGTTAAGGTTCTGGGCTCTTTGTCAACGATATCTCCAAAAAACATAATCATGAGTGAAGGTGGAGAATATGGAAACCCAAAGGGGATTGAACAATCGATGTTAAATGGAGGAAAAAATAATGGATGATAGACTATTGCCAAAAACCAATCAGAGAGGGTTTACAGTGAAGAGAATCGTTTATTTTATTTTAGGAGTTATAGAAGTTTTGCTAGCAATTCGCTTAGTATTCAAATTTTTAGGTGCCAACCCAAGCAGTAACTTTGTTTCTTATATTTATACTGCCACACAGGGATTATTGGCTCCGTTTCATGCAATATTCCGATCTGCGGTAACACAGGGCATAGAGACCACAGCAGTTCTAGAGCCTAGCACAATAATTGCTATGGTTGTATATGCGCTGATCGCCTGGGGTTTCGTTAAGCTCATCGTTATTATGAGAGTGCGTAGCTAGGATTTTAATAGGCGGCAAAGGAAGACTATCTCAACGGTATACCGTTGAGATAGTCTTTTTTGGATTGAGCAAAGAAATTTATATAATAAATAGTATAAATAATACATATAATAATAAATTAAATAATAATTAACATAAAACATTGACATATAGTTATAATAAGCATAGTATGCAAGTATACCTAAAAAATAAGGCCTCTACAATTTCATGAGATACAGTTACACAAGAAACAAAAAATAAAATCAAAATGATTTTGAAAAAAGAACAAAAGGAGATTTTTATTATGATGAATAAGGATATAAAAGACTTGGTAAACAAGGAAAAAAGAAAACAAGAGAGAGTAAAAGCCGTTCATAGGTTTGCTGTAGGAGTGGGCATCGTAGTCGCCGCAGTTTCAGCGGCAAGAATTATTTTTCTTTCAAAAGCGAGGAAAGAAACACAAGATATGAAAAAAAGATGTTCAGGAAAACAGAATTTGTAAATAGGGGGATCGGTAAGATGGAAACGGCAAAAATACTTACGAGTGAACAATCAAAAGAGATTGGTGAAATGCTTGGAATAAACTGGAGCAGATTTGATACAGAACAATTCAGAAAAGGAATGGTCGTTGAACTTGAACATGGTAAGAGGGATTTGCGTACAAATGTTACAGACGACAATCTGGTCATTACAGGTAAAATTGCACTTGCACACTTGATGGAATTTCCTGACTACTATACCAGACTTGAGAAAATGGAAGAGGAAGCAAAAAAATATTGGGAAAGCAAGTAATGCGAGAGGAGCTTGATTATTATGAAACGTTATACACCGACATTATTAAATCTTGAGGATGATTCCTATCCGGAACTTTTTAAAAGGAGTCCCAAGAATCCCATTATAACCGCAAAAGATTTGCCTTATCCTGCGCATACCATCTTTAATCCGGGCGCAACTTCATTTAAAGATAAAACGCTGTTGCTGGCAAGGGTGGAGGATCGGCGAGGGTTTTCCCATTTGGCAAAAGCGGTCAGCAAAGACGGGGTATCAAAGTGGATCTTTGATAATAGCCCAACGTTGGATGCGGAACCCAATATCCATCCGGAAGAAAGATGGGGAATTGAAGACCCTCGAATAACCTGGATGACTGACTTGGAAAAATGGGCAATCACATACACATCCTTTTCAAGGACAGGACCATTGATCTCCTTGGCACTTACACGGGATTTTGTAAATTTTGAAAAACAAGGATCGATCATGTCCCCTGATGATAAGGATGCCGCACTGTTTCCGAGAAAGTTCAACGGGAAATATCTCTTGATTCATCGACCATACTCCGATGGACATAAGGCACATATCTGGGTCTCCACGTCTACGGACCTGCATAGCTGGGGTGAAAATCAGATTCTTTTGAACGCACGCAATGGTGGGTGGTGGGATGCGAATAAAATCGGTCTATCGGCACAACCGCTTGAAACTCCGGAGGGTTGGTTGCTTCTGTATCATGGAGTGAAACATACGGCGGCCGGTGCGATTTATAGGTTGGGACTTGCACTTCTGGATTTAGAAAACCCGAAAAAGGTTTTAAAAAGAAGCAATGAATGGATTTTCGGACCGGAAGAACCATATGAAAAGTTTGGAGATGTTGGTTATGTGGTGTTTCCTTGCGGATGGATCCTCAATGAGGCAACCGGCATCGTCAGCATGTACTACGGGGGCGCGGACTCGTGTATCGGACTTGCGACTGCTCGCTTAAGCGACTTGCTTCAGTATATACAAAAGTGTCCGGAACCATCTGAAGATGATTAAATAACATTCTAAAATGACACTTTCTCCAAGAAAGTGTCATTTAAAAACAGGAACAATAGGGGGAAAACATATGAAAGCATTATTTCTTGCAGGCGGAATGGGGACCAGGCTAAAGCCGCTAACGGACGATTTGCCGAAACCCATGGTTCCGATGATGGCAAAACCACTCATGGAAAGAAACATGTTAAAACTCAAGGACTGTGGCGTTGATGAAATTATACTAAGCACAAGCTATAAGCCACAAAAAATTAAAGATTATTTTGGCGATGGAGCAAAGCTAGGACTTAAAATTCATTATGTATGTGAAGATATTCCGTTAGGTACAGGGGGAGCCATTAAAAATACACAGGAATTTTTTGATGATACGTTTATCATCTTTAACGCTGATATCTTAAGCAATATTAATATTATAGATATGTTGAAATTTCACAAGGAGAAACGTGCCTCGGTTACCATTGCTGTTACGAGAGTTGAAAACCCCTCACAGTATGGTGTGATTGAATACAACGAGGATCTCTATGCAGAGTCCTTTACGGAAAAACCTAAGCCATCAGAAATCAAATCAAACTACATCAACGCGGGGATCTATATCTTTGAACCGAACGTTCTTAAGGAAATCCCCGGCTCAAAAGTAGTATCAATCGAGAGAGAAACATACCCGTTGCTGCTGGAAAAGGGTTACCCGATCGCAGTCTACAAGAGCAAGGAATACTGGATGGACATTGGAACCATTGAAAAATATCGGCAAGCACATCAGGATATCCTGAACGGAAGCTACCCTTTGCCCGAACATGGAGAAAATTCAAAAGGTACCTTCGTCGCCCCCAATGCGAAAATCCACTCAACGGCAAGAATCACCGCTCCTGTCTATATCGGGGAAAACGCAAGCATACAGGCCTACGCCACCATCGGCCCCAATACGATCATCGGGAATGGCTGCACAGTGGGCATAAACTGTAAAATCACCAACTCGATTGTTTGGGATAAAATCAATATTCATAACAGTACCGATGTATCTGGTGTTATTCTTAATACTCAAATTTTAAACGGAAAGAAGCGTAGTAATGCCGAACATGAAGTGAAAAAAGGAAAAGCATTAAGCCCTATTGCATAACGATCGACTGGAGGAATAAGAAATGAAAAATGATAAAAAAATAAAGATTGCGTTTTTAAGTACATATCCACCCAGAGAATGCGGGCTGGCCACGTTCACGCAGGATCTGATCACCGCAATTGACAGCAGCGGTGAAATAGACACGAAAGTAATTGCTATAACCAATCTGGAAAATGATGCGTATGACAGCAAGGTCATTGCTAAGATCGCACAGCATGAACAAGGGAGTTATATCAAGCTGGCGAGAGAATTAAACAATTCCGGTATCGATCTGCTGGTAATCGAGCATGAATATGGAATTTTCGGGGGAGAACATGGCGCGTACATTCTTGATCTGATCAACAATCTTGAAATTCCGTTGGTCACCACCTTTCATACCATATTGTCTAAACCGGACCCAAAACAACAATCAATCATCAATGCGCTTGGGAAAAAAAGTGAAAAGGTCATCACAATGGCCAGAAACACCAAACCGTTACTCAAATCGGTCTATGGCATTGATCCGGAGAAAATCGAAGTGATCCATCATGGAGTTCCGAAAAGACCGTTTCAAGCGCGGGAATCTTTGAAAACAAAATATGGATATAAAGGCAGGCAAATTATCAGTACCTTTGGTTTGATCGGACCAAGCAAAGGGATTGAACATGGGATCGAAGCCATTGCTAAGGTTGTTATGGATCAAAAAGATGTCCGATACCTTATTTTAGGCCAGACGCATCCCGCACTGAAAGACGAAGGCATCGCATACAGAAACAAGCTGGAAGTGCTTGTTGAAAGCCTTGATCTTCTCGATCATGTGGAATTTATCAATAAATATCTTTCAAAGGATGAAATCATTGAGTACCTGCAGCTGTCGGATATTTATATGACGCCTTATTTAGGAAAGGATCAGGCAGTGAGCGGTACGATGGCGTATGCGGTGGGTTATGGAAAAGCGATCGTTTCCACTCCATACATGTATGCAAAGGAAATGCTATCCGGAGGTAGAGGATTTCTTGCGGAATTCAGCAATTCCGATTCCTTGGCGGAAGGTATAAAAGATATAATAAAGAATCCAAATCTTAAGGAAAAAATGGAGCGGGATACGATGAAGCTTGGAAGGACAATGTATTGGGATAAAATAGCCCAAAGCTATCTTGAGGTCTTTTTTAATATCATAAAATCAAGCTCTAAAACAGAGGTGGCATCATGAATTTTTCAGATCAGAAGCTGGGATTTGTTGATTATTTGTATACGCTGACTGATGATACAGGCATTTTTCAGCATAGCGTGTATGGTATTCCGGACCCGCGAAAAGGATATACCACTGACGATAATTCTAGGGCGTTGATCCTAGCTGTGATGCTTCTTGAGAACTTTAAAGAAAAAAATTTTTCAAAGCTGATTTCAGAGTATCTAGCCTTTCTTCTCAACGCACAAAATGAAAATGGGACGTTCAAAAATTTTATGAATTATCAGAGGGTATTCATGGAGGAGGAAGGCTCGGAGGACTGCTTCGGGCGATGTATGTGGGCCTTAGGCCGCACGATTTCGAGCCCAGCCATACCGGAAAACATAAAACGGACCTGCCAGCACCTTCTCAATAAATCTTTGGAAAACTGGCCTAAGCTGACTTCTCCAAGGGCAAAAGCAAGCTGCATCGTCGGTTTAAGCTATCTGATCGGAACGGATGAGATTACCGGTCATATTGAAACGTTATCAATGGAATTGGTTTCTCAATACGAAAAATATAAAGATGGAGACTGGCACTGGTTTGAAAATTCCATGACCTATGGAAATGCATTTTTGCCATGGTCGCTGTTTCGGGCATATAAAATTCTAAAAAAGGATATTTTGCTTAAAACCGCACGGGAAAGCATGGATTTTCTTGGAGAGAATACATTTAAAAACGGTTACTTTAAACCCATTGGCTGTAACGGGTGGCTGCAGAAAGGCAAAACAGCCGCTGAATATGATGAGCAGCCGATTGAAGCGTGTGAAACACTGCTTTCCTACCTGGAGTATTATAAAATAACAAATGATAAAAAATACCTTGATCATGCGGTCAAATGCTTTTGCTGGTATACCGGACAGAACGCAAAGAGCTTGACTTTAATCGATGGGGAGACAGGGGCTTGTTATGACGGTCTGACTGAAACTGGTGTGAACCACAATCAAGGTTCTGAAAGTATCATTTCTTACGGGATCGCATTAATGGAAATCAGCAAGCTGATTGCCCTGAATGACCAGCATGTATCGCAGCGGTAGCCCGATGTTATATCCTATAAAATTGCAACCGGTATTTAAGGATTATATCTGGGGAGGGAGAAACCTGGAGAAGTTCGGAGTGATTCTGCCCAGGGGTAAAACCGCGGAAGTATGGGAGGTTTCCTGCCACCCGGACGGGATTAACATTATTTCCAACGGGATGTATAAAGGGTTGAACCTTTTAGACTACATATCCGTCATGGGGAAAGATGCCGTCGGAACGGATCATTATAGTAGTGAGCACGTTAGCTTTCCACTGCTGTTGAAATTAATTGATGCAAGGGACAAGCTTTCCGTTCAGGTACACCCGGATGATGAGTATGCAAATGATAACGAAAACGGAGAATTGGGAAAACATGAGGCATGGTATATCATGGATGCAAAACCCGGCGCACAAATCATCTATCATGTGGTCGACGGAATTGATAAAAACGACTTCATTGAATCGGTGGATAAAAGCGAAATCGATCAGAGCCTGAACTATATGAATGTATTTGCCGGAGACGTTATCGATATCTATCCCGGCATGATCCATTCCATTGGGGCGGGCATTGTTCTTGCAGAGATTCAGCAGAGTTCAAATATAACGTACCGAGTCTATGACTATGACCGTATGGACAAAAAAGGAAACAAAAGGACATTGGATATAAAAAAAGCGCTTGATGTCATCGATTTCGTTCCAAACAATAGAAAAGCAAAGGCATTAGGGATTGATTTGCGGATCAATTCCGGCGCACACAAATCGTTTAAGCTGGCGAACAAATATTTCTCACTTGAAGTATATTGGGTAGAAGGTGAAGTTGAAGAGCATACGGATGGTAGCAAGTTTTATCTTTACTTATTTCTTGAGGGTGAAGCAATTATAAAATATAAGAATGGAAGGATTTCGGTGAAGGCCGGAGAGTCCATATTTATACCGGCCTCCATGGGAAAGTTTACGATAAAAGGTAGCTTTAAAGCGCTCAAAATGTATGTGCCTGATATTGAATCAGACATCATTGCCCCTCTGACCGGTGCCGGACATTCACGGAAAGAAATTTATGAGAAGGTTTGCAGCTAAGGGAGCGTAGCGAGTCGGAGGCCGAAGGCCGTTGCGGAAGTGAAATTAGCCACCTGTGACGGGCAATGGTTCCCGCCTGACATCGATTGGAATGTTAAAGTAATTTGTAAGGGATAATGCTAACATTCTCCCGATTCTGTAGATGTTGTCTTTCAGCCACTGCGTATCCTCCGGATTAGCTCGATTTACCAGATCGACAAGTACGGTGGGAGCTTTCGTTAAAGTAATCTGTGATAAGGTTGAATTTGGCGCGATATCAACTAAGTTGGGGATAGGGTAGATTGACCATAGGTTTCTGGCGATGTCGTAAGCTGCGATCTGCCCATTTGGACTGAAGGTATTATAATATATAATCGGACCCTGTTGTACTGCAGGGGCGGGAGTTGACCGGAGTGAAAAATGCAGATCATAGTTACCGGCATTGGATTGATCAATAATATCATTTAAGTTATCTGCAGGATTGTTCCTTGTAAATTGGATACCCGCGGTATTTAAGAAAGGGACCATGGCATCGACAATAAGGTTCATGTAGTACTCTTCATTGCCGCCGCCGATGTATTCGCTCGTCTCGTCAACTGACGGATCTAAGTAGACATTTGGCATGTGTATTTCCTCCTATTTATTTACTATCTGAAATTATGATAATACCATTTAAGATTTTATTGGGGAAGGACAATATCTGGCGGCGCAATTGGTTCCCGCCTTATATCAAAGGGAATATTGAAGTAATCGGTGAGCCCGAACACCAAGGTTCTCGCGATACTATACACATTCTCTTTCAGCCATTCTGTGTCCTCAAAGCTGGCACTGTTAACAAGGTCTATGAACACCGTGGGAGCGGTTGTTTCAACTATCTCCGGGATGGCCAAATTTGGAATCATATCAACCAGAGCGGGATCAGGATAGATAGACCAAAGGTTTTTGGCAAAATTATAAGCTGCAATCTGCGCTTTGGGTTCCAAGGCACTATAATATATGTTGGGGCCCAGTTGAAAATCAATCGCAGGCGTTGATCGGAGAGATAAATGCAGATCATAAGTATCCGCGTTGGATTGATTGATGATATCAGCCTGGGTATCGCCGGGATTATTTCTCGTATATTCAATTCCCGCAACACTTAAGTATGGAATCATGGCATCTGCAATGAGGTTCATGTAGAATTCATCATTACCACCGCTGGCATACTCTTTCGTCTCCTCGACGGATGGATCCAAATAGATTTTAGCCAAAGAAATCTCACCTCCTTTTTTCATGTTATATTATGCTAAATAGGAAAAAATCGTACCATTAGGTACGATATCTTGCCATATTTGAATGACTTTCGGCTGATGACGGGCGATTTTGTAAGGGGTTTGGATATTTTCGGATTTTCTATTTATTACGCCCGCTCATAATGGTTATTAGTTTAACGATGCCCCATGCGATCAAAGCATATACAATTATGGCAATAATTGTACTTGGCTCTAGTACTGTTTTCGTCTCAATGCCCGTTGTTACCGAAGATCGAAATAGACATCACCCTTTCTATATATTCGTGCCCGCTGATGTTACTTCTTCTGAATTGCTTCTGCTGTTTTATGGATATCCTTATTTATTTCATGAGAATCTTCTTTGATCTCACTTTTTATTTCACCCGCTTTTTCTTGGGCGTTTTGAATCGTATCTTTGATTGCGTCGAAAGGATCTACAACATTATTTTTCATATCTTTTTCCTTTCTCTTGTTTTTTCCGGCAACAAGAATTTTTATTGCCAGGACAGATGCGGTTAATATTCCCGTTCCAACGGCAAGACTCTGAACTGCGCTTACTCTCCCCTGTCTCCTTTTCTCCTTGTTAACCAAGTCAATTAAATCATTTAAAATCATGTTAAATACCCCTTTTTTATTTTGAAATCATATCGATTTCATCTTTTGATCTAACGTTTGTAGTATTTGCCATTTCCAAATCTGCGGTGACGATATACCGATACGGTGCATTTCCGACATAAATGAACGGATAGCAGGTCGTTAGCGTCAGGACGGCATGGTCTGTAGGCACGATAACTGTTTTATCATCTTTATCTACGATTCGAATACCTTTGACTATATAGGTAAATGTTCCTGCAGACGTCTGTATGATCAATTGATCATCGAGTTTCAACTTTCCCAACTTGGCAAAGACAGTACTGCGATGTCCGGATATAACACAATTATCATTCATACCTGGCAAGACACTTTGCATGAAGTGCCCAGCCCCTTTTTTCAGTTCATTTTCACCGGTTCCATGTATGATCGGTATGTTACAGTCTAAAACCGGAATGGAAAGAGTTCCGATTGCATCACCAACCGCAGGAATTGATGCGTATAGAATTTTGTCAGGACTTGAAATGCCGGTCGGAGAAATAGACTGTAATGGGGCTGCTTCCTTATAAGCAAGCGCATCCCCCTCAATATTCGTTAAAGCCCAACCGATCCACACCATTCCCAAAACAATGACGCCCATGGATATTACTGAGATCAGGCGGGGCTTTGTCAATGACCGGAAGATTTTATTCATAGCGTTTTCTGCTTTTCCAACCAACGGCTCCGATGATCGTTAATACAGCGCCGAAAAGGAGGATACTGTACCAAGGTGTTGCGGTATCAGGAAGCTGGCCGCCTGTAACTGTCGTTGTGATAGCGACAGGGGTTGCTTGAGCGGGTGGTGTTGCCGGATCGATTGGTACTATAGCAGCTGGGCTGCTTACAACTACAATTGCAGTAGCGGTATCGGTCACGGTCGTTCCTCCTGAGCTGCCTCTGGCGGTTACGATGTTCGTTGTTGTCGCCGCGAGATTCGTGCTGCTGGTGTAAACCCATGTTTCACTGACTTGCAGCAGGTCGTCATTATTGGCGTCGCCGGATATGTAGGTCACCGGGCTGACCTTGTCATCGGTAACCCTCACATTATGTAAGGAAACATTTCCGGGATTGCTGACCTTGTACGTGTAGGTCACTAAACCCGCCCCCGAAGTCAAAGCAAGAGGTGAGGGTGTCTTTGTTACATTGATGAGAGGTGAAGAAACCGTTGAGGAACCACCGCCGCTGCCACCGCCTGAAGAAATAGGAGTATCGTTGTTTGTGATGGTTACAGTTGCTGTATCTCCGACGCCTAAAGTTACATTTCCAAAAGCATCACTGTCTCCGCTGTAGCTAACGGCATAACCGGCTGAGACATCTTCGCTGATTACATATAAACCGGCACCCAGGGTATAGGTTCTTCCGGGTAATTCAACTCCGACGGCCGGACTTGATGTGATTTCACTTCCGGAAAGCGTTACATGAATGTTGAAATCTCCGGCTACCGCTGTACGTCCATTGTCATTGATGACGTGTTTAATTACAGTAAGTGTAGCAGAAGAATCAGCACAAAAGCCGTTCATGATGGTGTTGCTGTCTAATGTTACCTCGCCGTTCCGTGCAAGCAACTGCCCCTGCACCGTCGCTCCGGTTTGGGCTGCGATCGAGGTTAAAGCAAAAATATGTCCAACAAAATTAGAGTTTGTTCCCAATGTCGCGGAGCTTCCGACCTGCCAAAATGTTCGACAATACCGAGCTCCGTTTATCAGTTCAATATCACTGTCTGACGCAGTGGTTAGCGTGGAGCCTATCTGGAATATGAAGACCGGATCGGCCTGATTCTGACCATCAAGCGTTAATGTTCCCGTCAACTGTGCGGAGGAACTAAAGTTGTAGACGCCAGGTGTGAGCGTCATTCCTGCTAAATCTTGATCGCTCAAGTCCAGTGCCCCCGTCCGACCAGCAGCATCATTATATGCCGCTACCAGATCTGTCTTGGCAGTAGTAACCGCAGCAGCAGTTGTGATTGCTCCATTGGATACTATTCCCGGGGGAAAACCGGTGACCGAGGTGCCTGGGGCCACACCGACGTTTCCGCCAGCGTCTCCATTTATTGTTGTAGGACCGGTATTTGTTATTGTTGTGCCGGCTAGAATAGCAAATGAGGAGGTGGTCCCCAGATCTACGGTGGGTTGCACGGCGGCCACACTCATTACAGGCATCGCTATAACAATAATCAACAATTGGACCAGTATTAATGAGATAAGCCTTTTCGTATTTAATGTCTTCATTACTAAATTCATCCTCTCTGTTTACTACTATTTCTCCAGACCGTCAAAATTAGATGTGCCTGGATAAGTTACCATCTTATTTGATTAGCTTCATACTATTCTTATATTAACAATATGTCAACAATTTATAAGAATATTAATTATATTAATTATTATAATAATTATACAATTTATTACATAAATAATTCTCGACATTAAAAATGAGCCTTCCCATGAAAATGGGTTGAGCTCATCTTTTAAAATTTTTATTGATTAAACGATATATTATCTGCTCTTTACAGAGGGGATTTCCATTTTGATTCCGTTATCCGTTATGAGCATTGCCGTTGTTTTTTATGATGTCTCGGTACCAATAGCCAGAGTCCTTGATGATCCGTATTTGGGTCGCATAATCGACATAGACGAGACCAAATCGTTCGTCATAGCCGCAATTCCATTCAAAGTTGTCCGTTAGGCTCCAATGGAAGTAGCCGTTAACGGGGATACCTTCATCCGCTGCACGCCTCAGCTGCTGCAGATACCGTGCAAGAAAGTCAATGCGGTCTGCATCATGGACTCCGCCGTCCAAGAAGATGCGATCATTGCAGCTTTGCCCGTTTTCCGTAATGATAAGGGGAAGTCCATAGCGTTGATATAAAAATCGAAGACCATAATACATGCATTCCGGCGTCACAGGCCATTTGAGTGCCGTGCGTGGAAAACCTGGTGGTTTATTGACTTTGTTACCCTTGGCATCCACCGGAATGCCGTTGTAAACATTGAGGCCGATAAAATCCATCGGTTCCCGTAAAATGCGAAGTTCCGATTCGGTCAGGGTATCGTTAAGCAAACGAAAGGCTGCAAAGGATTCTGGGTAGCGGCCCAAGATTGTTGCGTCTAAAAGCCATGTGTGGGAGAATGTCCAGTCGTTTTCCTCCGGCGCAAACGTCGCATCATATGAAGCCTGCTGTGCTGACCGCCCATCGTATTCGAGGTTGCGTGCCGTTGCTCCACCCAATACCGGGTAACATAGTTTCCCCGTTGAGGCAAGTCCGATTTCAAGAGGGGAAGCGCTAGCTGCGCGCATTGCGGCGATCGCACCGCCGTGTGCTAGAAGCACATGATGAATGCATTGGACCAGCTCCTGCTCGGAAAGCTTTTTCCCCGGTGCGTGAATCCCCGAGCCATAGCCAAGACCGAGAAAGCATTGGGGCTCATTAAAGGTGATGTACCGCTTTACGCGACCGTCAAAATGTTGTGCGATTAAGGAGGCATACTCGATGAATGCTTCAGCGGTCTTTCTGTTTTCCCATCCTCCTTCCTCTTCGAGGGCAAGGGGCAGATCCCAGTGGTACAGGGTGACAAAGGGAGTCACGCCTAAGGCGAGAAGACGGTTCACGATGCCGTCGTAGTAGGCAAGGCCCTTTTCGTTTACGAGGCCCCGTCCCGTAGGAAGAACCCGTGGCCAGCTGATGGAAAAACGATAGGTGTTCAGCCCCAGCTCCTTAATTATCGTAAGGTCAGCTTCAAATAAATGATAGGCATCTGCTGCTGTGTCACCGGTTTCTCCGTTTCTGATATGGCCCGGAGAATGGCTGAACGCATCCCAGATGCTTGCGCCTTTTCCGTCCTCATTCCACGCGCCTTCCACCTGATAGGCGGCGCTGCCGGCGCCCCAAAGAAAATCCGATTGAAATGTCATGGTTGCCTCCCAATTATAATTCTACTTCCACCTGCAGCTCGCTCTTGCCACCGGTGGGGACAATAAAGCCGTCAATGAAAACGCCGTCTACGCGGATCCGGGATGGACTCTGTCCTGTCCGACGCACATGGATGTGGTAGCGCGTGTTACGAAAGATACGCACGGCTTTGAACTCGTCTATTGTGTCCGGAAGGCAGGGACGGATTTCTAAGCCGTCATGCTGCGGACGGATGCCCAGGATATGCTGGCTGATGTTCACATATGCCCATGAGGCAGTGCCTGTCAGCCAACTATTCTTAGCTTCTCCGCTGCGCGGGGACTCCCGACCGGCGATCATCTGACTGTATACATAAGGCTCAGTGCGATGAATTTCGCTTTTATATTCCGTATAGGCCGGGCTGATCCGGCGGTAAGCGTCAAAAGCCGCATTGCCGTCACCCAATACCGTATGTGCGATGCTGATCCATGGATTGTTGTGACAAAAGATACCGCCATTTTCCTTGTACCCGGGCGGATAACTGGTAATTTCCCCCAACTCATCATGGTATTCGGTATAGCATGGGTTGAGCAGTTGGATACCGTGTTCGCTTTCCAGCCGTTCTTTTACACTTTTTAGCGAGGCTGCGGCATAGCCTTCTTCTACGCCGATGCCGGCCATCCCGCAGAAGCCCTGGGGCTCAATGTAAATCTGCCCCTCCTCGCAGGTCTTGCTGCCGACAGGTTTTTCGAAGGCGTCGTAGGCGCGTAGGAACCACTGTCCATCCCAGCCGTGGTCCAACACAGCTCGTTCTATATCAGAAACGGCCTGCAGCACTCCTCCGGCTTCCGCAGCGTCTCCAAAACGCTTGCATAGTTCAGCATACTCCCTGCCGTAGAGGACAAACATAGCGGCGATCAAGATGCTCTCCGCCTTTCCGCTTTCAAAGTTGGCACAGGTTTGGAAGCTTTCGCCGGGAATCGTAGAAAAACAATTCAGATTCAGGCAGTCGTTCCAGTCCGCACGGCCGATCAGGGGCAGACCGTGGGGACCCAAATGTTCCATCGTATATCGTATGCTGCGACGCAGGTGTTCAAAAAGCGGAAATTCACTGCCTTTTATATTATCAAAGGGGACGAGTTCTTCCAATATTGAGCTGTCGCCGGTTTCGCGGACATAAGCGGAGGTGCAAGCAATCAGCCAGAGCGGATCATCGTTAAAGCCGCTGCCAACATCGGCGTTGCCGCGCTTGGTAAGCGGCTGGTACTGGTGATAGGTGCTGCCGTCTTCAAATTGTACGGCGGCGATGTCCAGAATACGCTGACGGGCACGCTCGGGAATGAGATGTACAAAGCCAAGAAGATCCTGGCAGCTGTCTCGGAAGCCCATCCCGCGCCCTGTGCCGCTTTCAAAAAAGCTGGCACTGCGGCTCATCAGGAAGGTCACCATACATTGATAGGGATGCCAGATGTTTACCATGCGGTCCAGTTCTTTTTCTCCGCTTTGGAGGGAGAAAAGACCCAGCAGCCCGTCCCAGTGCGCCTTTAATTTGTGGAGAGCGCGCAAGACATCTTCATCAGACGAAAATTTGGAGATCATCTCCCGCGCTTTTGTTTTATTAATGCAGCCTTTGCTTTCCCACTTGTGATCGTGGTCATTATTCCCATAACCAAGGATATATAGTAGCGTTCTTGTTTCCCCCGGCTGCAACGTAAGCTCCACCGAATGGGAGGCAATGGGCGCCCAGCCGCAAGCCATGCTGTTGCGGTTCTTGTTTTCCTTTACTGCGCGAGGCAGACTCCAGTCTCCCATGGGACCCAGGAAGGTGTCCCGGTCGGTATCAAAGCCGGCGATTTCCGCGTTGACGTGAAAAAAAGCGTAATGGTTTCGCCGTTCCCGATACTCTGTTTTGTGATAAAGCGTACTGCCTTCCTGCTCCACCTCGCCGATGGACAGGTTGCGCTGGAAATTCTGGGCGTCATCTACAGCATTCCAGAGGCACCACTCCACGGCACTGAATACCGTAATCCGTTTTTCGTGGGACGTCCGGTTGGTGAGTTCCATATAATTAAGCTCGCAATTGGAACCCAGTGGAACAAATAGTGTCATGCTGCAGCCGATTCCGGACTTTTCGCTTTCGATGACCGTATATCCTAGTCCGTGCCGACAGCGATAGCTGTCAAGCGTTGTTTTTGCAGGAAGGTAACCGGGACTCCAAACCTCGGCTCCGTCTGCTATGTAATAGAAACGACTGCCCACATCTGCAGGGATGCCGTTATATCGGTAGCGGGTAAGCCGTCTCATTTTGGCGTCCTTATAAAAAGAATAGCCTCCGCCCGTATTCGAAACAAGGCTGAAGAATCTTTCGCTGCCCAGATAATTGATCCAGGGCAGGGGTGTCTGTGGGGTAGTGATGACATATTCGCGGTTCGCGTCGTCAAACATTCCGTACTGCATATTGATTTACTCCTTTTTATATCACGCGCTGGTGGCGTTATTTTGCCCATTGTTTCGGGATTTCCATGAAAAAAGCCCGTAATACTTGATATTATAAGTACGTAATCGTTTAAGGTTATTGTTATTGTACAGGAGAACAATAAAAAACTCAAGTGGTTTTTGCGGCTAAAATGCAAAAATATACGGAAAATGGCCATATAATACCCGAAATATTTTTTAAAAAGGGGTATTGCAATTTTATTTGCCATGAGATATACTAACTTACGTAAACGATTAAGCAAAACTTGTCCTTTTTGTTTCCATAGGCTATAATATAGAAATCGACTAAAAGATACGGAGGATAAGCCTATGGTTTCTATGAAGGATATTTCAATAAAGTGCGGCGTCTCAGTTGCGACAGTAAGCAAAGCACTCAGCGGCCAAAGAGACATTGGCAAAAAAACAGCGCTGCATATACGCCAGGTGGCGAAGGAAATGGGATACCTGCCCAACGCTGCAGCGCGTACGCTGAAGACCAACCGAACAAATAACCTGGGCGTTTTGTTCGTCGACAAGATGCAAAGCGGCCTCATG
Source organism: uncultured Bacillota bacterium (assembly GCA_927441425.1). GTDB lineage: Bacteria > Bacillota > Clostridia > Peptostreptococcales > Anaerovoracaceae > Anoxybacterium. Next base: position 26,989 of record CAKMKG010000049.1, on the reverse strand, counting down.
CACGAATATTTCTCCTCCCTGCTGAACAGCATTAAGGCTGAAGCGGAAAGCAAGGGCTACGATATCACCTTCATCAGCAGTGATATCGGACAATATAAAATGAGCTTTCTCGAACATTGCCGCTATCGAGCCTGTGACGGGGTGGTCATCGTCTGCGCGGATTTCAATGATCCTGATGTAGTGGAGCTGGTGCAAAGTGAAATTCCGGTGGTCACAATCGACCATGTATTTAATGAAAAAACGGCGATTCTTTCAAACAATGTTCAGGGTGTAAAGGATCTCGTAACGTATATCGTTGAACAGGGACACAGAAAGATTGCCTTTATCCATGGGGAAGACACCTCGGTCACCCAGAAACGGATCGCAGGCTTTTACCGCACCTGTCAGGAACATGGGATTGCCGTTCCGGAAGCTTACGTAAGGAGGGCGCGATATCATGATCCTGCATCAAGCGCTGAGGCGACCCGCGCATTGCTTTCCTTAGCGGACCCTCCCACCTGCATCATGTATCCGGACGATTTTTCCTTCATGGGCGGACGGAATGTGTTGGAGGACATGAAACTGAAAATCCCTGAAGATATCAGCGTGACCGGATTTGACGGCATTTTTCTCTCTCAGGTGATACAGCCCGTGCTCACTACGGTACGGCAGGATACATTAAGCATCGGACGAGAGGCTGCAGATCGCCTTATCGATAGTATTGAAAATCCAAAAACAGTGGTGACCGAGCAAGTCATGATCGATGGACAGTTGCTCCCCGGTAAAACGGTAAAACAGGTCACTTAACCGGAGACGTTACTCTATCCCTCCGGAATGAAGCAGGGCATCATTTGGTATGTAACCCATATAAATAAAGCATGCTAATTTAAGGAGGAGGATTAACTATGAACACGATTAAAAAAACGCTTGCACTGTTTTTAACCCTTGCAATGCTGGTCTCTCTGGCTGCCTGTGCACCGACTGAGGAAGCCGCTGCGGAAGGGGACGAACAAGGAAAGGTTTTGAACATCTATTGCTGGAATGAAGAGTTCAAATCACGCTTTACCGATTATTTCGAAACACCTGGTCTTGTCCCCGATGGTGTGGAAGTGAAATTCATCATCACGCCAAATCAGGACAACGCCTATCAAAACGCACTTGATGAAGCGCTACTCAATCAGGAAAACGCCGCTGCAGATGACAAGATTGATATTTTCCTCATCGAAGCAGACTATGCACTCAAATATGTCGATACCGATTATGCATTGGACGTTGTGAATGACATCGGACTCACCGAAGCCGATCTTGCCGATCAGTATCAGTACACCCGTGATATCGTGACAGACGGCAGCGGGAAGCAAAAGGGGACTACTTGGCAGGCAACTCCCGGCTTGTTCGCTTATCGCCGTTCCATCGCTAACGATGTTCTTGGCACGGATGATCCGATGAAGGTCCAGGAAGCCCTGGCCAACTGGGATAAGTTTGACACCGTCGCTTCGGAAGCAGCAGCCAAAGGCTACAAGATGCTCTCCGGTTACGATGACTCTTTCCGTACCTTTACCAACAATGTCTCCCAGTCTTGGGTTGATGCCAACAACAAGATCGTCATTGATCCGAATATTATGCGCTGGGTAGACCAGACCAAGAGCTATACAGACAAAAACTATAATAACAAGACCACGCTGTGGGCACCTGAATGGGCTGCCGACCAGGGTCCATCGGGTAAGGTTTTCGGCTTTTTCTACTCCACATGGGGGATTAATTTCACCCTGCTTGGCAATTCACTTGCCACACCGGAAGCTGAAGGCGGAAAAGCGGAAGTGGGTAACGGCATCTTCGGAGATTATGCAGTGTGTCAGGGACCGGAAAACTACTACTGGGGCGGCACCTGGATCTGCGCAGCAGCGGGTACGGACAATACGGAGCTCGTTCGAGACATTATGTACACCCTTACCTGTGATCCTGCAACGATGAAGCAGATCACTGTCGATACCCAGGATTACACCAATAACATATCTGCGATGAATGAACTGGCTTCCAGTGATTTCAAATCAGACTTCCTGGGCGGACAGAATCACATTGCACTTTTTGCCGAGGCAGCACCAAAGATCGATATGAGCAATATCTCTCCGTATGACCAGGCCATGACGGAGCAATTCCGAATAGCCTTTAAGGATTATTTTGACGGAAAAGTGACCAGAGAACAAGCGCTGGAAAACTTCTACACCGCGGTAATCGAAAAGCATCCGGAGCTTACCAAATAAAAATAGTCAGTGGGCGCGGTAAAGTTACCGCAGAGGCTGATCACGCAGGGTAAGGTGTCTCCATACCTTATCCTGCGTTCTATTATCTTCATTCGGGGTTTCAATACGCAAAAACATACGATTCTATATTTGGCAGGATTATTATGATTGAGGTGAAAGCAGTGAGTACCGTTAATAACCAAGCGACGGCCATCCGAAAAAAGACCGGATCCATCAATTACGCGAAATGGGGATACATATTTCTGATTCCGTTTTTTCTTGTGTACATCGTATTCTCACTTGTACCTCTTGTTTCGGTATTCTATTACAGTTTCTTTGAAAATTACATGTCTGGATTGACACAGATCGGTCCAAACTTTGTAGGATTTAAAAACTACGGAACGCTTCTTGAAAGCAACATCGGAAAGTACTTTGGCAATACCATCCTGATCTGGGTTCTCGGCTTTATTCCGCAAATTTTCATCTCGCTGCTTCTGGCGAGCTGGTTTACAAACCTGCGGCTGCGCCTTCGCGCAACGGGTATGTTCAAGACCATCATTTATCTTCCCAACCTGATCATGGCATCTGCCTTTGCTATGCTATTCTTTGTATTGTTTTCCGATGCCGGGCCCATGAATGACATTCTGGTACACCTTGGTATTCTCGAAAAGCCTTACCGTTTCATGTCTGAGGTTGCGGGTACCCGGGGGCTGATTATCGCGATGAACTTCCTTCTATGGTTCGGAAATACCACAATCCTGCTTATGGCGGGTATTATGGGCATCGATACATCGCTGATCGAAGCCGCGGAGATCGACGGCGCAAAACCGGCCCAAGTGTTCTGGCTCATAACCATGCCGCTGTTAAAGCCGATCTTTGTGTATGTGCTCATCACCTCGCTAATCGGCGGCTTGCAGCTGTTTGATGTACCGCAGATTCTGACCAATGGGGGCGGTAATCCGGACAGAACGAGCACAACCTTGATCATGCTCCTGAACAACCATTTATACAGCAAGAACTACGGACTGGGTGGTGCACTGAGCGTAATGCTGCTCGTGATCAGCGGCGTGCTGAGCTTTGTCGTATATGACACGCTGACACGGGAACAGAGAAAGCAGCGCAAGGAACGCAAACTGCAAAGGGGAGGTGCCGGACGATGAACCAAAACGATGCTGCGCGCCTGCAGTTAAGGCTGACCAGAACCGCATGCTATATTATTCTCATCCTGATATCGGCGATGTGCTTGTTTTCCTTTTATGTACTCATCATAAATTCCACTCGTTCTCATCCTGATATTCAAAAGGGCTTTGCATTCCTGCCGGGTGGTTCCTTTGGATACAACCTGCAAAACCTCCTTGCAAACGAGAATTTGCCTGTAGTGAAAGCAATTTTTAACAGCCTGTTCGTTTCCGGCTCCACCGCACTGATTACGACCTATTTCTCAGCGTTGACAGCCTATGCGATCCATGCCTACGATTTTCGTTTCAAAAGGGCAGCATTTGCGTTTATTATGATGATCATGATGGTGCCGGCCCAGGTGACGGCTCTCGGTTTTGTGAGATTGATTGGAACCTTCAACCTGATGGACACCTTCCTTCCGCTTATCCTGCCCTCCGCGGCTTCGCCCATCGTGTTCTTCTTCATGAAACAGTATATGGAAGCAACACTGCCCATCGAAATTGTGGAGGCAGCCCGGATTGACGGTTCCAACGAATTTCGCACCTTCAACCTTATCGTGCTTCCCATCATGAAACCGGCCATCGCCGTACAGGGGATCTTTACCTTTGTCACTGCATGGAACAACTATTTTGTTCCATCCCTCATCTTGAAATCGGCGGAGAATAAGACGGTGCCGCTGCTGATTGCGCAGTTGCGGAATGCGGATTTTCTAAAGTTCGACATGGGGCAGGTGTATATGATGATCACCATTGCCATCGTCCCTGTTGTTATCGTCTACCTGCTGCTTTCCAGATACATTATACGTGGCATCACGTTAGGCAGTGTAAAAGGGTAGGGAATGGACGTTACCAAGTATTTTGTTTTTCATTTCTCCTCAAAATATACAAAAGACAGAACGATGAAAAAGGCAGTCAAATTTGACTGCCTTTTGATCTGCTCTTTTCTAAAATGTACTCCAGACATGGATCGCGGTTTTCGATATAATCCTGAAACCTAGGCAACAGCTCCACATCCGGAGAAAGGGATAGGATCTTATCATTAGGAATGAGTTTGTAGTACTTGGTGGAATACCGAATTTCAACCTTTGAATTGTTCAATTTAATGTACTGCACCTCGCCGTAGCAGTTTGGCTTCCCTCCTGTGGGCTCTCCGATGAAAATTGCTTTTGTCTTATTTTTCATCGCAAAGGCATTCAATAACGCAGAAGAAAAGGTATCCCGTCCAATCACAACGTACAAACCGCCCTCACGATTAATTTTTTCGCATTTCCTGATTTTATCGATAAAGGGCTCCAGGAGCGTGGAATTGCCTCCGCGATTGTTTCTCAAATCCAGAATCAGACGTTCCACATCATTTTGCTCGATCCGATTCATGATTGCTTCGGTAAAATCACCAAGGCTCTCATCCGCCATTTCTCGGCAGCTGTTATAATTGAAATAAAGTGTTTTATCATCATCGAGCATAACGCTCCAATACGGTTGATCACCATTTCTTCTGTAAAGGGGGATCCTATCCATGTCGGAGCCGGTTTCTGTCAAAATGCCATGATATTCATCAGAAGAAACCGAAGGCACGACTGCACGGAACGAAACGCCGTCTGTTCCTGTTATATCAAGGACCACTTCGCTGGTTTCGTCTACTATTTCCAATCCGTATAAAATATCCACAGCACATAAATAATCCGGGAGCTGGGACCGAAAGAACAAATCGTTTTCGTGTGAAACCACCTTTTTAAAGAGCTTGACAACTTGATCAATTGCCATCCCGTTGATCCGTTCAACCTTACAGTTGACCAAGTCAGCTTGTCCGGAAGTCGCTGCCAGAGTATAGATTCCTTCTTCAAAGCAATAAACCTTAAAAGGAAGAAATTCTCTTGCGGGGAACAGGACGGAGGTGTGGGCATCCCTTGCGGCGGCAACTATTTTGCAGATGCTTACAAGTATTTCGATATTATCCAACGTACTCAGTTCACTTTTCAGCCGGTCAATCCTTTTGTAAAATGACTCACGCTTCATTTTATAAAAAAGATTTTTATGTTTGCTTGGTAACGACTCTGCAAGCTGATCAAGATCCTGCTCCCATTTTTCGATTCTCACATCTTTCATTTCATTACCTGCTCTTTACTTCGTTAATGTTTTTAATCATGATCGACATTGTCCCATCCTGATTTACAAAGAACTCAACTTTATTTTTATCCTTCATCAGATCGGAGGGGATCTCCATTTTGATTCCCATATCCGTGATGATTTTATGGCTTCTTTCCAATTCGTTATAGATCTGCTGATTGATCTTTATCTTTTTCTCGGTAAAGCCTTTTTGTGAAAGCTCCTGCTTATACTGGGATTGCATGTCCGGACTATCGTGAAAGGCAGCCTTGCTGAGATCGTCGATATTGATCTCCAGATTTCTGTCCACAGTATTTTTAATGGCCATTTTTACTTCGGCCTGCTTCAAGGTGTCGTCGGTATAAAACTTCTTTACAATCTGTTCGGCTGACTTCTCAACCAGACGATACTGCTCCTTATAGGAACGTGCGGGCTGTGTTTTCATAAATTGGCTGGAAAGATAGTAGTCCTTCTGACCGTTGATTTCATATTTTTTTTCTTTGATTTTTATGGTGTAATTCTTCAGGTTGACGAAGATACATTCATCGACCTTTTGGGCTTCGTTTGCAAAGAGTGCCTTGTACTTGATGACACTGGTTGCCGTCGTGTCCTCGTTATGGACGAGACTATGGGTGTAGGCTTCTTTATAGTTCAATTTCAGGATGCCTAAATAGGTATCATTTTTGTATCTGAAAATGGTAAAAAGGACATCGGCGGAGGGGATATCGACATTTGAAGTCATAATACGGTAGAGTCCCGTTGCCATTTGGTGGGTGGCGGAGATAAAGCTTTCCTCGTTACTCTGTGCGATGGACGCTCTGATCGGATGCTCCTCGTCTTCAAAAATGCACTCCTTAATCTCGCTATCCCCTAATAATTTCTCGATATGCTTGCTGAAAAAATCAGTAGACTCATCTGAGGGCAATAGACGATCGGAGAGGACGGGTGTACCCACATTTGAGTCCAAGATATGCAGGATTGATTTTTCTAGTGTGATTTCTTCCATGTTCTACTCCTGTTTTTGATATATTTCAATCTATTATAACATTAACTGCTAATGTTATAATAGAGCTTAATCAGGATCAGGGAGTTTTATTATGATGCTAGGTGATTCCAGGCCTTGCGATTCCGGCCGTAATGTACTGATAAAGTCCTTCCGCCTGATAATCTCCCATTGCCAGAGCCGCCAGCAGCATTCGCTCAAAGATATCCAGCTCTGTCTCAAATTCTCGTGCACCCAAGGCCACTGCATCTTGAATAACCAAGTTAATGTAATTGTACAGCAGTGTTTTCCATTGCATTTCGTCCCAGAATGGGTTCATCTTGGCGAACTGAGAGGCAATATTATCTGCATTCTGATATAAAAGCTGCGTAGCGTAATTTGCAGCATTTTGATCGCCAATAACCAATGCATTTGCTAAGGATTGAACATATAAAACATGAAGAGATAATAGGTTCAAAAATTCTTCGCTTAATGGGGAACCAAAAATTAGTTCGGCTTTTTCCTGAAACCTGTTCGGCAAGCTGTACAGTTTTTTTGCGATGGCTTCCGCATTACCGAATCCTGAGTATACAGATGAAAAATAGATTCTGGTAAGGTAAGCCAATTGAGCCATCAAATTTCTATAGCTTCTTACCAAATTTAAATATCCATACGATACAGTAGGCTCTTGATCCTGCTCCTTCGATATCATCCTTGCAATATCTCCTTATTTCCGTTTTCGGTAGCGTTTAACGGTTCCTCTCATTATAATATGATAATCATAAATAATTCTTGCGTAGAACGTGAAATATTATATAATGTTCAAGCAATGATTATTGGCCTGTGAGGTAAAGAATGGAAAAACGCATTCATGAATTGACCCTAGACATGGTCGGCTGTCGAAGTGTCGTAGGGACAGCAGATGAACTTGTTATGAGCGAGAAGGTTTATCAGATTTTCTCAAGCATTTCGTATTGGAAAGAAAACCCGCAGCATCTCAGCAGACTGCCATTTTTAAATGATCCTCTGGGGCGATTCAGCGTAGTGGCTTCACTAAAAGGGGAAAAATGCGCCAGCGATAAAACTGTCGTAATGATTGGGCATACGGATACGGTAGGTGTCAGTGATTATGGTGACCTGAAAGAGTTGGCGATTCAACCGGACAAGCTGATGGAAGCGCTGAAGCATGTAACGATCTCAGAGGATGCAAGAAATGATTTGGGCTCCGGAGACTGGCTCTTTGGACGAGGCGTTCTCGATATGAAATGTGGGGTTGCAATCATTATTGCAATTATGGAGCATATTTCACGAGATATCAAAAACTTTGAAGGCAACATCATCTTTGCTGCGGTTGGAGACGAAGAGGGCAACTCGGGAGGGATGTTATCCTTCGTCCATGAACTCATACGGAGGCAAGAAAAAGAAGGACATGATTACCTGGCAGTCATCGACACAGATTACACCGCACCGCGTTATGAAAAGGATCCTAATCGCTATGTTTATATAGGAACGGTAGGCAAACTGATGCCCTCCTTTTATGTAGTGGGAAAAGAGACCCATGTGGGAGATCCCTTTAATGGCCTTGATCCAAATCAAATCGCCGGCGCAATTATTAACAAAATTAATAAAAATGTCGCGTACTCAGATGTTGCAGATGGGGAAGTTTCGTTACCCCCTATCACACTGCAGCAACGGGACCTGAAGGAAGAGTATTCCGTCCAGATTGCAAAAACAGCAAATCTTTATTTCAATTATGCTACTCATAGGAGTACGCCGGATGAAATTATGGAGAATTTGCGGCAGGCGGCACAGCAAGCTTTTTCCGATGTGATAAACCTGCTGAATGAGCGTTTCAATGTTTACTGCAAAGCAAGCGGTATGGAATATAAAAGACTCCCATGGAAAGCGAAGGCAATGACCTATCAGGAGCTTTATGAAGAGGTAAAAGCAGAACGAGGAGAAGCACTGGACCTCATCATTGCAGATTTAAAAAAGAAATTGATGCAGGATAACACCATAGACGAACGCTTATTTGGGCAGAAAATTGTCGACAAAGTCCATGGCCTATGGTCCTGCAAGGATCCGGTTGTTATTTTATACTATTCTCCCCCGTATTACCCTCATAATTATGTGAGCGGAACAACACCGAAGGAAGCGAAGCTTCTTGATGTGATTGAGCACGTGACGAGAAAACATGAAGGACAGTATAAAATCATAGACAAGAAATTCTATCCATATATCTCAGATTTGAGCTTTACGTCTGCTCCCGGAGATGATCGGATTTTAGCCCTGGAAAACAATATGCCTGCTTATGGATCAAGATATATTCTTCCGATCCCTGAGATGCAGAAACTGGCACTGCCGGTTGTCAATATCGGGCCATATGGAAAAGACGCACATCAATTTACGGAACGCATTGAAAGAGATTACTCCTTCAAAGTAGCGCCGGCTTTGGTGTATGATACGATCCTTTATCTGCTGAAAAATGGAGATTAACACGAATCGAGAGATAAGGTATACTATGATAGAACGGTAAAATTACGGTTAGTCGATACGAGGTGGATATGAACTATAAGTATGCTGTTGGAATCGCGCCGGGAAACTCGAGCAACGGTCTGAAAAGAGAGGGTAAGGATACGATCAAAACTGTTCATGAGAACGGTGTTGCAGTGTTTTCCCTTGCTGATCCCGGGAGAATGGCAGAAGTCGCGTCAACGCTGTTGTCAGAACATTTTGATGAACTAAATGCTTCGGAAGATGGACTTATAAAGACGGCAATTCTGGAAAAGCTACAGGGGCTTTCCGGCAAGGACAACAATTTGCTGATTGTTGCGGTGAAGGAGAATCATTATCTGGCAGGACATATGGGCGAGGGGCTGATTGCCGGATTGAACGGGAGCTGCTTGGTATTATCGAAGCCTGAATCGAAGGATGATCTCGCAAGCCTGAGAGTTTATAAAGGTGAGCTGAAGGAACCCTTTGGATTTATGCTGCTGAGCGAAGGAGCCTGTCAGAGTTTATATGAATCTGGGACGGGCAATCTATCTCCTGCCTGCGGCACTTTTTTTGAATGGCTGAGGGAATATGACGAAGAAACGGTAAGCGAGGCCCTTGCAGATAATATTGACAAATATTTTATAAAGGATACGAAGGGCGATATCAGTGTTGCTGTTATGGTTTCGGATGAGGATGATGCGGCGGCGGATGCGGAGGTACCGGTCAAGGGGAGCAGGAAGTACGGGAAAATCGTAAAACATCTCATCGCAATCCTTTTTGTTGCGGCTGCCATTTTTATCAGTACCCTGATTCCGAGGGATGGTGCAGAGCCAAATGATGTGGGAGAAGAACCCAAACCACCGGTAACAAATTCAGCGAGCTACGAACCGTCGGTGACGTTTTCCGTGGAAAATCCGGAAGCCTTTGATGCGGGAGAGTATAAGGCAGGGGTAGACATCCCGGCAGGAGAATACTTCTTTTGGACCGGGGAGATGCTGGAGCCCGGTAGTATCGTTGTAAATGATGATACCTGCCTGAGTGATGAGCTATACTGTATGACAATTCAGCTGAATGAGTGGGACACGCTGGTCAGTGATCATCGATTCACAGCAGCTGAGAATGTCAACCCGGTGAAAGCAAAGGACGGGATTTTACTCAGCGGAAAATATAAGATCGGAAAAGATATTGGGCCGGGGACGTATACGGTGTCACCGGTGAAGGAAGATACGAAGGGGAGATATTACTCCATCTTTGATGAGGAAATCAGCAACGATACGGAAGTAATCGGCGAGACTGCTGTGGTGGTGCCGGAAGAGGGGTATGTGGTTTTTTATAATTCGGTGATGGTGGTTGAGTGAAAAAGGATATCATAGAAGGTTTGCTAAGCAACGAATAATTGGAATATTAAGGAGGCTCATGTGATGGCTTTTGGGAGTGTGAAAATTGACGGACAGATATCTCTAGTCTATATAGATAGAGATAAAGAAGTTGCATATGTGATGGACGATTTCTTTGAACAGCAAAGTATGGTACCAATCAGAAACATGAACAGATTCATCCAACTATATCAAGTTCAATGGTGGGAAGAGATCAAAGAGTTTTTTAGAGAGAAAACTTCACAGGGGCTACCGATTGATTCATTATGCTTGACAGCACCAATACCGGAGCCAATGCGGAACATTGTCTGTCTTGGGAAAAATTATCTGGACCATATTAAAGAAATTACAAGCATGGGAATCGGGTCCGACACACCATCGGCACCCATATATTTTACTAAAGCGACGCATACAGTCATCGGGCCAAGTGAAAAAATATTGAGTCATGAAAAAATTACTCAAAAGCTGGATTATGAGGCAGAACTGGCAGTTATCATAGGGAAAAAGGGAATCGATATTAAACAAGAGGAGGCCGAGAGTTACATCTTTGGCTATACGATAGCCAATGATATTTCAGCGCGAGACTTGCAACAGAACCACATGCAGTGGTACAAAGGGAAGAGCCTTGTAACCCATTGTCCGACTGGGCCGTGGATCGTTCCAAAAGAGAGCCTGCCTTATCCTCCCTATTTACCTATTCGTGCATATGTCAATGATGAACTCAGGCAGCAGTCCAATACGGATCAATTGTTGTTTGGCGTATCGGACATCATCTGTGACTTATCAAAGGGATATGAACTGCGTCCGGGAGATATTATTCTTACAGGTACGCCTTCGGGAGTTGGGCAAGGATTTTCTCCGCCGAAATATTTAAAAAGAGGTGACGTTGTTACCTGTATCATAGACGGAATTGGAAGTCTCTCCAATCCGGTTGAATAGCATCAATAGCCTTACCGAATTATGCATCTTAAAGTTACTCTGTTGGATCCGGTTAAGGCTATTCTTCTGCCGAAAAAATCAGGGAGCGATTCAATTGTAATGATAATAGGAGCCGAGCTGCTCACAATATCCTTTCAGCGTCGCGATGACATCTTTTTTCTTGACAGAAGCAGCAGCGGTCTTTTTGCTCAGATAATCCCAAAAAGCAGCTGTCATGCTGGATTCATTGATCGCAAAGATGACGGAAGGCGCCGCTGCTTTCGCGACTAGAACACCAATATCTTCCTTCGCATATACCATATAGCCCGCATACTCTTTTTCCTTTGCGATATAGACTTCAAAAAGATCTGAAGATTCAAGTAAAGAGATGACGTTTTTAATATGAAGCAGATACTCTTCTGTGGTATACATCATATTTTCCAAGGTGAGCATGTCCGAAAAGGCAATCCGGATTTCATGGTTTTGGAGCATGTCGATATCGGCAAGCCTGATAATATGATAGACTTTATTTTTCATAATAGATTCCTTAAAAGCCTCAGCACGCAACTTATAATACTGAAAGACGCCTGCCTTCTCTTCTTGGTCCAACTCAGCCCGTGCAAGAATACTTGCCGCCGCTTCTTCAGGCAAGGTTGATAAGGGCAGGGATTCATTATTGACGATTGCATTCGCGGATTCATTCTCAAATTCCGACAATAAGGAGAAATATTCTTTCTTGCTTGCCGGCGTGAATATCCGCATTAAAGGACGGCAAATGGCCAGATAATCATGAAACTCTTTCGTCAGCGCGTGAATGACAGCCTCGTCTTTAATTAAAAAATTTACATTTTCCGCTGTACGGTCTGAAATGGAATGTGATACGACAGCGGTCGTATTGGGTGCGAGAAATAAGGTTCGTTTATAAATACCGTCTCTGAGTCTTGGATAATAATAAGGCTCAATCGCACCGGACATGTAGATAGGGAGCCATTCGCTGATCGCTGTGATCATTTCATCGATGTTGCGGCTTACGGTATGAATGATTTTTATCTTATTGCCCTTCTGGATCGCTAGTGAAAGCAGCATCGCCCATCTGGAGAGAAATTCGCGGCTGCCGCTTAGCCAGCTTAATTCTTCATCGCTATACAAATAAAGCGTTCGCGGTGCTGACTGGGAAATTACTTGCATCAGGAAAGCAATCACTGCCTCCCGCTTGCCTTCTATGCCGTAGAAGGCTTCCGTGGATACGGATGAACCTGTAGGGATTGTAAATTCTGCACCAAGTCTTGGCACAGGTGTTTTCTTTAAGTTGAAATCGGACAGACTCCGCAGAAACCCTTCGATTGGCAGGCCTTCCTCTTTATGCGGTTGAACAAGCCACTGATGAATGTTTGCGGAAATTTTACCGGAAGAATATGTCTTGATAGCAGGGTTGTTCATGATGTCGCTGATTGCGGCTTTTTTTATGTCATCACCGCAGTGCCTGGAGAAGTAATCAGCCATGGCTTTCAGATAGCCGCTGCCTTCCACCGGTCTGCGACTGCCGCTTCGGAGCCTGCTGATATAGGAAGCATCTAAGGAAGTATAGAGTGCCAGAGCACTGTTGGTTGTTCTTGTGATATTCATCAGAAAGTCGAGCTTCTTCGAAAATTCCATACTATTTCACCCCAATCTAAATTCATCAGTAAAATTATACCAGTATTCCTTATCGCCTGCAACCATTCAGTCACGAATCATGACTGCTGTTTGTCAATGACAAACCCGACAGAGACAATTATTAAGGGGAGAAATCCTGTACAATGCTAGTTACAGAGGTGATGATGATGTCATATGCAATAAAAATCAGAACAGGTTTTTTTGAAACTGCACGCTGTGAACTTTCTTTTTCTGGAAAAACCATCAGATTGTCATCAGAGCGATTGAAAAACAACGAAGTGGTGATTCATGACGATGAGCTGATCTCCCTTTGTATTACAAAGAAGCCAGAGGCTTATTCTGAGCTGGAGATCTGCACGGATAAGAAGATGTATGTAGGCACCTTAGAAGATGAAACTGCTGTGAGGGATGTGATTGCGGAATTGAGTGAAGTATTCTCAAAAAAATTAATTATTGAAATGGAGGAATAAGAATGTATAAAAGATTTTTACCCTGTCTGGCTCTGGCAATGCTGATCTGGATCGCATCCGCCGGATGGACAGCGGTATCCTATGCGGACGGGGATGCCTGCCAGATAGAAGGTACCGGTTATGCGACACTGCAGGATGCCCTGACGGCTGTCGGTGCAGGCCAAACAAAAACCATCATTCTGCTGCAGGATATTACCTACAATCATAGTATTTCTGTAGACAGCAATAAGGATTTAACCATTGACTTGAATGGGTATGATCTGGCTATAAATGCGGACATTGATCACGGACTGAAAGCGATCAGCGGCAGCCTAACCATCTCGGATGAAGTTGTTGGTGGCGGAAAGCTGATGGTGACCTCGGCCGTGGATCAGAAAGCCGCCGTATATTCCGGAGCAGGGGGATTTATTGATATAACAGGTGACGCAACGGCGACCGGCGGAGCTATTAATGCGATAGGAGTCTGGGCCAACGACGGAACGATCCATATTACGGGGGATGTGGAGGGATGTCATGTTGGCGTTCAAGCTGATAACGGCGGACTGCTCTATATTACCGGAACTGTGACCGGAGACATCTACGGCGCTTTTGCATCAAACGGTACGATCAATATAACCGGCAGTGCAATCGCAGGCAGTCTTCAAGCGGTGCAAGCGGATACAAACAGCACTGTAAATATAACTGGGAATGCAACCGGCGGCACCGATAGCAGTTCCGGAGTCGCAGCTGTGTCTAACAGTACGATTCATATTGGAGGGGATGTCAGCGGGTCATTTGAGGCTGCTGCTGCTGAGTCGGGGAGCACAGTCACTATCGAGGGAAATGCGTCGGTTACCCTCAACAATGGATTTGTTGTGCGTGCCAATAGCAGCACGATTATTGTGCGGGGTAATGTAGTAACCACCGGGAATGGTCCTACCGTAAATAATGGTGGAGAAATAACAATAGATGGTACCGTTACTGCTACTCCTAACCGTTATGCATATGTTAACGGAGTAGGGAAAACAATTCTTAACTATGAAGCGGTAACCACCAAGGCGCAATATCGCACCTACTACAATGCTGGAGGTGGCGGCGTGAATCCATCCACTGTTTGGGTGAAGCTGCCGTCAGCTGCGGAGATAGAAGGTACCGGTTATGCGACACTGCAGGATGCCCTGGCGGCTGTCGGTGCGGGCCAAACAAAAACCATCAAGCTGCTGCAGGACCTGACCTACAATCATAGTATTTCTGTAGACAGCAATAAGGATTTAACCATTGACTTGAATGGGTATGATCTGGCTATAAATGCGGACATTGATCACGGCCTGAAAGCAGTCAACGGAAGCTTAACCATTTCGGATGCCGACGGTGACGGGAGCCTGACGGTGTCCGCCGCCTTGGATCAGAAAGCAGCCGTATATACCGGAGCAGGGGGTACGATCAATATAACCGGCAGTGCAGTGGCGACCGGTGGAAATTTTAGTCAAGGGGTCTTCGGTGCTTTTGCAAATGGCGGGACCATCCGCATTTCCGGGGATGTGACAGGATATAATGCGGGGGCTTACACTGCTAACGGGACAATCGAAATCACAGGAGATGTGACCGGTACGATTTACGGAGTTTATGCTCCCTCAAACGGTACGGTAGAGGTAGACGGCAATGTAACGGCGCTTTATTGGAAAGGCGCCTATGCGCAATCAAACAGCATCATCAATGTAACGGGAGATTTAACCGGCGGAATCAATGGCGATGAGGGAGCGAGCGCCTATGACAGTACGATTACCGTTGGGGGAAATGTCACAGGAACGGATGAAGCTGTTTACTCGGGGGGAACAGGCTCTGTCACTGTTGACGGAAATGCTTTCGTTACAGGGAACGGCGGGTATGCCTTGCTTGCAATTGGGAGCCCAATTACCGTCAAAGGGAATGTGACGACGACCGGTCCCGGGCCTGCTGCCTATGACGGCGGCCAAATCACCATAGATGGTGTTGTTTCAGCCGCTGCCAACCGGTACTTACACATTAACGGAGTGGAGAAATCATCCGTGGACTATGAGGCCGTGACCACGAAAGGCGGGTATCGTACCTTTTATGCTGCAGGCGATGTTGGCGCAGGTACGACTTCGGCTTCCGTGTGGGTAAAAATACCGACCAATCCGGGGACTGTCAGCTTTGTGGCGGGTGGAATCGGAACCTATGAAGGAAACCATACGGAGCTTACGGGAATCGGGCTGGAGCGAACCGGAGGCAGCGCGGGAGCTGCATCTGTGGATTATGCTTTCAACAACGGCTCTGCAGTTTCCGGAACCCATTATCTGGCTGCCAGCGGTACGGTGAACTGGGCTGACGGGGAAGATGGAATTAAATATATACCGTATACCATCTATGAGGACGGTACCTATAACGGTTATTTGGATTTTTATGTTACCTTAACAGATCCTGTAGGTGGAATAACCATAAGCGGCAGCAATCCCATCCAAATCGAAATCAGCGACAATGAGACGCCACCCGTACCGACGGGGCTTACGGCTGCAGCCGGAAACGGATCGGTTGCCTTAAGCTGGAACAGTGTAAATGATGCCTATTATACAATCAGCTATTCCGTCAACCCGGATGCGGTTACGGGTGGAAGCACCACGGGTGTCTGGAATGCCACTTCTAAAACCATAACCGGTTTGAGCAACGGCACCACATACTACTTTGCCGTAAAATCAGGTCATAATATTTACTTCAGCAATTTTTCGGCAGTGGTTAGTGCAGCGCCGAAAGCCTCGAGCGGAAGCGGCGGGGGCGGAAAGGAACCCACCGTGCCTCCGGTATACCAAATTGCTGCAGCAGGCAATACAACAACTGGAATGGAAGTTATACCGAATACAAACGGAAACGTTCTGACCGCCAATGCTACCGAAGAAATCTTTGATGCAATTCTGGAGAAAGCCTTAGCGAAAGATGCGGCGGATGGGCAGGATGACATTGAAATCAAGATTGCCGGACAGAAAGTTTCTGATACAGAAGTGACCATACCCAGACAATCATTGCAGCAGGTAGCGGATAAAACTGATGCCGGCATGAAGATTACAGCGCCGATCGCCTCCGTCCGTTTTGACGACAAGGCCATAGACGCCATTTGCGATGCATCGGAAAGCAGCGATACCATTCGTATATCAGTTGGAATCATTGACACAAAGAAGCTTTCAACAGAGGATCAGGAGAAACTAGCCGGAAGGCCGGTTTACGATTTCAGCGTAACGGCAGGGAGCGGGCTGATCTCCGACTTCAAAGGCGGTTATGCAACAGTTGTCGTTCCCTATACACTAAAAGTCGGTGAAAACCCCGATGCGGTGGTAGTTTATTATTTGGGTGATGACGGAACACTAAAAACAGTGCGAGGAAGCTATTCGGCCGAAACCGGCACAGTTGTTTTTAAAACCGGACATTTCTCCAACTTCGTCATAGGCTATAATCCAATCGAATTTAATGATGTGGTAAAAGGTGCCTGGTATGAGAAAGCTGCAGTGTTCACGGCGGCCCGGGGCATTGTGACCGGACTGGATGAGGCAACCTTCGGGCCGGGTCAAAAACTGACAAGAGCGCAATTCATCACCATGTTCCTGCGTGCTTATGGCATTGTTCCCGAACAAGGGCAGGGACTTTCCGGTAAGGACAATTTCAGCGATGCCGGGGATACCTGGTATACGAATTATATTCTGGCGGCAAAAACCATGGGCATTACGAAGGGCATAGGAAGTAATCTCTTTGCACCGGATCGTGAGATCACACGACAGGAAATGTTTACGATGCTTTATAACGGATTAAAAATCATGGGAGAGCTTGAGGATAAAAGCAATTCCGAGACTGGCTTAAATGCCTTTGATGATTCAGCGCAGATCGCAAAGTGGTCAAAGGAAGCTGCTGCAGCGCTGGTGGGCAAAGGAATTGTATCCGGAAGCAACAACAAGCTTTCACCGACAGCCTACACAACTCGTGGAGAAATGGCGCAGGTATTGTATAAGCTGCTCTCCGATTAAAATGAACCAGGATTAAGACCAGCGATACGAATAAAATAATACCCTGTCGCGATAAAATGGACCCTACATTATAGGGTCCATTTTAGATCTGACGGGATACTTATTTTACTTCCAGTTTCATTTCTGCAACTAACGTACGACCGCTATAGATCATTTCAGCAGCTTCTGCTCTTGTAAGTTGTTTTTTCGGATAGAATTTATTATCCTGATCCAACGCAGTAATGCCGTACTTCATGCTTTTTTGGAGTACACTCGTATATGCAGTCGTCATTTCGGATTCATCTGCAGCTTCGATATACATCAGATCGGTTACAGGCATATGATAACGAGATTCCATTGCCATGACCAAATAATAGGTAAAGTCTTCTTTGGTCCACTTTGCATTTGGATCTAAATCAGCTGGCAATCCGATGCTGTTTGCACCTGCTCTAATCAATGCGTCCGCATACCAGGCATTGTCGTTTGCATTATTAAACCAGTCTGTTGCCTGTGGAGCCTTAATAAAACTGATGGCGGCGAGACTGATATCAAACGCGTTTACGATCAGCTGCACTCCCTGCGCGGCGGTTAAGGTTCCATCAGGATTAAATAATCCATTTCCAATTCCTTTTATTACACCGTCTTCATATAGTTCAATAAGCTTATCCTTTGATATTGTATCATTGATATCCGTAAAAGGACTTGCGGCGGCAAAACTTTGACCTGTCATAGATAATAATATGACTACGGTTAATGTAATCATTTTAATTTTAAGTTTCATTTCTTATCCCCCCATTAAGTAGTTTATTCTTTGACTGATATATGTCCATAAAAGTTCCGCTGTATCATGAAAGGATGTCTCATTACTTAACTGATACATTTCATTTAATATTGTGTACGAATTATTCTTGCTCACCATAGAGTTTGGCATCTTCATCAATGCTCTTTGTATCGATCGGTTTTGTAAAGATTGACTTTATATGATTATAAATTAGGCTGCCATGAGCACCATACTCTTTTATGAGAGCAGAGCTTAACTCGTTCTTTGTCGTTGCCTTAAGCACAAATGGAAGTTGTAAACACTTTTCAATTGAATCTCTGAGGTCAATATCCTTAAATGTTTTAGAATACCGCTTTTTTAGTGCGGCGATAGGCACATCATACCCTTTATCATGGCTGATTATATATGCAAACTCTACCTCCTGTTTACCAATCAAAACCCCTAATTCAGCAATGATTTGAAAGTCGATTGAGTTCTTACCACTCTTAGCGCTTTCAATAAACTTAATTTCCGCTTTAGATTTCTCTGTTTTGGTCTTAATTTTTGTAAGAGCTGCTCCCTTTTGATGAAAGATTAAAACATTATCTTCTTGTGAAAGCATATCTATTCCAGATAAACCATCATTAATATTATTATCTCCGTCTACTAAAAAAATCATTTTCATATACAACCTCACCAAATACATCTAATGATTAAATATAACAAATATTTTACCTAAACGCGCTTGAAAGAAGAGGACTTTTATCAGGCAGTAGTGATTATTCCTTCTGTTTAAGATGAAAGATTATTTCTTCCATAAGATTTTTCATTTTTACTTGATTCTCCTTATGAACATATAAAATATGCTGTATGTATATCAGAGAAATGAAAGATATAAAGGTCATTGCTGCTAGAATTATTAATGCTATTTCAAAAGTTTTTCTGTCAACATCTAAAATAAAATCTATCATTAGGCTACCTCAATTCATATTAAAATTTAACTCTAATAAAAGCATATCGTTCATTAATTAATTCGCTGAAAGGTTTTTCCGGATTGTTTTTTTCGAATTCATACATTTTCAATTTAAAATATAATCACTGTTCTTTTTAAGTTTGTATAAGTAATAAGCCATTAATATTGAAATTAAAATTGATGCCACAATAAAGGGAATTGATGTATATACTTGCCATTCTAAAAGTTTTGAGAAAAGTGTTGGGTTTTTCATTAGAATTTCTCCTTTCGAATTGAATAACAATCCATTAAAAAAATCAACTGAATACGATTGACGTCCCCAGTTGATTAACAAATGATTTTTCATAATTACATTTTAATGTTACCAGTTATTAATTACAATAAGAATATGTGATATATACATCTTGATAGCAATGTCCATCACGGACTTAGCATCTTTTGCCTACAGCAAAATCTGCCGTCCTCACTTTTTTACTTAAGTAAATACATTATTTGACAAGAGCCAAATAATATGTTAATAATAATCATAACTTATTGGGATTAAATACAGGGGGGAAAATTTTATGAGAGAATATGTTGATGGTGTTATTGTGACATTGAAATTGAAAATGGTAAACTATAGCAGGCAATCAGACGCTTATAAAGAAATATTGTACACAATTGAAATGTTGGAATGTGCAAAAAAATTAACGAGCGAACAACAAAATAACGTATTAAATTAAAAATGACGCATTAGGGAGATATTCCATTTTATTGATATTCCATGTCCATCGCGGGCTTTGCAGCTTTTGCTGGCAGAAGCTGCCGTCCTTCGAAGCCTCATTCAGGCTTCTCGGACCTCTCACTGTTCGAAAGTCCGCTGGACTTTCTCCCGACACTCGCGCCGTTTCCGGTTCCTTAATAATGTAATCATTTAATCATGAAATGATTTGAAAGATGGAATTGCACCCCCGGGTATGCAGTGAGTACATATCACCCCTCTTTTAACAGAATCTTTGCGGCAATAACTTCCATGACATTGTTTACTTTTAGATACCAAGATTTATCGCTTGCATATCGCTTGTTCACTGCTTGTAATGTAATCCCGTTGTAATATTTTCCATCAACTACAAGATAGTTTTCGCTTAGGTATTTTGCAACAACGAGAATACACTCCTCTTTGCTTGAAAACCACTCTGTTTTATCAGGATCGGAATCATATGATTTATATCCAAATATATTGTTTCGTTCTCTCGCAAATTTACTGTTTCCCCATTTCGATTCATGCACAGATACTCCAAGCAGGAATAAGGCGCTTACGCCGGTTTCTTTTTCCGCTTTTATATAAGCATCGCCCAGACCTTCAAGTGAAGTTCCATCAAGAACGTTATTGATAATGTCAGCTGTCAATCCTGATGGTTGCTTTAAACTGAAACCCAAATATCCCCTTTCGGACGCCCCTCTGGTTATTGTCTTTTCAAGATAGGTAGCTTTTGTTTTTTCATAGGCCCTAAGTAACTGTTCTTCCTTTTTCTTTTTGTTTACCATAACAGAAAGATTCTTATTCATTACATCTAACTTTGTTTGCAATTCGTTTGTGTCAATTGAATCTGAGGTGTTAATTATATCATTATTAGGTATATCATACTTTGCTTTTGGATAGGAAGTAGTCTTAATCATAATAACTAACATCATACCGATAATTAAAAAAGCAATAATTCCTAAATATACTTTCATGAATTTGCTTATATGAAACAATCCTGTCGAATTTGGTCTACATTTATTCAATTCTTGAAAAACACCTCCTGCTTATTCCTATTTCGCAATATTTTCTCGTTATTTATTCATCAATATCGTTAATGTCATCACTAATATCAAGATTGCCTTTAAAATGTCCCCCATCAGCAATCTTAAATCTACACGTATGTATATTCCCTGTGACGATTCCTGTTGGGCTAATTAATACTTCTTTCGCCGAAACAATATTGCCGACCAGTTTCCCTGAAATGCTAACATTTTTTACGCATTTTACATCTCCAACGACTTCGCCGTGAATGATGATATTTCCACCTGAATCAACAACACGAGGATTGCGTGTTCCATTACCTTCAAAACACTGAACTTTCCCAAGAATTTCAATATCCCCTTTTGCTAGTATTCTTCCTTCAATAAGACTATCTGGGCTTATTATCATAATTGAGCTATATTTGGAACTCTTCATTCATTTATTCTCCTTCCTTTAGTGTCTTAATTAATTGTTCTGCTTCTGCAACAGAATTTTTCAAAGATTGTAACTCCGCCTTATTTGATTCATTTATTTTTTTTTCTTTTTCTAACTGCCTTTCAGCTATCTCTAACTTTACTCGGTAACTATTAATTGTTGCTGAATAGGTATAATATTTTAAATAATATATGGTACCAAATGCCATAGATGTTAGTAATACAATTGTGATAATTGCCAATACTAGCTTCGCTTTAAACGAATTTATGTACACATAAGTTCCATTATCCATTACTAATCGAAAACCAGACAGTATCTTCATTACTTCCTCCATTCTGACGCTATTTCAGGTAAGAATACGATTATTTAGTATAATTATACCATAATATAGCAGATTCTGTATACCTATAAACCTTGAGATACTCCATCGCGGGCTTTGCAGCTTTTGCCAGCAAAAGCTGCCGTCCTTCGAAGCCTCGTTCAGGTCCCTCGGACCGCTCGTTGTTCGAACCTTGATTAAGAGAAGGGGAATGGCTTCCCAATAATTATTAATCCGAAAATGAGCATTTTGGGACTAGTCTAAAACTTAAGATAATTCTCGATCATGGTTTTTTAAAAAAATCAAGTTGGTTTAGAAAAAAATAAAAGAGGAGATTTTTTTACGTTTTCTATTTTAGGTATTGCCTGTGGATAAGTATTTTTGATATCATGTATTATAAGGAGAGAGGACGTACAACATTCTGCCAAGACTATATTGCAGAACATTACAGTAAGGAAAAATTGTAACTCATAATCAGGGTGTCTAAGCTATAGATATTAGGAAAAGTTAAACTCCGCTCGAACCGCGGACAAAGTGCTCACGCACTTTCCAAGGGGGCTCTGCCCCCTCTTGGCGACAAGCCGCCATGCGCACAGTTAATTTGGCGCATGGCATTTTCCTTGTCTGTCACCCCGAGGCTGGGTCCATATATCGCTGTTTTCAATACCCATAGCCTAATGACGATATACTCTGAGCGGCAAGAGTCTTCCCCGTAACCCTTACTGTCAGCGTTTCGAGCTCTTTTTTATGGATATTCAATGTCCATCGCGGGCTTTGCATCTTTTGCCTTAGGCAAAATCTGCCGTCCTTCGAGACCTCGCTCAGGTCCCTCGGACCGCTCGTTGTTCGAAAGTCCGCCGGACTTTCTCTCGACACTCGAACCGCGGACACCCTGATTAAGAGTCAGGTGCTCTACCAACTGAGCTAATGAAGCACATCGCTGTGTTTTGGCACTTTTATAGTCTAGCAGTTGTCATGGGGCTTGTCAAGATGAATTTTGGAAAAAATAAAAGGCAGAAATTGCATGGTGAGTGCACGAATTTCTGCCTTCTGGATGTTATTCTACTGATTGATCGTGGCTGATTTCTGGTCTGGGGGCTCTTCTTGATACCAGAGCCGGTCGGCTTTGATTTTCCACGATTCGGCGGCGTGTACGCAGCGGCTGCAGAGTTCATCCACGTCCTCGGGATGCTGGAGATCGGTTGATGCGGCGCCGGAGGCGTGGACCATGGCGGCCAAGCGTTCGGGGTTGTCAAGGAGTGGACATGGTCGGAGGAAGTTCTCGTTGAAGGGCTGGCCTTTGCGGTATTCCATAAAGAGCGGCGACTGTAGGGCCTCCAGCAGGGTTTTGTCCTTGATGTTGGAGTCGGCATAGTGGATGAAAGCACAGGGTTCGATGTCGCCGGCTGCGTTGATATGGAGATAGCAGCGACCGCCTGCAATGCAGCCGCGCACATACTCGCCGTCATTCCAGAAGTCCATGGTAAAGATCGGTTTTTCCTTACGGAATTTCCGGATTTGGTGATACATATATTCACGCTGTTCTGCTGTTGCAATCAGGTCGGAAACTGCATCCTTGCCGACGGGTATGTAAGTAAAGAGCCATGCGAACTTGCAGCCTCGTGCAATCATTTCGTCAAAATATTCTTCGCTGCCGATGACCTCCGCATTTTGTCTATGGTAGCAGGCGGAAAATCCGAAGGGTAGTTTCTTATTTCTCAAAATATCCATGGCGCGGATCACTGCTTGATAGGTTCCGTCTCCGCGACGCAAGTCGGTTTCTTTCTCAAAGCCTTCCACGCTGATGGCCGGGATGAAATTCTTTACCCGCAGCATTTCGTCGGCAAAGGCTTCATCGATGAGGGTGCCATTGGTGAAGGCGGAAAAGACGCAGTCGTTGTGTTTTTCGCAGAGCCGAATGATGTCCTTTTTTCGAACCAGCGGCTCTCCGCCGGTGAAGATAAAAATATGCATTCCCAGCTCTTTTGATTGTCTGACAACATCATCCATCTCCTCGAAGCCCAGGGAGAGCTTGTCGCCATATTCGGCGGCCCAACAGCCTGTGCAGTGCAGATTGCATGCGGAAGTGGGGTCAAGCAGCAGTGTCCAGGGAATATTGCAATCGTATTTTTTTTCCAATTCTTTTCTTCGCTGGTTTCGCAGAATGAGGGAATTTACGATGAAGTTTTCAAAGATTTTTTTTCGGACGCTGTCTTCAATATCGATATACAAGCTTTTCATCAGTACATTCCAGTTATTGGAAGGGTCTCCCAGAGCTTCCTTTGCAAGTCGGTATGCTGTCGCGTACTCATGATACTTGTCAAACTTCTCAATCCAATAAATCACCTTTGGAATATTCTCGTCTGGGCTGGAATCAAGATAGCCGATCACTTTTTTCAGACTATAGGCTTCAATCATTTCTTTTAATTTACCCAAAACAATCATCTCCTTTGCAAGTTTTGTCCCTCTTATTTTATATTGCGCGAGGAACAAAAAAATTCCTGCAATTTCCGCTCATAGTTCAATAGTAGATGAACAGAATAATGATTAAGGAGGGATGAGAAATGAAAAGCGCTCAGAATAAAATGGACAACAATTCTTCGTGCGGTTCCATACGAAACCAAGGTGATCTAAGAGAAATCAGAAATCAGGGTGACTTGAGAGATGTCACAGAACAAGGTGGAAGCAAGGATCGGATCAATTTGATCAACTCGTAAGGCGAAATCGTAACAGAATTGGAAAGTTTTAATCAAAATAGTGAATGCATCAGCAGCGTAGTTAGATGACTAGCTATTCATGAAATCTCTCTTGCAATACAAAGAGTGGGTATTCTGTATACCCTCTCTTTTTAATGTGATTTCATTGCTATTCCTAACTTCGTGTTATATAATGTAAAGGATTATACAAAATTTACAAAGGTGCTTTATATGGATAACAGCAGCATGTTTTGGAATAAAATAACAGAATGGTTCGAGAGCCTTGGCTTTCCTAACATAGCAGAGTTTGAAGCGAAGTTGATTATATTGGCGGCGTTTCTTATTTTGCTTTTCATTATATGGCTTGCTTTCCGAAAAATGAGGTTGTGGTACTGGAAAACGAATATACAGGTCGAGATTTTGAAGCGTATTGATGATCGATTACATAACGTAGAAGAAAAGTTGGCGCCGGGCTTCATCAAGGTCATTGAAATGATGGAAGAAACACCATCGACGCGAGATGGTGAGGAGCCAACATCAGAACCCGTAACGGAGGACGCAGTGCATGAATTCGTCGGTCTTTCCGTCATCGGAAGAAGCGGGAAAATCTACACAGAAGCAGAGTTAGAAGTACAAATCAGAGAATAAAATGGAGGATCATAGCATGTATTGTAGAATGTGCGGCAATAAAACAGGTGATTCAGATCATTACTGCCAGGTCTGCGGAACACCGACAGGATATAAGGAACTGCCTGCTGCACCCGCAGAAACATCTGAAATAAAGGAAGAAATCGTATTCAATCCTCCCTATGAAAACAAGCCCCGATTTAAGGAGGAAGACCTCCCGTATGCCGAGGAAGAGCGATCAGAGGCAGAAGAAGATTTAAAGGAATTTATTTCTGAAAATGAAATCGAAGCACAGAAAAATGAGGAAGAAACCATCAATCATGAAGCCAAGAAGGATGGGGAGTTTGCCTGGAATATTTATGAATTTCCCGGATCGAAAAAGACGGAAGAGATTGCATTCAACTGGAATATGGAGGAATTCAACCAGGTTGAGGCTAAGGAAGCGGAACCGACTACCTTTGAAGAGGAGTTCTTTCAGGAGATCAGGGATGACTCCAATCGAATCAAGGAGCAAAATATTGATCGTTTCTTTACCTTCAGCAGGAAAAACGAAGAATTTCAGGAGTTGCTGGACAAGGAATATGAAAAGTTAAGCAGAAATACCGAACCGGGGATTCCGGTTAAGGTGGTCAAGGAACCGGGAATC
The DNA here is from genome assembly GCA_927441425.1 of uncultured Bacillota bacterium. Taxonomy (GTDB): domain Bacteria; phylum Bacillota; class Clostridia; order Peptostreptococcales; family Anaerovoracaceae; genus Anoxybacterium. The sequence goes on along the minus strand of CAKMKG010000049.1, from coordinate 1,375 downwards.
CCGGAAGCACTCTCGTTACAGGAAATTCATATTGACTCCGTTGTTCCGGAGGAAGCACAGTATCAGGAAACCCCTCTGGATACGGAAATTCCGATTGAGGAAATCGTACTGCATTTAGAGCCGATTGAGGAAACCGTGCTGAATACAGAGCCGATAGATCAAAGCGACTCGAACACAGAGCCGGTGGATGAAAGCAAGCAAGCAGCCGAGCTGACAATAGAGGACGAGCCAGTGCTGACGGAGGCCGCCAAAAAATCGGAACATCTCTCGGAGATGGCCCAGGAGATGGCACAGGCAAGGGCGCTATTCTTTGGAGAAGAGCTGATCAGAGATAACGAGAGTATCAAGAGGAAGCTGGTGCCCGAGGAATCGGGACAAAGACCAGAACCGGAACCTGTGGAAGAAGCAGGATCAGAACCTGAGGATGGGGAGGTCTTTGCAGATCTTGAGGATGAGGAACCGGAGGCGGACGCGCCGAGACCTTTCCTGATTGGGGAGGGAGAGGAAGAAGGCGAAAAGCATAAGAGAAGTATCGGCCAGATCCTGCTCATCATTCTGGCAGTCATATTATTTGTGGAAATCGCAATTTTAGGGATCCGTTATTTCGCTCCGGAAAGTGCTGCATCGAAGGCCATCAGCAATGCGCAGACACAAATATTTCATACCGTAGCGGGCTGGACAGAGGGAATAAAGGATTTGTTTTCAGGGAATGATTCCAATGAAGACAAAGATAAGACGGGGGATAACGAAGACGAAGCCAATCCTGATCAGGGAGAACAGACATCCGAGGAGGATACGGATGATGTCGTCACCGAAAACCCTGCACCTGATCCAAATCCGGTTGCTGATAAAAATGCATTGGTTTCCTCACAAATGGGCAATAATAGCAATATCAAACAAGTGAGAGCCAATGAAGCCCTTGCATACCAGGCCGGCAAGGATTACGGGCTCGCAGACATCAACAATTCAAAGCCGATCACAAACAATATTTGGAAAGCACCGGAAAATGCGGAGCCGGTCTATTATGACAAGTCAGTCGTCGGAACTGTCATCGCCTTTGACTCAAGATGGATCGACTATGTGAACGAAGGCGATAAAAGCGTATTTGAGCTGCTGAAAAAAGACGGCAAGGCATATCAGAATGCAGTGAACTTTTCCAAAATCGGCAAAATAAAGGAAACCTTCAAGCTCCTTGAAATCGGTGAGATTCGACAAGGATCCAAAGGCTTCTACGTCTGGGTCCACGAGGAGCTGCAGATTGTGGAGAACGGCAATACCACGGATAAGAAATATAACTATATCTATTATCTGGAACCGACAGACGGAAAAATGCAAATTGTTAACTATTTCAATTTTTAATAGCTAAACAAAAGGA
>CAKMKG010000048.1 GCA_927441425.1 uncultured Bacillota bacterium | reverse complement strand
GAATACAACTTCAGTTTCTAATGGAAGCCGTTTTCTTGTCTCTTATCGGGGGCCTTCTGGGCGTAGTTCTCGGGATCACTCTTTCCGCAATTGTTTGCCCTCTACTTAATATCGCCTTTCAAGTTTCTTTTGGCGCTGTGGCCCTCGGCGTTTGTTTTTCCACTTTGGTGGGAATCCTCTTCGGCTGGGCGCCGGCAAGAAACGCCAGTCTGTTAAATCCCATCGACGCCTTACGGAGCCAATGATATAATAGTAATGAGGTGAAAAATTATGTTTCATATTCTGGTCGTGGAAGACGATAAAAACTTAAGAAGGCTGATGGAAGCCGTTTTAACGCAGAACGGTTATCATGTCGTCTGCGCCTCAGACGGACAGGATGCACTGAATCTACTGGAATCCGTTTATGTAGATCTCATCATCAGCGATATCATGATGCCGAGACTGGATGGATATTCCCTGACCAGAGAACTGCGAAATGCAAATTATGAAATCCCAATCCTCATGATCACAGCAAAGGAGACCTATGAAGACAAACGGGAAGGTTTCATTGCCGGTGCGGACGACTATATGGTGAAGCCCATCAATATCGATGAAATGGTTTTGCGAGTCGGCGCACTGCTGAGACGTTCCAAGATCTCCAATGAGCAACGGATCTGTATCGGCGAGACAGAATTGAATTACCAGACCTTAACGATCAGCAAAGGGAATCAGTGCCTTACTCTCCCCAAAAAGGAATTTCTGCTCCTCTTCAAGCTTCTCAGTTACCCTAAGCAGATTTTCACCCGTCAGCAACTGATGGAAGAGATCTGGGGTCCGGAGGCCGAAACGGACGAACGGACCGTTGACGTACACATCAAGAGACTGAGGGATAAGCTGCACTCCTTTGAAGAACTTGAAATCGTTACAATTCGTGGAGTTGGATATAAAACGGAGATTAAGAAATGAAAATAACAATCCGGTCAAAAATGATTATCAGTTTTCTATTAATTCTTATCATCTCCTGCGTCACGACTTTTTTCGGAGCTATTTTGATCAGCAAAAATTCCATCTCGGAAGAAATCAAAGCCGGTCATTTTTCTTATGCCGACAGTCTTCTGACACTGCAGCATCAGACAAGCCTGACCACACAGGATATCCTGGATGTAAATGTCAATTCCATCTACAATACCCGCATTATGGACGAGCTTGACAAAGCTGCCCTTGACAGCGAGGTGAAAGCAAAGCTAGAGAACGGGGAAAAAGTCTATCTATTTAATAAATTGTTTGTTTCTCCTTCCACGCTGATCCAACTCGGTGACGATACGATTAAAATTACGATTCGAAAACAGGATGTTTTCGAGGTTTTCCGTTACCGCATCGCATTGGTACTCCTCTCTATTTTGCTGTTGTCCTGCGGCATTTTGGCGCTTGCTTCTAACCGAATGCTGAAGCCTATTTTAAAGCTCACCGCGGCGACCCAGAGGGTGGCAAAGGGTGAATTTGATGTAGAAGTCAATATTGGTAGCCGTGATGAAATCGGGCTATTAATCAAAAATTTCAATCAAATGACGAGGGAATTGGGACGTATGGAATATTTGCAGAAGGATTTTATTAGAAATGTTTCCCATGAATTCAAGACGCCCATCGCATCGATTCAAGGCTTTGCAAAGCTTTTGCAGGACCAAACCCTATCTCCGGAAGAGAGAACCGAATTCTCAGGAATTATATTGGACGAAACCGAACGCTTATCAAGGCTGTCCTCTAACATATTAAGACTTTCGAAACTGGAAAATCAAAATGAGCTGACCTCAAAAAAGGAATTCCTTCTGGATGAACAGATCCGTGCTGTTATCGTGCTTTTGGAGCACATATGGAGCCAAAAAAATCTTGATTTTAATATAAAAATGGATAAGACTACCTATCTGGGTGATGAAGAATTGCTGCAGCAGGTTTGGATCAATCTCATAGAGAATGCCATTAAATTCTCTCATCAAAGCGACTGCATTTCAATTTCCATCACACAGACAGAACGCCATATTGAAGTAGAAATCGCCGACAATGGTGTGGGTATGGACGAAGAAACAACACAGCGAATTTTTGAACGTTTCTATCAGGGCAATGCAAGTCATTCCCTTGAGGGAAGCGGACTGGGCTTATCCATTGTTAAACGGATCCTTGCCCTGAGCAATGGGGAAATCCAAGTGAAAAGCCGCTTAAACCACGGCACTTCTTTCCTTGTTAAACTGCCCCTATAAACCCATTCCTATTTCAATGCGCTGCGGATTTTTTTCTCAATACCATATTTCACATTCGAAACGGATATGTTATACTCGTTTTAGAATAATGAGGAGGTGTTTTCATGAGAGGGATCATAAAAGCCAGCTTTATACTCAGCATTGCTACTGTTTGTGTTGGTGCCGCTGCCGTCGTCTTAACTGCAATCCAGCTTAATTCCGAATACTAATCATAGTCCTTACAAGTATTTATGGAACACAACTGATCTTCGATTTTTTTTGGTGACGCTGCCTACTTCTCTGAGCAGGATTTTTCCCTTGCCCCGAAGTACGAGCTTGTCACCTTCTTTTATTTGCCGGTCTGTCTTTTCAATCTGTAGCCCATTTACAAATACCAGTCCGCCTTCAATGGCCGCTGCCGCTCGGCCTCTGGACAATGAAAAGGCGGAAGCGATGAGATTGTCAAGGCGCAGGGATGCTACCGAATCTCTCTTCTCCTCGAACCGGCTTTCCGGCACAATGATTTCAGCTACGGAAAGAATCTCCGCCTTCAACGAAGTTCGTCCCGCTTTTTCATAATGATACAGCAAAAAATCTTCCATATCCCTAATAATTACAATATCGGCGCCGTTCTCGCGTACCAGAATGTCTCCGATCATTTCCCGCTTGATGCCCAAACCCATAAGCGATCCCAAGTAGTCCCGATGAGAAAGGGTTCGGTATCCGTTCTGAGTAATACGAAGCAGTGCCAATGGATGATACTCCGCCAGCTCCGCATAGTCGGGAAGAAACACTGCCACTCTTCGCTCCGCATCCTCATACCCGCCATAAAAGGAATACCTTAGGCCCTTTTGCTGCCGGCACAGTCCTTCCGCCAGCGTCATCTGACGCATATCCAGAAAGACCGAATTGGTTACCATATCCCGTTCAAGGCATTGATGGATTTTATCCTCAATTCCGGCCAGTAAAATCGTATCCTCTTTCATTTTATTTCGTTTCCTTTTTTCATTTTGGCGCTTTCCTTTTACCTTCTTCTCATTCGATTTTGCTTCCATTATTATTATACGGAAGGTTCCTATATAATAAAAGCAACATTTAACAAAAATAAATTGTTGGATTTCTATTCCGCAATCGGTTTCACTGTGATATAATGTGCCCCATGATTGAACGCGTAAAGATATGATTCAATTTTTCAATATTGCAAAATAGAAAGGCAGAGTTCATGATTATCTATACTTTTAAAACCCACGGGACCTGCTCCTCCCATATTCAATTAGAGCTGGAGGGAAATGTTCTGAGAAAAATAAAATTTGTCAACGGCTGTGACGGTAATGCAAAGGGAATCGCCAGCTTGGCGGAAGGCATGACCGTTGAAGAAATTAAGAAGCGGCTTTTGGGCATCAAATGTGAAGGAAGGGGTACTTCCTGTCCGGACCAATTGGCAAAGGCGGTTGACGAAGCCTTCTGGATGGGAACCGAGAGCATTGCTGCCACAGGAATATAGCTGAAACCCAGGGAAGCATCATAAAAATAACAGGCCTTGATTTCAAATCAGGACCTGTTTTTGTTTGGAACCAATGGCTTGACGAATCCGAACATCCGCCTTATTTTTCCTTTACATAGATTAGCTTGTTATTGGAACCGTTGATTCTTTCAGATTTGATTTCGAACAAGTCTAGAGATTTTATAAACGGAGTGAATTTATTAAAGCCAAAATTTCTGACGTCAAAGTCCGGATATCTCTTTTGCAATTTATTCCCGATATCTCCGATAAAAATCCATTCATCTTCATCTGAATTTTCCTGAACGATGGTGATGATCGCTTTCTTTATGGTCTCAAAATTCGTCATCTTGTCCTCTTCCTGAACATCCTTTACGGCTGCAGCAGGTGCTTGGGCAGGTTGATCCGCCATTGCCAGCAGATCCAGATACTTAAATTTATTGCAGGCGGAGATGAAGGCCTTCGTCGTCTTGCTTTCTCCCATGCCGACCACATCCATTCCCGACTCCCTCAGTCTGGAAGCCAGCCTGGTAAAGTCGCTGTCACTGGATACGATGGCGAACCCTTCCACATTGCCGGAGTATAGGATATCCATAGCATCTATGATCATCGCGGAATCCGTCGCATTCTTCCCCGTCGTATAGCCATACTGCTGGATTGGTGTGATGGAATGTTCCAGCAGTACACTTTTCCATGAGGCAAAGGTTGGCTTTGTCCAGTCTCCATAAATTCGTTTGTAGGTTGCAATCCCGTCATTTGAGATTTCATCCAATATAAATTTGATATACTTGTCAGAGATATTGTCAGCGTCAATCAACACTGCATACCTTTTATCGTTGTTCATCTTTTTCTCCCCTCGTTATTTGTAACGTTTCGACCAGCGTAACTAACTGATTCGGCTGCTCGATGATATGATCTGCTCCCGCTTCCAAAAGGGTTTCCAAGGATCGATATCCCCAGGTAACGCCCACACAATTGAGACCCGCATTTTTCGCTGTCATCACATCAATGTTAGAATCCCCCACATAAAGCGTTTTATCCTTGTCCGAACCAAGCTGCTGCAAGGCCGCATAAACATTGTCCGGATCCGGCTTTTTCTTGCGTTCCGGATTGTCGCCGATGGCGAAGTCCACATTGCCTTGAAAATAATGGGTACACATTTCTTTTGTCGCTTCATCCGCCTTGTTGGATACTACGCCCACCTTGATCCCCATTTCCTTCAGCCTCTTCAGCACGGCAGGGATCTCGTCGTATGGCTTGGTTTGGTTTTGCATCTCCCTCTGATAGATCTCCCGGAACATAGCCAGACATCGTAGAATTTCCTTCTCCGGCGTTCCCGAGGGCAGGGACCGTTCCATCAGTGTTTTTAATCCGTCACCGATAAATTCCCGAATTTCTTCTTTTGTTTTCTGTCGATACCCTTCCTTATCCATAACAGCATTTACACTGTCGGCCAGGTCATCCAGGGTGTTCAGCAAGGTTCCGTCCAAATCGAAGAGTATCGTGTCGTAGTTCATCTCATTTCTCCTAAATCTCTTATTTTATATTTTATCATACTTCTTGCTCGGTTTGATCACTTTACTGGAAAATTGGTAAAAATATATACTGATTTTGTTTGTTTTGTGGTTGCCTGCACTTCTTTACAAATTCAAAAAAAAGGCATATAATAGCAGGAATGCAAGGGGTGATGAGATAGAATGAGAAGGTTTTTAGTCAAAAGATTTATAAAAGATTATGAAAATGTTAAGGACCCAAAGGTAAGGGAAAAGTACGGAAAGCTGGCTGGAGTCGTCGGCATTGTAACCAACCTGCTTTTGTGTATCTCAAAAATAGTGATCGGTCTCCTTGTAAATAGCATTGCCATCATTGCCGATGGTGTAAACAATCTTACCGATACTGCTTCTTCAGCAATCACGTTGATCGGTTTCAAACTTGCTGCAAAGCCGGAAGATGTGGAGCATCCTTACGGACATGCCCGTTTTGAATATCTTACCGGTATGGTGATCTCTCTTTTGATCATTGTCCTTGGAGTCAAACTTCTTACGACCTCCTTTGACAAAGTACTTCATCCGGATCCTCTGCAGTTTAGTCTTGTTTCTGTTATTATTTTAGCCGCTGCCATAGGAATTAAGATATGGCAGGCTTTGTTTAACGTGCGGATCGGCGAGGAGATCCAATCCTCTACGCTAAAAGCAACCGGTATGGATAGTCGGAATGATGTTATCTCAACCAGTGTAGTTCTTCTCAGTGTCCTGATCGGGAAATTTACCGGTCTTCAGCTGGACGGCTATATGGGCTGTCTGGTTGCTTTATTCATCCTGTACTCAGGGGTTCAGCTCATCAGAGAGACTGCAAGCCCGCTTCTCGGGAAGGCTCCGGATCCGGAACTCGTCAATGAAATTCAAGAACGGATCTGTTCCGAACAGGGAGTACTTGGCATTCATGATCTGGTTGTCCATGACTATGGTCCGGGAAGAATTTTTGCTTCCGTCCATGTTGAAGTGGATGCTTATGGCGACCTAATCCAAAGCCATGACATGATCGATAACATTGAACGAACCATCAGTGGAGATCTTAAAATACACTTAGTCATTCACATGGATCCTCTGGAAACCCAGGATCCGTTAACTATGAAGTTAAATGAAAAAATAAGTAATTTATTATCGAATCTTGACGGTGTAGTTGGCTTTCATGACCTTCGAGTCGTCGCAGGCTATACCCACAGTAACGTCGTTTTTGACATCGTAATCTCGCCGGAATGCCCGCTGAAGGAATGCAACATTAAAAGCTATATTGAAGAGCAGCTGCAATTGATGGATAGGACGTATTACGTCGTGATCAATTTCGATAAAAGCTACGTCCAAAACAATATCTGATCATCCGGTCGATCAAGGGGAGTATACAGCATGGAAAACGAAATCCAATCAACAGCAGGTCGTAATCGTATCAAGGCTCACATCCTTGCCTTTATCACAATTTTCATTTGGGGAACCACATATATTTCCACCAAGATGCTTCTGGTGGATTTTTCCCCCACCGAAATTATGTTTTTTCGGTTTATTCTGGCTTATCTTGCGCTCCTGCTTGTGAAGCCGATGCGGATTCCATTTAAAAATCCACGGGAGGAGCTGCTCTTTGCCGGTGCTGGTTTTTGCGGCGTTGTCCTATACTTCACACTGCAGAACACCTGTCTCGTCTATACGCTGGCATCCAATGCCGGGGTTTTGGTTTCTGTTGCTCCATTTTTTACTGCAATTTTTTCTTTTTTTCTTCTGAAGAGCGAGTCTCTGAACAAAGGCTTTTTTATCGGCTTCGGAATTTCCATCATCGGGATTGCTCTAATCAGCTTTAACGGGAACTTCATATTGAAATTAAATCCCCTGGGCGATATCCTTGCGATATCCTGCGCTGTGGCATGGGCAGCTTATTGTATTCTGATGAAAAAAATCAGCGTGCTGAACTATAATGTGCTGCTTTGCACCCGTAAAATATTCTTTTATGGTATCATACTCATGATACCGATCCTTCCAATTTTTGGATTTCAATGGGACCTGACCCGGTTTACCGTCCTGCCCAACGTATTGCACATGCTTTTTTTGGGATTCGGTGCTTCCGCCCTCTGTTTTGTCACATGGAACTATGCAGTAGGGGTTCTCGGCGCAGTCAGAACGAGTGTGTATATTTACTTCAATCCAATCGTTACCGTTGTTACGTCTGCTATTATTCTCCAGGAACGAATTACACCCGTCGCTATCGTCGGTGTGGTTCTCATCTTAGCAGGCCTTTCTCTTTCTGAACGGAAAACCATATTGATTAAAAAGGAGAAGAAACATGAAGATGATTCAATCGAAACTGGGAATCAAAATTCTTAAAAATGAAAACTATCGTACCGATACCTTACCGGAATTTCTGTCTGAATCCGCAGTCAGCCACATACGGAAATTCCATGAGACGTTGCCCGGTTACCGAGCGACTCCGCTCCTTCGGCTCGACAGCCTTGCGGTCAAGCTGGGGGTGAAGCACATCTATGTGAAGGATGAATCCAAGCGGTTCGGTTTAAATGCATTCAAGGGATTGGGCGGCATCTACGCTGTGACGAGAATCCTCTGTCGAGAATTGGGGCTGGATATCAACCGGATTTCCTTCTCCGACCTTCAGACGCCGGAGATTAAAAACAAAATTAAAGAGATCGTCTTTATCACCGCTACCGATGGAAACCATGGCCGAGGCGTTGCTTGGGCTGCAAGCCAATACGGCTGCAAGTCTTATATTTACATGACCAAGGGTACCGCCCAGAGCCGAGTGGATGCCATCAAGGCAGTCGGTGCGGAAGATGTCGTCGTTACCGATATGAATTATGACGATACGGTCAGACTGGCTGCAAAGCTTGCGGATGAAAACGGCTGGAAGCTGACCCAGGATACGGCTTGGGAAGGCTATGAGGAAATCCCCGCGTGGATCACCCAGGGTTACACCACCATGGGTGCCGAACTGTTGGATCAGCTGAGGCTGGACGGTATCACAAAGCCAACCCATCTTTTTCTTCAGGCGGGAGTCGGTTCCTATGCGGGTAGTATTCTTGGCTACTTTGCCAACCGATTTGGAGGAACACCTCCTGTTACCACGATCGTTGAGCCGGTCAACGTTGCCTGTATCTTTGAATCAGCATTGGCTGGAGATGGTAAGCCCCATGCAGTCCCCGGCATCCAGGAAACCATTATGGCCGGTCTCAACTGCGGCGAGCCTTGTCTTACCACCTGGGCGATTCTCAGAGATCTGTCTTCTTTTTATGCGGCTTGTCCCGACTTTGTCACAGCAAAGGGGATGAGAACCCTTGCAAATCCTCTTGGAAATGATCCAAAGATCATTTCAGGAGAGTCCGGTGCAGTGGGGCTGGGCCTTTTGGCGCTGCTCATGGAACAGGAGGATCTGGCAGAAGTCCGAAAGATGATGGGATATGATGAAAACGCTGTCATCCTCCTAATCAGCACAGAGGGTGACACGGATCCCGTGAACTATTACGATGTGATCTACAACGGAAAATGCCCGGTCGAATAGATGTTAGGAAGGAGATGATTGGTTTGGGTCATGTGTTTTATTATGAAACAGCATTGGGGATCATTGGAATCGCAGAGTCAAACGATGAAATAACTCATTTGTTCTTCGAGGTCGAAAAATTCCTCGAAAAAGAATATGAAAAGAAAGAAACTCCGGTTCTTGCAGAAGCGGGAAAACAACTCAGGGAATATTTTGAGGGCAAACGGAGGGAGTTTGCCCTTCCGCTTAACCCTACAGGGACGGAGTTCATGCTCCGTGTCTGGAAGGCACTTCTGGAAATCCCTTACGGTGAAACACGAAGCTACAAGGACATCGCAGCTCTGGCGGGAAACAGTAAGGCGTGCCGAGCCGTGGGGATGGCCAATAACCGGAACCCGATCTCCATCGTGATTCCCTGTCACCGTGTCATCGGAGCCAATGGGGCTTTGGTGGGTTATGGCGGAGGGCTGGATAAAAAGACGTTTCTACTGGAAATGGAAGAAAAGTCTAGATAAATTCCTGATTTATGGACTGTGACTTGAGGTATCCCACCGGTCCGTGAAGCGTAATTTGCTTGATCATATTGCCAAGCTCGGAAACCGGAAGAGCCATATTGTTTTCCACCATCCAATAGGATATGATGCCAATCTGCGCAGAGGAGATGTATTCCATGACATACTCCATGTTTTCGACCTTTGGAATATTCTCATTTTCAAACAGTTCCTTCAGTGTTTTCTTGATGATCGTTTTGACTTTATATACAAAATGTGGATCACCGTTGGTGCCAAACAACACCCGCAGGAATTTGCTGTAGCGCTGATAGAATTCTAATGGCGGAAGGAACGGAGAAATATTCTGATCCCGCAGGATCATTAGGATAAGATCTTTAATTTTATCCATCAATTCTTCGATCAGTTCATCTTCTGTTTTTTCCAAAAGATCATAAATGTCCTTATAGTACACATAAAAGGTACCCCTGTTTAACTGGGCCTTATCTGTTATCTCTTTGATGCTGATTCGTTCAATTTTTTTCGTACCATACAGTTCAAAGAATGCATCTCGAATCTTTTCCTTTGTTTCCAATACCCTCTGGGACTCCTGTATCATTATTTTCTCCCTCCTTGCTATGGCAGAACCCGACACTTTGCAATATATTGTTGATTTATTTTTTGATTTTGTTTCGTATAATATAAGTATAAGACAACACGTTGTTGTCTACAATCTTTTTTTATATGTCATGCTAAAATATGAAAACGATAGAGTATTTCATATTCTTTAATAAGAGATGAAAGCAGGATGCCTTTATGGAAAACAAAACAGATTGCATTATTTTGAATAATGTAAACAAATTTTTCGGCGATAAACAAGTGCTGAAGGATGTTTCCCTGCGGGTACCATATGGCTGTATCTACGGTCTTCTGGGCCCGTCCGGCTGCGGCAAAACCACGACGGTAAAAATTATGTCGGGGATCTCCGAATCTACCTCCGGGGAGACTTTTGTCTTGGGCAGAAAAATGCCCCAGCTTTCATTGATGAATGAAATCGGCTATATGGCCCAGTCAGATGCACTCTATATGATGCTGTCGGCTGCAGACAATCTGGAATTCTTCGCTGCAATCTATGGCATGAAGAAGGCTCAGTATAAAAAAAGAATACTCGAAGTCATGGAGTTGGTAAATTTGGCAGAGGATCTCAATAAACCGGTTGCCGCCTATTCGGGCGGAATGAAGCGGAGACTCTCGCTGGCTATGGCAATTCTTCACAATCCAAAGGTGCTGATCCTGGATGAGCCAACGGTTGGCATCGACCCATTGCTTCGGCAGGATATCTGGAAAGAGCTCTATCAAATGTCTGCAGACGGTGTGACGATCCTTGTTACTACCCACGTCATGGATGAAGCGCTAAAATGTCACCAGCTTGCCATGATGCGCCGCGGCGTGCTCATCGCAGAGGGAACACCGACGGAGCTACAGGAAAACATCGGAGCAGCCAACATCGAAGAAGCATTTATTCATTATGGAGGTGACCATCATGAGGATTAAAGCGATGGCCTTGCGCATTATCAATCAGCTTCTTAATGATAAAAGAACCTTAGCCTTGATCCTATGCGCACCGCTGTTATTGCTGACCCTGATTTATTTTATCTTGGATACCTCGATTACAGATATGAACGTGGGCGTTGTGAATGCGCCCCAGCAATATATTGAAAATCTCTATGAAAATAACATCACGACCATTCGCTGCACGGAGTCAGAGGCGTCTCAGCTGCTGAAGGAGGAAGAAATCATCGCTTCTGTTAGAATGATCAGCGGCAAACTATATATCGACTTGGACGGCGGCAACACCACGAAGGCAACACAGGTGCTTGCAGCTATGGAGCAAGCAAAAAAAGGAATGAATGCACTTCAGCAGGAGCGGTCGGACTTGAAGACGGAGATCAATTATGTTTACGGCGCCGGCGATTTGGGCATGTTTGACAATTTCGGCTCCCTGCTTATCGGGTTTCTGGTCTTTTTCTTCACCTTCCTGATTGCAGGAATCTCCTTCCTCCAGGAACGTACTACCGGGACGCTGGAAAAGCTGCTTTCTACACCAATTAAGCGCTGGGAAATCGTCACAGGCTATGTTCTCGGTTTTGGAACAGTCACCGTGGTCCAGTCATCCATCATAACCTTCTATGTTGTATACGTTCTAGACATTATGATGGTCGGCTCCTTGTGGCTGGTCATGTTGATCACCTTGCTTTCCGCAATGACGGCTTTGTC
>CAKMKG010000047.1 GCA_927441425.1 uncultured Bacillota bacterium | reverse complement strand
TGATTGCTTTGGAGGATCAGGGCGGCGAGCTGTTCTTCGGCGAACCGGCGTTGGATATTTTCGACTGGATGAAAACAGCATACGACGGACGGGGCTTTATCAACATCCTGCACAGCGTTACCCTGTACCAAAGCCCTTCTCTCTATTCCACATTTCTGCTCTGGATGCTTTCCGAGCTTTTTGAAGCGCTGCCGGAAGCCGGAGATCTGGAAAAACCAAAGATGGTTTTCTTCTTTGATGAAGCACACCTTCTCTTTCGCGACGCTCCGAAATCTCTACAGGAAAAGATAGAGCAGGTCGTAAGACTGGTTCGATCCAAGGGCATCGGGGTCTATTTCATCACCCAGAATCCCATGGATCTGCCCCAGAATGTTTTAAATCAACTGGGCAACCGCATTCAGCATGCTCTTCGCGCTTATACCCCTACGGAAATAAAGAATGTCGTAGCGGCAGCAGAATCCTTCCGTCCAAATCCGGCATTTGATACGAAGACAGCCATCACTGAACTCGCAACCGGTGAAGCTTTGATCTCTTGTTTGGACGAGGAAGGCCGTCCGAGTATTGTGGAGCGGGCTTTCATCCTTTCTCCTCAAAGCCAGTTCGGAACCATTGATGATACCGTACGGAAACAAATCATCGCCGCTTCCCCCATGAGTGGAAAATATGAACGGGAACAGGACCGCGAATCTGCCTTTGAACAGCTTCAGGAACTGGATCGTTCTGCATTAGCAGCGGCGAAATCGCGAGATAACGGTTCCGGCAGACAATCCTCCAGTCGTGGCTACACGCGCCAGACACCGATGGAAAAAGCCGCCAACGCTGTGTTCAGCACCATCGGACGGGAAGTGGGCAGGACGCTAATCCGGGGTATCCTTGGATCGTTGAAGAAGTAAAGGGGATGAAAAGATATAATATATAACTAGGGGGGTTAAAATGGAGATGAAAAAACAGATTTTTATTTGTTTTTTGTGGGATGTGCTGTTTTGGGTTTATATTTATGGAGTCGCCAAAATCAGCCTCATGCTAAAATATTATAGTTGGAGAACAATGAATACATATCCTACGCTTTGGGCTCACATTTTTCTACTACTACTATGCGGAGGACTCATCTTGCTGCTTGTCTATGTCGGCAATAATTATCAGGGGACGGTCAAGTCTGCGGCCTTGGAATTCTTCATTATCGGGATCCCTGCGTTCTATATGGCAACGGTTTTCCTGTTCCCTACGCTTTTGTCCATAGTCGGCTTTGAAAACCTGCGATACCCTGTTCTGCGGTGGATGATCCATGCAACGGTAATGGACATAAGCAGCATTCTCCTAGGTTATGAATTGTTCCTGCTAATTACTAGACTGGTTCAAATCAGGAAAGCGACAAAACAGCCCGGGCCAGAAAAAGAGAGTTCGGAATGATAAACAAAACCCTTGTTGATTCCAACAAGGGTTTTTTATTGTTACTCACAATTTATTCTATCAAGCCGTCCTTCTTGCTTTGCTTTGCCTTCGCCGGCGGTTTCTTTTCCTTCAACAACTCCAATAGCTTCTCGCAGGCAAGCTTGTGGGCATAGCTTGAAATCGCCAGCTGAAGTGCGGTGGCAGCGAGCTGCTCCCTTGAGTTATCTTCTTCGAGACTTGCCGCTGTTTCGCGAAAAGCCTCTTCCATCGTAACAAGATATTCCTCATAAAAACCCTGGGCATCGGCAATATTGGGCTGAAGCTTTAACAAGGCATCGGTCTCTCCCACACTGAGCACCTGTTTCAGCGAACAGATGGCAGTCAGATAAACCAGATGATCCTTCGTATATTTCTTTCCGCTTGCCCTGGGCAAGAGTCCGCTCTTTATGTAATTGTTGATCATGGCCCCTGTAAGCTGCGCATCTTCGGGCTGAAGCGAATGCTGACGTTTCATATATCCCAATACTTGATCTCTGTACAGCTCGATGTCCGGCAAACTATCCCAGTCCGCGGGCCGTTCCGAAGAGAGTCTTTCTATCAATTCCGTCAATTCCTTCAAAATATTACACCCCTTTTTCCCATTGTTCGTTTCATAGAATGAAATGCTGCAGCGTATTTGCATAGTATAATTTTACCACAATAAGGCAAAGATTCAACTAGAAATATAGTTTGCATTCCTTACTGACAGAGAAATCAAAAATATGTATTGAAATATTTCATATTGCATAATATAATATTGATAATTACATTACATAGTATCCTATTTCACAAGAGGTGTTGAGATGATAAATTCAGTTTGTATTTTTGGGGACTCCGTTGCAAAGGGAGTCGTTTTCGATGCGGTTAAAAACAAGTACAGTCTTTTAAAGGAAAGCTTTGCAAATATCGTAGAGCGTCAGCAGAACATTTCTATTTTTAATTTTGCCCGTTTCGGCTGCACCATATCCATGGGAAATGAAATATTAAAGCGTCATGAGAGTGAGTTGAACCGCTTTGATTATACAATTTTGGAATTCGGAGGCAATGACTGCGATTACAACTGGGCAGAAATCTCAGAAAATCCGCTGGGACAGCATCTTTGCAATACGCCGATTCCTCTTTTTCGTGAGAAATATAAGGAATTGATCAATCGGGTACTGCAGAACGGTGGAAAGCCGGTTTTACTGAATCTGCCGCCCATCGATTCAAATCGATACTTTCAGTGGGTCAGCAAGGGGCTTAACCGAAAAAACCTTTTGGCTTACCTCGGCGAGATCGATAGCATTCACGAATGGCAAGCGCTCTACAGCAAAGCTGTCGAGGAGCTAGCCGCAGAAATAAAAATCCCTTTGATCGATATCCGCTCGGGATTCATGCGTGCGAAAAGCTTCAGCGACTACCTGTGTGCAGATGGAATCCATCCTAACGAAAAGGGCCACCTGCTCATATCAAAAGCAATCCGTGAAAAAGCATTTTTATAAATGCTTTTTTCATTTGCCTCCATTCAAATTTCTTTTGCGACGGTCCTCCCGTCATGGTACAATAATAGGAAAATACTCAATGCAGAAAGATTGTAAGCTATGAAACAAAATCCTCCCTTGTCGGAGATGGTATCCCCATTGCTGCAATGGTACGACAGCCATGCGCGCATCCTTCCCTGGAGGGAAAATCCGGAGCCATATGCAATTTGGATATCCGAGATTATGCTTCAGCAGACCCGGGTTGAGGCGGTAAAGCCTTATTTCGATCGTTGGATGAGGGCATTTCCCGATCTCTCCACTCTGGCAAAGGCTTCCGAAGCGGAAGTCCTCAAGCTGTGGGAGGGTCTTGGATATTATAGCCGCGTCCGGAATATACACAAGACAGCCAAGCTCGTCATGGAGGAGTATGGCGGCAGCCTGCCGTCCTCTTTTGAAGCGCTCCTCCGTCTGCCCGGGATCGGACAATATACTGCCGGCGCCGTCGGTTCCATAGCATTTCAGCTTCCTGTTCCCTGCGTGGACGGAAACGTTCTGCGCGTAGTCGCAAGGTTGACCGCAGAAAAGACGGATGTCAGCACTGCCTCGGCCAAGAAGCTGTTCACGGAATGGGTCGCGGAGATTATACCAAAGGAGCGCCCCGGCGATTTCAATCAGGCGATGATGGAGCTGGGAGCGATGGTCTGCCTTCCCAACGGTCTTCCAAAATGTGAGCTCTGTCCCGTCGCTTTCCTTTGCGAGGCCAGACTTCAAAACTGTGTGACCGAGTACCCAGTAAAGAGCGGAAAGCGGCCGCGGAGAATTGAAAACAAGACCGTTCTGGTCTTATTAGACGATACAAGGACAGCCCTTAGAAAAAGACCGGATCGCGGCCTGCTTGCAGGCTTGTGGGAATTCCCGAATGTGAACGGGACGCTTACCCCCGAGGAGGTTCACCAGCTTCTGCTTACTTTCGGATTAAAGACTTCCTCTCTGGTGAATTTAAAAAAGGCAAAACATATCTTTACCCATATTGAGTGGGAAATGACTGGATATCTTGCCGTGGTTAATCAAAATTCATCTGGCTCCGAAAATTCATCTAAGGGAGCGCCTGACTTCCACTGGGTCAGCATTGACCTTCTGGATGAGAAGCTGGCATTGCCAGCGGCATTTAAAACATATTATCAAATCGTAAAACGCTACCTGCACAAGGAGTCGTAGTATAAGGGCTATTATGATTAGAAATCCAAGGGAAGCAATTGGGGGAGAAGAGAATGAGTAGAAAAGTTTTGGTGGTTGGGCATAAAAATCCGGATACGGATTCCATCTGTTCGGCCATCGCCTATGCTAATTTAAAGAATCAGCTTTCAGAGGATGAGCATATCCCCAAGAGAGCCGGAGAGATCAGCGACGAGACGAAGTTTGTTTTAGAAAAATTCCAGGTTGATGCACCGGACTATATTCAAGATGTGGGTACTCAGGTTAGAGATATCGATATCCGCAAAACGGAAGGTGTGCAAAACGATATTTCTTTAAAAAAGGCCTGGAATCTGATGCGAGACCTGAATGTAGCAACCTTGCCCGTTACCAGACAAAAGCGGCTGGAAGGATTAATTTCCGTCAAGGATATTGCCACTGCTAATATGGATATCTACGACAACCGAATCCTTGCCACTTCGAAAACCAGCTATAAAAATATTCTGGAAACGCTGGGGGGTACCATGCTGGTCGGGAACGAAGACGGCATCGTGGAGGGCGGCAAGATATTGATTGCTGCTTCCAATCCCGACACGCTGGAAAGCTTTATTGATCCCGGAGATATCATCATTCTCAGCAACCGTTACGAATCCCAGCTCTGTGCCATTGAGATGGGGGCCGGCTGCATCATCGTATGTACAGGAGCAGCCGTTTCCATGACCATCAAAAAATTGGCGTCGGAAAAGGGTTGCCATATTATCAGTACGCCTTACGATACCTACATCGTGGCTCGACTGATCAACCAGAGTACGCCGATCTTTTATTTTATGAGAAAAGAAAACCTCATTACCTTTGAAACCGATGATTTTACCGAGGACGTGAAGGGTGTTATGGCAAAGGTTCGTCATCGGGATTTTCCGGTTCTGGATGTTCACGGTGACTATTTCGGTATGATCTCCCGAAGATCCCTTCTGGACGTACAAAAAAAGCGAATCATACTTGTGGATCACAATGAAAAATCACAGGCAGTGGACGGGCTGGAAACAGCAGAAATCACAGAGATCATCGACCACCATAGACTGGGAAGCCTGGAGACTATCTCCCCGGTCTTCTTCCGCAATCAGCCTGTGGGCTGTACTGCCACCATTGTTTACCAGATGTATCTGGAAAGCCATGTTGATATCAAGCCGGATATGGCGGGGCTCCTCTGTGCTGCCATCATTACGGATACATTGATGTTCCGATCTCCCACCTGTACGGAGGCTGACCGAAAAGCTGCGGTAGCTTTGGCTGTCATCGCCGGAATCCAAATCGAAAAATTTGCAGAAGAGCTGTTCCATGCAGGCAGCAACCTGCAGAATAAAACACCGGAAGAAATGCTGTATCAGGATTTCAAGACCTATTCCATCAATAACGTCAGCTTTGCCGTCGGGCAGAACACCTTTACAAATGCAGCGGAGCTGCAGGAGGCAAAAGAGAAGATGCTTTCCTTTTTATATGTAAATGCCTCTTTCCGGAGAAAGGACGTCGACATGTTGTTTCTCATGCTGACCAATATTCTCGATGAATCCACGGAGCTGCTCTTCTACGGGGAGGGTGCCCAGGAGGTTGCCGAAACAGCAATGAAGGTTCGTGCAGAAGATGACTCCCTCCATCTCAGAGGTGTGGTGTCCAGAAAGAAGCAGCTACTCCCGGCTCTGATGTCGGCGATACAGCAATAACTACCCCCCTGCTGAAATTGATGAATTCAAAGCAGGGGTTTTTTTATATTGCATTTTCAGCTAATCGTTGTTAAAATCAGAGTATATTCATTGAACTTATTCGGCCTTTATGTTGAATGCTTTTGAATGCGGTATCTCGACAGAGAGAGGGGAGAAACTGAATGGACGCTCAATTTTCAGACAAGGAAATTTTAAACTCTTTTTTAAGAGTGCTTCCTTATCTCCATGTAATTTTTGAAGATGATATTTCCTATGCTATGATGGATACGGAAAAGTATCTTTTATCACAGGACAGCTCAGAATTGAAACTCGGCGCTAAGGCTGGAGATCCCATTCAGGAGGGCGGAGCGGTAGCAGAAGCCTTAAGGTCAGGGTTTCCTGTCGTCAAAGATGTTCCAAAGGAAGTCTATGGGACACCATTTCGTTCCTATGCCGTCCCTCTGAAAGAAGATAATCAGGTCGTTGGTATCTTTGTTCTCGGCAAGAGCTATTCAAAAAAGAATGCGGTGACCACCATTGCCCAAAAGGTTTCTGCCGTGATCGCGCAGACATCGGATGCGATCGAGGATCTTGTTTTAGGAGTCGGTCAAATAGCAGCAACCAATACACTGTTGCTTGATAGCACAAATGAAGCCAGCGGAAAAGCGAAGGAGACAAGTAAAATCGTGGATTTGATCCAGAACATTTCAATTCAGACCTATCTTCTTGGGGTCAATGCATCCATTGACGCAGCAAGAGCTGGGGCTCACGGAAAAGGTTTTAATGTCGTTGCCGACGAAATCGGAAGATTGTCAAAATCCACCTCCGATTCAATTTCCATCATCGATTCACTTTTAAACTACTTAACAACAACGATTGTCAAGCTCTCTACTGGTTTAACGGAATCCATGGAAATTTTCAGCCAGCAAACCAAGGATTTGGATGAAATTGCCGCAGCAATCATAGAGCTGAAAGATACCACACGCAAATTGGAGCAACTCTCAGAATCCCTTTGAATAACAATACATCACCAACAGCAAAGGACGAATTCCGGTATGGAATTCGTCCCTTCTATTTTTCTTTGTATTGTTGGGTTATGATGTTTTGGTTATTCTCCGTTTATAGGGATCTGCTGATCCTCTTCCGATTCCTGCGGCATCAATTGATTGAGATAGCTCTCCAACTGCCTCAGGTATTGGCCGTAGGCTGTCCAGTCGCCGTTCTGCTGTGCGGCCGTAGCATTCTCATATGCTTCGTTGGCCATCTGGATCAGCGCGTCAATGGTAAGCGTCCCAGTGGTATCAGGCTCCGCATCTTCATTTGGCTTATCAGGTGTACCTGTGCCGGAGCCGAACAGCGAATCCAGCGCTGCGGATAACGTCGGCTCATATGCGATACGATCTCCGTAGGCCACAATGACTCTCTTGACCTCGGGCAAGCTTCCGGTGTTGGCAGCCTCCAGATAAACCGGCTCTACATAGACCAAGGAATCTTCGATCGGAATGACAAACAAATTTCCTCTGATATAAGTCGATCCTGCGGAATTCCATAGTGAGAATTCCTTAGAGATCTCAGGAGTCTGGTCGATCTGGGATTCGATCTGCATCGGTCCGTAAACGAGTCTGTCCTTTGGAAATTTATACAAGATCAGCTCTCCATAATTTTCGCCATCATTTCTCGCCATGAGAAGTCCGGTCATATTTCGTTTCCCCGAAGGGGTATACGGTATGGAGTTAATAAACTCAACCTTGCTTTCTCCTGGAAGCTTCATGATGTAATACTGAGGGGTCATCGGTACTTCCTCGGTGCCGTAGATCTCGTTGGAGATCTGCCATAAATCCTCACCCTGGTAGAAAACCTTGACATCGTTCATGTGATACCGCTTGTAGACATTGGCCTGGATACCAAACATCGCGTTCGGATATCGGATATGGGACTTCAAGGATTCCGGCATCTGGTCAAAGGTCTTGAACAGCTCAGGATAGATCTTCGCATAGGTGGCGGCGATCGGATCCTCTTCATTGACCAGATAATAGCTTGTGTCTCCATTGTAAGCATCAATGACTATTTTTACAGAGTTACGAATATAGTTCATACTGCTCTTCGTAGGATCAAATGGTTCGGAATACGGATAGTAGCTGCTTGTGGTATAGGCATCGATGATCCAGTATAGCTTACCGTCCACCGTCACGATATATGGATCGTTGTCGTACTGGAGGAACGGCATGATCTTCTGGACTCTCTGCATAATATTTCTGTTGATTACGATTTTGGAGTCTTTGTCTAGGTTGGTAGATACCAGCAGCTTTAAGCTCTGTTCCCGAATGGCAAACATAGCCCTGTTAAAAATGTTCAGCTTAATTCCCGCTGACCCTTCATAAGTTGCATAAACATTGTTCTCCCCGCTGGGATAATCAAATTCCTGCTCGTCGGTGTTGGTCAGGATATAATCGTTAGTCAACTCACCGAAATAGATTTCCGGTCTTGTGATCTGGATCTCATCAACATCCGATACCGGCGGAATGTTGTCAATGAGCATATCCGGCTGGCCGCTGACGGTCACCTTATCCACTCTAGACAGGGTAATGCCGTAACCGTGAGTATACTTCAAATGCTTATTGATCCATTCCTGTCTGATCTTGGTCTCGTCGATTTCTCTGGCGGAAAGGAAGACCTGCGTATATTCCCCGTTGATCATGTATCGGTCCACGTCTACATCATTAAACAGATAGTACAGTCTGATACTCTGGGTCTGATTGTAGAAGGTTTTCGCCGGCGCAAAATCATTGATTCTGATGTTCTGAATCGTGTCCATGTTGTTTGCAATATCCTGCTTGGTCAAATCGTTGGTAGCCGGGAAATTCTTGATTGTAACATCCTGCAGATCGTAGGCATGTTGGGTGAATGTAATGTTATTCTGCAGATACTGGCTCTCCTTATTGATTTCATCCGGCGAAACCACAAGATTCTGCACCAGCAGGGCGGCTCCAGTTCCCAGGGCACCCACGATGATCATGATAATCGGTACCGCAAATACCATTTTAAACTTCTTTCGCTTAATCCCCACAGCGAAGCCGATGGCGGCCGCAGCGGAAAGCACGATCATGGCACGGTAAACCCATAAGGTCACATTGATATCGGTAAAACCTGCTCCATACAGTACTCCCGTATGGGCATACAGCAGCTCATACTGCCTCAGGAAGAAATTACTTCCTACCATAAGGAAGAAAATTACGCCTAATACAGTAAGCTGATTGGATGCAATGTGGATCAGTTCCTTTAAATTATCATTGTTGAATTCTTTTTTCGGTTTTCTTGCTCCACCGCCAAAGCCTTGACCGCCGAAGCTCTGACCGCCAAAGCCCTGACCACCGTTGATGGTCTGACCAAATTTTTGAAAGGCATCACCAAACATTCCGTTGAATGCATTTCCAAAATTATTGGTACCGGAGCCCTGGCTCTCACTTGCCCCCTGGTCCGACTGCCCTGTCTGTTCGAAGATTTTCGGACTTCTCATTGAGAGAAGCATAAAGTAATAAAGCAGCGTCAGCACAGCATAGGCTATGATGATACCGATGGCAATCTGATTGATCTGGGTGATAAACTCTAATTTGAAAATGTAAAAGGAAACGTCAAATCCGAAGATCGGATCTGCGATCCCAAAGCTAGTGCTGTTAGTAAATTTTAAAATCTGGAACCACAAGCCTGTTACAGCTGAGATGGTCACCAGAACCCCAAAGGCGGCACCAAGGCCCAGGGTAATTCTGTTTAGCGTTTTTTCATTCACGACAGGCGCATCGATCGTATCGACTCTTTTGTAATACCCTCTCTTTAACACGCGTAAATAGAAGTACGTCAATACCATAATGATGATGAAAGACGGTACTCCCAGCTGCAGCTGCGTGAACAACTGCTTGAAAAATACACTGGTATAACCGAGTTCCTTAAACCACAGGTAGTCGGTTATGAATGTGGTCAATCCTCCAAAGCCAGCGGCGATTACCAGCAAAATTGCAATGATAACGCCAAAACCCACTTTTCTTTTTTCCAAATTAATGTTCCCCCCTATCTCTAATAACGAATTTATAACAATTATTGTCTCTGCTCACCAATCAGCTTTTGAATTGCTGCTTCTGCTTCTTCCGGCAAGCGGTCTCTTCCTCCCTTTGCTTTTTTCAAAGACTGGATATAGGTTAGTCTGTTATTCATACCCTTTATCAGCAGTTCTAAATATTCTTTATTACCGAAATCTGGTATAAATCCTTCGATGTCCATGGTTTTAATGTTGGATATGTTGCCAAATTCCTTGAAGATTGCTTCTCCGTCAACAATTTTTTCAATAATATCAATCGTCACTTCCTTTGGGATCTTCTTTTCTAAGAAATGACCGGTGTTGATTATGTAACACTGAACACCGTTGTCTTCAAATAATGTTTTAAATTTTTCATAATCCTGCTTCAACGGATACGTTCTGAAGGGGTTGGCATAAGGCTCGAATACCAAGGCATTCTTGTCTACGTTCCCCAGTAATTTTTCCGCTGTCGTTCTCTTTGACGCCAGTACCGCACCCATAACCGATGCAAGCACCGGGCTTTCCAGCTTCAAGACAGGCGGCAGAGAGTTGTCTTTCATGAGCCAAACAAGAGATCTGATCGGCTCCTCCATTTTATCCACCCTGTTTGGGGCCCATAGCTTTGATTTGATGGCTCTTCCGTTTCCGTTTCTGATATCTTCGGTAACGATAACCATTTTCCCGTCAGCATCAATGGTTGCGCCGCAATTTTGTACGGTAATTAAAAACTTATTGTCCTTCGAAGTCAATGGGTAGTCCTGGGTTTTATCAAAATATGAGGGTTCCAGTGCTACCGCCGAACCATTTTCCGTTGAGATGATATAGGCATCATCATGAAGGACGGTTACATCATATTTGCCTTCATGGGTTGCATGGGTCAATGTTGATTTTCCGGAGCCGGAGAGACCAAAGATACCCATAACATGGGTCTCACCGTCTTTTCTGATCATTCTCTTAAGTCCGCCATGGCTTGCTGCATAGCCATTTCTGTTTGCAACCCCCCAAGCGATGGTTAATGTCCCTTTTTTGTGTTCTCCAAAGTACCTCAATCCGAGTAATGCGGCACAATTGTGTTCCGGATCAAAATACGCGATACCATTTGGATATCTTGGATCTCTCCAATCAGGATCAGATAGAATGAAAAGATCCGGTTCATTTTCAAGAACTCTTGACTTCCCATACATTTCATCATACATCTTGTTGATGTACTGGAAGTTCAGCAGCCAGTTGTAAAGAGTGTTTTCATATGTTTCCGGTACCAGTAGGTTTGCCTTGACCATAAAGTCTTCGTCCAAACCAATGTAGGCTTCCGTATGTAGCATGTTTTTATACCTTGTACCGTATACTGCTTCTCTTAGTAGCCCGGCATAATCTGCTTCATCCACTCCTTCTTCACCCAGAATGATTCTTGCCCCTGCAAATCTTCCAACGGTTTCTCCGTCATTGAACAATAAAGTTTTTGCTCCCTCAGGTAAACCGATTTTTTCAGGTTCGAAGACGGGCATATCCGTGAGGATTGTTCCTGTTGAGCTTTTCGCCATTTCATATGCTTCCTTCAGATCGATAACCTTTCTTACATTGTTCCCATAGAACGCTGTTTCGATGGTTGTTCTTGATGACGAAAACGCGACATTTCCTGTAGTGATTTTGCTTCTTTCGAACCTTGAGTTTGTTGCCATTGTAACATCTCCTTTTGTTTAGCTATTAAAAATTGAAATAGTTAACAATTTGCATTTTTCCGTCTGTCGGTTCCAGATAATAGATATAGTTATATTTCTTATCCGTGGTATTGCCGTTCTCCACAATCTGCAGCTCCTCGTGGACCCAGA
>CAKMKG010000046.1 GCA_927441425.1 uncultured Bacillota bacterium | reverse complement strand
AAAATATCGCCAGATGAGCGGTTCGTCGGTAATTTTATTGGTTTTCCTCGTAGGTATTTTTGAGAGATTGATAATATCGAAACGACGATCCAGATATTTTTCACACTCTTCTTTTGTCACGGTTGTATCATAAAAAACATGCAAAGCATAATAATCCTTGTATTCGGGATAAATACCGTAACCGGCAAAGCCCCCGCCCAAACCGTTTGAACGGTCATGCATGGTTGAAATAGATTTTATGATATTTTCTCCATTGAAGCGTTTCCCGGCCTTTGAAAATATTCCTGATATGGCACAGCCTGATGGTATTCTGACCTGTCCCTCCATCTTCATATCCTTGTCCTCCTGTTTTCTTTTGCGGCTTCGAAACCACTCTGATTTCGGTTTGATCCTATCAAGTGCCGCGCTCTTTTTTACAAACAAAAAGACAAAGAGCCCCTATAAAAGTAAGACGTCTTTGTCTATTAGGAAAGAGTATACTTTACACACAATTAAAAATCAAGTAATTTTAAATAAATATTTTAAATATTCAGAAAGTTTATAGAAGCATGATAAGTCGGAAGAAGTTTGTGAAAAAATATTTAAAAATATTCTTGACAGAGTCTCAATTGGGGACTATAATTCACAACTATAGCAAGGGTGCTGTGGTTAATCCACTAGCGCTCTTTTTCTTTTTTTTTCCTGAAGGGAGGTATTATTTTATGTTTTCATCGGTAGATACCATGTGGGTTCTGATCGCTGCAGCACTGGTGTTTTTTATGCAGGCAGGGTTTGCTATGCTGGAAACAGGCTTTACCCGGGCTAAAAATTCAGCAAATATTATTATGAAAAACTTGATGGACTTATCAATTGGTTCCATTGCCTTTTGGGTAATCGGGTTTGGAATTATGTTCAATACAAGTTTAGGAGGCTGGATCGGGATCCCTGATTTTTTTGTACGGGGAAATTATGACTCCAGTTTTCCAACGGCAGCGTTTTTTATTTTTCAGGCGGTGTTTTGTGCAACGGCAGCGACGATTGTTTCCGGAGCCATGGCGGAAAGAACAAAATTTTCCGCTTACTGCATCTACAGCTTGGCAATCAGTGCGGTGATCTATCCGGTTTCCGGCCATTGGATTTGGGGAGGAGGCTGGTTATCGCAGCTTGGCTTCCATGATTTTGCCGGTTCAACCGCAGTCCATATGGCAGGCGGTGTTGCTGCTTTGGTTGGCGCCTATCTGCTGGGACCCCGCATTGGAAAATATAACAGCAAAGGCGAAGCACAAGCGATTCCGGGACATAATCTCATCATTGGTGCCTTGGGCGTGTTCATTCTGTGGTTTGGCTGGTTTGGATTTAACGGAGGGTCTACCGTATCCGCAACCGGTGATGATGCATTACTTTCCATGAGTAAGATTTTCCTTAATACGAATCTTGCCGCAGCTACTGCAGCCTGTGGGACAATGCTGATTACGTGGATACGATATAAAAAGCCAGACGTTTCAATGACACTGAATGGTGCCCTTGCCGGTCTGGTGGCAATTACAGCAGGTTGTGATGCGGTCAGTGCTGTAGGAGCCTTTGCAATTGGGCTGATTTCCTCCGTTGTTGTCGTTTTCGGTATCGAGTGGATTGATACGAAGTTAAAAATTGACGATCCGGTGGGAGCCATCGGGGTACATGGGTTTTGCGGTGCGGCAGGGACCATACTGACGGGAGTGTTTGCTTTGGATGGAGGGTTACTCTATGGCGGCGGCTTCCATATGGCAGCGATACAGTGTTTGGGAGTCGCAAGCGTTGCGCTCTGGATCGGAGTTACCATGACGATTGTGTTCCAGGCGATCAAACACACCATTGGTCTTCGTGTAACCATGGAAGAAGAAATGATGGGTCTTGATGTCCACGAACATGATATTGCAAGCAGTTATGCCGATTTCATGCCGGTTTATTATAACAATGTCATTCGTCTGGAAAACGATTCTATTTCTGAAAAGGATGATGGAACAGAAAGTAGCGGAGCAAAAATTTCAAAAATTGAAATTTATGCAAATACAAATAAATTTGATGAGCTGAAAGAGGCATTAAACCGGATCGGAATAACCGGTATGACGGTGACGCAGGTTCATGGATGCGGGGCACAGAAAGGAAGAAACGACTATTACAGAGGAGTTAAGCTTGAAATGAAACTTCTGCCAAAGATCTGCATTGAAATCGTTGTGAGCAAAGTACCTGTCAGAACCGTGATTGAGACGGCCAAGGAAGTTCTTGGAACAGGATCTGTAGGAGACGGCAAAATATTTGTATATGATGTGGTAAACGCAGTTCGAATCAGTACTGGTGAAGAGGGCTACGATGCGCTGCAGTATGATGAAAAAAGGGCTTGATTAAGTTAGCCTTAGAAATAAAGTGTTTGAAAATATTAAATTCAGTGTTAAAATGATTCCATTAATTGAAAAGCCAGTAAGGAAATTATATTTTCAGGAAAGGTGGTGGATTGATGAAAAGAATATTATTGGTATCGAAAAAAGGAAAAAGCAAGGATCTGCTTGTGCAATTGCTGGAATTAGAACTGGCCTCGCAGATTGCAACAGCGCATACAGAAGAAGATGCTTCAGCTTTAATGGAAACAAAGGAATTTGACCTTGTTATCATCAATTCACCCTTGGAAGGGAAAACCGGAGTAGAGCTGGCGATCTACGCGGCAGAAAAGCATACGGCAGGTATCCTTTTGGCTGTACAAAATAAATATGCAAATGTGATTGCGCAACGGGTAGAGCCTTACGGTGTTTTAGTGGTTGGTAAGCCCATTGTAAAAGCCTTTTTTAATCAAGCGGTAAAATTTGCTGAGGTGACGACCCACCGAGTGCTCTCCTTAAAAGAAGAGAATATAAATCTCCATCTGAAGCTGGAAGAAATGAAGATCATCAGTAGAGCGAAATGTGTTTTAATCCAGTATCTTTCCATGACGGAAGCCCAGGCACACAAATACATAGAAAAGCAGGCCATGGACATGCGACTTTCAAAAAACCATGTCGCTAAGCAGATATTAAAGGCATATGAGCAGGAGGGATTTAACCAGTAGTAGCAGGGCGATAGCGACGAAGTAATAGCGATTCTCAAAAGAGTCGGTGTTGCTATTTATGAAAAAGCATATTATAATAAAAAAAGAAAAGCGGGGGGACTGCATGCAGTTGAGAAGGTTAAAACCTGACCCTTTGAACCTGACGGTTAACACCGTGGTAGGGAAGCGCTAGAAGGACATATGAAGTATTATGAGCGTTCACCCTGACCGGTGGACGCTTTTTTGATTCAATAGAAAATATATTTCTTATTGAATCAAAAAAAGGGAGTGCAGAGGGGCCCGCCCTCTGCCGGTAAGGAGGGTGCTCAGGCTGCCTTGCAACGTTCCATAAAATGGAATTCCTACGCAAGCAAAGATTGCTACGCTGTCCGTTTTGCCTATACAGCTAAAGCTGTGGCAAAAAGGCAGCCGCCGAAGGGAACCCGGGGTTCCCTAGCGGAAGTGGCGCAGCCACTTTTTATTTTGAAAACTGAATAGTTTGCGGGGGGACTGCATGCAGTTGAGAAGGTTAAAACCTGACCCTTTGAACCTGTCAGTTAATACTGGCGTAGGGAAGCGAAAGGAAGAGATATTTTTTGCAATGCTTGGCTTCTTGGTCAAGCATTTTTTGTTTCCTTATTCCGGGGTTCACGAAGGAAGTTATGAAACAGAAAAGGAGGGAATCCAATGAAAAATCTACTAACCATAGCCGGCTCAGACTGCAGCGGAGGAGCCGGAATTCAGGCAGACTTGAAGACATTTGCCGCCCACGGGACCCATGGCATGAGTGTCATTGTGTCGGTGGTGGCGGAAAACACCAGCCGCGTGATATCCATTCGGGATATGGATGCCGGAATGATCCGGGATCAGATTGATGCGGTGTTTGAGGACATTCAGGTTGACGGTTTGAAAATAGGCATGCTTTCCAATGCCGAAATCATTCGCACTGTCGCCCTGAAGCT
This sequence comes from uncultured Bacillota bacterium, assembly GCA_927441425.1. GTDB lineage: Bacteria > Bacillota > Clostridia > Peptostreptococcales > Anaerovoracaceae > Anoxybacterium. The sequence goes on along the minus strand of CAKMKG010000046.1, from coordinate 21,533 downwards.
TAGGCAATACCAACCGCCTAAGCCGGTTATCGATCCTGTTATGGTGGCGAAGGGAGGCAGCCCATTGATGCAGGACAACGCGCTGAAAACGCTGATCCATGAAATGCTTTCTCTGGCGTTCCTGTTGACACCGAACATTCCGGAGGCAGAAGCGATTACGGGGAAAACGATCATGACTGTCGAAGACATGAGAGAAGCTGCCCGGAGTATTCAGGAAATGGGGGCGCAGAATGTGTTGATCAAAGGAGGCCATTTGAACGGAGCGGCGGAGGATATTCTGTTTGACGGAAATAAGTATACGCACTATCGAAGTCCCCGGATCGCAACAAAAAACACCCACGGAACCGGCTGCACCTTCTCTTCGGCAATTGCAGCAAACCTGGCAAACGGTATGGATATCGCAGAAGCGGTGCGTGCCGGGAAGGAATACATCACCATGGCAATTGAACACGCATTGCCCATAGGAAAAGGGTACGGGCCGGTCAATCATTTTTATCAGTTATTGAAAAGAGGAGGAGTACACAATGAAATATAAAACACAAATGGAAGCTGCCAGAAATGATTTTGTTACAAAAGAGATGAAAATCGTCGCAGAGAAGGAGAAGATGGAGGAACAAACCCTGTGCAATCTTGTTGCCTGCGGGCAGATTGCGATCCCTGCAAACAGAAATCACATCTCCCTGTCGGCGGAGGGAGTCGGCACAGGCCTGCGGACGAAAGTGAATGTCAATCTTGGCATTTCCGGAGATTGCAGGAATTATGATCTGGAAATGAAAAAAGTCCGGCTGGCGCTTGCCTTCGGCTGCGAATCCATTATGGATTTAAGCAACTACGGAAAAACCAATTCCTTTCGCAAGGAGCTGATCTCCAGTTCTTCCGCAATGATCGGAACGGTTCCCATCTATGATGCGGTAGGGTATCTGGAAAAAGAGCTTTCGGAGATCACGGCAGCGGATTTTCTGAATGTTGTAGAAGTCCATGCGAAAGAAGGCGTCGATTTCATGACGATCCATGCGGGGCTGAACCGGCGGGCGATCGACTGCTTCAAACGGGATCAGCGGATGACAAATATCGTTTCTAGGGGAGGCTCTCTCCTCTTCGCATGGATGGAGATGACAGGGAATGAAAACCCGTTTTTCCAGTATTACGATGAGTTGTTGGAACTTCTCAGAGCGTATGACGTAACCATTAGTTTGGGCGATGCGCTGCGTCCGGGGTCCATTGCAGACAGCACCGACGCGGCACAGATCGGTGAGCTGGTTGAACTTGGTGCGCTGACAAAGAGAGCATGGGAGAGGGATGTTCAGGTAATCGTTGAGGGCCCGGGTCATATGGCGATGAATGAGATCGCTGCCAATGTAACGTTACAAAAACGTCTTTGCCATCATGCGCCTTTTTATGTTTTGGGCCCGCTTGTGACTGATATCGCTCCCGGATATGACCATATCACCGCAGCCATCGGCGGTGCGATTGCCGCTGCCCATGGAGCCGATTTCCTGTGCTATGTGACTCCGGCGGAGCATCTTCGTCTACCGGAGCTTGACGATGTGAGGGAAGGGATTATCGCCAGCAAGATCGCGGCTCATGCAGCGGACATTGCCAAAGGAATTCCCCATGCCAGAGATTGGGACAACAAAATGAGCGAAGCGAGACGGAAGCTGGACTGGGAGGAAATGTTTCAAAATGCAATAGACAGCGAAAAAGCCAGAACCTATTTCGAGAGTATGCCGCCATCAAATGAGCACAGCTGTTCCATGTGCGGGAAAATGTGCGCTATGAAGACGACAAATGATATTTTAGCAGGGAACACAGTAGAATTATCGAAATAACGGAAAGGATAGAGTGAAACAAAATGAGCGATTTAAAATTGGGAGATATAAAAAAGAAAACCTCAGCTTTATTTGAAAATGTCAGGGAACAGGTACCGCTGATCCACCAGATCACCAATTATGTTACGGTAGGTGATTGTGCAAACGTCACGCTGGCAATCGGTGCATCGCCGGTCATGGCGGACGATTTAGCGGAAACAGAAGATATTGCCGCGATCTCTTCTGCATTGGTGCTGAACATGGGTACGTTGAACGAACGCACTATTGCCTCAATGCTTGCATCGGGCAAGCGTGCCAATGCGTTAGGGATCCCGGTGATCTTTGATCCCGTTGGCGCAGGCGCTTCCGGGCTCAGAAATAAGACGGCAAAAAAAATATTAGAGCAGGTGGACATATCCATTTTGCGAGGAAATTTATCCGAAATATCTTTTCTTGCAGGACAAAAGGCATCGACAAGAGGCGTCGACGTTTCCGCAGCGGATGCGGAAAACGACGGAACCGCCATTGCACAAAATACGGCCCGGCAATACCGATGTGTGACAGCGATCACCGGTGCAGTGGATATTGTTTCCGACGGAGAACGAACAATTGCCATAAAAAACGGCCACCCCATGCTGTCCAAGGTCACCGGAACCGGCTGTATGACAACCGCTTTGACAGCTGCATTTGCGGCGGTTTCGGAAGATTATCTGGCTGCTGCCGTTTCGGGGATCACCGCGATGGGCGTTGCCGGAGAAATCGCCTTTGAAAAGGCGGGAGACAGAGGAACCGGCAGCTTTCGCATCGCATTGATGGACGCCGTTAGCATGCTGAACAGTGAATTGATTGAAGCGCGCGCAAAAGTGGAAGAAGCATGAGAAGGAGGGAGGATGTGATAAACGATGTTGTCGATTACGTTCTTACTCTCGTTACAGACAGGGATCTCATGAGCACAAATACGCTGGAAGAAGCAGTGGAACAAGGAATTCTCGGAGGCTGCACCATGATACAGCTTCGGGAAAAGGCAGTATCATCGCAGGAATTTTACAGGCTGGCACAGGCTGTCAGAGAAGTCACGAAAAGATACTCCATTCCTTTAATCATCAATGACCGTGCAGACATTGCACTGGCCGTAGGAGCTGAGGGCGTACATATCGGACAGGACGATCTTCCCGTTTCCGTTGTGAGAGGCTTGATCGGCGGTGATAAATTGCTGGGTGTTTCCGTGACCACCGCAGAGCAGGCGGTCACGGCAGAAGCAGAGGGCGCCGATTATCTCGGTGTGGGAGCCATGTTTGCCACCGGAACGAAAACCGATGCCGGTCGAGTCACCATGGTGGAGCTTGAACGAATCCGCGAAGCAGTTAAGATACCCATCGTGGTGATCGGCGGAATCAGCCGTAAGACAGCGAAACTCTTTCAGGGAAGTGGCATCGACGGATTCGCGGTGGTTTCCGACATCCTGATGCATAAGGATATAGAGGGTGCCGCGAGAAAACTCGCTGGGATTTTTCATGAGGGAATCAAATCAGGCGACAAATGAGGGCAAAGCAAAAAACCGTAAACAATCGCTTACGGTTTTTTTCTATGATAAAAAAATGAGGAGAAACGAGTTATACACTAAAGAGAAGTTCACCATAAGCAGGGAAAGGCCAGCTGCTTGAAGCAGTCATTGTTTCCAGCGTGTCTGCGGCGATGCGGATCTCCTTCATGATCGAAAGAACCTTCTTATTGTAATACTCTGCAGTCGTAAAAAGCTCTTCTATGGCATTTACTTCGATGAGCGCATTATCCAATTCCTGCACCGAGCGATGAAGGCTCAGCGAGATAGAGGATAGGTTCCCAATCAACTCTTTTTCCAAATCACAGGAAAGATCTGCGCTGAGCGCTTTCTTTCCGAGGGCGGTATCGGTCAGAGCTTTGATATATCCGGAAACCGCGGGCAGGATATCCTTATTGACCATATCAGTCATGGTCAAGGCTTCGATATTAAGAATGTTGCAATACTCCCGAAGGATGATTTCCTGTCTGGCGCGGACTTCGACCTCTGTAAAAATACAGTGGGTTTTAAAGAGTTCCAGATTTTTATCCTTGGAGAAATGCGGAAGCGCGTCAACGGCGGACTTCAGGTTTAAAAGTCCTCTGCTGTCTGCCATTGCAACCCATTCCTCAGAGTAATTGTTTCCGTTGAAAATGATCCGCTTATGCTTTGCTACGGTACCCTTGATCAACTCTTTTACGCTGGCCTCCATATCCTTTGATGACTCCAAGATATCGGAAAACTGCCGTAATGATTCTGCAACGGTTACATTCAGCATATAACTTGGGCAGGAGATGGAAGCGCCCGAACCGGGCATGCGGAACTCAAACTTATTGCCGGTGAAGGCGAAAGGAGAAGTTCTGTTTCTGTCTGTGGTATCTCTCTTGAACTGGGGAAGCGAAATACCGATGTTCATGGTACGGTCCTGGGTTTCCGTGTAAGCTTCGCCTTTTTCAATAGCGGTAAGAATATTTTCCAGATCTTCCCCGATGAACATGGAAATGATTGCCGGAGGCGCTTCGTTTCCGCCCAATCTGTGATCATTCCCGGGACTTGCAACGGAAACGCGCAGCAGATCCTGATATTCATCCACCGCCTTGATGACGGCACAAAGGAACAAAAGGAACCTTAAATTTCCGGCGGGATTCTTTCCCGGGGAAAGGAGATTTTCTCCCGTATCGGTAGAAAGAGACCAGTTCACATGCTTGCCGCTGCCGTTGACTCCGGCGAATGGCTTTTCGTGCAGCAGGCAGACGAGTCCGTGATTGGCGGCCACTTTTTTCATGATTTCCATTGTCATTTGATTATGGTCGGTAGCAATATTGGAAGTGGTGAAGACAGGAGCAAGCTCATGCTGAGATGGAGCAACCTCATTGTGTTCAGTTTTTACATAAATCCCCAGCTTCCAGAGCTCTTCATCCAGCTCCTCCATATAGGCATTGACTCTTGGCTTAATGGCGCCGAAGTAATGATCGTCAAGCTCCTGATTCTTAGGAGGCTTTGCACCGAAGAGTGTTCTTCCGCAGTAAATGAGGTCCTTTCGCTTGTCAAACAAGTCCTTATTGATTAAAAAGTATTCCTGTTCGGCACCTATTGTGGAAACGACCCGCTTTACTTCGTACTGGCCAAAGAGCTTTAGAATTCTCAAAGCCTGCACATTCAAGGCTTCCATGGATCTCAGTAAAGGTGTTTTTTTGTCAAGAGCCTCTCCGCGATAGGAGCAGAACGCAGTGGGGATACATAAGGTGTGCTCTTTTATAAAAGCAAAGGAGCTGGGGTCCCAGTTGGTATAGCCTCTCGCTTCAAAAGTTGCTCGAATACCGCCGGACGGAAAACTTGACGCATCGGGCTCGCCTTTGATCAGTTCCTTTCCCGAAAATTCCATAATCACTCCGCCGTCTGCGGACGGTGTAATGAAGCTGTCGTGTTTTTCCGCTGTGATTCCCGTCATAGGCTGGAACCAGTGGGTAAAGTGGGTGGCTCCCTTTTCAAGGGCCCAGTTTTTCATGGCGTTTGCTACGATGTTCGCAACTTCACGCGTAAGCGTGGTACCTTCTTCCATGTTTTTCTTTAATGCCTTGTACGTGTCTTTCGGCAAGCGTTCCTTCATAACCGTGTCGTTGAATACCATGCTTCCGAAAATCGAAGAAATTTTGTCCATGGGGATCCTCCTTTATAAACTAATTTTAGAATATTAAATATCGAAACAATAAAACCCAAAATCGTCATTACCATCTAAGCGATCTTTCCTACAAAAATAAAAAAAGGGCGCAGAGGTTAATACCTACAGCGCCATTGCTATAATGGTTTAGTATACCGAGTGTTTTGCAATATGTCAATATAAAAAAATAAATACTTGCAATCTATTTTGATTTGTGATAACGTTAACCACAAGATTTTTATCATATGAAAATCGGCGTGGATGAAGAAAAGTAATCGGGAGAAACGCAAAGCAGGGATTGGCAACGCGACTGAAATTGCCATTTGTGACACTCCGGAAGAAAGAACACTTCGGAGCCGACAGGTTCAACAGATGGGGAAGAGCAATTTTTATTAGTTGACATTCCAGGTCTCAGTAAATCTGTCCGTGTTGCATACGTTACAGTGCATCAAGAGGATTAAGGCATTTAGTTGCTGCGTCAATTTGGGTGGTACCACGGAATTTTTTCGTCCCTAGGATAGTTATATCTTAGGGATTTTTTTTGTACGTATGATAGCGTTTCGGAGGTGAAAACATGAAAATTACAGACGATTTGATCGATTATATCGGAGAGCTTTCCAGACTGGAGCTTTCTGACGAAGAGAAGGCCGGTGCCAAAAAGGACTTGACAGATATTCTGAACTATATGGATAAATTGAATGAGCTTGATACGGCGGGAGCAAAAGAGATGACCCATCCTTTTGACGAATCAAACCGGTTCCGAAAAGAGGATGCCATCAACGGGGATCAAAGAGAAGCGATGCTGAAAAATGCGCCTGCTGTCAAAGGAGATTATTTCAAAGTGTTCAAGACGGTGGAGCAGGAGGGTATGGAATGAAAATAAGAGAAATGACTGCTCTTGAAATCGGAGACAAAATAAAAAAACGAGAGCTCAGCTGCAGAGAAGCGGCAGTGGAATATTTAGATGGAATCCGGAACGAAGGGCAAGCGGTCAATGCGTTTATTACCGTAATGGGAGAGGAGGCGCTTAGTCAGGCGGATGCAATTCAAAGGAGAATCGATCAGGGGGAAGACTTGTCCCCGTTGGCAGGCGTACCTGTCGCAGTAAAGGATAACATCTGCACGGATGGAACCAAGACCACCGCAGCATCAAAAATGCTCAGCAATTTTATTCCGCCTTATAACGCGACGGTAATCGAAAGGCTCTATCAGGCCGGTGCGGTGATCATCGGAAAAACGAATCTGGATGAATATGCAATGGGAGGTTCTACGGAAACCTCATATTATGGGATTACCCGAAATCCATGGGACTTGGAGAAAGTGCCCGGAGGCTCCTCGGGAGGTTCTGCCGCCGCAGTCGCAGCAAAGCTGGCACCCTATGCCCTTGGTTCGGACACCGGCGGCTCCATACGCCAGCCTTGTGCCTTCTGCAATCTGACAGGGATCAAGCCGACTTATGGAAGCGTGTCCCGTTATGGACTTATGGCTTACGCCTCTTCCCTGGATCAGATCGGAACCATGGGAAAAGACATCAAAGACTGCGCTGCGGCACTATCGATCATTTCGGGCTATGATTCCAAAGACAGCACCTCGGTGATGAAGGAGCCTTTCGATTTCTCCAAATTCGTTAGCAACTGCGCCAAAGATGGCGCGAGCAGTTCCGACAGGAAATTGGCAGGCCTGAAAATAGGCGTACCCAAGAATTATTTTGACATCGGCATTTCCGATGAGGTAAAAAGCGCAGTGATGGAAGGGGCAAAGACCTTTGAACAGCTGGGCGCAACCGTTGAGGAATTTGAGATTCCTGCCGTAGAGTATGCGGTTCCCGCTTACTATATCATCGCCTGTGCGGAGGCGAGCTCCAATTTGTCCCGTTATGACGGGATCAAATATGGTTACCGATCCGATAACGCAAAGGATCTGATGGAAATCTTCTATCAATCTCGCAGTGAGGGCTTTGGGAAAGAGGTCAAGAGAAGAATCATGCTTGGATCCTTCGTTCTGAGTTCCGGTTACTTCGATGCATATTATAAAAAGGCACTTCAGGTAAGAGGTCTGATCAAGCACTCCTTTGATGAAGCCTTCACCAGATATGATATGATTCTAAGCCCGGTCAGTCCAACCACAGCGTATCCGATTGGCGGACAGATCGAAGATCCTCTGGCCATGTATCTGGCGGATATTTACACCGTATCGGTCAATCTTTCCGGCTTGCCGGCAGTAGCGCTTCCCTGCGGGTTTGGAAGGAACGGAATGCCTGTAGGCATGCAGCTCATCGGCAAGGCATTTTCTGAAGAAGTGTTGGTCAGTGCCGCCGCCGTATATCAGGACAATACAGATTATCATAAGAAATCACCGGTGAAGGGGGGGCAGTGAAAATGAAATATGAAGTCGTAATGGGACTTGAAGTCCATGTTGAACTGTCAACCAAAACAAAGATTTTCTGCGACTGCACCACTGCTTTCGGCGGATTGCCCAATTCCCATACCTGCCCCGTATGCCTAGGCATGCCAGGAAGTCTGCCGGTATTCAATAAAGCGGTAGCGGATAAGGCCATCAAAGCGGGGCTGGCGCTGCACTGTGAAATAAATAGGGATAATCGCTTTGATCGAAAGAATTATTTTTACCCCGACCTACCGAAGGATTATCAGATTTCCCAACTGTATTCCCCGATTTGTTTAGATGGCTATCTAGATTTAGAATTACAGGACGGCTCAAGAAAACCTATTACCATTCGGGAGATTCATATGGAAGAGGATGCGGGAAAACTGATTCATGATAATACGGGAACGCTGATCGACTATAACCGATGTGGAGTTCCTTTAATTGAGATCGTTACGAACCCTGATTTTTCAAGTGCGGAGGAGATCAACGTTTTCTTGGAGCGGTTACAGGAAATATTGGTTTATCTGAATGTATCCGACTGCAAAATGCAGGAGGGCTCTATGCGCGCCGACGTCAATCTATCCGTAAGACCGGTAGGACAGCAGGAATATGGAACCAGAACGGAAATGAAAAACATCAACTCGCTGAAGGCAATCCAAAGAGCCATTCTTTTTGAGAGTGAAAGACAGATAAAATTGCTGGAAGAGGGTGGTACTGTGCGGCAGGAAACCCGAAGATGGGACGATGACGAAGGGGAAAGCTATGCGATGCGTTCCAAGGAGAATGCACAGGATTACCGGTATTTTCCTGATCCGGATCTTTTGCCGATCCACATCAGCGAGGAATGGTTGGAGGAAATGAAAAACAGTATGGCGGAGCTTCCGCAAGCGAAAAAGATCCGTTATCAGGAGCAATTCGGCTTGACGGAAAAAGCTGCGAAAACGTTGACCGCAACAAAGGAGACCGCATATTTATTCGAAAAGACTGCTGAAATTACCGGACTTGCAAAGGAGACCGCCAATACCATCATCGGAGATATATTGCGGCTGATGAGAGAGACCGCCACCCTTCCCGAGAATATGAGCATAGAAGCGGGGAAACTGGCGCAGATCATTCAAATGGTATCTCATGGAAAAATAAACAGAAACGTTGGGAAAACGTTAGTAGAGGAGCTTTATAAAAATGACATCGAGCCGGAGAAGTATGTAATGGAAAAAGGACTTCTCATCGTAGAAAACAGCAGCCTTCTGGAACCGGTAATTCTTGAAGTTCTGAAAACTTATTCACAATCCATCGAGGATTACAAGAACGGAAAGGAAAAGGCTTTTGATTTCCTGGTGGGCCAGTGCATGAGACAACTGAAGGGTAGTGCCAGTCCTCAGGCAATACACGATCTGCTCAGAGAAAAGCTGAAGGATGCAGAAGCAGGGGGGCAGACCATGTCTACAATCCAGTATGGAGAGGATCAGCAGGAAATTACCGATCCGACTGGGCAGGAAATGGCAGAACATGAAAAATACGAAGAGGAAAAGGCGGCGCTCAATTCGGTCTTCGCCACCTATGGCAAGTATGCAGGCAAAAAAACAATAGCGCAGGAAAGCGGCATTGCAGGGAACGGCCTCGAGCCGATTGCTGTTTTCCAATCCCAAGCATACCGTACAAAAAATTGCGGAGAATTGACCATCGCTGATGTGGGGCTGGAAGTCAAGCTGGCAGGGTGGATCAATACCATAAGAAATCATGGAGGCGTTGCCTTTATTGACTTGCGGGATCACTACGGCATAACCCAGGTCGTGGTTACAGACCAGCAATTGGAGGAGCTCAGCAAGGAAACAGTGGTAAGCATCTCGGGAAGTATCATTCAAAGGGATGAGGAGACCTATAACCCGAACCTTTCCACCGGAGAAATCGAGCTGAAGGCCGACGAGATCAAGATTTTAAGCAGTGCTGTAAACGTTTTGCCTTTTGAAATCGACAGCTCCACCGATACAAGGGAGGATGTCCGCCTGAAATACCGCTTCCTTGACATGAGGAATCCGAAGGTCCATAACAATATGGTGCTTCGATCCGAAATAATACGCTGCCTGAGAAACCAGATGGAACGAATGGATTTTCTTGAAATCCAGACGCCGATTCTGGCGAACTCCTCACCGGAAGGCGCAAGGGACTATCTGGTGCCAAGCAGAAAACATAAGGGTAAGTTTTACGCACTGCCCCAGGCACCGCAGCAGTTTAAGCAGCTTCTCATGGTCTCCGGCTTTGACAAGTACTTCCAGATCGCACCTTGCTTCCGGGACGAGGACGCCAGAATCGACCGTTCGCCGGGAGAATTTTATCAGCTGGATTTTGAAATGTCCTTTGCAACCCAGGAGGATGTCTTTGCAGTAGCGGAGCAGGTTCTTTCAGAAACCTTTCGCCGCTTTGCGAACAAAGAGATCTCAGCTGCGCCGTTTGTCAGAATCCCCTATGGGGAAGCGATGCTAAAGTACGGCACCGACAAACCGGATCTGAGAAATCCGCTGGAGATCATCGATTTGGGCGAGTTCTTCAAAACCGTTGATTTTAAGCCATTTCAGGGAAAAATTGTGAGAGGGATCACGGTGAGCGACTGCGCAAAGATGCCGAAATCATTCTTCGCAGCCATGGAAAAATTTGCATTGAGCATTGGCATGAAGGGCCTTGGATATATTTCAGTAAAAGAGGACATGGGCTATAAAGGTCCCATCGATAAGTTCTTTACCGAGAACCAAAGGAAGAAGATCGCGGAGCTTGCATCCCTCAAGGAAGGGGATGTGCTATACTTTATCAGCGACGAAAAGGGGCTTGTTGAAAAGTATGCAGGACAAATCAGAACAGAGCTGGGCAAGCGGCTGGACCTGATCAGAAATGACCGTTTCGAATTCTGTTTCATTACAGATTTTCCGATGTATGAAGTGAACGAGGAAACAGGAAAAATAGACTTTACACATAATCCGTTTTCCATGCCACAGGGAGAAATGGAAGCGCTGCTAACCATGGATCCGCTTGAAATCAAGGCATATCAGTACGATATCGTCTGCAATGGAGTGGAGCTTTCCTCGGGAGCAGTACGAAACCATCGCCCGGATATCATGGTGAAGGCTTTTGAAATAGCCGGTTATAAGGAAGAAGATGTGGTCAGCAAGTTCGGTGCCCTTTATCAGGCATTTCAGTACGGCGCTCCGCCTCATGCGGGCATGGCACCCGGCGTAGATCGAATCGTCATGCTGCTGGCGGAAGAAGAAAGCATCAGGGAGGTCATTCCATTCCCGCTGAACAGCAATGCACAGAATCCTCTCTTCAACTCCCCGGGGGAGGTGGATGAGAAGCAGCTCAGGGAGGTTCACATCAAAATCAGGTAAGTTTTCCCTATCGACAAATACGAAACCGGGAATAAAAATTTTCCTATTACGAATAATTTCGAAAATTATTTTGGGAAAAATTAAATAATTAAAATAAACCGCAAAATTATTATTGTGGAATTGTGATTGAGCAGTTGATTATTCGGGAGACCGACGAATCTCTGCTCAATTTCACTGAAATATTGAAATTGCTTGATTTCTATTGCCTTATACCCATCGGTATAATAAAATAGGGGTTAATGAACAAACCGAGACTTTTCTAAATGGTTTGTTCAAGGACGGATGGAATCCGGAAAAAGCAGGCGAAACCAGAAAATCGTGCCTGCTTTTAAACCCCTATTTTATCGGCGAGCTGAACCAAAGGCGGAATCCAATCAGTTCTCACCTTTGCATCAAATGCAAAGGTTTTTTAAGAATTGTGCAAAACCTTTGTATTGCATGAATTCAACACAAAGCGCAGCTACGTTGAATTGTTCAGCAAGCCCTAAAATAGAAGGAACATTACAAAACAGGTATAAAGGAGGACTTCTTATGATTTACAACAATATTGAAGCAGAAAAGAGAGCCGCATTCCATGTCGCAGAGCTTATGATGGCAGCAGCAAGAACCGCCCCAAAGGGCTGTGGTGTTGATCAGTTGGCGGCAATCATGATAGATGGAGAAGAAAAAGACAAACTGGCAGATCAGATGAGAAAAATATCAAAAGAAACAGGGGAAGACTTTCATGCAAGAGACGGTGGAAACGTAGACGCCAGTCCGGTCGTCGTTGTGATCGGCGTGAAAAACATACCGCTTGGGTTGGATCATTGCAGCTTTTGCGGATTTGAAAATTGTGCTGCAACGAAAAAGGCGGGGGCAAATTGCGCATTCAACGTTACCGATTTGGGTATCGCAGTGGGCTCAGCGGTATCCGTCGCAGCGAATCATCGATTTGACAACCGCGTCATGTTTTCCGTTGGAAAAGCGGCAATGGAGCTGAACTATCTCCCGGAGAACGTAAGCGTCGCATTCGGAATTCCGATTTCAGCATCAGGAAAAAGCATCTTTTTTGATAGAAGTACTGAAAACGTATTGCTGAGCGGCGAATAAGCCAGAACGTAGATTTTAAAGTTGAAAAGGAATAGGATATGAAACAATTATCAAATAAAATGCTGGAGATGAAAGCGTCATCGGTCCGAAAACTGACAAAGCATGCAGATGCAGCGGAGGCAATGGGAAAGAAAATCTACCGACTCAATATCGGCCAGCCCGATCTCAAGGTACCGATGGAGTATTACGATCGGATCAGCGCGTTCCGAGAACCCACCGTAGAATATATGCCGTCTCAGGGGATTCCGGAGCTGCTGGAAGCAGTGGAAACTTATTATAGAAGTGCCGGGATCAACGTGGATCGAAAACACATCTACATAACTACCGGCGGAACAGAAGCGATCCAGTTTACCCTGCTAGCGCTGACCAATCCTGGGGATGAAATTCTGATCTTTGAGCCGTATTACTCGAATTACAACACCTTTTTTACCATAACGGGAGCACAGCCTGTGGCGGTGACCACCTATGCGGAAAATGGTTTTCATGTGGAAAGATGCGCCCTCGAAGAAAAGATCACAGATAAAACAAAGGCTATTTTTGTAACCAATCCGGGGAATCCCACAGGTACTGTCCTTACGGAGAGTGAGGTCCGCATGATTGCCGATGTGGCAAAGGAACACGATCTGTATCTTATTTGTGACGAGGTCTATCGGGAAATGGTATTCGACGACAGAAAGATTACAAGCTTCGGTTATCTGGAAGATATTCATGACAGACTGATCCTGGTTGACAGTGTTTCAAAAAGATACAACGCCTGCGGCGCCAGAATCGGCGTGCTTATATCAAAAAATGATGAGATCCTCGAGTTGATCTCAAAGCTATGCCAAGGACGGCTGGCCGTTTCCACTATTGAGCAGCATGCTGCGGTTGGTCTTTATTCTACGGGTTTCCGGGTCATCCATGAAATCCGGGATGAGTTTGAGAAGCGAAGAGATGTGGTATACGAGAGTCTGAAAAAGATTCCCGGCGTTTTCTGTGAAAAACCCGAGGGCGCATTTTACCTAATCTGCAAGCTTCCCGTTGAGGACTCCAACGATTTTCTCGTTTGGATGTTGAAAGAATTCGATGACCAAGGAGAGACGGTGATGGCCGCGCCAGCGGACGGTTTTTATGCAACGGAGGGTCTCGGAAAGAATGAAATTCGCATCGCCTATGTTCTGGAAACGGATAAGCTGAAACGTGCTATAGAAATTCTGGGAAAAGGTTTGGAAGCATACAATAAACGATAAAATAGATTCATTCAATAAACAACACTAAAATAACGAGGCACACGCCTCGTTATTTTAGTGTTTGATATCTTTGTTCAGATGTGCTACCGTACTGATATAGCATGGAAGAAAATATAGAAGGAGAATTTTATGAGAGCAAAGCGAAGTGCCGGTCATAAAAAAAGAAACATGATTTTGATGATTTTTTCTGTAGCCCTGATTCTGCCGCTCTATTTCGGATGGAGCACCGCTGCTCCCAAGGGAACTTCATACAGCAGTCCGCCATCCTCAGTCTCGGAGCTGAACTTGCTGTACGATCTAACATATATGAAGGAGGAGGAGCTGATCCACGAACAAAGGATTCTTGACGAACAGCTCCAAATGATCCGGGAAGCAGAGGATTTTATTGTTGCGGACATCTTTCTCTATAACGATTACTATGATACAAAGAAATATCAATTTCCCAATTCGACACAAAGATTTACCGATGCGCTGATCGCACAGAAACAAAAGCAGCCGGACCTAAAGGCCTATGTCATTACAGATGAAATAAACAACAGTTATGGGTCTGTTCTAAATGAGCAATTCCAACAGCTTGAGGAGAACGGGATCGACGTCATCGTTACGGACTTGAGCAAGGTGAGAGACTCTAACCCGGTTTATGCAGGCTATTACAGGAGTTATATCAGGCACTTCGGTCTCGGCACAGAAGGTTGGATGAAAAATCCTTTTGGAGACAACGGACCAGAGGTAAACATTCGAAATTACTTGAGGCTTCTTAATTTCAAAGCAAATCACCGGAAGGTGCTGATCACAGATAACGGGGCGATTGTCAGCTCCTCCAATCCTCATGACGGAAGCTCCTACCATTCCAACATTGCATTTCAGTTCAGCGGCGAAGCTGTGAACTATCTGCTTGAGGCCGAGAAGGCGGTGGCAGCATTTTCGGGAACGGAAATCAGGGATGTGGAATACAAATACAACGAATCAGACCTTCGTGCAGACACGGAGGTTCAGGTTCTGACAGAGGATAAAATCAAAGATAAAATTCTGGAAATGATAAAGGGTACGGAAGAGGGAGACCGGATCGATCTCGGCATGTTTTATCTGGCCCATCGGGAAATCATCAAGCAGCTGATACTGGCTGCAGACCGGGGTGTGGAAATCAGAGTCATTCTGGATGCCAACAAGGATGCCTTCGGCTTTGAGAAAAACGGAATTCCCAACAGACAGACTGCAGCGGAGCTTGTGAAGAAATCTGACAACAAAGTGCAGGTTCGCTGGTATCTGACCCACGGCGAGCAGTTCCATACCAAGGTAATCGCTGTTTATAAAGGGGAGGAAGTCGTTTTGATCGGCGGGTCCGCGAACTTTACCCGTAGAAATATTGACAATTACAATCTGGAAGCAGATGTTATGGTGACGATAAAGAAGGAGGATCCGCTGGCGAAGGAATTCCAGGACTATTTTGACCGTCTATGGGAAAATCGGAACGGAACGTATACTGCAGAGTTCTCTGAATATGCCGACGAAAGTCTATGGAAGATTCTGATTTATCGGATCCAGGAAAAGACAGGATTAAGCACATTCTAACCTCAGAGATTCCTTTTATGAATGCACAGAAAATCAAGACCAGACAGGAAGACCATCAATACACAGAGACCCATAGACCAGCCTCCCAGCACATCAGTGGGATAATGGACGCCAAGATAGATTCGACTGAAACCGACCAGAAGGATGAGGCAGACAAGAAGGAGCGAGATCAAATTGGCAACAGTTTTGTTTTTCAGATTACGGCGACAGAGAAAGAGCAGCATGCCATAAAAAATCAGTACGGAAAAGGAATGGCCACTGGGGAAGCTGTAGCCTCCCTGGCTGATCAGATGGAGAGCCAGATCGGGTCTGGCGCGATGAAAGGAAACCTTTAAGGCCTTTTGGATCAGTGATGCGAAAATCGCGGCTGCAGATAAGGGTAGACCGAAGGAGTACCGAACCTGGGGTATCAAAAGAAGGAGACAGCAGATCAGCGTGATGGTATTCCAGTTGCCCAGATAGGTGACCGTGGTGAAGAAGACTGTCAAGCTTTCATTCCGATGGCCGTAGATATACTCCCGGAGCAGGGAATCAAAGACCAGTGTGTCCCTGGTTACGACAAAATAGGAAATGAAGATAAAAAACAAGAAGCAGGCAAGCGCTGCACCCTTCCTTCTTTTGCTCATGAATATTTTCTTGCTGTTCATGGATATTTTTTTACTGCTCATAAATGATCCTTTGATTCTGGGATTTCATCCGAGGGAACAACGATTCACTTTATTGAACGTTGTTCTGCAGCCCCTATTATAATAGAATTGTGTGGAAAAGACCACCTTCATTATGATATGATAAACAGGAATTAAAAGGAGAAGAGAATTCCCGGCAGCAGAAACCAGAAAGGGAATCTGTTCCATAGTAGGAGGATTGAATGAAAAAATTATATAAAACGATCTGTTTTGCATTTTGGATGTATTTTAACTTGAGACATCTGAGACCGTTCCATTATAAGATCAAAGGCTTTCGGGAGGCCGGTGATTTTGAGAAGGAAAGGGAACAAATTCTCAGTTCAACCACCACTTGGGGCCGCGGGATCGTGAAAAAATACAAGATAAAGCTCAACCTTACCGGGCTTGAGAATGTGCCAGACGGTCCGGTGCTGTTTGTATCGAACCATCAAGGCTACGCAGATATTCCGATCTTCGGCGCTGCGATTACAATGAAACAAATCGGTTTTGTTTCCAAGACAACGTTAGGCAAGATTCCGATTTTCGGAGAATGGATCAGAGACATCAGGAGCATATTTCTTGACAGAGAGGATGCAAGGGCTTCTCTGAGAACCATCGAAGAAGGAGTAGAATTGCTCAAGCAAGGTTTTTCACTGGTCATTTTTCCGGAGGGAACCAGAAGTAGGGGACCCCAAATGGGAGAATTCAAAAAAGGTAGCCTGAGGCTTGCGACAAAATCAGGAGTGCCCGTTGTACCTGTGACCATAAACGGAACCTATCATATGTATGAGGATTGGGGATATGTCCATCCAGGTGCTGAGATTGAATTCTATGTTCATCCTGCCATAGAGACTAAGGAGCTTTCAAAGGCGGAAGCGAATAATCTGGCCGAGAAGGTCGAAGAAATCATAAAAGTGAAACTCTTGGAAATGCAGGCAAAGGAAAAATAAAAACTACATCAATTATCTTCATGAAATATGCTATGGTTTTTTCGTTAAATCATAGCTTTTTTTATGAATAGGAAATATCGATCCAATACTAGGTTGACAGCTGTGTACCAAAGTGATATTGTTAGGTATACAGCTGTTTACTTTTCACAAGGGGGGATATGATAAATGAAACGGATCAATTTGTCTGACGGTGAGTGGAACATCATGAATATACTATGGGAGGCGGCGCCCAAAACGATTACGCAGCTTACGGCTGATCTGAAGGAAAACACAGGCTGGAGTAAGCATACGATTATCACGATGCTTGGGCGCATGGAGGGTAAGGGAGCGGTGCGCTACGAAGAGGGAAGGAAAGCAAAGCAGTATTATCCTGCAGTTGAACGGACTGATACAGTGCTGGGTGAAACTGAAAGCTTTCTCGACAAAGTCTATTCAGGAAGCCTCGGACTGATGGTGAACACGATGGTTGAAAAGAACAGTTTATCAAAGGAGGAAATCGACGAGCTATATGCCATTTTGAAAAGGGCGGAGGAGGGAAAATGATCAATACAATCCTATCCTCATCTGTACTGATCGTAATGTTGCTTGCCATTCGGTCTGCCTTCAGGGGAAGAATGAATCCGATGGTGCAGTACGGGCTTTGGAGTCTTGTGGCACTCAGGTTGGCTTCCTATAGTTGGTTAAACCTATATCCCATCGAGAGTTCATTCAGCGTAATGAATATCGCTGGCAATGCTGCTGAAACAATGCGAGGGGCATCCTCGGTAGACCAAGTGATTGCCGGCAATGCTACAGCAGGACCGATTGATAACGCGGTACTCATTTTGGATAATGTGAGAACCGGGGTCATGACCAGCGGTGACGGAATTTCAGCAGCAGCGGGTATCGATTGGCAGTTTGTGATTATGATTGTCTGGGCAGTTGGAACGATTTCTTTAGGACTATGGCTCATTCATGTAAATCATAAGTTTGGTAAGAGCGTTTACGCCAACAGAACCTATCTCATGTCCGTCAGAGCAGATAACATCAAATTGCTGCCGGTGTATGTGGTAGAAGGTCTCGATTCTCCTTGCTTGATGGGATACAAAAGAGAAGAGGCGATCTATGTAACTCCTGAAGTCGCGGCAGATAAAGAAAAGCTGCGTTATGCAATTATTCACGAGCTGCAGCACTACAAACATCATGATTTGATATGGTCTGTGGTCAGAAGCGGTCTTTTGGCGTTTTACTGGTTTCATCCTTTGGTATGGGTCGCTGCAATTGTATCCAAAAGGGACTGTGAACTAGCCTGCGACTATGGAGTAATAAAGGAAGTCGGCGAAGAAGATCGGCTGATCTATGGGAAAATCTTGTTGGATATCATAAGCTGTAAGGATCAAAAGAGCAATGTTTTGAGCATGGCCACGTCGATGTACGGAAGTGCAAAGGGGATAAAAGAAAGAGTAACGATGATCGCAAAGAATAAGAAAATGAAGACGACAACCCTGGTTGCCGTGTTGCTTATTGTGGCATTGTCGGTAGGGTGTACCTTTACGGCGGCAGCGACCAATGATAGAAATGATTCGGGCAAAGAAGAGAAAACGGAGATTGTCGAGGTCGGGGCGTTCGCTACGAAATGGGCGGATGCGTTTTCCCAAAGAGATGCAGCAACGATTTATGAATTATGTGAAAATGATGCACTGTATTTAACCATTGGTGAGGTTGCGGAAAATGGGGTGTATTGGATGGGGTTGTCCAGCCCATGGCCATGGAAGAATGATTATGTGATCGATATAGTTGATTCGTCTACGGTTGAAATCTATTACTATTTCAGAACATCAAGCCCAACTGTTTATACCGCGAAAGAGACCATTACAATTAGCGAGATAAAAGGAGAATATAAGGCTACGGGGGATGTGTGGAAGCATTTTGACCAGATAGACTCTAAAGCGGATTTTGACGAGGCGTACAAGTATGGAATCCCTGACCTTACAGAGTTTGCAACTGCGTATCAGCTTCAAGTAGAGGAAGATGCGAAAAATTATTGGGTCAGAAAAGAAATACTTGAAAACCCTGTCACAGCAGCCATGAATCAATTAAACCTCATCGGCGCCAAGGTGGAGGGGACTTATGAGGATCCATATCTTAATAAAGCAGTGATCAAACTTGCATGGGATGACGGCAGGGTAACGGTCAATTTAACACAGCCAATGCTAATGGAAGAGAGCGGTGCCAAAAGGCAGGCAACAGTCTGGGTCGTGGATACAAAAAGTGAACTAGGACAATAAAATATCATCTCAATTGTAGCAGGTTCAGGATTTCATCTGCGGTTTCCGCCGGGCTTTTTCCGTTGGTGTTGACGGTGATAGCAGCAGCCTCTTGATAAAGAGGCTCTCTCTTTTGATACAATTCTAAAAACTTCTGCCGCCGTTCCTTTTCATCATCGATATCCATAAAGGCAAAAGGACGGTTGACATCGCCGTTTACCCGATCAAAAAGCGCTTCGGGATCAGACTCCAGGAATATCGTATATTGGCGATTTAAGATGTTGCGATTCAGGTCATCCAAAATGATCCCGCCACCGCAAGAAACGATCAGAGCTTCGTTCCTATTGGCAAAGGCCTCATACTTGCTGACTTTATCAAGCACCTTCTGCGTTCCGGTGCTTTCGCCCGCCATAATATCTACTGCACTGGTCACATGACAAAGCTTGTCCAAAAGCTCCGCTTCCTTATTCCGGAATTCGTGTTCGCCGAACTTTATGAACATCCTGCGGATCGGCATACCCTCCGCCTTTTCTATTTCCTGGTCCATATCGAGACAAGGCACCCCGGTTCTGCTGCTCAGTATTTTAGAAATCGTCGTTTTGCCCGATCCCATATAGCCTATTAAAAATATACGATTTGGAATTTCTTTCATTTTTCTGCTCCTGTTATTTTAATTTTAGTTTTGTTCATAATAATACACGCTACCATGGCTACATTATATATGGTTTAAGGTGTGGATGACAACTCTATATTTGGCGGGGAAGCGCAGAATGCTCTTAAAATAAGTTGTAAACAGGAACCCCTTGGTATAAAATTGTAATACAATGGAAATGAAATGATCAAAGGGTTTTATTCAATCTGACAAACAAAGAGAAGAAAAACATAAAGCAGGAAGAAAAACGAATGAGGTGGATGGATTATGAAAGAACCAGTTTTAATTGTAATGGCGGCCGGCATGGGCAGCAGATATGGCGGGCTGAAGCAGATGGATCCGGTGGGGTCTGCAGGAGAGCTGATTATTGATTTCTCCCTGTATGATGCAGTTATGGCAGGCTTTAAAAAGGTGATCTTCATTATAAAAAAAGAAATGGAAGAAGATTTCAGGGCGTTGATCGACGACAGGGCCGGAAGGTCTATTGAAGTTGATTATGCCTTTCAGGATATCAATGATCTGCCGCCCGGTTATTCGGTTCCCGAAGGCCGCGTAAAACCATGGGGTACAAGTCATGCGGTATTGACCTGCAGGGACAAGGTCAATGGGCCCTTTGCCGTCATCAATGCAGATGACTATTACGGAGCAGGAGCGTTTCATTCCATGTATGAATTTCTAGTCCAAGCGGAGGACGGTGATCAGTACAACTATAGCATGGTCGGCTATCTTCTGGAAAACACCCTTACGGAACATGGTCACGTGGCAAGGGGTGTCTGTGAGAGGACTGGAGACGGATATCTTGCAGGGATCACGGAGCGGACTAAAATCATGTGGCGCAATGAAACGATACAATTTACGGAAAATGAAAATGACTGGGAAATCGTCCCGGAGGGAACAACGGTATCCATGAACTTCTGGGGCTTCACACCGAGTATGATGAAGGAAATAGAGGATCGCTTTCCGGCTTTTCTGGATAAGGCCCTCGCCGAAAACCCTTTGAAAGGTGAATTTCTGCTTCCTTTGACAGTCGATTTGCTGTTGAAGGAAGAAAAAGCAAAAGTAAAAATACTGCCGTCTGTGGACAGATGGTTTGGTGTCACGTACAAGGAAGATCGGGAATCGGTGGTCAATGCCCTTCAATCCATGAAGGACAAAGGGCTATACCCGGAGAAGCTTTGGGGTTGAAAAGACCGCTTCAAATTGTAAGGAGGCAGCAGATAAATGAAATTTAAGAACGCGGTGATCTACAGAGACGACTGTACTTTCAGAACCGGCGGATTTACAGTGAACGACGGGGTATTCGAATCATTAGAAGAAGAGGAAGATGGTAAGGATCTTAAGGGAGCTTATGTGATCCCCGGATTGATCGATGTGCATTTTCACGGAAACTCGGGAGAGGATTTTTCTGTTACGAACTTGGCGGGCTTAACGAAGATAGCCGCTTATCTTGCTGGCAACGGGATCACCTCCTTTGCTCCTGCTTCTATGACCATGCCCGAAACAACCTTGAAAGCCGCCTACGAACATGCGGTTCAATTTAGAGATAAACAACCGACGAAAACTGCCCGCATCCTTGGGATCAATATGGAAGGCCCTTATTTTTCCGCGGAAAAGAAGGGTGCCCAGGCAGAGGAACATCTTAGGCTTCCGGATTACGACATGTTTGAACGGCTGTACAAGGCTTCCGACGGTTTGCTGAAAATCGTATGTGTGGCGCCGGAGTTGCCTGGAGCCTTTGAATTTATCAATAAAGTAAAAGATAAATGCTCTGTATCCATCGCCCATACAACCGCAGACTATGAAACAGCAATAAAAGCGATTGCAGCCGGGGCTACGCAGGTGACCCACCTGTATAA
>CAKMKG010000045.1 GCA_927441425.1 uncultured Bacillota bacterium | reverse complement strand
GATGAAATGATCCTCAAGCTCTCTGGCTTAATCTAATGACATACCCAGTTTTATTATCCCGAGGCTTTTGACCGCAACCCTTTATCTAACAAGGGCGGCGGCTTAAACTTCGGGATAACTGTTTCCTCGGCATAATCCTGATTATTCCGATGTCGGGATAATCAGGATCTTTCTATCGCCGGACAGCGCGCCGGCCTTGCAGGGGAACGCTCAGGTCTGTTTATGGAGCAGACACGGATCACGAAGGAGATGAGAAAAGCCGATGAGCTGCGAGGAAAATCAGATCACCTTATTCGACCTCGAATCTTTGTATGGGAAAATGTCCCCGGAGCATTCTCCAGTGCAGACGGCGAGGATTTCCGGGCGGTCCTCGAAGAAATTATTCGAATTAAGGACAGCTCCTATCATGTGCCTCGACCTGACGATGGGACATGGCAATCTGCTGGGGCAATCGTATTGGGAGATGAATTCAGCCTGGCTTGGCGAGTGCTGGATGCTCAATACTGGGGTGTCGCCCAACGTCGGCGTAGAATCTTCCTTGTCGCAGATTTTGGAGGAACATGTGCCCCCAAAATACTATTTGAGCAGGACGGCCTGTTTGGGAATCCTGCGCAGGGCCGAGGTCAGAGGCAAGGAACTGCCTCCCCAGCTCAAGGACGCCCTGATGATCCAGACGGGGATGGTTTAGGAAAATCAATTATAGCCTATGCCGCAAACCAGCGGGATGAAGTAAGGTATCTTCAAGGGATCGCCGGAGCCTTGGGAGCACAGCCCGGCATGAAACAGCAGACCTTTGTGGCGAGCTTTTGTGCCGGCGCCGGTCCCGCGGCAGGCGGCATCGGATACAGTGAGGATCTTTCACCTACTCTGAAGGCGGCTGAGAGCGGCACCAACATGGTGCCAGCCATTCTCTGCCTCAACGATCAGGGTGGTCAATGCATGAATGTTTCGCAGGATGTTTCAGGGACACTGCGGGCACAGATGCACAGCCACCAGCCTCTGGTGCTGGCATCCCAGCAGGGAGGCGCAGAGATAGGAGAGGGCATCTGCCCCACAATCACCTCGGCGGCGGGAACTTCCGGAAACAATCAGCCCGTCCTGTTTGAAAACCACCCCAAGGACGGCAGATACAACGGGCCTCTTGGTGTCGCACCGACATTGGCTGCAAGGATGGGAACCGGGGGGAATAATGTCCCGCTGGTGGGGGACGCGGCTGCCTTTTCCCCTGACTCAAGGGAAGTAATCTGCATCGCTGGAAACACCATTGACCGGGAGCCGCAAAACGGCGGCAACGGTCTCGGCTGCCAGACTGATATCGCGTATACGCTTACCGGAGCCGACCGGCATGCCGTATACCGCAGGAAGGAGGAAGATACGGAGGGAAGTTCCTATCAGCAGACGGTGGGAGCTCTTTGCCGGGGCGATGAAAAGGGCGTTGGAAATCAATATGTCAGTCAGGATAAATGTATCGTTGAACGAAAACAGCTGGTCCGGCGATTGACACCATTGGAGTGCGAACGCCTCCAAGGCTATCCGGACGGCTGGACCTTTATTCCCGGCGCGTCTGACAGCGCCCGGTATAAGGCGCTTGGAAACAGCGTGGCGATCCCCTGCGTGGACTTTATCCTCCGGCGCATCGTTTTTGTTTTGCGTAAGGATATGGAAGAGCAGAATCTCAATACCAGGAAATAAATTGGAGGTTAGGAGGAACCGCATATGTATTTATACCCCGACAACCTGAAAGCAAAGGCCACCCTGTGGCTGTGGGAACTGCGGGACATTGGAATAATCGGAATCGGCTGCCTGATTTCTGTTTTCGCCATTACTCAGTTAGGCTTCCTGCTGCCCATCGTTCTCACGGCACTCTATGCCTTTTTGTCCATCCGCATCGAGGACACCAGCATCCTCGATTTTATCCGCTGCGCTTTTTTCTTCTTCATCGGGCGCCAGCAGCTTTATAAATGGAGGAAATAATGAACAGAAAAGAAAAAAAGGCGGCAAAAGAAAAGCAGTCTACCCGTCAGCTCATGAGTATCACGGAAATCACCGATTACAGCTTGGTGACCGGCCACGGCACGCTGGTTTTTTTTATTATCAAGCCAACCAATATCAGCGTGCTGTCCGATGCCAGCGTAGCAGCGAGGATTTATGCGCTCATGAATGTCCTGAAAGGGATCGCCGAAATAGAAATACTCTGCCTGAACTCCCGTGAAAACTTCGAGGATAACAAGAACTTTCTGCGTCGGAGGATCGAAGCCGAACAGAACCCTGTCATCCGAAAGCTTCTCCAGCAGGACTTGACAAACCTGGACCGGATGCAGGTACAGATGGCCACCGCGCGGGAGTTTCTCATCATTATACGTTTAGGAGAGGAGAAGGAGTCGGATGTTCGCCCTTATCTGTCCCGTATTGAAAAGAGCCTGAAAGATCAGGATTTCACCGCGCGCCGGGCAGACGAAGCGGACATCAAGAGACTGCTAGGCGTTTACTACGAGCAGAATGTCACGACCGAGAAATATGAGGACTGCGACGGAGAACGGTGGGTCATTTTGAATGATTGACCAGCTATGACTGAAGCAGAATGAGCCTTACCGGAATATTTTATCGTTAAAATCTTCGGATACGCAAAGGCATTGACGAAAGGAGCTGTTTTCGGTATGATGATAGCAAGCAGAGGGAGGAGGTGAGCCGATGCGGGACAGAATCTATACCAAGGAAGAAATCAGACAGATCGTTGCGCCAATCGCACATGCCTATGGCGTGGAGCGTGTCCTGCTGTTTGGCTCCTATGCCCGCAATGAGGCAACCCCTGAAAGCGACATCGACCTGCGGATCGACAAGGGGGCTATCCGCGGACTGTTCAAGCTGGCAGGATTCAACAGGGAACTGGAGGAACAGCTTGGCATGCATGTGGATGTGCTGACAACAGGCGCTCTCAGCAGTGACTTTTTGGACAGGATCAGAAAAGAGGAGGTGGTGCTGTATGAGCAACAGTAGACGGAATATAGACGTTTTGCAGAAGATATCCGATTACTGTATTCAGATTCAAAATGCCCGGAAGCGTTTTGGAGATACATTGGAAGCCCTGAAAACGGATAATGATTACAAAAACGCCGTGGCGATGTGCATCCTGCAGATCGGGGAATTGACCACGCTCCTATCGGATGAATTCAAGGCTGTTTACAGTGATATGCCGTGGCAGGATATCAAGCGGATGCGCAACATCGCCGCACATCGGTATGGAGAATTCGATGTGGAGGTCCTGTGGGGAACGATCAGTGATGACATCCCTGCCCTGGAGGATTACTGCAATACGATCATCGGCCGATACCATGCAATGCAGCAGGAGGCTGCGGATCCTGAGATGAAGATGGAAATGAAAATGGAATAAGGCTGGCATTCAGATATAAAACGCCGTCACAGAAACGTGGCGGTTTTTTTATGCCCAAAATCAAAGAAAGGAAGAAGCCTATGGCACCAAAAGCAAAGCTGAAATCCCTGGGTCAGGAGGATGCCCATATCAAGGATTTCCTCGACATGATCGCACCAGGTATCATTAAATTTCAGACAGACCATTTTATCTGCGGCAACACGTATCGCTGCGTTTGGGCGCTGCGCGAGTATCCGACCAGCACCTCGGAGCAGGCGATCCTGCGCCATCTCGGTGAAAAAGACGGCGTCACATTGCGTATTTACACCCGTCAGGTGACAGCGAATGAGGAAAGGAAAATCATCCATAACGCTGCAAATAAAAACCGGATGAATAGAAGCAGTACCAATGACCTACAGCAGACCATCACCGCTGAAAGCAACCTGCAGGATGTAGCGGCTCTGGTTGCCTCCATGCACCGGAACAAGGAACCTCTCCTGCACTGTGCAGTTTATATTGAGCTGACAGCTCATGACCCGGATGGACTGAAACTTCTACAGACCGACGTACTTACCGAGCTTGTGAGGAGCAAGCTCAACGTCGACCGTCTTCTGCTCCGGCAGCGGGAAGGGTTTCTTTCGGTGGGACCGGCAGGCTTTAATCTATTCGGCAGCCAGTTCGAGCGAGTACTGCCGGCAAGCTCTGTTGCAAATCTTTATCCATTCAACTATAGTGGGAAGACCGACGCCCATGGCTTCTGCCTTGGTCGTGACAAATTCGGCAGCAATGTCATTGCTGACTTTGATCAGCGTGATGACGATAAAACCAATGCAAATATTTTGATCCTCGGCAACAGCGGCCAGGGTAAAAGTCATCTACTCAAGCTGATCCTCTCCAACATCCTTGAATCGGGAAAGAGCGTCCTCTGCCTTGATGCGGAGCACGAATATATCGATCTGTGTGAAAATACAGGGGGCTGTTTCGTCGATCTCATGAGCGGGCAATATCTGATCAACCCGCTGGAACCCAAGACTTGGGATGAGAGCGGCAGCTCAAGCGACGAGGACGCACCCCGGACCTTTTTACAGCAGACGAAGCTCAGCCAGCACATCTCCTTTCTCAAGGACTTTTTTAGATGCTACAAGGATTTCACCGACCGTCAGATCGACATGATCGAAATCATGCTGGCAAAACTTTATGACAAATGCGGCATCAGCGACCAAACCAATTTCAGCACGCTGACCGCCGAAGCATATCCCATTCTGTCCGACCTGTACACGCTGATCGAGAGCGAGTATCAGGGTTTTGACGGGGAAAAGTATCAGCTTTATACTGCCGAGCTGCTGCAGGAGCTTCTTTTGGGACTCCATTCCATCTGCAAGGGAGCTGAGAGCAAATTCTTCAATGGTCGAACCAACGTTACCTCCGACCGCTTCATCGTGTTCGGCGTTAAAGGCTTGCTGCAGGCCAGCCGGAATGTTAAAAATGCACTGCTATTCAACGTGCTGTCCTTCATGTCGGACAAGTTGCTGACCGAGGGAAACACAGCCGCTTCCATCGATGAATTGTATTTGTTCCTGACCAATATTACAGCGATTGAATATATCAGGAGTGCCATGAAGCGTGTGCGAAAAAAGGAGTCGGCGCTAATTCTTGCCAGTCAGAATCTCGAAGATTTCAACATCGAGGGCATACGTGAACTGACCAAACCCCTCTTTTCCATTCCCACCCACTCATTTCTTTTCTATCCCGGCAACATCGACAAGCAGTTTTATATCGACAGTCTCCAGCTTGAAGACTCGGAATACAATCTCATCCGCTTTCCCCAGCGCGGCGTATGTTTATATAAATGCGGGAATGAGCGGTATAATCTTGCGGTCCACGCCCCGGCGTACAAGGAGGCGATGTTTGGAAAGGCGGGTGGGAGATAGCATGGAGGTGAAACCAAATGGCTGATCCCGCAACAATCGGGCTGGCGGTCAAGGCAGCGGCAGCGGTGCTATCGGATGAGCGCATCAGAAAAGTCATCGGGTGGATCATCGCCGCCATCCTGTCCCCCCTCATTTTAATCATCGTCCTCATCTGCGGATTGCTTTCCGGAACCGCAGACCATAACAGTATGGCGGTAGAATTATGCTTTAACGGCGGCGCTATTTCGGGCAGCGCCCCGAAAAACTATCGAGGCTATATCGAGGATATGAGGAGCAGCTTCGGCTTGCTGGACGATTCTATTGCATCCCTGAATGCGGAGATGGAGGATGGTGACTGTCTCGATCCGGTAAGGGTGAAATCGACTTTTTACTCTCTGTTTTTCGGCGCGGAAAGCCCCTCCCGGCTGGAACATCAAAAGTTTGCCCGATGTTTTGTTTCCTATGAGGAACGCACCCGAAACGATGGCGGAACACAAGGTGAGGAAACTTACACCGTAGAGGTTCCCATCAGGGAACTGGCCGTGATATATGCAAACATCGCTTCGGCGATGGGCATGGAGATTACTGCAGAGAATCAAGCCAATGCCTCTGAAATCTATTACCGTGTGCTTTACGGCAGGCCGGTCCCCACTTACGGGGATGAGTTTGACCGATGGTCGGACAGCCTGCCTCTTTCGTCTGCACCGTTCATCGGTGCGGATGGCTTCTGTTCTCCGCTGGGGGGTGGCTGGAGAAGCATGGTAACTTCCGAGTTCGGCTACCGTAAGGACCCGTTCACTGGAAAAGGAGCAGGACACGGCGGGATGGACCTTGGCGCTCCCAAGGGCACTCCTGTCCGTGCGGCGCTGCCCGGCACCGTTTATGTTGTGCGCTACTCCACAAGCGGCTATGGCTATCACATTATGATCGATCACGGCGGCGGCTTCGTAACCCTATATGCCCACTGCTCCAGGCTCGATGTCACCGAGGGGCAGCAAGTGGATGCGGGAACGGTCATTGCCGAGGTGGGATCCACCGGCAGATCCACGGGTCCGCATCTGCATTTTGAGATCCGCATTCATGGGGAAAAACAGAATCCAAGAAACTGTCTCCCGTGAAAAGGGAAGGAGGAAAAGAAAAATGGATCAAACAAATCCAACGGAATTGGAAGGGGCTGATGACCGCCTTATTCATGAAAGCGCAGAAAAAATGGAGCAGAGGTCTCAGATCCGTTTAAAGGATATGATCGGGGTACCGATGCAGGATATCTGTCTCATCCATCGCTATATGGATACGGAGCCTGTCATTATTGCATCTCTGGGTCCCGGCACCCTGACCGAGGTAGGAAAGCAGGTGTGGGCCGACGTTTTAAATGCACCCGTAGCACGTATGTTTCATGGGAACAACGGAATTCAGGTGGAATGCACCGATATTGATCCGGAGCGCCTTGCTCGGTTCTCCCGGAGTGAGCATGTGCGAGGGGCAAGGCTTGCAGAAAGGACACTTTACTCCATCACCGAGGACAGTACGACCCGGAATTATACCGCACCGAATAGAGGGAGCGTACTTTCTGCCGCACAGCTTCTCCATGCGCTTGAGGACACGAAAAGAAATCTTCCTGATGAGAGCCCGGTTTCTGTGCTTAATATGTTAGACATGGAATATAACTTTGTGCATTTCAAGGGAAAGCCAGTCAGACTGCTTCACTGCATGGATGATGAGGCATTTTCACAAGCCATGGAAAGAATTGAGTGCGGAGAACGTGAGGATGTTTACGTCAAAATAGATTTTGACACAAACAGTATTCGTTTAATGAATTTAAGTCGGGGAGCGTCCTACCCCGCTTTGCCGATTACAGCTCTAGTGGACGTTTATGACCAGTCGCTTCACAATAAGAACAGTCAACCTTATGTGAATGAGGAACAATTTGAGCGGCTGCTGGCAAAGCTGTGCAGTGCGCAGACAGAGGGTTCTCCATTGGAGGAATGTACAGAAGCCGCAGGTCCGGAATTTAAAATGGGTATGTAAGGAGGCGCTGGAACAACTGTCTGCATGATAATGCTTATAAAATCAACAGAAAAGAAAAAAGGAGGGACATCTCATGATTAAGACCGGTCAGGAGAATCAGGCTCAGCGAGAGTATCTGGCATTAAGATCTCTATCCAAAAATCTTGCGGATTGCGTGGAGCATATCATCGAAACCGCTATGGAATCAGGACAGGCAGCGCATGACATTTCCTATGAACAAGTCAGGGAAGAAACCAGCATCAATGTGGAGTTCAACGATGCTATTCTATCCGTCCTCCATGAAATGTTGCTGGAGCGTCCGGAGCTTTCCGCACTGGAAGCAACGGAAACAGCCTTTCATCTGGAGGTAATACAGCAGCAGAATAGTAGAGCAGAAGAACGCAGCCTGCCAAGGCTTAGAGATTTGCTTGGCTGCGAGTGGAAGGATCTTCATCTGATCCATGATGAGGTCGATCAGGTTCCGGCCACCATTGTGGAACTGTCAAACGCCACTCTTACCGAATTCGGAAAGACTGACTGGGCGGACATTCTCGATGCAAAAGTTAAGCAGATCTACGTCGGACTATATGGTTTGCAGATGGACGTTACCGGAGTTAAAGCTTCCCGTTTGGAGAAATTCTCATATATGCTCGCCGGATACTGCTCCATAGAAGAGTATGAAATGTGGGTGGCGGAAGAACGTGAACCAGACCAGGGGTTAAGCAATCTTGCTCTGAATAAGCAGCCGCAGTAAGCGGTGATTGATAAAGACAAAGGAGGAAATAGAAATGGAAAATCAAACAGAAAACAAAAAGGAAATTCAAATCAATGTTGCTTTTGATGAAAAAAAACTGGAGGCTATGTCTTTTTATATGGAAGATAAGAATATCACAATCGAATCTGCCATGCAGGAGCATTTAAATGAACTCTACGAGAAATATGTTCCTTCTGCGACACGGCGGTATCTGAACAGGAACGACACCCCGGAGCAGGAGCAGGGCAGCAAGCTCGAAAAGAGGCAAGCGGAGGCAGTTGGTCAGGGAAGCACTCCCGTAAAGAAACGGGAAGACCGCCGTCAGTCACGGGAGCAGAATCAGAGCGATGCCTCCCCTTTAACAGACCTACAGGCGGGGGAGCCTGCGGAGGAAAAGAGTCAGGGAATGTCCATGAACATGGGCATGTAAGAAGCAATAAAAATAAAGTGAGGCAGTCAACGGACCCGGTTTATGATCTGGAAAATAGCTTTAAACGCTGGGATGACTGTTATGAAAATGGAGGCTCCGATCCTTTCTGGCACGATGGATATAACTTAAACATCATCCGCAGGAATATCCTGTTTTACAAAATGAAAATCGAAGAGGAATATGACTTGGACGCTTACCCGGAAATATATCACCGGGATACGCCGTCAGAGGTTCCGGACGACTATATGGCAAATGCCGACGCAATCAGGGTGGGAGCACAGAAGGCTCTCGCCCTGTATCTTGAGGATGAAAACTATTTGTATCTGTGGGAAAGCAAAGGCAAAATTCCACAAAAGGCGGCGGAAAAGCTCAGCCTAAAAAGTATACTCGGCTGTACTACCGGTTTGGAATATGCCATCCTTGCGGACGATCTTCTGGTAATGCGCCGGCATGGAAATGCGGCGGGGTATTTGTCTTCCCTTGAATTCTGTGCCGAAAGGGTCCGTGAAATGTTGGGTCCTGCGGAGGAAAGCCAGGGGATGATTATGAGTATGTAAAGGGGGTGAGAAAATGAAGCAGGATACCGTGACCGTCAGCTTTGATGCAGCGAAACTAAAAGCAATCAAGCTGTATATGGACCGGAAAGGGGTCTCCCTTGAGCAGGAGCTGGCGGAACAATTAAACAAGCTGTATGAGAAATATGTGCCTGTCAATGTGCGGGATTATATTGAAGAATCGGAAAAGTGCGATTCGCATTCCAGTCTGTCTCAGCGTGAAACAGCATCTTCGGACAAAAAGAAGGGATAGATATAGGAGAGAGGTTAAAAAAATGACCGCCTGTCATTTACTCAGAACGGCCATTTCAGAACAATTCTTTATTTCAAAACCAGGGATTCCAGTTCTGATTCCTCTTGGGAAGGCTCTTTGAAATCCTGCTGAAGCGTAAGCTGCTCCAATTGCTGTACTCTGCCTTTCAAACCCTGACAAAGCGCATCCGTGCGGGGCGCATCGATATAGGGAGAGGATAAAAGGAGGAAACGGAATTCCTCATCGATATCCTGAAGGGTGGAAAAATTGATCCAATCCAGGCTGCCTGCCAAGCCGATCTGCTGTCCATGGGTAGGCCGGAAAGGATGGCAGGAGATATCGCTCTCAGGATGAATGGCTCCGGTGACTTGGTCATGCCAGAGGCTGGTACCGCTGTCATAGACAGGGGCGGGACCTACCCATTCTAAGGTATCAACATTTCTGATGGCGCCAAAGTTTCCAAGATGCCGGTCCGTATTGGCAATCAAAAAGTCAAAGGCCAGCAGATAATCGAGAAATTCCTTCATGTCTGGAATGCCCAAATGCTCACAGCAAAGGAGAAAATGCTCATACGGAGAATGGTGGTTCCGCTTCTTTTCGCTTCGGTAGATGCTGAAAGCGCTGACCAGTTCCGTCTCCGGTGTGATGATATTTCCGCATATGCTGTAAGGAATCTGATCCTCCCAAATAAGACGGTAGGGCACATAAGCTCCCCGGTTTAATCGCCGGTGCAAAGAAGTGGCAAGCACTTCATTGAGCGGCTCCTGCTGAAATGGATTGCTTCCGGATTTGATCAGACAGCGCTCACCGTCAATGATTTTCCACTTTTTACGCAGCCAGCCGTCGGAGGTGTTGCAGGGTGAAATCAGGTCCAGTTCACTGCCCGGGGCAGCCTGACCAAAGAGGGCATTTCCCACGTCGTCAGAAAATGGGTTGTGGAAAAAATTAATATCTTCCCATTGAAAGGGGTGATCTTTTGGATTAATCCAATACTGATCCGACAGGCTCAGTCCGTAGCATTTGGTGAGAAGCTGCTCGGTATAGGATACATTCAGAACCTCAAGAGCCTCACGAATGCCGGAACGGCTGGCGGGAATAGAACGGCCCTTCCACCAGTCGTTCAGGGTTTTCCTGTCGGGAAGCTTCTTGATAAAAGTAATGCCAACGGGAAGGTATTCGGGATTAAATACCTTGGAGACCTTTAAAATCGTGCCTGTATCTTCATCGATATTCAATTCCACCACAGGGGTGTGCTTGTTCATCAAGGTGTAGATCATCCATGCTCCCTCCCTTCCGTCTATCATTTATTTATGTGTTATTTTACCACTTCTCTACTTTATTAACAAGAGATTCCTATCGTAACGCAAATTGATCTCTAGGTTCCGCTGGAGGAAAGTCGAGGTATGGTTATGAGCATGTAAAGGTGGTGAAAAAAGTAGATGCTTTCTTTCATGTTTTGTTTTATAGTCATATCATAGAAATAAGCAAATCCCGGAGGTATGAGGATGGATGATTTCAAAGAGATAAAAAGACGTATTATAGAGTTTGAACTCCGGCGTATCGAGGAAAAGATGAAGCCGAACCCCTACAATGCGGAGGCGATCAAACTGGCACATCAGTCAGTCATAGCCGGATCAATGTCATTGTTTGAGGCCCAGCGTTTTCTGCTCGACGGTCTTGACGGCATCGAGCTGACAGCGGAAGGCACAGTTGATTTAGAAAAGATGAAAAGGGTGGCGCAGCGATATCTTCAAATGCTCCGGAATCCCGGAGAAGTTTATTGCGGTAAAGTCAATGAAATCAAGAGCCTCGCAGAATCCGGCTATAAGGTAACGGACATGGGCATGGTCGTCGAACCGGAACTGGTCATGACGGCAAAGATTTTTCTTGATTTGCAAAACGCGGGAGTACCTGTTGAGGAAGCAGATCGCCTTATAAATTCTGTATTTGAAGTATCTATGAGGCTGAAATCCGAAGAGAATACTCCCGAGGAAGTCGTGAATGAGATCCTGCTGTATTACCAGACGCAAGGATTGAAAGATTCAGATGCTCCTCTTGAACTCAAGCTCTGACGACTCAGAATGGGCTTCATTTGCAAAAAATCAATAGATATCACGTAGAAAGGTCATCTTAAGGATGGCTTTTTATTTAAGAAATCTGCAAGGGTGATCTGGAGCGCGGACTACAGAATCCGCGCCAGAGGATCTGAAAAAAATTTGTCCTCGCTTTGGTATGGATCTGAAGTGATAAAGTGCAAGGAGGATTTATATGGGAGAAACATCAATAGAACTTAGGATCAATCGGCATCAATACGACGCGCTGGAGCGTATTCTGACAGAGAGTGGTATCAAAACGGTGATGCAAGCACGGCTCATAGAGCTTTACCGTCAGACAGTGCCCGAACAGGAGCGCGTGGACATCGACAATCAGATAGAAAGTGAACGCCTTGCGGCGGAGCGGCTGGAAGCGGAGCTTCGCCGCTTTTCTGTTTTCCGCATCACGGAGAAGGGCTCCGCAGTCTGTCTCGAATGCAACCACTCTTTTAATTTCATGCAGTCAGCTTACCAAGCACGGCGCTATTTGCGGCAGAAGATGGACCCTCAGCCCAGCACCTTCGCGGAATACTTTCTGCGTAACGGCACGCAAATCAGTGAGGAAAAATTCAGTGAGCTGATGGGAGAACGTATTGAGGGAAGCCAGAACATCACCGGCCTCTTCGATATCGATCTCGACAACGGGATGTTCCACACGGCCCATCATCTGAAAGGATGGGCAAGCTTCCACCTTAAGGATGTGACCACTGCCGCTTATTATGCCTATCGCAAGAGCTACTGCAGCAACGACGACATGTGGAAGATCTTCCTGAATTACCTTGACGGAAGGCAGATTACTAAAATGGACAACGCCATGAGCTTGGAGATGTGAAACCTCACCTGGATGCCAGAGAAATGTATTTGGAGGCCTACATTATAAGAGACCACGCGTTTTGAAATTATCAGCGCGATTTCAATTTTTCACTTGCTATTGCCGAGAGAAGGCTTTATTGTGTCGCTTGGGATGGAAGCCTTGCAAATACTCATAAGAAGGATTTTTATGAAGAAAGTAACCGACTCATTGGGAGAAACGAGCTGGTTGAGAAGCTGACGATGGAGGTCATCAATTTTTTATACTTGAATGGCGCTCCGAACAAACCGGAAGCTGTCGGGCTGGAATCTACCATCGCATTGGTGGCTGAAGCATGGGAACTGCCCCAGGATGTCCTGGACAAAAGCAGGGCGGCCATAGCTGCAGAATGCGAAGTGATGCTCCTGAAATCCGATGGAGAAGAAGCTCATACGACGATTCCGCAGGACAAAATCCTAGAGAGCTATGGAGGCGACGGCATCATGGCGACTCTGTGGGGACTTTTTGAAACGTCGGTCCGGCTTGACACGAAGGAAAAGCGGGAACAAGTCCTGCAAAGCGCACAGCTTTTAGCCGAATTCTTAGGAATGGGAGAATGGCTCACCGACGTAAAGCCGGTTCGTTCCATCAAGCAGGAACAGACGATGCAGATGGCATAACAGCATTACTATCCAAGCAAAGGGGGATGGCGATACCAGCATCCCCCTTTGCTGTCACGAAAGCCAGCACTCCGCCCCCGTATTCATCCCCTGTGGACCCTTGTGAGCCGTTTTGAGCAAGGTGTGGCATAAGTTCAACCCTTGCCCCATATATAACGCCGTATCGCGACGTTTTTCAGGAAGCGGGGAGCGGTACGGACAGGCTGACAGGGCCTGCGGATGGAACAGGAAGGCAGTCGAAAAAAGAGCAGGATAAAGGCGGGTGGTCGCAGGCGACCTCCCGCCACCCACTTCGCCCAGCAGTGCTGGGCGTTTTCGGGTTTTCGGATGAGGTGGTCGGATTCAAACTTTGGCACACCCGAGGTGGTCGGAATCCCATGAAGCCCAGGGAACCAGAGTCTTTTGAGCGGTCACCTGACAGGTGGCCGTCTGCGGAATGGAGGAATAAATAATGAAAAGCAACAAGGAAAGAACCGCCATCTGGCTTTATCCCGAGACGATGGATCGGATGGACGGGTGGATCGAAAAGGACAATTGCAAAAGCCGCAGCGAATTTGCTGAGAAAGCCCTCAGTTTTTACATGGGGTATCTCAGCACGGAGGACACGACGTCCTACCTCTCCAAATCCTTGCTTTCAGCCATTCAGGGGACTCTGGAAAAAACGGAAGATCGGGTGGCAGGAAATCTCTTCCGCCTATCCGTGGAGATCAGCATGATGATGCATCTCTTAGCAACCACGCTTCAGATCACGGACGAGGAACTGCGCAGACTGCGGGGACGATGCGTCGCCGAGGTAAAAAAGACCAGGGGAAGGATCCGGCTGGATGACGCGGTGGAATTCCAGAGCGGCCCGGATGACGAAGAATAATGGCACGTATCATTCTCAAGTGCCCTTATCTCAAGGGAGGCAGTGAAAAGACCGCCGCTCATCTTAATCACCTCGTCAAATACATTGCCACCCGCGACGGTGTGGAGAAGATCAGGAACGGACATGAACTCTGGCATTCCACGAAGAATCAACAGAAGCTGATCGCTCAGATCCTCCAGGAGTTTCCAGATACCAAGGAACTGTTTGAATATGAGGATTATCTTGCTAAGCCTAACCGCGAAAATGCTTCGGAGTTTATCGCCATTGCACTGGAGCAGAACCTTGATCAGATCGGCGGCCGTGAAAAATATCTGGATTACATTGCAAACCGTCCACGGGTTGAAAAGATTGATACTCATGGTCTGTTCACCGGAGGGGATGACCCTCTTATCCTCGCACAAGTTGCAGAGGAAGTATCGGCGCATACCGGGAACGTATGGACTCCGATCATTTCCCTGCGCAGAGAGGACGCGACGCAGATGGGATTCGACAGCGCCCAGGCATGGAAGGCGCTGCTTTCCTCCAAAGCGTTGGAACTTGCTGAAAACCTGAAAATTCACCCCGACCATCTCAAATGGTATGCTGCCTTTCATAACGAATCCCATCACCCTCATATTCACATGGTCTGCTACAGCACCGACCCCGGTGAGGGATACCTCACCAAGCAGGGTATCCGCAAACTGAAATCCTCACTGGCACAGGAGATTTTCCGGCAGGAGCTTATTCCACTTTATGAAGAAAAGACTCAGCGGCGGGATGAGCTGAAAGAGCAGGCAGCAAAAACAATGCGGGATCTGATCCGGCAGATGAAGAATGGCGTTTTACAGAGCGACCGGCTGGAACAGCTCATATCCTTCCTTGCCGAACAGCTCCGTGAAGTCGCCGGCAAAAAGCAGTACGGCTACCTTCGGCCGGAGCTGAAAAATGTGGTGGATGAGATCGTGGGCGAACTGGCAAGAGACAGCCGGGTGGCTGAAGCCTATCATCTTTGGCGGGAAACCAGGGGCAGGATCGAGGCGGTCTATACCGAGACGCCCGCAGGTCTCCTTCCGCTTTCACGATGCGAGGACTTCAAGCAGATCAGAAGCATGGTCATTCAGGAAGCCTTGCATATCGGTGACGGGACGATGACTTTTGAAGAGCCTACAGCGGCTGATACGATCCTGCCGGACCCTGAGACCGAGGATGATGGCCAGACCGATGTCCTTCCGGAAGGCGAGGTACACGATCCGATGGATGATTTTAGAAAACAGGGATCCCGCCGTGAGTCCTCTGACTCCTGGTGGACCGATGACTACAGGCTGGCAAAACAATATCTATATGGTGATGAAGACTCTGAAATACCGCGGGATTTTGATGAGGCCCGCGCACTGTTTCTTTCAGAGGCGGAAAGCGGCAACCCTCTCGCCATGTATGACCTCGGCAGAATGTGTACGGACGGCCTCGGCTGTGAGGCTGACACGGAGGAAGCCTGGCGGTGGTACGAAAAGGCTTTTGATGGATTTTACGCGGCGGAGGAAGAAAGGCAATGGAAGTACACCGAGTATCGCATCGGGAAAATGTATGCTGCGGGGCTCGGAACGGAGCAGGACTATGAACAGGCTGCCGACTGGCTGACCCTGTCCGCCAACCAAAAATACAAATACGCCCAGTATTCCCTTGCCGGCCTCTACTATCAGGGGAAGGGTGTGGAGCAGGATCATGAGCAGGCGTTTTCCTTTTACTCCAGCGCGGCAAACCAGGGCTTTCCCTATGCCAGCTTTGAGCTTGGAAATATGCTGCGGGACGGGATCGGCTGCAGAGCAAGCAGCGCCCGGTCGGAGCAGCGTTTCCGGGAAGCATTCGACGGCTTTACTTCTCTGGAATCGCAGAGTCATGACGATAAGCTCCAGTACCGTCTCGGCTGGATGCTCTTAAACGGCGTTGGAACGGAAAAGAATATTCCGCAGGCAAAAAAGTATATGGAGAAGTCGGCCGGTGTGGGAAACCTTTTCGCCGGCTATCAGCTTGCCCGGCTAATTTTGTCTGAAGACGGCGCCAGCCCGGAGGATGCGGAGAAGGCGCTCGAATATCTCCAGCAGGCAGCGAAGGCGGAAAATCCCTATGCCGCATATTTTCTCGGAAAGCTCTACCAGGAAGGGAAGCATGTTCCAAAAGACACTCCCGAGGCTGCAAGGCTATACCGGGTGTCAGCCGAACAGGGCAATGAATTCGCAGCATACCGGCTCGGCAAGCTCTATCTTAGCGGTGATGGGATACTAAAGGATGTGGAGGAAGCGCTGCGCTGGCTCTGCTTAGCCGCAAACAAGAAAAACCAGTACGCTGAATATGCCCTGGGCATTCTCTATCTCAAGGGAGAGGACGTTCCAAAAGATGTGTCTACGGCATTAGAATACCTGAAGCGTGCTTCCGATCAGGGCAGCCAATTTGCGTTGTATCACTTTGGCAAGATTTATCTTACCGGCGAGGACGCTCCAAAGGATATAGAAGCGGCTTTGAACTATCTGACCGCAGCCGCAGAACAGGGGAATCAGTACGCACAGTATCTCCTCGGCAAGCTGTACCTGATGGGCAAGGACGTTCCAAAAGACAAAACGGCCGCCATCCGGTGGTTTACCTTGTCGGCAGCCCAAGGGAATCTTTACGCTCAGTTTTTTCTTAACAACATAGATCATTTTAGGGAGCCTTCTTTGATGCTGGCGGGAACCCGGCTACTGCATCATTTAAGCCGCGTCTTTTCTGACAACGCACCCCCCCTGAAACCGCCTGGCCTGAAGATTGACCGAAAGCGCAGATTGAAGCTGAAAGAGAAGAAGCGCGGCACAGGCCACGCCAGAGGGGATCACGAACCGGCCATAAGCCTTTAGCACAGAGAAGTCTTTTTTGTCTTTTGAGAGGAGGTGAACCATGGGCGTGTACATTCATTTTACGGAGGAACAAAAGGAGCGTGCCAACAACGTAGATCTTGTAGATTTTCTGGAGAAGCGTTTTGAAAAGCTGCTTCCCAGCGGGAGGGAGAAACGCATTGCATCGGATCGCAGCATTACAGTTCGAGGCAACGAATGGTACGATCATTCTCTGGAATATGGTGGATATCCCATCGAATTCGTCCAGCAGTTTTACCATTGCTCCTATCCGGAGGCGATAACCATGCTACTGGGCGGCGAACAGGGAGAGGCTTACAGGCCGGCAGAGAAAAAGCCGGAGGAACCGAAAAAGCCCTTTGTTCTGCCTGAAGCCTACAGCGATATGCGCAGCGTCTATGGTTATCTGCTCAAATCGCGCCTCTTGGATCGTGCGGTGATCAACGCTTTTATAAAAAGAAATCTGATCTACGAAAGCTGTGAAAAATCCAAGGATGGAAAAAAAGAATATCACAACGCCGTATTCGTGGGACTGGATGAACATGGAATACCACGTCATGCTCACAAGAGAGGACTCTATACGAAAGGTGCCAGCTTCAAGGGCAACGTGGAGGGCAGCGATCCCGACTACAGCTTTCACTATCTCGGCACGGACAATTTCCTATATGTGTTCGAAGCTCCGATTGATCTGCTGTCCTACATTACCCTGCATCCGCAGGATTGGGAAAAGCACAGTTATGTGGCGCTCTGCGGCCTTTCAGAGTATGCCATGATCAAACTGCTGGAACTGCACCCGAACATCAATCGTGTTGTTCTGTGTCTGGATCACGATGCAGAGGGGATAGAAGCCTCGGAGAAGTACCATGACCTGATCACAAGAAGAGGAATCCTCTGCGAAAGGGAGTTGTCCGCTCAAAAGGACTGGAACGAGGATATCAAGGCAGCCCATGATCTTCCCGTCATTCCCGCCGAGGAACATCCCCAGCGTCTGCTCTGTGAAGTGATCTGTGCAAGTCTTGGCGAGGGGACACAGAACAGCCAAGACGACTGCTCCGCCGATGTCTTTTCCGCGCACCTTGCTGCGATCCGCTCCCATTTCCATTGGGGGCGTTTTTTAGAAGCTGAAGACTTTCTGTGGGATATGCTCTGCCGCTCCATTAACGCTGCCACAAAAGAGTACCGTCAAATGGATCACGGCAGGGACCACGCTGCAGTGAATGATAGGCTGAAGTACGGCTTTAAAACCTATGAAAACCGGAGAAAGATCAAGACACGACTAGATTTTCTGGAATCAGATATCGTGGCCTTGCGTGGATTTGGGCGAGTGCTGACCGCCTCTGAAAAAATGGGTCTGGCGGAGCGCTATGAAAGCATCGCCGCCCACTGCCTCAAGTCTTTGATTCTTCTGGAGCAGCCCAGGCAGAAGCAGGAAATGAAGCAGAGCCAAAAACAGGAAATGAAACTAACCATGCAGTAAAGGAGGGGATCAAATTGCAATCTCAGGTATACCTTCTGGTCGGAACGGCGGCCATTATGTTCGCTGTTATCGGCGGTCTTTCCCTGCTGGCCCATTACTATACCCTAAACGGCATCAAGAGTCGAACAGTGGGCGACGGCCAGCATGGCACCGCCCGATTTGCGACAAAAAAAGAAATCCAGGCTACCTACGAGCATATTCTTTTCCAGCCGAAGCTATGGAGGAAGGGAGAAAGCCTCCCCATCGAGCAGGGCATCATCCTCGGAAGCCAAGGAAAGAAAAACGATATCACGGCGCTTGTAGATACCGACGACGTTCATGCTTTAATGGTGGGGGCATCCGGCGTAGGGAAAACAGCCTACTTTTTGTATCCGAACCTGGAGTACGCCTGTGCAAGCGGCATGAGCTTTTTATCCACCGACACAAAGGGCGATCTATTTCGCAATTACGGCGCCATCGCAAAGGATTACTACAACTACAATGTAGCCGTGATCGATCTGCGGAACCCCACCCGCTCAGACGGGAACAATTTGCTACACCTGGTCAACATCTATATGGATCGGTACCTTGCAGACAACAGCAATTTAACGGCAAAAGCAAAAGCTGAGAAGTACGCAAAAATTATTGCCAAAACCATCATCAACGCAAGCGGCGAGAACTATGGCCAGAATCAGTTTTTCTACGATGCCGCCGAAGGCCTGCTCACAGCTGTAATTCTTCTTGTGGCGGAGTATCTGCCTCCTGCGGAGATTGAGGGGGAGAGAACAGACTGCCGTCACATCGTCAGCGTATTTAAACTGGTGCAGGATCTGATGGCTCCGAGCCGTGTTAAGGGCAAAAGTCAATTCCAATTGCTCATGGATAAGCTGCCTGACAACCACAAGGCTCGCTGGTTTGCCGGCGCCGCTCTTAATTCCGCAGAGCAAGCCATGGCATCGGTGCTCTCCACCGTTCTTTCCCGGCTCAACGCCTTTTTGGACAGCGAGATGGAGCAGATTTTGTGCTTTGACACAGCTCTCGATGCAGAAAAGTTTTGTCATGAAAAATCCGCGCTGTTTATCGTACTGCCGGAGGAAGATACGACGAAATATTTCATGGTCAGTTTATTCCTACAACAGCTGTACCGTGAGATCCTCACCGTTGCAGATGAAAACGGTGGGAAGCTCAAAAACCGTGCGGTGTTTTATATGGATGAGATCGGAACCATTCCACCCATAGAGTCGCTTGAATTGATGTTCAGTTCCTCACGATCACGTGGCCTTGTTCTGGTACCGGTAGTACAATCGATCACGGGTCAGCTGGTTAAAAATTACGGTAAGGAGGGATCGGAAATAATTGTAGACAACTGTCAGGACACAATCTTCGGAGGCTTTGCACCCAACAGTCAGACGGCCGAGGTGCTATCCAGGGCGATGGGCAGCCGAACTGTTTTAAGTGGAAGTATTAACAGGGGCAGGAACGATCCCAGCCAATCTCTGCAAATGATGGAGCGCCCCCTTATGACGGCTGACGAATTGAAGTCCAATCCCAAGGGGAATTTTGTGGTCATGAAAACAGGAACTCACCCAATGCGCACCAAGCTTCGTCTCTTCCTCGATTGGGGCATCACTTTCGATGGAGTTTATACCGTATCTGAAAAAGGCAACCGCAAGGTC
The DNA here is from genome assembly GCA_927441425.1 of uncultured Bacillota bacterium. Lineage (GTDB taxonomy): Bacteria > Bacillota > Clostridia > Peptostreptococcales > Anaerovoracaceae > Anoxybacterium. The sequence goes on along the minus strand of CAKMKG010000045.1, from coordinate 691 downwards.
ATCTATGCCGATAAGCAGACTTTGGAGGAAAATATCGTCCGCAAACACCTGGCCTGTTTCATCGTGCCGAGTGACGATGAGGTGGAAGAGCGGGAAATTCCCGGAGGCACCGGCGCACTTCACACCCCGGTGGAAGAAGTACTAGATAGTGCATCGCGCCGCAGGTCCATACTCAGAACGTAAGGAGAAGCGCCATGAGTTATTTCAACATCATCTATGCTGCATCACCCAGTGACCTTCCTCATCGGGCGAGGGCCGTTTATATGTATCTGAAGGATCGTGCAGGAAAGGGGCCGGACTGCTGGCCCGCCGTGAACACCATCGCCGCGGATTTGCTGCTTTCGCGCAGTACCGTCAAGCGCGCGCTGCATGATCTGGTTGAAGCTGGACTGGTCGAAAAGGAATCCCGTTATCGCGAAAACGGGAGCCGCTCCTCCAACCGGCTCATTTTGAAAAAGCAGTAATTTCGCGTATGCAAAAAAAAGCACAGCTCCCGCCAAGGGGGTGCTACGCCTTTTCAATGAACCGAGTGCCGGTTCATTGTGAACCTCCGAGAACCTCTCACTCTAAATATTATCACAGAAAAGAGCAGAAAATCTCATTTTATGAAGCAAGCAATAATATAATAGATGCTCCTATAATTATACCTATATGAATGACAGTATGCTAGACAAGGATCCGATTGAATAAC
>CAKMKG010000044.1 GCA_927441425.1 uncultured Bacillota bacterium | reverse complement strand
TCAAGCCCTATATTGACTTGCTTAAAAGCATATGTATACTATGGATAAGGGTTAAGAGCTTTTCAAGGCCCTTAACCCTTTCGTTATTTTTCAATATTCTACATCAATTTTTAGAGTTTACACAAAACTTGGGATACTACCTCAGCTCCTGATTTACTTTGGGGTTCGGCTGGCATAAGGTACCGGAAAATTACAGACCGAAAAATTCGGTTTTTCTTGACGTGCCCGAAAGAATTTGTATAATACAGATAAAGGACAAAGACCATCATCTTAGTCTTTGTCCTTCGTTATTTCTTGATATCTTACATCAGTTTTTAGAGTTTACACAAAACTTGGGATAGTCCCTTAAATTATTTACACTGCCATGACTGAAGTTATTCAGTACCCCCTATTTATATCCTCTTAGAGTTTTTTTGCCCTTATTATTATTATTGTATTAAGTTGTAAAATTTAATCTTAATATTACATAAATCCAGATAATATACTAAATAGGTCATCAACACTTCTCAATTAAAACCTTCATCGTTCCTCCACATACCATTCCTTCATCCTCCGCCACTTCTCCAGTCATATCAATGTCTACAGTTTTATATCCGCCATCTCTTATAACATCGTATGCCACACCGATAACTACGCTTTCACTGCAGCCTCCGCCTATGCTTCCCAATGTTCTTCCGTCTGTCCAGACGATCATCTTTGCTCCGATATCTCTTGGAACGGATCCTTTTGTTTCGACGATCGTAACAACCGCTCTGGAATCGTTTTTTACAGTGCCGAGCTCGTCAAGAACCTCTTTGTCCAGTTCAGGCCAATTCGATTTAGAATACTTTCGCTTACATTGAATTACTTCCGCAAGAATTGATACTGCAATTTCCTCAGGTGTTATTCCACCGATGTCAAGGCCGATCGGTGCTCTGACTATATCCAGCTTTTCACTGGAATAACCCTCCATGAAAAGCTGCTCCATTGCAGCATGAACACGTCTTCTGGAACCGATCATTCCTGTGTAGGCCGTCTCCAGCTGAAGAACGCTTCTCAAACAATCAATATCGTGCCTGTGGCCTCTTGTTATAATGACAACAAACGCAGACCGGTTAATGTTCAAAAGAGAAAAGCATTGATCAAAGCTTTCGCAAATTACTTGTCGTGCTAATGGAAACCGCTCATTATTCGCGAAGGTGATCCGATCATCAACAACGGTGACACCAAAACCGCATTTTGAAGCAAATTCAGCAAGAGGCTTTGCGATATGCCCCCCGCCCAAAACAATAAGCCTGGACTCCGGGAAGTAGGGTTCTGCAATAAAAATCCCTGTCTGATCGCTATAATACTGAAGTTTCCCGGTACACAGTGCATCCTTTGTAAGCTTGTAAACCATTTCTTCCATATCACGCATATCGACAAGTTCAAGTTCGCTGAACAATTTTTTTAAAGGCACTTTAGAAGGTTCAGAACTTCGGTTCAAAGCTGTTAACACAACAGCTTTATATCCTTTGTCAATTTCTTTGGATACTTCTTGATATATCTTTTCATCCATTTTCAAATATTCCTTCCACAAAGTTAGAGATTATGAGCTTCAATGTTTTATAAATTTCTTTGCATTAAATCAATATGACGGCCCGCCGCGCAACCGGGCAATGATTTGAGGAATCTTTTCTAAAACAATTTCAATCTCCTCTTCGGAATTATCCTCGCCTAGCGACAGTCTGAGGGCTCCGCGGAGAGTTACATGCGGAAGACCGATAGCCTTAAGAACATGTGACGGTTCAAGAGATCCAGAGGAACAGGCAGACCCCGCAGAAGCGCATATCCCCATTTGATCAAGCAACAGCACGATAGATTCACCCTCGACGCCTTGGAACGCAAAAGAGGCTATGCCTGGCAACCGGTTAACCATGTCCCCGGTTAATTGAGAGTCAGGTATTTTTAAAATGCCTTCGATCAACCGGTTACTCATATTTTTTATTTTCATATTATTTTCTTGCATATTTGAAACAGCTTCATTTAATGCTGCCGCCAGTCCGACAATCCCTGCCACATTCTCTGTTCCTGCCCGCTGTCCCCGTTCTTGTCCGCCGCCATGAGTATTGGAAGGCAGTTTCAATCCTTTTCTGACATATAGAACTCCGGTACCTTTCGGACCTTTGAATTTATGCCCGGACACCGATAGCATATCAACTTTCATCGATGTCACATCAATTGGAAGATGTCCGGCCGCCTGGACTGCATCGGTATGAAATAATACACCTCTTTCCCTGGCGATACACCCGATTTCTGCAATTGGCATAATCGTTCCAATTTCATTGTTTGCGGTCATTATTGTAATCAGTATCGTGTCCGGACGAATTGCAGCATGAAGCTGTTCCGGGGAAATGCGGCCGTTTTTATCTACATTTAAATAAGTTATTTCATAGCCTTTCCTTTTCAGATACTGAAGAGTATGGATCACTGCATGATGCTCAATCTCGGTTGTGATAATATGCTTTCCTTTGCTTGCTTCCAGTTCTGCTGCCGACTTTATTGCCCAGTTGTCGGCTTCTGTCCCGCTAGCGGTAAAAAAAATTTCCTGTGGCATTGCTCCGATCGCTGATGCCACATTTTCTCTTGCTTTTTCAACGGCATTTTTGGAAATTCGTCCAAAAGAGTATACAGTCGAAGGGTTGCCATATTCCTTGGTCAAAAAAGGCATCATAGCCTCAAGTGCATTCTTCGATAACGAAGTTGTCGAAGCATTATCCATATAGATCTGCGACATTGCAGTTCCCCCTTAAATCTTCAATTTTGAAGCCTTTTGCACTACGAAAGGATTAGAACACTTCTTTTGAGATCTTATCCATTGCTTCTGCCACCGGCGTTTCGCAGGAGCGCATAGCGAGGATTGTTTTTTCGATCAACTCATCCAAAGACCAGCCAAGCATGCCAGCGCCCTTTTCGATTACTTCACGGGAACAACCTGCAGCAAAATTAAGGTTCTTATATTTCTTTTTCACTGATTTTATTTCCAGATCCTGAACGCTTTTCGAAGGGCGTAGTTTTGCGACCGCCCATATCAGTCCTGTCAGTTCATCGACAGCATATAGTACTTTTTCCATCAAATGTTCCGGTTTAACATCTACGGTCAATTCATACCCATGACTGCAAACAGCATGAATTATATCCTCACTCATTCCTCCACTACGCAGCAGATCGTGCGCTTTCACACAGTGCGCATTGATACTGCTCAAAATCAATATCATGCAAAAGCCCTATGACTCCCCAATATTCCGCATCTTAACCATAGTTGAGAGCTTCGGCATACCATTTCAGAACGCCTTCAACAGTCAAGGCATGTTGGATGTGAAAATAATCCTGATTATATTTTAGAAAAAGCAGCCTTGCCTCATCACGATTTATTCTTTCGCTCATTTTTTATATCCAGTCATGACCACGCGTGAAACGCGTGGCATGCTCGAGCCTAGAAGGCTCTGATACTAGCCAGCGCCTAAAAGCGCTGGCTTTCTCTTTACGTTCAAGCCATTGTGCTTTGATTACTTAGCTATCTCTAAAGGGATCCTCTAATTCTTTTTTGCTGATCTTATCCATCATCTGGTCATGCGTATCCTGCTCTCGGATATATTTTGCTATCGTTGCCTCATTTAGCCCTACCGTCGATACATAATATCCTGTCGACCAGAAATTCCGATTCCCAAACTTGAACTTCAGGTTGGAATGTCTGTCAAAGATCATCATGGCGCTCTTCCCTTTGAGGTATCCCATGAATGCAGATACACTCATCTTAGGCGGGATTGCTACCAGGAGATGAATATGATCCGGCATCTCATGTCCTTCAATGATTTCGACGCCTTTCCATTTGCATAAATCTTGGATTATCTCTTTAATATCTTTTCGCAGTTTATTATAGATGATCTTCCTTCTGTACTTTGGTGTAAATACGATATGATACTTGCACATCCATTTTGTGTGTGCTAAGCTTTTATCCATAGAAATTCTCCTTCCGTCGTTTTATGGCGGCTTGAACAATCATCATTTTACAGAAGTTGAATTTCTATTTCTATAAGTATCGTTTTTTCCACTCGTGAAACGAGTGGTTTTTTATTTCGCACGCTTCGCGTGCTCAACCCTCTAAAGAGATAAATGAAATCGGGCGGGCTATAATACCCGCCCAGTTTGATCCGTTATATCGTTCTTCTAAAATGCCTGTGCCAGGTCTTCAATCAAATCATCAATATGTTCTGTTCCAATAGACAAGCGTATCGTATTCGGTTTAATCCTTGCATCAAGCAACTCCCTTTCATCCATCTGGGAGTGTGTGGTGCTTGCCGGATGGATCACCAGGGACTTCACATCGGCAACATTTGCAAGGAGTGAGAATATTTGAAGCTTGTCGATAAATGACTTTGCTTCCTCCGCTCCTCCTTTGATTTCAAAAGTAAAGATGGAACCGCCCCCATTTGGAAAATACTTATCGTATGCGGCTTTTTCCTTACCTGTAGACTGAGAAGGATGATCCACTCTTTCCACTTTTTCATGATTCTTCAAAAAGTCGATTACCTTCAAGGTATTTGAGATATGTCTTTCCACTCTTAGTGATAGAGTTTCCAAACCCTGTAGGAAAAGGAACGAATTGAATGGGCTGAGCGCTGAACCTGTATCTCTGAGGAGGGTCACTCTTGCTTTGATGATATAGGCTAAAGCTCCTACCGCTTCTGTAAATTTAACACCGTGATAGCTTGGATCCGGCTCCGTCAAATATGGGAACTTCCCTGAAGCTGTCCAGTCAAACTTTCCGGAATCTACGATCACACCACCGATGGATGTTCCATGACCGCCGATAAATTTCGTTGCGGAGTGGACGACGATATCTGCACCGTATTCAATAGGTCTGAGCAGATATGGTGTCGCGAAGGTGTTGTCCACGATGAGAGGGATTCCTGCCTTATGTGCAACTGCTGCAATTTCCTCAATATCAATCACGTTTGAAGCCGGGTTTCCTAAACTTTCAATGAAAATCAGCTTCGTATTTTCCTGAATTGCCTTTTCAAAGCCGTTCTCTTCTTCCGGATCCACAAAGGTTGTTTGGATTCCAAAATCAGCCAGTGTATGTGCAAATAAATTATATGTCCCTCCATAGATGGTTTTTGCAGAAACGATATGATCTCCCGAATGGGCAATATTCTGTATCGCATAAGTAGTTGCAGCAGCACCGGAGGATACTGCCAGTGCTGCGACTCCGCCTTCCAGTGCAGCAATGCGCTGTTCAAAAACATCCGACGTCGGATTCATAATTCTAGTATAAATATTTCCGCCCTCAGTCAGTCCGAATCTTCCAGCCGCCTGTGCAGAATTTTCGAACACATAAGAAGTGGTTTGATAAATTGGAACAGCTCTTGCTCCTGTCGCCGGATCTGGATTTTCTTGTCCTGCATGCAGCTGTAACGTTTCAAATTTAAGTTTTCTTTCTGTTGTCATATTTATCACCCTTTCATTTTTAATATCATACTTATCATATGGTTTTAGTATGATTTAAGTATAGATGTTTTATATTAAATGTCAAGAGGAAAATTAAATATTTTTTACTTTTGCAGAATTATAGTCCGATATATTCGGAATAAACTGATTTGGCAGCCGATTCATCTTTCACATTTTTAATAATTGCCCTGCCGTCGGGAAAAAGATTGAAACAGCGGTAACCATCGTCAAAGCTGAGCATAAACCGATTGAAGCTAACCTCGCCCGCTTTGTTTAATTTTTCCGCCAAGTGCGCAAAATCAATTGAAACGGGCATGCCTGGAACGATCTGAATGGAGTCACGCCCGCATAGACCCATGGAATACGAACCCTTCAACTGTCCAAGATACTCATAATGACTTTGCGCGCAGGTTGGACAGTTGGGATCTTTTCGAATTTCAATTGTTTGAGATGAAAAATCCCAAATATCAACATAGAAAACGTCCTTTCGCACTTCTGGCGAACCGATCAGAATCTTGATTGCTTCTGAGGATTCCACCGAGGCAATGATACCGGTTATCATATTCAATACTCCGGCAGTACTGCAAGTTTCAGAAGAGCCGGTTGTTGTAGCTATTGGGCAAAAACACCTGAAGCAAGGGCTTTCCCCATATAAAATATTCATGGTCATTCCTGTGCTTCCTATTGCGCCCCCGTATATCCACGGGATTTTGTATTTATGACATGCTTCATTGATTAAAAATCTTACTTCAAGATTATCAGAACCATCCAGAACCAGATCAACGTCTTTGATTAGATCCTCAATATTCGAAGAATTAACGTCAGTGACAATAGGAACAAGTGTAATCTCCGAATTCACTTTAGTCAGATGATTATATGCTGCGACTGCCTTCGGCATTTGTTCTGACGCATCCTTCTCATCATATAGGGTCTGCCGCTGTAAGTTGCTCAATTCAACATAATCTCTGTCAATCAGGCGAAGAAATCCGACGCCGGACCGGCAAAGATTGTTGGCGATTACTGTACCCAAAGCCCCAAGACCGACTATTGCAACCTTCGAGTCCAATAGTTTTCGCTGTCCGTCAGCGCCGATTTGTTGGAAAACCGTCTGCCGGGAATATCGGTTCAGATCCATTATTTCACCTCCCTCATTAGTCCGTCTTTCGATAACTGAGTCAGCGCATCAATGCAAAAGTCAATATCGTTGTCCGTATTGAATGACCCGATGCTGAATCTTAAGGTGCCTCCGCTGCGAAGCGTCCCGAGCATAGCATGTGCGTCGGGGGAACAGTGCAGACCTGCGCGTGTAGCTATATCAAATACATTATCAAGGATAAAAGAGAGTTCCACGGCATCCATGCCATTAAAGTTAATAGAAACAACTCCGCTTCTTTTTGGACCGGTCGGTGGGCCGTAAATTGTGATACCTTGCAATTCCGATATCCCGTTGATAAATCGGTTTACTAAGCGTGTTTCTTTCTCTTGAACGAACTCCACATCATGATCAATAATGTACTTAACTCCTGCAGCCAGTCCTGCAAGTCCCGGTGTGTTTTGAGTTCCGCTTTCAAACCTGTCCGGGAGCTGCTCCGGCTGGGAAAGCAGTTCCGAATGGCTGCCTGTACCGCCCTGCTTAAGAGGCATTACCTCAATACCCTCTCTAATATATAGTCCCCCTGTTCCTTGCGGCCCCAAAAGCCCTTTGTGCCCAGGAAATGCCATTAAGTCAATATTCATTTTCTGAACATCGATCGGCCGAATGCCTGCTGATTGGGCTGCATCCACAAGAAATAATATTCCGTGCTTACGGCAGAGACCTCCTATTTCTGATATGGGATTCTCGGTTCCTGTCACATTTGAAATATGGGTAAATACCATTAATTTTGTATTTTCCTTGATTGCGAATTCCACATCACTAATACGAACGCCTTTTTCTGACGAAGTTGGAACCTTTGTATATTCCACACCAATACTTTTTAGCGCTTCAAGAGGGCGTGAGACCGAATTATGTTCCATACTGCTGGTTATGACATGATCGCCTGCGGAGAGCACTCCTTTTAAAGCCAAATTTAACGCATCAGTCGTATTCAAGGTAAAAACAACCTGTTCTGGTTTTGATATATGAAACAGCTGTGCAACAAGCAGACGGGTTTCCTCTATAATCCTGCCCGCGGCAAGAGACAGCTTATGCCCGGAGCGACCCGGATTTCCTCCATATTCACGTAAAGTTTCTGTGACCGCTGAATAAACGGAATCAGGTTTTGGAAATGTAGTTGCGGCATTATCAAGGTATATCATTTTGCAAATCACCCCTAATTTCGACATACGTCCGAATTTAATTCATTCGTATTTGCAACTGTCAATTTTGCTCTTGATTTAATAACTAATTCGGCAAGTGTAATATTATCGATCACGCCGCTGACTGCCTTGTCAATCTGTTTCCAAACATCAAGCGTAACACAAATATCACTTCTCGGGCATTGATTCGGTTCGTCTGCCATACATGCAACAGGGACAAGATTTCCTTCAATCAATCTTAAGATCATACCGACCGTATATTCCTCAGGCGGTTTCGCCAGTTTGTATCCCCCCTGGGATCCACGGATGCTTTTTACAAATCCAGCGCGGCTTAATATAGTGATAATCTGTTCCAGATATTTGTCTGATATTTCCTGTCGTTCGGAAATGCTCTTAATGGCAACATACCCATCAGCAGTATTCAAAGCCAGATCCAGCATCAAACGCAAGGCGTAACGCCCTTTCGTCGAAATTTTCATTTCATCACCATCCTATCTTCTATCCAATCGTATAAATTATTTGATAACGTGTGGCTTCGTTAAATCTCTTATCACTTCGGAAGCCAGAATGAGACCGGCGACAGAAGGAACGAAAGAGATACTTCCCGGCACCTGCCTCCGTATCGTACACTTTCTTTTTGTACCTGGAGGACATACGCAATGTAACTTGCAGCTGATATGATCGTCCTCCTTTGGTTTAATTACCTCTTCTCTTGAATACACCACTTTCAAAGCCGGAATACCTCTTGCCTTCAATTCTTTGCGCATTACTTTTGCCAAGGGACATACTGAGGTTTTATAGATGTCCGACACTTCAAATTTCGTAGGATCCAGTTTGTTTCCCGCACCCATGCAGCTGATGATCGGTACACTTGCACGATTTGCCTTTTCGATCAGTACGAGCTTTGATGAAACCGTATCGATGGCATCCACAATATAATGATAACTTGAAAGATCAAATTGATCGGCATTCTCGGCAGAATAAAAACACTCATTTGCTATGACAAGGCATTTGGGATTGATTTCAAGAATCCTGTTCTTCATCACTTCGACCTTTTTCTGCCCAACTGTCTTGTGTGTAGCGATCAACTGTCTGTTGATGTTTGTCAGACAAACCATATCATCATCAAAAAGAACCAGTTTTCCGACACCGCAACGGGCAAGAGCTTCTGCGGTATAGGATCCGACCCCGCCAATGCCGAAAACGGCAACTGTGGAGTAACGGATGAGTTCCATAGCCTTTTCTCCCAGAATTAACTGCGTTCTTGAAAATTCATTTAACATTTGATTCCCCTACTGTTCAGATAATAAATTTATAGCATATCGCATTATTCCTATATAATTTATATGATATATTCTTCATCCATGGATTGTCAAGGGGATAGATATTGTAAATGAACAGATCCCGTTTAATGGAAAAGGCAGACAGCAAATCTGTTTGTAAATTTACTATCCACCTTATTTAAAGTATCTGATAACTTTTATTTCTCGCTGTGAGGATAACTTCCTTTTCCGAACTCATTCTAGTCAGAAAAAAGCGGAGTTGAAAGATAACGTTCTCCAGTATCCGGCAGCAAAACGACGATGATTTTTCCAGCGTTTTCCGGACGTTTGGCGAGCTCAGTTCCGGCCCAAAGCGCCGCACCGGATGAAATACCTACCAGCAGGCCTTCTGTTTTGGAAAGTTCTCTACCGACCGCAAAAGCATCATCGTTTTCCACGGTTATGATTTCATCATAAATCTCCGTGTTAAGAACTTCAGGTACAAAGCCTGCTCCGATTCCCTGAATCTTATGCGGCCCCGGTGTACCTTTCGAAAGCACCGGTGAAGCCGAAGGCTCAACGGCAATCACTTTTATTCCAGGATTCTTGGACTTCAGAAATTCTCCAGCTCCTGTAATCGTACCACCCGTTCCGATTCCAGAGACAAAAATATCGACCTTTCCGTCCGTATCCTCCCAGATTTCAGGTCCGGTTGTTTCCTTGTGTACGGCGGGATTAGCGGGGTTAACAAACTGGCCCGGGATAAATGAGTTTGGTATTTCCTTTGCAAGTTCGTCCGCCTTCGCAATTGCGCCTTTCATACCTTTTGAGCCTTCTGTCAGAACAAGTTCCGCGCCGTAGGCTTTTAACAGGTTTCTGCGTTCGATACTCATCGTTTCAGGCATGGTAAGGATAATGCGGTAGCCGCGTGCCGCTGCAACTGACGAAAGCCCGATGCCAGTATTTCCGCTGGTAGGCTCTATGATGACTGAGTCCGGTTTCAGAAGGCCTTTTGATTCGGCATCATCGATCATTGCTTTTGCAATCCTGTCCTTTACGCTTCCCGCAGGATTGAAATATTCCAGCTTTGCGATGACTGTGGCCTTCAATTCATGCTTTTTCTCATAGTTTGAAAGCTCCAGAAGTGGTGTTTTCCCGATCAAGTCGGTCAAGCTCTTGTAAATTTTTGACATAATGCAACCTCCATTTTCTAAGTTTGCTTATTTTGCATTATTCATATATGATTAGTATGATTACACTAATAATACCTCCGCCTTTTAATTTTGTCAATAGCCTTTGAAAATTATTTTCTTTATATTATATATGATTAATATGATATTGACAAAGGCTCTGCTTTCACATATTATTTAATACATATAATATAAGTATGAAATGGAGTTTTAATATGAAAATATCAGTAAAAGGGCGCTATGCGCTTGCCGCTATGATCAGCATTGCCAATAACGATACCCATGACGAATATATTACTGTTATCAGTATTTCTGAAAAGCTTGGAATATCTAAAATCTATCTAGAACAGGTTTTTTCCCTTCTAAAAAGAGGCGGTATTGTCAATTCTGTTAAAGGAGCGCAGGGCGGCTATCAGCTTACTCGAATGCCAAAACAAATAACCGTATTAGATGTTTTATCGGCCGTAGAACTTTCTCTTTTTGAAACCACTGAGGTAACAGTACTGAGTAAAGCTCCGGAAATCGAAGCCGCCATGCGGTTGTCTGCATTTGATGTGCTTGACAGCACCGTTAAAAACACTTTAGAGCAAATAACACTGTATGATTTGATAAATGAAGCAGAAAAGCATAAAACGGAACATGGATTTATGTTCTATATTTAGACAGGAGTAAAAATAATGGATTTTAGCACCTTTTGTATACATGGTAATAACGAAAAGCATGACCGTACCGGGGCGGTCAGTGTACCAATATTTCAGACAGCAACCTTTGCGCATCCAGGAGTCGAACAGAGTACTGGTTATGATTATTCAAGACTTCAAAATCCCACAAGGGAGCATCTTGAAAAGACGGTTGCAAAGCTTGAAGACGGTACTGACGCTATGGCTTTTTCAAGCGGGATGTCGGCAATCGCCACGCTTATGGAGCTTTTTTCGCCCGGCGACCATATCATTGCATCTGATGATCTTTACGGCGGTTCGCACAGGCTGTTTCGCAGCATATCGGAGAAAAATGGGATCAATTTCAGTTTTGTTAACACTTCGCACATTTCACAGATTGAATCTCATATAAACCCGCAAACAAAGGCCGTGTTCATTGAAACGCCCACCAATCCCATGATGCAGGTCACGGACATCTCTGCGGTTTCAAAGCTTACAAAACGGCATGGCGTATTACTGATTGTGGACAATACCTTTTTAACGCCTTACTATCAAAAGCCACTTCAGCTCGGTGCTGATATCGTGACCCACAGCGGAACGAAATTTCTGGGGGGTCACAATGACACTCTGGCCGGTTTTCTGGTTGTTTCTGACAACGACCTATCGGAGAAGTTGCGGTTTATTTATAAGACGACCGGTGCGTGTCTCTCCCCGCTTGACAGCTGGCTGCTCATTCGCGGTATCAAGACACTCGCTGTTCGTATGGACAAGCAGCAACAAAACGCTCTTCAGATTGCCCGATGGCTCTTATCACAGGAAAAAGTGAAAGCCGTTCATTATGTTGGTCTGCCCACTCATCCCGATCACAAGATTTCAAAGAAGCAAGCAACAGGTTTTGGTGCCATGATCTCTTTCGCAACAGATTCTGAGGAAACGGCTAGACAAGTATTGGAGAGGGTTACATTGATACAGTATGCCGAAAGTCTTGGAGGTGTTGAATCTCTGATCACATACCCCATTCTACAAACCCATGCCGACGTACCAAAAGCAGTACTCGAGGCAAAGGGCATCAACGAGAAACTTCTGCGCCTCTCGGTCGGACTGGAAAGTGCAGAGGATTTGATCTGTGATCTCAAACAAGCGTTGGAGGGACAGCATTGAAATACAATTTTGATAAAATCATTGACCGCTATAATACCAATTCCCTGAAATACGACTTTACGAAAGAAAGGGGAAAGCCAGAAGGAACCTTGCCTCTTTGGGTTGCCGATATGGATTTTATGACGCCACCTTGTGTAATTGATGCATTGGTTGAAAAAAGCAGGCATGGAATTTTCGGCTACTCAGAGAGCAAAGGAGACTATTTTGAAATTCTGCAGCAATGGTTTTTTAATCGTTTTCAATGGAAAATTCAGCCCGAATGGCTTGTAAAAACACCCGGTGTCGTTTACGCGGTCAGTGCTGCCATCCGAGCTTTAACGGAAAAGGGAGATGCGATCCTTTTACAGCAACCGGTTTATTACCCGTTTTTCGGATCCGTTCAAACAAATGAGCGCAGGCTTGTCGTTAATCAGCTTGTCTATTTGAACGGAAAATATGTGATCGACTTTGAGGATTTCGAAAACAAAATTATGCAGAATAATGTGAAGCTTTTTATTCTGTGCAGCCCGCATAATCCAGTAGGCAGAGTATGGGCAAGGGAAGAGCTTATCCGATTGGGTGATATCTGCTTAAAGCATGGCGTGATCGTTGTATCGGATGAGATCCATGCAGATTTTACTTATCCGGGACACCAGCATCTCGTGTTTGTCAATCTGAAACCGGAATTTGCAGAGAATACCATCACCTGCACTTCGCCAAGCAAGACGTTTAACCTTGCGGGCCTTCAGGTCTCCAATATTTTCATCGCAAATAAAGATATCAGACGGAGATTCAAACTAGAAATTGTAAAAGGCGGCTACAGCCAGCTGAATATTATGGGGATTACGGCATGTCAAGCGGCATACGCTGACGGCAGCGCGTGGCTCAATGATTTGAAAGAGTATCTGTTAGGCAACCTAAACTTTTTAAGATGCTTTCTCAGGGAAAACCTGCCGCAGATCAGGCTAGTTGAGCCTGAAGGCACATATCTGGTGTGGTTGGATTTTAGCGCACTTGGACTGGATGATAAAAATCTTGAGGAACTAATGGAAAACCAAGCACTGTTGTGGCTTGACGCTGGCACCATGTTCGGCACCGGCGGCGAAGGATTTCAGCGCATTAATATTGCATGTCCAAGAATTACACTTCAGGAGGCTTTAAATAGACTGAAAAAAGCGATAAACCAAGTAGATTTATCAACATTTCTATCCAATAATAAGTTTTAAGGTGCTATGTCAGCCTAAATTGAATAGAATTCCCAAGAAACTCTCTGTGCCTTAAGAAAACCCGCGGTTACATATGCATGTGTGTCACGGGCTTACCTTCTCATTATTCGATTCATTGTTTGGTTAAATATAATACATGTTTTGCTGTTTAAACTTCTCCAAAAACTTTATTGTCCTTTCCTGCCTTGGATTTATAAAAAACTCAGCTGCACTGTTTTGTTCCACAATCTTACCATCATCCATGAAAATAATTCGATCCGCCACGTCTCTGGCGAAATCCAGTTCATGTGTAACGATAACCATCGTTACATGTTCTTGAGCCGCATTGCGAATTACCTGCAGCACCTCTTGCACCAATTCGGGATCCAACGCGGAAGTGGGCTCATCAAACAATACGACTCTGGGATTCAGCACCAGTGCTCTTCCGATTGCCACTCGCTGCTGCTGACCTCCGGACAAGCCGGATGGATAATGGTCCGCCTTATTTTCCAGGCCTACTTTTTTGAGCATCTGCTGCGCGATATCCATAGCGATCCTCTTGTTCATCTTTCGAACTGTGATCAGTGCTTCAGCTATATTCTCGGCAGCAGTTTTATTCGCAAACAGATTATAATTCTGGAATACCATGGCAGTGTTTTTTCTGATGCTCAAAAGGTCCGTCTTAGAAATATGTCTGGCGTTAATGTGAATTTCATCCAACCTGAGTTCTCCTGTGCTGGGGATTTCAAGCAAATTCATACATCTCAACAGAGTGGATTTTCCTGACCCGCTGGGTCCGATCACCGCGACCGTTTCCCCTTGACTGACCGTCAGATCAAGGCCCTTTAGAACATGATGGTTTTCAAAATACTTATGAAGATTTTTGATCTCAATCATGCTTCACACCTCTTTCGTTTCTTCTGAGTCTCCGTTCCAAAACGGCTAATAACCGTTCCAAAACAATACAGATCAGCCAGTAGAGCAGTGCTGCAACAATGTAGACCTCAAAAAAACGGGATGTTCTTCCTGCAATGATTTTGGCCATTCCCATTATTTCCGGAACCGAGGCTGCAAAGGCGAGAGAAGTATCCTTCAGCATCGCGATGAAATGATTGCCGATGTTGGGCAGACCCACCTTTAATGCTTGAGGGAGAATAATTTGCCTCATGCTCTGATAAGTTGTCATTCCAACCGAATATGACGCTTCCAGCTGTCCCCTGTCTACCGCCATGATTGCCGCTCGGATTGTCTCAGTTAGATAAGCTCCTGCATTCAAGGCAAATGCTACATATATGAAATAGATCGCCGGAATAAAAGAAATATTCCATTCCGTACCGAACTGTTCGTTAATGTGCCTGATCGCGAGAGGAATTCCATAATAGGACAGAAAGATCTGAACCAGCAGAGGCGTTCCCCGAATAAATGAAACATAAACATTGGTGATCTCTTTTAAAAATGGAATGCGATAAATTTTAACCAGGGCTCCTATAAGTCCAATCATAATACCAAAACCAAAGGCAATGACTGCAATGCTAATAGATATCGGAATTCCTTTCGCGATAGTCGGAACGGATTGAATCATATAGGAAAAGTCTAATATTCCTTTCATCATCACCATACCTTTCTAGACAGGGAGTGCACACTACTTCATTCTCTTATTTTGTATAATCTTCTCCAAACCATTCAACGGAAAGCTCTGCCAGTCTTCCGCTTTCGATAAGTTTTGCAAGCGCAGCATCCACTCTGCCTCTGAGTTCATTTCCTTTTTCATCCTTTTTGAAGATAAAATAGGTGGGGTCCTCCGCTATGCGCTCTCCCGCCACATCAATCTGCAGGCCCTGAACCTTTGCTTTGTCCTTTGCCATAATCGGATCGTTCACTGTCGCATCGATGCGTCCATTCTCAATATCCTGCAGTATTGTTACAATATCCTCTTCATAATATTTGATATTCAGGATATTTCCGTTGTCAGCATTCCAGTCTTCAACTAGACGGGTAAAGGAATCTCCTACAGTCAGGCCTATGACCTTTCCCTGCAAGTCTTTAAGAGATTGTATATCTGTACGACCTTTCTTAACAATAATCTGAGATACGCAAGTAAAATACTGATTTTCCGTCAGATAATAAGCAGCTTCTCTATCCGGGTTAGACGTAATTTGGTTTGCAAGTATTTGGAATTTATCGGCATCCAGCCCAACGAAAAGACTGTCCCAAGGCCCAGCGATCAAATTGAACCTCAGACTGCTGTCAACTTTCTCTATTTCTCTCAAAACCTCCAGGTCATACCCTGTGAGCGTTCCATCCTCTGCAGTGTAGCTGAAGGGGTTATAGGTTCCCATAGTACCAACATTGATAGTTGCTACTTCCGATGCTCCGTTGTCCCCACCGGACTCCTGCGCCGGTTCTTTGGAGCCACAAGCCGCGACACCAAAAGCCAGAGCCAATACCAGCAACAATAATAAAATACTTCTTTTTAAATTTCTTTTCATTTCTTTCACCCTTTTCTTCCTTTCAACTGTTTACTTTTATTTTGAATATTCTTTATCTTGTTAACAGGCCTGCGTCCAGAACAAACTGGCTGCCTGTTATAAACCTCGCCTTGTCGCTTGCTATGAAGAGCACAGCATTTGCTACATCTTCTACCTCCACCCATGGTACAGGGAGCAGATTTCCCGCAGATCGTTCTGCAATCTCCTGCGGCGTCAAACCCTCCAATTCGGCCAGCCCGTCGTTCATCGGCGTATTTACTCCTGTTGGATGAATGCTGATTACCCGAATCTGATAAGGAGCCAACTCGATGGCCTGAGATCTAGCCAGACCTACCAAGCCATGCTTTGACGCTGCGTAATGAGAGATTCTGTTCATGCCTCTGAGTCCGGCAACAGATGAGTTATAAATGATCACGCCGCTTCTTCGCTTAATCATATGCGGAATTACATATTTTGAGGCAAGCCAGCTTCCCTTCAGGTTGATATCGAGCATTGCATCCCATTCTTCCTCAGTCAGTTCATGGGAAGTTCCATATGCGCATATTCCGGCGTTGCTGAGCAGGATGTCAATGGCTCCAAAGGCTTTTATGCCATTATTTACGGCAAGCTCCAAATCCTCTGCCCTTCTTACATCTCCCGCAAAGATTTCAATCCTGCCTCCGGCAGCTTGAACATCTTCCCCAAGCCGTTCAAGATCCTCATTGGAAGAACGGTTATAACTGGGGTAGCTTATCTTTTCTCCAAGGTCAAAGGCTATGATGTTTGCTCCCTGTGCTGCAAAAGCCAGTGCCGCTCCCCTTCCCTGCCCCTTAGATGCGCCTGTTATGAAAACTGTTTTGTTTTCAAATTCTCTAATCATAGTACTAAATTCCTTTCTGAATGCTTATCTTTTGGAATAGGGAACCAGCTCTTCATCAAGCTCTACCCTGAGTGCCGTATTGATAAGATTTGTAGCGATCATAATAGCGCCGAAGGCAGTCAAAGCGACTATCTGCTCCTCATTAAAAAACTCTTTTAACTGCTTGAAGATTTGATCAGGGATGTTATTAGCACTTGATACCAAGGCTTTACCGTAATCAATAACAGCGTTTTCTTTCTCGCTAAATGCGAAAGCATCAAAGTCAATGTTAAGTTCATCCAGTATCTGTGCAAAGAAGGTTGAGCAGATTAAGCAGTTATTCTCTGTTGAAATCGCGTAGCAGAAAAAATTGACTCCTCTTACCCCGAGAAACGGCTCCACTTCGTCCCGCAGTGTATACCACTCCATTAAAGCTCTATACGCGGGCAGCGAATGGAGAAGCGTTTTTTTCATGTTGGTTATCCGACCGTTCTTTCTTATTTGGTAATCAAACTGTTCCTTCACTTCCGGGGAAGCCTCTCCATAAGTCATTTGTGAAATGTGAGACATATTACTCTCCTTTCATACTACTCAAATGGCATCATATAAATTTTTGCTGAAATACCGGTCACCACGATCCGGTAAAATCGTCACGATATTACCAATGCTGATCGTTTTGGCAAAACGCAGTGACGCAGCAACAGCCGCCGCGGACGAGGTACCGACGATAAGGCCTTCTTTTCGGGCTAATTCTTTTACGACTTGAAATGCCTCTTCATCCGAAACTTTAATCACCTCATCAACCAGTCTCATATCCATAGTTTCCGGGATAAAGTTATTTCCAATTCCTTCAATGTTATAGCATTTTTCAATACCTCCGCCCATGGTGGAGCCTTCCGGGTCAACAAGGATCCCTTTCACCTTCGGATTTTTCTCTTTCAGATACCGCAGAGCACCGGTATACGTCCCTCCGCTTCCTGCTCCGGCGACGAAATAATCGATCTCACCATTTAAAGCGCGGTGGATTTCTGCTCCGGTCGTCTCATAATGCACCAACGGATTGGAAGGATTGACAAATTGTGCAAGCTCAATTGAGTCAGGGATTTCTAGCCTTAGCTCTTTTGCCTTTTCCATAGCGCCAAGCATTCCCTTTTCTCTCGGTGTATTGATGATTTCGCCGCCTAAGGCCTTCATCAAAATCTGTTTTTCAATTGAAAATTTCTCCGGAACAACGAAAATAATTCGATACCCCTTGTTGATCGCTGCTAAGGCAATACCCAGACCAGTATTTCCGGCAGTTGCTTCAATGATGGTATAACCTGGTTTCAACTGGCCGTGATTTTCGGCATCCTCGATCATAGATTTCCCAATTCTGTCCTTTACACTGCCGCCGGGATTCCAGAGCTCCAGTTTTGCAAAGAGCTGCACCGATGGATTGACTCCAAGATTGTTCAGTTTCAGGAATGGAGTGTTGCCAATCAGTTCTTTGATATCATTATAATAATTTAAACTTCCCATGGTATCACCTCCTACTCTCCTTGAAAGCGCCATCTAGATCTTTGACCAGATCTTCCTTTGCTTCAAGCCCTGGAGAGTAGCGGATCAGATTATGCGTGATCCCGACCTTGTTTCTGATTTCCTCCGTTATGGATGCGTGGGTCATGGTTGACGGGTGACAAACGAGGGATTCTACGCCTCCCAGACTTTCAGCCAGTTTTGCGACCTTCAATGATGCATAGAACTTTTCCAGATCGTAATCCTGATTTAGAAGGAAGGATATCATCGCGCCCGGACCCTTTGCCTGTTTTTTATTGATTTCATAGCCCGCCGAATCAGGCAGGCCGGGATAGCATACCTTGTCGACCGCTGGATGTTGATTTAAAAATTCTGCAATATACTGGGCATTCTCGATATGGCGATCCATTCTTACCGAAAGAGTCTTGATTCCCCTAATCAATAAAAAGGAATCGAAAGGCTGTTGAATGCCTCCAATTGCATTTTGAAGGAAAGCGATCCTTTCCGCCAATTCCTTGTCATTTGTGACAGCAAGACCTGCAATCAAATCACTGTGTCCTCCAAGATATTTTGTTGCACTATGGATCACGATATCAGCTCCCAGATCCAGCGGACGCTGCAGGTAAGGGGTCATAAAGGTATTGTCAACGATGGTTAGAATGCCTTTTTTCTTTGCAATTACAGAAACCGCTTGGATATCAGTAATTGTCATTAAAGGATTTGCTGGTGATTCTATAAAAATGGCCTTTACATCTTCTGATACTGCCTGTTCTACTTCGTCCAGATTGGAGGTA
Source organism: uncultured Bacillota bacterium (assembly GCA_927441425.1). Lineage (GTDB taxonomy): Bacteria > Bacillota > Clostridia > Peptostreptococcales > Anaerovoracaceae > Anoxybacterium. The sequence goes on along the minus strand of CAKMKG010000044.1, from coordinate 14,639 downwards.
TCGACAATTTGAAAATTCAATCCGTATCGTGAGAAGACAATATTCAGCAGCCTGAAAGTGCCTCCGTAAACATTATCCGACAGGAGGATCTTGTCTCCGCTTTTGAACAATGTCAATACGGTAGTGATTGCAGCTAAGCCCGATGCAAATGCAAACCCGTCGGTGCCGTTTTCCAGCTCGGCGATCAACACCTCCAACGCATGCCTCGTGGGATTTCCTGTTCTTGAATATTCATAACCTTTCAATACACCCAGAGAAGCCTGTTGATAGGTTGATGTCTGGTATATCGGAACATTAACTGCTCCGGTCAGATCATCTCCGTCAATGCCTCCGTGTATCAACAAGGTTCGCATGTCAGTTTCAGTTTTCATTTTTTTATTCCTTTCCTCTATTTATCAACGTTATTAAATATATTCTTTTCCCGGACATCGTCCTGTCATTGCAGCGTAGTCAAAAATCGGTTGATACGTTCATTGCCTGAATGATAAAGCTCTGCGTAGCTGCCCTGTTTGAGAATTCTTCCATTTTCCAGGAAGATGATGTTGTCACCGACTTCTTTGGCGAAAGTCATCTTGTGTGTCACGATAACAATCGTATAATGCTCTTTTGCAAGGGCTCGTATAATTTCGAGCACTTCGATTTCAAGTTCCGGATCAAGGGCGCTGGTAGGCTCGTCAAACAAGAGAACTTCTGGCTTCATTGCCAATGCCCTTGCGATTGCGACTCGCTGCTGCTGACCGCCGGAAAGCTGTCTGGGATATTGATTTGCTTTGTCCTCCAGCCCAACTTTTTTTAGAAGAGCCATGCCTTCTGCCATAGCATCCGCTTTCCCTTTTTTCAAGACTGTTACAGGCCCTTCCATAATATTTTCAATCACAGTTCTGTGGGAAAATAAATGAAAGCTCTGAAATACCATCCCTGTTTTTTTTCTATAATCAAGGATTTTTCTTTTTTGCAATGGCTGATTTGGATCAAAGGTTAAGGAGACTCCGTTCAGATCGATTTCTCCGATATCGGGAATCGCCAAGAGGTTCAGACACCGAAGCAATGTTGTTTTACCCGAACCGGAAGGACCGATAATTACGGTGGTCTTGTTGGATTCGATTTCAAGATCGATCTGTTCCAAAACCTTCAGATCCTCATAATTTTTACTTAAATTTTTAATTTGAAGCATTTCCGCAACTCCTTATCATCCCTGCTCCAGTTTCAGCGATTTTTCTGCCATATGCTGCACTTTTGACAGCACGGTACAAAAGATCAAATAGATCACAGCAACTTCACAATATAATGCCAGCGGTTCAAAAGTCTTTGCCGCAATCCGCTGGGTTACCATGAACATCTCCGTGACAGTGATATTGGCCGCCAGAGAAGTATCCTTTACCAGACCGATAAATGAATTGAATAACGGTGGCACGGACATTTTGAAAGCCTGAGGGAGAATGATCCTGCGTAGCACTTGAAAATAGTTCATACCAATGGAATATCCCGCCTCGATCTGTCCCAGAGGGACAGACAAGATTGCCGCCCTTAAGGTTTCGGAAGCATAGGCACCGACATTCAGGGAAAAAGCAATGATCGCTGCAGGCACCGAATCCAGAACTATCCCTGCACTGGGCAACCCAAAGAAAATAATAAATATCTGTACCAACAATGGTGTTCCACGGATCACCCAAACATAAAATTTTACAATGGGATTCAGGATCCTTACGTTGCTTACCTGTACCAATGCTACGACGATGGCCAGAAAAAGCCCGATGGCAAAGGAAACCAATGTCAACGGGATGGTATGTGTGATTCCGGGAATGAGAATCTTAAAAAAAGATTCTTGTAGTATATTGATGACCCTCTCGTTGAACATTGCCTAACTCCTTACATTTTCTTACTCTGCTTTTATTCTACGCTGACATCTACGCCAAAATATTTTTCCGAAATTTCCTTCAGCTTGCCCTCTGCTCTTAATTCATCAAGTGCTGTATTGATCGCATTTACGAATTCTTCATTACCCTTACGGATCATAACACCACTTAAATTGACTTCATCCGACGTAGCAACAAATTTTACCTTTGCATCGGGTTTTGCTTTTTTGTAATCATAAAAAGTAACGTCATCGTTCAAAGTTGCATCAGCTCTTCCCGCAAGAACAAGCTCAATGGACTGACTAAATCCGTCTGTGCCTTCAATGGTTGCTCCGTAGGACTCCGCTGTGGACGCCCAGTTGCTCGTTACAGTCTGTGCAGATTTCTTACCTGCTAAATCTTCAAAAGATGTGATCTCGTTATTTTCTTCAGCTACAATTAAAACCCCTTTTGTATAAGTATACGGCTGAGAAAAATCGTATTTTTCCTGACGCTTTGCTGTGATCCCGACCTGATTGATGATCACGTCATAGCGCTCTGCATCCAGACCTGCGATGATACTATCCCATTTTGTTTCCACAAACTCTGCTTCTACACCGAGCTTCTCTGCGATCGCTTGCGCTATTTCCACATCGTAGCCTGCCAGTTCATCTGTAGCTTCATCATGATAGGTATAAGGCGGATAGGTACCTTCGATGCCAACTGTAAGCGTTCCTTTTGACTGAATTTGTTCAAGCAGACCTTCTGGTGTCTCTGCCGCTTCCTGCCCGCTGTCACTGTCCCCGCTGCCGGCGCAACCAAACAAACTGAATATCATAACGAATACAAGAAGCAGTATTAAAATTCCTTTTGTTTTTTTCATTTTGTAATCTCCTTTTTTATTTCATAGTATTTTTATAGGTTTTGTATGTTATGTATTATATTCCACTAATTCCTACTTTGTCAATAGGTTTATAGATATTTATGAGCCATGCGAGAAAACATCCTGTAAAGGTCTCTTATCTCCATACAATAAAGCTGAGATATCATGATTCTTTCCCATGATATCGGCTGCATCCGCTCTGCAGTGTTTGCAGTGATGGAAAACATCCAGATATGGTGCTGCTGCCATCCTTGCGGAGTATAACTCATCGCAATTTGGTTCTGACCTATCGGCCATTTTCTGCTGCGGAATAAGCGGTATAATATTATGAATCACGGCACCTGCTTCAGATGCCGCTTTCGCAATCGCTCCGATTTCCTGATCATTTAAGTCGGGTATCAGAACCGTATGATGATATTTATTGCAATAAAATTTGATGGTTCAAATTTCTCTCTAATTGAGTCGAGGAGTAAGAGACGTTTATCTATTCTGGGTTGACGGACTTTCTGGCTTTCGAGACTATCTGAAAGCCGGAATCCAAAGATGCATCATCCATCAATCCGAGCCTCTTCGAAGTTTGTTTCCTACGAGGATCTGAAGCCGTTCATGGCCGGTCTGAAACTGATGCACACAGCGGTGACGGAAGACAACGCGTTATTTTCGAGGCTGTATTATCAACCGTTTAAATGGCAATAATCTCAAATAAGAAAACAAAAATTAGATAAGACTATGACACAATTGAACCAAAAGGAAATGCAGCTTGCAGCACTCATCAGCGAGGAAACACTACCCCATCTGATTTAACGGAGAAGCTCAAAAGTCTGTTTTTCAGAGCATTTGAAAAAATGCTCGAAGCTGAGTTGGACGAAGATTTAGGCTATGAAAAAAGCAGCGCTCTTGGGAATAACAGCGGAAACAGCCGCAACGGATACGGCAAGAAGACTGTAATAGCGAATTTCTTTGAAGACCGGATTCAGGAGGAAATGGCATCGTATGAAAAAAGCGACGGGTTCGATCCGAATCCGCCGCAGCACTGAACTTCTTGATTTGAATTTAGATTATTCCATTTACACGGAATGCAGGGCACTCCCTTATTTTCTATTAAACCCGACCGTTGCTATAAATAGTTCATTGGATTCTGAGGCACTCCGTTTTTTCTTACCTCCAAATGCAAGTGGTATCCGGTGGTTCTCCCGGTCATCCCTACAGTGGCAATGACATCACCTTTCTTTACCACTTGTCCAACGGATACCCCGATGGTATTAGCATGCGCATACCATGTTTCTATCCCATTTCCATGACTTAACTTCACAATATTCCCATAAGTTCCGGAATATGCTGCAAAGGTTACTACACCATCATCTGCCGCTTTGATGGGAGTCCCTTTGGGATTTCTGAGATCAACACCGGCGTGTCTGCTGCTTCCCCGGTTTACGCCAAAAGCCGAAGAGATATCAATACGATTTAACGGACTTGATAAAGAGCCTGAGCCGGCAAAGGTTGCTAGGGATTTTGTACCCTTTAGTGTAATCTGATCTTGCGGTTCTGACACCATTACAGAATCCAATTCTCTTGTGGCTATAACCACATCATTTTCTTTGGTGACTTCAGTTCTGATATTTTTTGTTCCATAAACACCTGCGGTTTTAACTTTCACTTGACCTTTATATAACGTATTAGTGTTTTCATAAACTGTTTTAAATTTTATATTTTCGGTTGTAGCCACAACTTCTTTTATCTGAACCGTTACATACGGCTTTATCTGATATAGATTCAACTGCTGGCCAATCTTTAATTTTTCCGGATCAAACCCTGTATTTGCACTTTCCAGTTCAGCTGGACTCATACCGTTTGCTATTGCGATATCCCATAGTGTGTCCCCCTCCTTAACTGTATAAATTTTCGGCTCCTTGGTACCTGTCACAATCAAGGGCACCGCGTCTTCTGGTCTCATAACATTCGCCACATTTACCGCAGCTTGGGTTACCACAACATCTTCTTTAAAAGTGGCACTCGCCAATTCAGCGCCATCGGTCTGATAGTAACTTTTCACCCCCTCTAGAATGCTGTTTGCACCTTCCTCTGTAGTCACGGCCACTACGTTGTTACCGTTGATGTTGATAGCCCACGCTTTGACTTTGAATAATTCAGCCGCCAATATTTTTTCTTTTAGCTTGTCCTTGGTTAAAATGGTTACGTCCTTTGCTTTCAGGGCTGTCGCTTCGCAAACCAAAGCATCACTGTCAACCACAATTTCCATACCGGAAGCCTTATTGGAAACGTCCACCTTTATTTCTTCTAAAGTTTTGTCAACCATTTCCTCTTCGGTAATATAACCGACTTCCTGTCCTGCAATAATGACTTTATGAACATCGTTACTTATATTCAAAAACAATGCTATACTTATGACCGCTACTCCCAATAGTCCTGCTCCAATGCCTTTCTTTGCATTTTGACTTAACTTGCTTAACTGTTCTATTCTAAAATCACCTATCAACTGTCTAAATTTATCCATAATCACCACTGTATATTTCATTACTTCTTTTCTGCGCTTATGATAAGATCCTTTTACTGCTTTACCATCAAAACTATTTTTTAAAAACATTTAATTACTCCTTTCTACATCCCACCTGGCTACCATGTATCTACAAAACGATGGGTTTTCCAGGAAATAAATGCAGCTCTGTTATCTTTCGTTAGACGACATCGAATGCTAGATCTTGAAAGCACTCATAAAGTCTTTCTCAATTTGGTTCGTATTTTCATATGCTATCTCAAGACGAAATAATTTTTTCAAAAAAAGTTGTTGTTCATTCGTCAATAATAATTCTTGATACCAAGGCAATGTTTTACTCATCCTTTTTTTATGATAAGAGGAGTAAAGTAAATACAATAAGAAATCGCCCAGGTATGAAAAGTCCAAATCATATCGATATCGATTGTTATCCGTCCATCTTGCAAGTCCAAAATCTATAAGATATACCTCCCCTTCATTTACTAAAACATTAGGTATTCTGATATCTCTATGAACAACACCATTTTCATGAAGATACCCAATAATTTTAATTAGCTGTAAACCTATGTTAAAAATTTCTTCATGCGTAAATTGATAGTTATGCTTAAAAAGTAGGTCTTTTACGGTGCAGCCATTCTTAAATTCTAAAACAAATCCATAGAATCTCTTCTCATTTACAACCCCCAAAAACTCAGGTATTCTTTTATCCTTGAGTTTTGATAGGATAATTGCCTCATGAATATCATTTTTAAATACGCCTGGAAATTTGGATTTCTTGATGACAACCCTATTGCCATGCTTTGACTTTGCAAGGAAGCATAACCCATATCGTCCTTCACCAATAGCTCTTTCAATGGTATATGGTCCAAGTTGTCTACCGGAATGTTTTATAACTTTGCTATGCCGCATATTTCTACTCATTTACTCTATTTCCACATTTGGCGCAAAATTTTGCGTGAGGAGGCAGCTTCTCCCCACAATTTACGCATAATATATCACTGACTTTCTCGCCACATTGTAAGCAGAATTTTGAGCCATTCGGAATCCGGACGTTACACTTACTACAAATTATAACGTTTTGGTTTGCAGCAGGCTCCAGTGTTGGAATATTGTGGTATTGGTTCCCCTGGTCATGATAGTGCTCTCTGGACCTGCTTCTTGAAGCAATTATACGAAACAAGTCACCCAAAATCCCACTCCTTTGGTAATAATTGCTGCCATAGTTTCCTTTTCTATAATGATCCCCTTTTGATAAACTTGATAAAAAACCCATTTCCTCATCCCCCTTTTGTTTCTAAATTCATCTAGTAACATTTTCCTTTGGTTTTTGTAATCTAATTTCTGAAGATCACTCATTGCTCGAACTGCTGCTAATTGATGCGTCGTTAGTAAGGCTGGGATCAAACATTTTCACATCAACACTGCCGTCAGCTGAATCAACAATGTATTTTTTAACCTTAGGCATTATTTTATCAAGAGTTTCCAGCATCAATCTGTACTTCGTGGTATCCTTAGAATAAATTTTACTGTTATTCTGATATTCCTGTAGCATGCTTAGAAACTTCCCCGCATCACCGGTAGCCTTGTTTACTTGCTCAATCTTGTAGGTTTCTGCTTGCGAGATCATTTTATTGGCTTCGGCACGAGCATTAGGAATTTGGCTGTTGTAATAACCGTTTGCTTCGTTGATCGACGTTTCTTTCTCTTCCTTTGCATTGGTTACGTTTCGAAAAGCATCGGCGACCGCATCCGGAGGAACAATTGCCTGAATATTAAAAGCAGTTATCTGAATACCTGCGTTATAAAGGTCTAATGTTTGCTGGGCTTGCCGCATAACGAAGTTCTGTGCCTGAACCTTTTCAGTACTTAAAATATTATCGACAGCCATATTTGCTATCAGTCTAACCAATGCTGATTCAACACTATACCGCACCAGCTGCTCACTATTGCCGTTAACGTTGTAAAGAAATTTTACCGCATCATTTACTTTATAATGAACGATGGCTTCCGTGCTGATGATGTTCTCATCCCCGGTAAGCAGCTGCACTGATTGAGGCGAGTCATCGGCCTGATGAATATGCTCAGGGAGATTCATTCCAACATCAGCGCGCCTGACTTCAGAGACATTAACTTTTTGCACCTGATCAATTGGAAACGGAAGGCTGTAGTGAATACCCTCACTGGCCACCTGGGGAAGAACTCCACCAAATCGGCGTATAACAGCCTGTTCTCCCGGATTTACAATATAGACGCCGGTCAAGATGTAAATAGCAAAGAGGGAAACGCCTAGTATAGCGGCAGCTCTTTTAGGATTGACATGCTCAAATGCTTTTTTTATATCATTAACAGTGGATTCCTCATTCTGTACATATGACAGAAAGTGTATTTTAAGCTTTTGGAAAATTTCATCCGCTTTAAGCTTTTTTAATTTGCTGTTTTTAATCTTTAATAGAAATTTTTTCGGACCCTTTCGTTTACTATTCTTATCAGAATTGCTCGAATTGTTTAAATCGTTACTCATGCAGAACAGCCCCTTTCTTAATTTCCATTGCTGTCACCACTCAAATATTTTAATATTTCTGCAGTTGACGGAAGAATCAGAGTAGTATTCCCGTCGATTGTCTTTTCATAGGTTTCAAGCGTTCGGATAAATTCATAGAACGCCGGGTCTTTTTGAAAGGCTTCCCCATAAATTCGAATTGCCTCCGCATCACCCTCACCCTTAATCTGCTGAGCTTGTTTGTAGGCTTCTGATAAAAGAATTTGTTGTTCTTTCTCTGCGTCCGTACGGATTTTAGAGGCTTCCTCGCTACCCTCAGATCTATACTTCTGCGCCATCTGTTCACGCTCAGCCTTCATACGATCGTATACGCTTTGCTTATTCGCCTCAGGAAAGTTGAGTATCCTGATTTGTGCATCAACAACTTCAATCCCATATTCCAACGCCCGTTCCTTCGCATAGGATACGGTTCCATCCAGCATAGTATCTAGCTGAAGTTTCTCTGAGTCCACATTGACAAGCTGATCAAGGTTATATTTCCCAAGCTGTACACCAAGACTGGAAGAAAACACATCAAGAAGGCGCGCTTCTGCACCAATTTTATCTTTAACAGTCTTAAGATAGATTACTGGATCAACGATTTTCCATGTACCATAATAATCTATAGCAACACTTTTCTTATCCAGCGTTAAAAGCTCAAGGGAGCTGGTCTGGTAAATCTGTATGCGCTTGTCCAATCGCCGAACAGACTGGACCGGGTCAGGCAGTTTTAACCTTAGCCCCGGCTCAGAAACCGTAGCTACCGGTTCGCCGAACTGTGTTACCACAACATATTCCGTTACATCCACTTTGTAGATAATCAATGTTAAAAACAACAGTAAGCCGGCTAAAACAATTCCTACAATAGTTCTTTTGTTAAGTTTATTCCATCTAATCGTTTTTGCTTTTTCCATTATTCATTGCCTCCCATTTTCTTGTTTACAATCCATAACTCGGCATTGTCAATTTTTACATTCGCTCCAAGGAGAATTTTTTGAACATTAGGAAGAATTTGATCCATCGCCTCCATATAAAGTCTGAATTCAGTCACACCTTTTGAAGTTGCGTAGGCGGATTGCTTTTTCACAAACAATGTGGCATCTCCTTCGGCCGTTTTTATTTTTTCTTCCTTGTATCCCACAGCTTCTGATATCTGCTTGTATGCATCCGCTCTTGCTGCAGGGATTATGGTATTTTTATATGCGGTAGCTTCATTAATATAGATAACCTTGTCCTGCCGGGCACTGGCCAAATCCTGAAAGCTAGCTACCACGCTCTCCGGCGGAGATACCTCCACAAGCTGCACCCCTACGATCTGTATCCCGGTATTGTTCTTATCCATGGCGCTTTGCAGTATCCTCTGCGCCTTTTGTTCAACTTTGGCTTTTCCCTCCGTCAAAAGATAATCGATTTTCTCTTCTCCGACAATCTTCCGGATACTGGTTGTTGCACTCGCATTGATTAAAGTCTTCAAATCGCTTACATTCAAAATATAGTCAGTCGGATTGCTGACTTTGTAATGGATTGACATATTTACATTCACTAGGTTAGTATCTCCTGTGAGCAATTCTTGCCTCCCCGTTTCAATCTTCTGGATGTTGTCCTTATTTACCAGAGTAACTTGTTCAAACGGGGCAGGTAATCTATAATGAATTCCTGGCGTTGCATTCTCGTTTACCACCATACCAAATCGGCGAACGATACCTACCTCATCCAAATTTACAATGTAGACACCGGACAATATGTATGCAATGATCAGGACCGATCCAATTCCCATATAGATCTTTTTATTCCCGTGAGAAAAGAGATGATGTTGATGTGTATGATCGATCTCCGTATCCTCCTCTGGATGCAACAACTTACGAAGATTGGAAGTAAAAATTTCATATCCTGCTATCATCAATAGCACCATTGCGACGATTGCCGAAATCTTATCTAGGCTAGGCATTCCAAAAAGGGAGCCCAGAAGACCAACGAGGACAGCAATGGAACAATACATATCCATCTTGGAATGATAGCCATCTGCCATCAAACTCTGCGAGCCGGTTTTTTCGCCAACATATATCTTGTATCGAGCCATGAAATAATTTATGATTACCCCTACGAAAGCACCCGCTGCAACGAACGGAACATATCGTAACTCCGTTGACTCACCGCCTAGCGCATCAGAGAGAATTTCTATTCCCATGTAGAAAATGAACAGTGAAACAAAAATTGCCAAGACATGCTCTACCTTGCCTACCATTATTTTCAGTTTCTTCGCGCCGAGTCGAGTGATTATTAGCCCAAGGAACACAATCGAAGACACGAACACATCTGTGAACGAGTGCCATGCATTGGCCACAAGGCCAATGCTGCCCGATAGATCTGCCAGAAAGAAACGAAGCAGAATTAGTATTATGTTGGCGATGAGCGCTATTAAAATTGTTTTTTCTTTTCGTCCCATATTAATTCCTCCTTAATATTTTGTATGAGCTTCAAGGGGCGATTAATGAATGCTATGATTTGAGTAACTGGCGCAACGTCTTATTGTAAATGGTAAAATTTGCTTTTTCTAAAAGAATCTTTTCCATGTCAGCCTGAAGCTTATCATGCTTTTGCTCATTAAGATGTTCCTTTATACCCTCCGCCGCTTCCTCATAGGGTTGTTGTCGTTCCTTGGTTCTCTCCCGCACTTTGATAATGTAATATCCGCTTTGATAATCAATGATACCACTCACTTCACCAGTTTTTAACCTGGCCACCTCGGTTGCCAGTTCATTGGGCAGCTCATCTTTATAATAGTCTCCCTCAATTTCCCCGCCCGACGCGCTGGAACCATCCTCCGAATATTTCCGGGCAACCTCAGCGAAATCTACGCCGCTATTTAGTCGGGCTGATGCTTCCTCTGCCTTCTTGCGTGCTTGCTCAGACTTCTCTCCATTTTGGCCTTGATCGACCCAAATCAAACTGAGCCGAAGGCTTTCGGGAATATAAAAAATATCCTTGTTCTGCTCGTAAAACTGCCGCATCTCTTCTTCTGTCGGTTCTTTCAATTTGGCGTCTACCTCTTCCTGATGAAGAATTTGAGATAGATACTGAATTTTTAATTCCTCAAAACTGTGCTGCTCTTTTTCATCAAGGCTATTGTCATCGTTTTCTTCCAGTAAGAGTTCCTTGGCAATCAATTGCTCAACTAGCTGTTTCTTCTCATTTAATGTGGAAAATTCCGCCTGATACTCAGGAGAAAGTTCTGTGAATTCTCTATAGAAATCACCCAGTGTGTATCTTTTGCTATGGACACTAAATAGGGCCTCATCTTTACGCAGCATGTATTCTCTTTCCATATTCTTTTGTAACAGTTTTAATCGAATATCTGATTTTACTGCGGAAAGAGGCTGAGTGCCCGCCTTAGAGATGCTGACCAACTTAAAAATGCTGGAAGACCCATCGGAATTGTCAATCGGCTCACTGATATCACCCGGTTGCATCCTCCAGATAACACTCTGAAGCTTATCATCATTTCCATCCTTTTCAATTGTCCGTTTAATTGCTTTTTTATCTTGGCTGTAAGTTGCGGCCACACTGTCAAAGCTCTCGCCCGAACGTATTTTTCTGATCACATCCCTCGCTTTGCTCTGCGCATCAGCGCTAATAATTTTTATTTCAAGGATTTCGGCTTTCCCAGTTGTCTGATACTCAGAAGAGTTTTGCTTATAAAACGATGTGATTTCTTCATCAGTCGGTTCTGTTATTTTCAAGAGATCAAAGTTGACCTGTAAACCCGCAGTCTGCTTGAGTTCTTCAATAAACTTCGGGAAAAATTCAGCGTCTTTTTGCGAAACTAAAATTTGCCTGATCTCATCCTCAACTTCAGAAAGTGACTTTCCATTGTAAGACTCTTTGTTGTCATTATAATATTGCTGGACTTCCAGGCTTGGTATGGAGTCTGGGGTGATTTGCTCTTCATGAAGCTGGTCTATGAATTGACTAACATTTGCATCATTTAAGAAATCTTCCAAACCATGCTGAACATCCTCACGCTGATTCACACCCTGCTCTGCGGCCCAGTCTTGAATCATCTGCTCAACGGCCAGCCTGGTCACCATCTGGCGATAGCCCTCTAAACTATCTATTGGGTGGGCCTCACATTCCTCGGTTGGTTCACATTTCGCATGATCATATCCGTGCGTTTCACAATATATATGTTCCTGCTCCTTCGTCTGTTCTACCACAATAAATTTTTGAAGTTCTTCCGTAGTGATGTACTTCCCATTATATGATCCAACCACATTCTCACCCGGAGGTTTAGGCTCGGTGAGATAAGGCCATAAGAATATGCCGCCAATAACGAGCAGCAGAGCAGCAACACATAAAAAAATAAATTTATAGCCATTTTTCTTTGTAATGCATTCGTCTAAAAGCTCGGATTCAAATATATCATATGCTTTCTCTGTCACAATGTCTGCAGAATCCAAACTCTGTTCTGTGCCACTTGGTTGTTGTCCATCAGAGATAACGGTTAAATCAACATTATTATCTTTCGACAATTGCGAGACGCTCAGTGAATTCACATCTTCATCTGGCGTACACGCATACGCTTCTGCCGATTCAGGATTTACTGATTCATGCCTCTTCTTTCTTTTGAAAGTAGGAATGCTCAAAACTTGCTTCAAGTCATTAATGACTGATCCCGCTTCTTCCTGATTGTTATCGGATGTTTCCTTTATTTCCTCCGGAGTGCAATCCGAAACTGGTTCGTCTCTTTTATCTCGGTCACTCATCGTTTCCCTCCAAATTTAAACAATAACTGATGACTATAGGGTTGAAAACGTGTAATTACGTATTTAACAAAGTTGGGTGTTTTAAATACAACATTGCATATGAATAGAATTATAGAAAAAGAATGTGGTGATTTTGTGGGGATTAGAAAGTTTGAATAAAAAAAATAACGATAATTAGGAAGTTAGCTTAAAAGGTCAAAATACAAATTTTAAATTGGACTATCCCAAGTTTTTGTAAACTCTAGTAGTTGATGTAAAATATAGACTCCTTTGTTTAAATACATTTATTGAAAACAAATGCAATATCAGTGTAGCGACAAGTCCCTTTTGGATTGTTTACATTACAGTTGCTATTGGCCATATCATCCGTAAGGCTTCCAGCGACCTGCTCTGCCCTTCCTTTGCTAAACTAAAATACTCGCTTAAGATATGGACGAATCCTGTCAGAGATTCACTCTTCTTTTCACATTAAGTACCTCCTGGCTGATGTGTTTCATACAACAACCAAGAGGTTTACAAAAACTTTGAAAGCATTCTCTTTTAAATCGTCCTCAAAGTGCTCATAATATGCAATGACGTTACAAATCTAGCAAAAGCAAGCATCACTCTTTCGGTAAAGAAATCGTAAAAGTTGAACCAATGTTAACGTGGCTCTCAACAGAGATAGTACCACCGTGAGCTTCTACTATTGCTTTTGTTATAGACAGGCCAATCCCCATTCCGCCGGTTTTTTGACTCCGCGAGATATCTACGCGATAGAAGCGCTCAAAAAGATACGGTAGATCCTCATTCGGTATGCCTTCTCCCGTATCTTGAATTTGCAGAAGAATACGATTGTTAACCTGTTGGTATCTTATAATTACCGTTCCTTCTCTACCCGTGTATTTAATCGCATTAGACATTAAATTCACCATGCATTGTTTTAAACACTGCAAATCTCCATATACCGGTGCTGGCGCGGGAAGTTGGTTAATTAACCTTATATCTTTTTGCTTGGCTTTTATTTCAAAGTTATAAAGTATAGACTCACACAACTCAGAAAAGTCAAATTTACTCTTTTCTAATTGAAGAAAATTGCTTTCCAAACGGTTTAATTCCTGTAATTGCAATACAATTCGTATAAGCCGCAGAATTTCATCATAACAGCTTTGAAGCCGTTCTGTTGTTGGCTCCCAAACCTTATCTATCATTGCTTCCATTTGGCTTTGGAGATTGTTCAATGGAGTACGGAGCTCATGGGCAACATCAGCAGTGATATACTTTTTCTGCTGCTCTTTTTTTTCGAGTGCCAGCGACATTGCATTAACCGAAGCAATCAGCTCAGCGGTTTCCTTTGTATTAGGAGACTCTTGCGTTTGGGTTCCATAATCGCCTGCCGCAATCTTTTTTGATGTTTGTATTACACTAGTAATAGGTGTGGTGATGTTCTTTGTAATTAGGACCCCTAATACAATTGCAATAAACAGAAAAATAACACCCAGGCCAATTAGCGATCGGTTGAGTGTATTGATCAGCATAAGTTCGTTATCGTCCAGAGAATACGGGCCGTAATATCCTACTGTGAGGTAGCCCGTTACATTATCATTGTATGTTAAGTCGTATCTTTTCTCGGTGTAGCTACCTTGAAAATTAGGATAACGGCTGTGCATATTCCTTTCTGCGTGCTGCAAGACTATCTTGCACTCCTCTGCTTTATGTCTAGAAATATCCCAATCAATCTCCTTGTTAATTGTTTGAACATGCACAATTATGCCATTTTGCAGGGCTGCATTTCCTATGACCTCCAGACCATCGATATCATAGAGGCCTGTACCTTCAAGATACTGCTCATTAACTTGTATGATTATTTCCTCAATCTGTTTTTTCTGTTGTTCAAAAGCATATTGCTTGAAAATATTATCAATTGAAAAGTTAAACAGTATACTAAGAGAAACAATGATCAGCAAGGATACGGAGGTAAATGTCACGATTATTTTGCTTTTAAGGGTATGCATAATACAACTCCACTCAAGTCTTGATCTGACTCTGGACGAATCATAACGCGGGCTGAAACTTGTATCCGAGGCCATGTACAGTGATGATATACCGTGGGCTTCTGCGATCC
>CAKMKG010000043.1 GCA_927441425.1 uncultured Bacillota bacterium | reverse complement strand
ACAAGGCCGCTTCCGGTATCCGAAGAACTGGATGAGGTGGTCAACGCCATCCTAGAAAGTAAATATCCCATGGTAATCTGTGGGGGTGGCGTTCGCTATTCGGAGGCAGGTCAGGCTCTCGAGGAATTCTGCAAAGCCGGTGGCCACATGGGCCATGCCTTGTTCATTTCTACCCTGAAGTACCTTAAGATCGCCGGGATTTTCGTCCAATGCCTGGCCAAGCCCCAATACGATACCGTGCCCGAATATAGTAAAAATACCTTCAACAAATTTAGTTTCTATCCCATCCATGCTTACATATTGATTGTCTAAAAATTTCACTAAGGCTTGCGCCATGGTCATTCGTTGTCTTTCCAAGGAAATCCACCTCTCACTTTTTTTATTTACAAGTTATTGGTATCTTATAGTTTGAATCTGATTATATTCTGGGTATATTTTAGCACCAAATACCGTCTTGAACAATAGATAATTTAGCCTCGGACAAAAACGGTTGATAGGAAAAAAAACCCGTCGAACTCGTCGGGTTTTTATGTTATACTTAAACGAATACTATGCTTTAGAGGGAGGGTGCAGACATGACGGTACTTAAGATCATTTTCGTTGTTATGCTTTGCGTGCCTTTGTTATATATTTCAACTGTTCTGGTTGGTAAACTGTTGGATGAGTATATGAGGAAAAGGAAGTAGGAGACGCAGCAATGAACAGAGGCTTATTTATCACCTTCGAGGGACCGGACGGCTCGGGGAAAACAACACAGATTGAGCGGCTAAAATCCTTTATTCAAAGCAAGGGGTATGATGCCATTCTTACCAGAGAACCGGGCGGCACTCCAATCAGCGAGAAGCTTAGAGAAATCGTTCTGGATAAACACAACATGGAAATGGACTACATGACGGAAGCACTGCTCTACGCTGCAGCGAGGGCCCAGCATGTCGCACAGGTCATTAAACCGGCATTGGATGTGGGAAGAACCGTGATTTGTGACCGCTTTATGGATTCCAGTATTGTCTATCAGGGATATGGGAGAGGCCTTGGCGATTGTGTCAGGATCATCAATGAGTATGCAGTACGCGGCTGTTTTCCGGACATCACATTTTTGCTCAAGGTCGATCCGGAAATCGGTAAGCTTAGAATAAAGGCCGACGAACAGGATCGCTTGGAGCTAGAAAAGCTGGATTACCACAAAGCGGTTTTTCAGGCCTATGAAGAACTAGAAAAGAAATATCCTGAGCGTATCATCGGAATCGATGCAGGAAGAAGCATAGATGAAATAAGCAAAGAAATTAAGGAACATATCGATCGACTGTTAGGATAAATATCAATGGGTGTAAAATGTCTTTAAAGGATACGAGGGGCAATGGAAAGGTAGTGGAGAGAATGATCCGGGGGATTAAAAACCGGAGTATTTCTCATGCCTATCTGCTGGAAGGCAATAGCTCCATCGATAAGCTTGCTCTTGCAGAAAACTTTGTGAAAGCAATCCTCTGCAAAGAAGGAGAGGGCGACAGCTGTGAGTGCTGTTCCTCCTGCAATAAGCTCAACCATGGAAATCATGAGGATGTGATCTATCTCGCCGCCGAAGGAAACAGCATCAAGGACGAAGCGGTGGAAGAGCTGCAGAGCAGGCTGAAGAAAAAGCCGTATGTGGGGGACAGAAACATTGTGATTCTAAGGGACGCGGATACCATGACGCTGAGGGCACAGAACAGACTCTTGAAAACCTTGGAGGAGCCTGCGCCCGGAACGGTGCTGATCCTGCTTTCCGATAACATGGAAAATTTGACCCAGACCATTTTATCACGATGTGTTATTTTTAAATTGAATCCTTATGAAACAATGGACTACAAGAATCCGCTGGAAAGGGCAATACTAATAGCGGATATGGTTCTTGACCGGAAGCCTTTTTATGAGATTGCCCGTCAACTTGCTGATGATACCACCGGCAAAGATGCCGCTTTTGAACTCCTGGATGCATTGGAAATCTGGTACCGTGATCTTGCGATTTGCGAATATGATTCCCATCATCAACTCATCTGTCACACTGATAAAATCGATGAACTCAAAAGGCGAAGCAGACTATATCAGCGAAGTGCAGTCGATAAGGCTGTTGCCGCTATTGAAGAGGCAAGAAATGATTTGAATAGAAATTTGAATATCAGTTATACGATTAAAAATATGATACTAAAAATGATTGCGTAAAGATTACGCAAAAGGAGGATAAATAGATGGTTAAGGTGGCTGGTGTCCGGTTTAAGAAAGCTGGGAAAATATATTACTTTGATCCCGACGACCTGCAGGTTGAAAAGGGAACCAACGTAATCGTTGAAACGGCAAGGGGCATGGAATATGGTACGGTGACTTCTGGAATAAAAGAAGTTCCAGAAAGCGAAATCGTACCTCCGTTAAAGAAAATCGTGAGAATCGCCGATGAAAACGATGCAGCACAGCATAAAGAAAATATAAGGAAAAAGCAAAGAGCTCTCGAGCTCTGTCAGGAAAAGGTAAGCAAGCATAGTCTGCAGATGAAGCTCATCGATGTGGAATATACCTTTGACAACAGCAAAATCATCTTTTATTTTACGGCAGATGGCAGAGTGGATTTCAGAGAACTTGTCAAGGATCTTGCCGGCGTTTTCAAGATGAGAATTGAACTCCGCCAGATCGGAGTAAGGGACGAAGCAAAGATGGTAGGTGGAATTGGAACCTGTGGTAAGCCGTTATGCTGTCACACCTGGCTTCCTGAATTCGAACCGGTTTCAATCAAGATGGCAAAGGTGCAGAACCTTTCCCTCAATCCTACGAAAATTTCCGGTATTTGCGGCAGACTCATGTGCTGCCTGAAATACGAAAACGATATTTATTATGAGTTGAGAAAAGGAATGCCTGAATCCGGAGAACGAATCAAGACCGTGGATGGAACCGGAGTCGTAATCGAAACCAACATCCTTGAAAACAAGATCAAAGTGCGCCTTGTATTAGAAGAACGAACGCAGGACAAACCGGAAAAGCTCAGCTCAGATTTCTATACCTACAAAAAACAGCAGATTACCAGAATGGACGCAAAGGACAACAAGGATGTGCTAGATGATATCGACGAGGCACTGCTGGATGAGATTAAGGATTTGCTCAAAGAGTAATTGTAAGGTAATGCATTGAAAATAGTCGCGGTCTCAGTGTTTTCATCTATTTCGGTCGCAGTCTTTGGAACGGAAAACAAACGTAGTCCGTATGACGGTGTTTTCCGGAATGGCTACGCCATATGCCAAAGACATAGCTTCCTCAATAGGAAAACACATTGAAACAGCTCCAATATTTTCCTCTGCATTACCGTTCCAATTATCAGTCAGTTAACTAGATAATCGAAGATAACCCGGAAGATTGGAGCTCTAAAATCTATGGATGATCTTTTAAAGGACGGAGAACGAATAGACAGTATTGGATTTGGAAACCTCAGGCTGATACAAAAGCCTGATGATTTTTGCTATGGGATCGATGCGGTGCTGCTGGCGACCTTCGCGGAGGTGGGGAAAAACGAAAGAGTCATCGACTTGGGAACCGGAACAGGCATTATTCCAATGATTTTGAGCCATCGTACGGAGGCCAAAGAAATCATTGGTGTGGAGATCCAACAAGGCTCCTATGACCGAGGAATACGAAACATTCGTTTCAATGATTTAGGAGAGCGGGTCAGGCTGATTCACGGAGATGTGAAACAGCTCGTGAAAGATAAGCTGGTGAACAAGCACAGCTTTGACGTTGTGGTTACAAACCCTCCATATATCAAGGGGGACGGGGGAGTAAAAAACAGGGAACGCGCCAAAACCGTTGCCAGGCACGAAACAACTGCGGGACTGTCAGACTTTATCGGCGAGGCAAGTCTTCTGCTAAAGGACAGGGGAGATTTTTATATGGTGCATCGTCCGAATCGGTTGGTTGATATCAGTGTATTATGCCGCCAGCATAAGCTGGAGCCGAAGGAACTCAGACTTGTCTGCCCCAGTCTTGAGACAGCACCCAATATCCTTTTGTTGCACTGTGTCAAGAATGGTAGACCGGAACTAAGGTTTTTGGATCCTCTTTATGTCTATAAAGAGGATGGGAGCTACACCGATGAAATCATGCGGCTGTACGAACGGGTCTAATAAAGCGTAGCAAATAAAAAAGCCTGCTGTGTGTAGCAGGCTTTTATTTTTTATGCAAAAATCAATGTTCTTATCTATAACTTCTGCAGCTCATCGATACAGTCTGCACATACATTTTTGTCGTGAATTCTCTTAACATTTTTTGCATTACCGCAGAAAATGCAAGCGGGTTCATACTTTTTCAAAAGAATATAATCTCCATCAACATAAATTTCGATCGGGTCCTTAATTTCAATATCTAAAGTCCTTCTCAGTTCGATTGGAAGTACTATTCTGCCTAATTCGTCGACTTTTCTTACGATTCCTGTAGCTTTCATTATCACTCTCCCCTTTCTTGGAAAAGATTTACTTCTTTAACGAATAATCCAAATTTCGTGCTATACCTAATATTAACATTTTGGGGAAATTTAGTCAAACGCTATTTTTTCTCCCTCTGCAACAGGTTTTTGAGGGAACCGATCGCATTGATCAGGGATGTTAAAGCGGAGACTACACTCTGATTTCCTTTGATAATATCGGAGATACTGCCAACCGAGGAAGACAAATCAACGATAATCTTATCAACTTCCTTTGCATTGTTTGCTGCAATACCAGAAATTACCTGGGTATCCTCAAGTATTTTACTCATATTTTTTACGGCAGGTATTAAGTTTTTTACAAAGATAATACAATAGATCAGTAGAACTAAGACAGCCAGTCCAATTAAAATCAAACCGGCATCGCCAAGCGATATGGTGGTATCCATTCGAACATCCCTCCTCGGATATATTATTACCCACGAAATGGAAATATTCAACATCTTTTTTTTTTTTTTGAATAGGATAGTTAAGGTTTACTTAATATCCGGTTTCTGGGGAGTCTGCAGAAGCTAAAAATCATTCGGTGAAAGGGGCTGACGTTCATGATGAACTACATCTGGGCAGGAATGCTGGTTCTGGGAGTTATTTTCGCAATTATTAACGGAAGGCTCAACGAATTTAGCGAGGGCTTGATGAAAAGCTGTACGGATGGCGTCTACTTCATCATTGGGCTTGCCGGTATTATGGGTGTATGGTCTGGAATCATGAATATAGCCAAGGAAACAGGGCTCATCGATCTGGTGGCAAAGGCAACAAAGCCAATCATCCGGTTTTTGTTCCCATTGGGACTACGGAAGGATACCATTGCGATGATCCTTATGAGCTTTACGGCCAACCTCTTTGGAGCAGGCAACAGCGCCACGGTATTTTCCATCAAAGCGATGGTCATGCTGGATGAGGAGAACAATCGGAGTGAAATCGCCAGCAACGCCATGTGCATGTTCATCGCTGCAAATATGTCAATGATACAGCTTGTCCCCATCACCGTTGTTAAAATAAGGAGTGAAGCCGGCTCTATCAATTCGGGCAGCATTATTATACCCAGCATCCTAGCAGGCCTCCTGTCTATGGCTGCTTCGATCATGGTATGCAAGCTATACGAAGGGAAACGAATATGATTACATCCGTATTGAATCAAATTTCGCTGTTCTTTATCCCCGGAATCATAACGCTGGTTATTTTTTTTGGGATTTTTAAAAAAGCACCAGTTTATGATCTTTTCATCGAGGGGACGAAGGATGGACTGAAAACTGCAATGGAAATCCTACCGTTTATCATAGCAATTTTTATTGGGATCGAGGCGCTGGTCAGCTCCGGTGCCATGCAGTTTCTCGAGAGCCTTCTGGGTCCGGTGTTTCAATTCTTTGGAATCCCAAAAGAGCTGATTTCCATGGTTTTGTTAAGGCCGGTTTCCGGAAGCGGTTCTCTCGTTTTGGTGGAAAAAATCATCAGCCAATATGGGCCTGACAGCTTTATTGGGAGGTCTGCATCGGTGATGGTGGGAAGCTGTGAAACGATTTTTTATGTTTTAGCAGTCTATTTTGGCGCCACATCTGTAAAAAATATCAGGCACGCATTTTCTGCGGGAATGGTTGGATATATCGTTGGTATTTTTGCCTCTCTTTTGGCCTGCATGTATATTTGATATTACGGCAGGGGATAATTGAAAGAAGAGAGAAGGAAGTCTTGAAAAAATATGTTTTTTGTCCCCCTTTAGCATAAAACAAAGACTTCTTTCTTTTTCATCTGATCAAAGTTTATCTCTAATAAAACTTAACCATTAAATGCTAAATTATACGAGCCAACGATTTAAATTTTTTAATTGAAAAGTATCAGAATAATAGGTATACTATTTTAGACAGAAACAATAAATAGACTTACCATTAATATATATATCATTTGGAGGAAAGAAGTGGCAAAATTTTTAGTTGAGAAAAGCGGGCCTTTGTTTGGAGAAGTCGAAATCAGCGGTTCAAAAAATGCAGTATTGCCCATTATGGCTGCCGCGATATTGACAGACGAAAACTGTCATATACTGGATGCCCCCGTATTGAGAGATGTAGATGTCATGTGCAAACTATTGGGCAGCATCGGGGCCGAGGTGAAAGCAAACTATGAAGAAAATATAGTAGAAATAGAGACAAGGAAAATTGTCGCAGAGGAAGCCCCATATGAACTGGTAAAAAAGATGAGAGCATCAATACTGGTAATGGGGCCGCTTCTTGCCCGAACGGGCAAAGCAAGGATCGCTTTGCCGGGGGGGTGTGCCATCGGAGCGAGGCCCATCAATCTTCATTTAAAAGGATTCCAGGCATTGGGAGCCTCGATTGAAGAGGGGCATGGCTATGTGGAAGCTAAGGCGGACAAGCTGGTCGGAGCCAATGTTTATCTGGACTTCCCAAGTGTTGGAGCGACGGAAAACATCATGATGGCTGCTGTGCTTGCTGAGGGAACGACGGTGATTGAAAATGTAGCGGAAGAGCCGGAAATTGTTGATCTGGCCAACTTTCTGAATAAGATGGGAGCTAGGATCAAAGGCGCCGGTACGGACACCATCAAGATTGAAGGAGTGGAAAAACTCCACGGCACCAAGCATGCAGTCATTCCGGACCGAATTGAAACAGGGACTTTTATGGTTGCGGCGGCCATTACCCGAGGCAATATTCTAATTAAAAATGTTGTGCCTGATCACGTCAAGCCTGTCATTGCGAAACTAAAAGAATGCGGTGTAATTATTGAAGATGGCGACGACGGAATGAGAGTGCGTGGAGATGTGAATCCATTGATTTCCACCGACATCAAAACGCTGCCCTATCCCGGATTTCCAACCGATATGCAGTCCCAGTTCATGGCATTCCTGACTACTGCAACGGGCTCCAGTGTCGTCATCGAAACCGTGTTTGAAAATCGTTACATGCATATCGGGGAATTGAATAGAATGGGTGCAAACATAAAGATTGAAGGAAGAAGTGCAATTATCCAGGGAGATAGGAGACTGCAGGGAGCACAGGTGATTTCGACGGACCTGAGAGCAGGAGCGGCCCTTGTTCTGGCAGGACTCATGGCAGAGGGGACCACTGAAATATCAGAGGTGTACCACATAGAACGAGGGTATGCAGATTTTATCGAAAAATTTAGAGCCTTGGGAGCATCCATCAAAAGAATGGAAGACTAAGCAAAATATAAAACGAATGAAATAAAAAACAGGCGCCCCAATTGAACCGACCCCCAAAAGTTAGACCAAAAATCTAACTGAGGGAGGTCGGTTTTTAAATGGCAAAATATAGTTATGATTTATAGTTCCGTACCTGCTGCCTCAGCTGGTGGCTCACCGGTACCCGGCCGTCCGCCAAACCCATTTCCGTGTTTGCCTCCGGGCCCCATACGCAGACCGCCTCTGTGGTTCAGAAGCTCATCTGCCAGTTCCTGGGTTAGTATCCCTTCGTCAACTAGCTCGGCGAGTTTAACCTCCAACTTTGCTTTTAAAGCATCTTGAAGAGCAATTCGTTGCGTAGTCCTTTGCTCTGCCGTCAGAGAATCGTTATCGCAATTGCCTTTTTGTATCCCACGGCCTTCTGTCATTTTGTCAGCTTCCTCTTGTGTGATGATGCCGCTGTCAACGAGTTCCGCAATTGCTTCTTCTCTACTTTCGACGCGAATCTGCTGCACAGCCTCTCTTTGTTCATCCGTTAAACTTGTCATCATTGCCGGTCTTTCTTTTCCGGCCAATGAGCTTGTTGTGTCCGTTGCTGCAAAGGCAATGGCTCCCGAAGATAGTACCACTGCAAATGCGATCACGCCAATCAAGATATGCTTTCGTCTAATCATGTAATCCCTTCCTTCACTTATATAGTAGATCTGGCTTATAAGAATACTTTACCCTATCATTGTGAAGGGAAAATAGTTTGTACGTGACAGACCTGTGAAGATTCCGATTCATTGATATACTTCGATCCCCGTATAATAATGTGTCAGAATGTCGATATAGTTGTATCCGGCCTGAGCCATTCCGTTGGCACCCCACTGGCTCATCCCCACACCGTGACCATAGCCGTCGGTTGTGAAAAGCACGGTATTGCCCTGAACCGAAACGCTGAAATTGGCTGAACGCAATCCGAATCGTTCCCGGATCTCTCTTCCTTTTAAGGTTAGAGTTCCGACACGCATGGAGACGACCCTTCCACCGTCGCTTCGTTCAAGAACTTTTATTGTGTCGCCGTTTACGGAGCCGAGATTCGTTTTCGGGTAGGCTTGTTTTATTTTCTCCTTAAATTCAGAAAGGGAAATTTCCACCTGTTCATTATGATGAGGAGCAGCGGCTTCATAGGTACTGTCTACACTGCGCAGATAAGGTAGCGCAGATACAAAAACATCTTCTGAGTTTTCAGTTTTCCCGCCGCTTGAGGAGTGGAACAGAGGTTGCTCAACCAGGGCTCCTTGATAATACATCAGTTGGTTGGCGGTGCTGTCAACAGCCTCTTGGATTTTAGGCCACCCGGTATCCATCCATTCCGCAGACTTGATCTCCTTAAGATCTGCAGGACTTCGATATACTTGACAGTGCGTATCATCGCAAACGGGAGCGGAAGGATGATCCGGATTGCCTCCGGATCCTGAGCGGATGATTTTAGACAAGGAATAGGTACGTGCAGCTACTGCCTGCGCTTTTAACGCTTCCATTTCGAAGCTTGACGGCATTTCGCCGGCAACCACACCCTTCACATAATCCTCAAAAGCGATGGACTCAGTTTTTCCGCTGCCATGACGGTAAACATCGATATACGCCGGTATCTGGATGGTGCCCTTTTTTAAAGAAGGGCCTGATGGCAATTCCTCCTTATCGAAGAAACTCACCAAAGCAAAGGGCAGCAGAATCAAACAAAAAAACACCATCGCACAAATGATGGCAAATGACTTGAACAAATCTCCTTTGTAATTCATCCCAAATCCTCCC
>CAKMKG010000042.1 GCA_927441425.1 uncultured Bacillota bacterium | reverse complement strand
CCACAGCGCCAAAAGAAACTTGAAAGGCGATATTAAGTAGAGGGCAAACAATTGCGGAAAGAGTGATCCCGAGAACTACGCCCAGAAGGCCCCCGATAAGAGACAAGAAAACGGCTTCCATTAGAAACTGAAGTTGTATTCTACCCGGGTCCGCCCCCAGAGCCTTTCTTAAACCGATTTCGCTGGTACGCTCCTTTACGGAAACCAGCATCATATTCATGATCCCGATGCCGCCGACCAGCAGGGAGATGGAGGCAATGCCGACCAAAGAAGCTGTGAGCATACCGGTCATAGAGTTTACGGTTTCAAGGAGCTGCTCCATGTTTATCAGTCTGTAACTATCTTCCTCATAGCGAAACAGTTTGTCAAGATATTGTTCGACTGACGCTGCCCCGGCAGCTGTGTTGTTATCATCGGCGAGAAAGATATCGACGGATTTAATCGATCCGATTCCTGCCAAATGCATCGCAGTATCATATGGAATGATCACCTTTCCTTCACCTGAATCGTCGTTTGCTCTCAGCACCGAGCTGTCGCCGTCCTCGGATAAAATACCGACAACGGTAAACGTGTTGCCATTAATTTGAATGACTTGATTCAAGGGATTCCGTCCAAAGAACATTTTTTGTGAAATTGTTTCATCGATCAGACATACCTTGCTTTTGTTTGTCATATCAAGGATATTAAGACCTCGCCCTTTCAGGATCAAGCCGGGATTTTGGTTGAAATAAATCTCGTTATGCCCTTCAATGACTGTCTCGTCCTCCAACTCCCTGCCATTGGATAGCGTTCCGGTAAGCGTTAAGGTAGGAGATACTCCCTCGACGAGTTCGAGGGCGTCCAGCCCAGCAACATCATGACTGGTCAGCCCTTCTTTGTACGGGGTTCCATAGATTTGAACGGTCACCGTATTGGCACCAAGCTCTGAAAACTGCCCCGTGACTTCATTGGTTATTCCCTGCACGATGGTGATCAGAGCGATGACGGAAGCAACTCCGATCAGCACTCCCAAGATCGTCAGGAAGGAACGCATTTTATTGTTTACTATATTTTGCCAAGACATTTTAATACTTTCTTTGATCAAAATTTTGCTCCTATTCTATCATACAGCCATCGAGGATTCGAGTAATCCTGCCTGCATTTCTTGCTATCGTTTCATCGTGCGTAATCATGATAATGGTTCTTCCCTCTTGATGCAATTCGCTAAATAATTCAATGACCTGTTTCCCGGTATTTTGATCCAGGGCTCCGGTTGGCTCATCAGCCAGCAAAAGAGATGGATTGGTAGAAAGGGCCCTTGCAATGGCTACTCGTTGCTGTTGACCGCCGGACAACTGTCTCGGATAATATGTGAGTCGATTCTCCAGGCCTACCCGTACCAGCATTTCTTTCGCGGTTTGAATTCGCTCTTTCGGAGGCAGCCCTGCATAGATCAGCGGAAGTTCAACATTTTCAATAGCACTTAGACGAGGGAGCAATTGAAAGGACTGAAAGATGAACCCGATTTCTTTGCTACGGATTTTCGTCAGTTCCTTTTCCGTTAGATTGGAAATAGTATTCCCTGATAAGGTATAATCTCCGCTGGAGGGAGTATCAAGGCAACCGATAATATTCATCATTGTTGATTTACCGGAGCCAGAGGGACCTAGGATGGAGACAAATTCCCCCTGCCTAACCAGAAAATCAATCCCCTTTAGGACGATTTGCTCTTCTTCCCCCATTTGATAGGCTTTCACGATATTGTTCATTTTTACGATATCTTTCATAGTTTTTTCCTTTATCATTGTGCAGCACGGTTCATGATACCGCCGCCACCTGGGACCGGAGGGATGAACGGCGAGGAATTTTCTTCGCTATCCGGATTTATAAGCAGAATTATGTCACCGGAACGCAAGCCTTCTACTATTTCAACTTTCTTACCGTCATTCATCCCAACAATTACTGTTTTCGCTACGACTTTTCCGTTAGAATCCCGCGTCAAAACATAGGGTTCATTATTCTCATCAAATTGCAAAGCGTTCATGGATATGGTGACAGCGTCCTTCGCCTTTGCACTGTGGATTTTAATTTCAGCAGACAGACCAACCTTGAGTGCCTCGTCTGATTTCAAAGCAACTTCTGCATTGAAATAGGAAACCCCGTTTACAACCACCGCTTTCTTTGAAATTTTGGATACGGTGCCTTCAATTTCCTTGTTTAAAGCGGTAATGGAAACCACTGCATATTCACCTTCTGCGATTGCGTCCAGATCAAATTCATCAATTTTTATTTTCACGATGAGGTTATCATAATTAATCACATCCATGATTTCGGTTCCGGAAAGCATGGAATCATTCTCCTCCACATTAATGTCGGAAACCTCGCCGTCAACTTCCGCATAGCCCTTTAAATCATCCACATCTTTTTTTGCTGTATCGTAATTAGCCTGGGCTTGGGTCAGCTGAGCAGCGGCAACTTCATAATTACTCTTTGCCTGTTCGTAATCGGTACGGGAAACAGCTCCGGCATTGTAAAGCTCTGTCATCCGGTTCAGGCTGGTTTTCGCATCCTGAAAACTGACCTTTGCCGATGTTACCGACGCCTGTGCCTGCGTGGCCTTGGATTCTGCGTTATCGCCTTCCAATTCATATAATAAATCCCCTTTTGAAACGATATCTCCCTCGTCCACGTAGACTTTCTTCATGGTCGATGTTGCGGTGGCATAAATGATTTGGGAATCCTCAGCCTCGATATTCCCTTCATAGCTGTAATAGGTGATGAGATCCTGAACCTTTGCAATTTCTTCCGTATAGATAGGCCCTGACGGCCGCACTGCCAGAAAGACGGACAATGCAATGATTGCAATGGAAATGATCCCGATTATGATCAACTTATTCTTGGTTGGTTTTTTCATGGTCAATAACTCCTCTCTGTTCCATAGTTTCATAATAGGACCTCTTTATGAACTGATTATGAACAGATCAGGATTCATTTTTTATATAGGAACTGACGCTTCTTTTATGAAACGGTGAGATGTGGTAAAATGTAAGAAAAGAGTGCAGTGAACGAATACAAATAATAAGCATTATTTTGGGGTTGGGGGGTAAAGAAGATGAGCAGGAAGGATGTTGAGATGAAAGGGAAAGAAGACGATGAGGCAAGGATGGATAATAAACGGAAATCCGGTATTGGGGCTGATCTGGGAGCTTTGACTTTGGCTTCCCAATTGGGCGTGACGATAGCGGGGCCCATCGTACTGGGGGCCATCGCAGGTCATTGGCTTGACGGTAAGCTTGGTACAGGGATCATATTTTTTCTAATCCTCTTGTGCCTTGGCGTCGTAGGAGGATTCGTGGGAGCCTATCAACAGATCATAACGGTCACGAAAAAGAAAAAATAGAAGAGCACCAAAAGGACAGAACAAGCTACTCTCTATTCAGG
Source organism: uncultured Bacillota bacterium (assembly GCA_927441425.1). Classification (GTDB taxonomy): domain Bacteria; phylum Bacillota; class Clostridia; order Peptostreptococcales; family Anaerovoracaceae; genus Anoxybacterium. Next base: position 31,120 of record CAKMKG010000042.1, on the reverse strand, counting down.
AAAACAGATGGCACAAAACCGGCAGAAGCAGAGTTACCATAAGGGACACAAGGATACCTGTGATCAAAGCCACAAGACCAAGTTCGACGCCGACGAACCGCGTAATGGGGGCCAGCATGGTGTCCATATCCCCAGAGGCTCCGCTTGCGATCGGACTTCCTTTGCTGATTTTGACAAGAACCGGCAGAAGAAGGACTGTAAAAAATTCCCTCATAACATTGACAACAAACCCGTATGTACCCGCTTCAATCCCAAACACCTGCGTCATATAAGCCCCGGTCAGGCTGTAATAACTCATTCCGGAGGCGGAAATCACAGTAATGTGAAATGGCAGCTTCAAGAGAAACCCTGAAAAAAAACCGCTGGCAATACTGCCGATCAAAATGGCAATGGAGAGCAGAACCACTTTAAAACCGACCACTCTAATGTACCGGAACACACCCTTGTTTGAACCGATGCTGATACCGATGCTGATTAAGAGAATCACCAAAGAACCGGTCAGCATATGCCCGATGAGGGGGAGAACGGAATCCGGCAGCAGGAAGCTGCCTAACAACACACCGGAAACAATGCTAAGAGGCATGATCCAAATGAGGGAGGATGTCTTTTTGTTTTCTTCCTCCTCAATATTGACGTTCGGATTGATATTGATATTTTCAGATAACAATCGCTCTCTTAGCAGGTCCAGTGGCAGCAGAGTTTTTTCTATTATTACCGTAAGGATTACGCTGAAAGCAATCGCACTGAATGAAATAACGACGCAGTGAAAACCGATAAAAGGCAGATTGGACATGACGGATTCATTTGTTCCGATATGGAGCCCGATGGTGAGCATTAAAATCACCAATGCGATGTTTATGATCGTATTGATTCTCTTTTGTATGATTTCCGGCGGATTCCGCAGGCCAAAGAAAAGGCCGAGGATCAGGCATAAAAAAAATATCCAGGTCATGGTTGATCTCCTCCATAAAAAAGATACCAAAATTATATCATATTTGCAGGAAAAAATAGATTGAAATGTTACATTCCCTGATTTAGACTTGAGTAGGCGGTTTCTGGAGCCGCGGAAAGAGGTGGAATCATTGAGTAGTATTAATCTTTTATATCCGGCAATATTGCTGACCGCATCATCGACTGTGCTGTATCATCTGGTACAGAAGGCGACTCCATTGGAAGTGAACCCGATGATATCGTTGTTTGTTTCCTATATTACAGCTGCGGCTATGTGTGTGGTTCTGTTCCCCTTTTTCAGTAAAGGAGTTGTGCTGTCGGAGCAACTGCACAAGGTAAACTGGGCAAGCTTTGCGCTGGGTGCTGCAGTTTTGGGTATCGAAGTAGGCTTTCTTTACGCATACAGAGTTGGCGGAAACATCAGCACCACGAATCTCCTGTCAAGCTCACTAGCTGTAGTTTCCCTGCTGATCATCGGTTACTTTTTCTATCATGACCAGCTCACCGCCTATAAGGCAACGGGAATCATTCTATGCATGGCAGGGATCATTCTGATTAATAAGTAAATACTCTTCTTTGGAAAAATAGCCGACCGGCGACTTACTCTCGACGGCCGGCTTTTATGTTATACAAGACGGATGTTGTTCAATTCCATATATTCCTTTAAACCCTCGGTGAGAATTCTCATGGCTTTGATCAAGGGTTCTTCTTCAAGGACATAAGCAATCCGAAGCTCGTTTTTGCCGAGGCCGATGGTTTTATAAAAGCCTTCCGCCGGAGCAGCCATGACTGTTTCCCCGTCGATTTCGAAGCTGGTCAGAAGCCAGGTCAGGAAATCGTCTACATCGTCGATGGGGAGCTTTGCGATCATGTAGAAGGCTCCTTCCGGTTTTCGGCAGACAACCCCGGGAACCTGTTTCAGCAATTCGTAAACGATATCTCGGCGTTTCTGGTACTGATCTCGTGCGTTGATTACATAGCCTTCGTCAGCGGCATAGAGACCCACAGCTCCGTGTTGCTCAATGGTGGAACAGGAAAGCCGGCCCTGGCAGAGCTTGGTGATGACAGAAAACAAGTCTTTATTCTTTGTCAGCAGCGCGCCAATTCTCGCCCCGCAAGCATTGAATCTTTTTGATACGCTATCGATGATGATCAGCCGATCTTCAATTTCAGGCAGAAAGCCGAAGCTTGTGATCTCTCTGCCGTCAAAGACGAATTCCCGGTAAACTTCATCAGCTATGATATATAAATCGTGCTCTTTTGCGATCCTTGCAACCATTTTGATTTCATCCATGCTCAGCACTGCGCCGGTAGGATTCCCCGGCGTGGAGATCAGAATCGCTTTTGCACGCTTTGTTATTTTGCTGACCAGATCCTGTTCGGTAAAATGAAATCCGTTTTCCGCCCAGGTGGTGACCGGAATACAGATGGCACCCGAAATGGTGAAAAAAGTCGTGTAATTGGAATAGAACGGCTCCGGCAGCAGAATCTCATCGCCTTCATTAGCAATTGCCAAGAAGGTAAACAGCAGTGCCTCCGTACCCCCGCAGGTAACTGCGATCTGCTCTGTGTTGTAATGTATCCCTAACTTGGCATAATAAGACTGAATGCTGTTAGTGAGCGTAGGAATCCCCAGAGAAGGCATGTACTCCGTGGAAGGCTCGTTGAAATTCTTGATTTTTTGAAAATATGGCTCCGGAGTGTCCAGATCTGGCTGGCCGATGTTCAGGTGATACACCGTCTTTCCGCCTCTCCTTGCTTCATCCGCATAAATAGATAATTTTCTGACAGAAGATGCCTCCATCACTTTAAACTTTTGTGAAATGTCCATTTTTATTATATTTCCTTTCTGAATAAGCATGAATCGGTATAGATAGTTTTCCCTTCCGAAAACCTTTGATGCAAAGATCGGAAAATATTATCGAATCATTGTGCCTTCAATCAAGAAACCCTCCCGGTACCAGAGGGCGAATGAGCAAATTCTCTTCGTTGGAAGGCGGCAGAGAATCCTCTTTTTTTTGTTCTTTTGCCGCAAGGAGTACCCGTTGCGCAGCGATGGTCCCAAGGGTGTCTGCAAGCTGCCGAAAGGCCAAAGCCAGCAGCCCCAATTCTTCATTGTCGGGAGTATTCTTGGCAACAGCAATCGCAGCCGCAGAAACAAAGGCTGCCAACTCGCAGGGATTCATCACAACCACCTCGATTTCATTCCATATCTTCCTTCAGATTATTACGGAAGCAAATAAGATGTTCCTGTGGGTAATATTGTAAATAAATAGCAACTACGTAAATGAATTTAACAAAAAAGTATATATACAGATGAATATGATTATAGTAATATAATGGGGAATGACTTTAATTTCCAATTAAAGTTGCTAGTTAGAAAGGGGTTTTATTATGAAAAAAAGGATGAGAAATTTATTATCAGTCGTGTTGGTCGTTACGTTGATCCTATCTGTAACGCTGACTGCTTTTGGAGCGGATACCAATGGCATTCGGGTGCAATATAACGGGAGTGACATTGCGTTAACAGAAGCTGCAAAAATTGTTGAAGGAAGGGTAATGGTGCCATTTCGCACGCTCCTTGAATCTATGGGGGCAGAAGTGACTTATGATACGAAGACGAAAACCATAATGGTAAAGACGGACGAAAAAGAAATATCATTTGTCGCCGGGGGAGCAGATGTTACAGTTATGAAAGAGGGCGTGACGTCGGTAAAAAAGATGGATGTCGCATCCTTTATCGATAAAAAGCTGAGCCGTACGTATGTACCGGTACGTTTTATTGCTGAAACCATGGGGTATAGCGTCGGTTGGGATAAGGGCAACAAAACTGTTGTGATTATCGATCCGAACACCTTGTTTTCCAATGCAGATACGGATTTCTCCATCATCAGTAAGCTGATGAAATCTGATCTTGACCTTGAGAAGCCGTATGCAACCACCGGTAGGTTTGATATGGACATTGCGACCTTTGCGAGTCCGGATTCCATCATACCGGGCATAGAGTTCTCGATGACAGGACAAATGTCGGGAATACAGCAAAAATCTAACGCGGATATGGTAATAAATATGGCCTTCCAGTTTGATAAAATGCTTTCAAAGCTGACGGTCGAAGAGAAAGCAATGATGGAACCGATGCTTGGCATGTTTAAGGACACCAGCATGAAAATTAAGATGGATGGAGAAACCGGGATTACATACATGAACTCCAGCCTCTTTTCTGCGCTGGATCCGACTGTAGGATCAAATACATGGTATAAGATGAATATGTATGATACCTATGAAGACATGGGAATCGATTTAAAATCAATCACCAATATGAGTTACTCCGACTTCAAACTGTCGGAAATATTAGCAGCCTCCCTGGCCGGTATGGAATATGCAGATATCTCAACGTATCAGGACATCCAATCCACGTATCTGTTTCTAAAGAATCTGATTGGAGATGAAGCCTTTACAAAGAAGACTGCAGGAAGCTATGTCACCTACAACCTGAATTTGAATCAGACCTCCGTTCTGGCCGCACTGGCAAAGACGGCGCTTTCTGAGGGCATCTCAAAAGATTCTCTCGACCTGACAGAGCTTGGAGATATGCTGAACAGCAGCAATCTCGAAGCAAAGATTATGATTCAGGAAAAGGCGGGATCATTATACAAATATGAGCTGGAGGGTGACTGTACCTTTGAGGAAATCGCTTGCTCCTTTGATATGACAGGAGACCAAAAGAATACTGAGGGTCAATTTACGATTGAACAAAAAGATGTTATGAAAATGATGGTTGAGGTAGAATCCAATGTTTCTGAAACATCCACCCCACCGGACTTAAGTCTGCCGGCGGATGCGGTGATCAAGGAGTACCCAATCTATTAAAAGCAAATGAAATCAGGAAATCTAACGAGAAAGGGCAGGCAGCAAAATTTGCTGCCTGCCTTTGCTGTTATGCAGCTGTCTTGCATTTGTGCCGATAACTAGATATAATCAAAATGATGAAATTTGTAGATGAAAGCCGAATTATGGTCAAGGTAAATGGAGAAGAAAACACAAAAATTTGGACGTACGGTCTTGCCGCTGATGTTTGCCTTGCTGGTTATCTCAGGGCTTATTTTTCATGCTCACCTTGCAGAAGCGCAAGTGCCCTCTGTTGAAAATGGCGTACTAGATCTGGCGGAGTGGAACGGAGAAAAAGCATTTAAAATTAACGGGGAGTGGGAGTTTTACTGGGATACTCTGCTAACAGAACAGGAAATCGGAACCGGTCGTTTTACGCCGCTGCTTGTAACGGCTCCCAACGAATGGAGCGATTATAAAATAAACGGAACCAGCCTGCCCGGAAAAGGAAAGGCGACCTACCGGATTCATGTGACCGGAGTGGAAGCAGGCACCCGGTATGGTGTCCGGATACAGGATATGGCGACCATTTACCGGCTTTACATAGACAACGTCCTTGCCGTTCAAAACGGCATCTTCGGAAATAACGAAACGGCAACAGTCTCGGTTTACCTCCCCCGGATTACGGAAATTACTCCTGATGACGGCAGTTTTGATCTGATTTTGCAGATCGAAAACGACGCTTATGCCGCCGGAGGAATGCGGGATCCGGTTTTGTTTGGAACTTACGAACAGGTTTCTGCCTTCGACCGGCTACTATCTAATACAGGAGCAGCGGCAGCGGCGGTTCTCATCGTAGCATGTCTGTTTTTCCTTGTGTTTTTTATGGTACATCGAGGGGAGAAAGATCTGCTCATCCTTTCAGGTGTCGGTGTTCTAATTCTGTTTCGGTTTTTGACCACCGGCGACGTGGTGCTTGCGGTTGCTTTTTCGGAAATGTCCATTTCGGCTATGGTCAGGATCCTGTTTTTGGCGACGTTTTGGACGCAGTTTTTACTGTACTATTTCATCTATTACGTTTATGGAAATCTGATAAGGAAGTGGCAGGTTGTTTCTCTTCTCGTCTACACGATTGGCGTGTCGCTGTTTACTCTGCTGTTTCCTTTCTATATTGTTACCTCGGCTTATAAACTGATGAATTTTGTTCTGCTGATTGTGATCTCGGCCATTATTGCGCAGCTTACGCGGGCGGCGTGGCAGGGCCGGGAGGGGGCTTCCCTTCTGCTGGGAGCAAGCTGGCTGATATTGTTTATGATCTTTTATGAGCTGTTTGCACCGGATCGGTCTGCAATTAATTCTCTGCTGCTCAACCTCCATATGGAGTATATGGTATTCGTCCTTGCTCAGGTAGCCGTTGTAGCGCAGCGATACCGCCGTGCCCAGGAATTAGAAATCGCACATCTGAAAGGTCAGATCCGTCCGCATTTCATTCATAATTCCCTTACCTCAATCATCTCCATTTCCCGTACCGATCCGGACCGGGCCCGGGAACTGCTGGTGGATTTCAGCAGCTATCTGCGCGGCTTTTACGATTATGACCGGGATGAGATGGTAACCTTTCAGGAGGAACTGGAGTTGGTGCGCGCGTATACCTCACTGGAGCAGGCCCGCTTCGGTGAAAAATTCCGTGTAACGTATGACGTTGAGGCAGAGGATTTTCTGCTTCCGTCGCTGATGCTTCAGCCGCTGGTGGAAAATGCTTTCATCCACGGTCTCCGAGAAAAGGATGAAGGCGGTACCATTACGGTATTTGCCAAAGGGATGAAGAACAACCGAGTACGCATAGGAGTACGTGATGACGGCGTAGGTTTTAAAATAAATTCCGATCCGGCACGCCGGGGCGTTGGCATTGAAAATATCAACAGGCGTTTATCACGCATTTACAGAACGTCACTGGTCTATTCGACGCCGGAAGGCGGAGGCTGTGAGGTTTATCTGGAAATTCCATGTAAGGAGGCAGTCAACAATGAAAATATGGCTGATTGACGATGAACAGCCCTGTCTGAACGAGCTGTCCTGGCTGTTGAGACAATACTCCGACCTGGCGATTGCAGGCATGGAAACAGATCCGGCAAAGGTACTGGAAGCGATTGCAGATAACCCCCCCGATGCAGTATTCATGGATATCGATATGCCCAGAATCGACGGCTTGGAGCTGGCGCTGCAAATACAAGAAAGACATCCCGGTGTCATCGTAATCTTCGTTACGGCGCATGCCCGGTATGCGCTGGATTCTTACAAGGTGCATCCGCTGGATTTTCTGCTGAAACCCGTGAAGCAGGTGAGACTGGATGACTGCGTTGAACATTTACGAAGGCACTACGCGCTGCTGCATCCGGAAAAGGACGCGCAGCATTCGCTTTCGATCCGATGCTTCGGCACCTTCGAATTGAACTGTGGAAATGAAGTGAAATGGTGCACGCGCAGGGTAAGGGAACTTCTTCTTTATTTGATCGACCGGAACGGTTCCCCCGCTTCAAAGACAGAACTGCTGGACGCGCTGTTTGACGGGCAGGATGATAAAAACACCGTTCACAATCTCTATATGACGATTTACCGGCTCAAAAGCTTGCTGCATTCCATCGATCCGGAACACAGCCTGGTCCGGCTGACAGAGGATAACGCGATCATCATCAAGCCGGGAGTATGTGATTTTTACGATTTTATGCGCTATGCACGGGAGAACGCCGTCATCACCGAGGCGAACAATGCAGAGGCGGAATGTGTACTGGATCTGTACCGCGGGCCGTATCTGGATAAGGAGCGTGTGGAGTGGGCTGCTGAGAGTTCTAATGAAGTTGAAACCGAATATGAGCGCATCGCCACCGGACTTGGTAGCTTTTATATCACGGTAGGCCGTATACCGGAAGCGGAGCGGGTGCTTAACACGCTGCTCAGGCGCAATGCGCTGTGTGAGGAAGCGCATACCTTACTGCTTGATCTGTCTCTGAAGGCCGGCAACAGGGAGGCCTACCTGAGATGCTATGAGCAGTATGCCGGTTTACTGAAAAGGGAACTGCAGCTTAAACCGGAGGCACGCTACCGGGAACAGTACGAACGCCTGAAACGAGAAATGAAATATTAATTGACAAAGACAAGCGATGCTGCAAGCCGCTTTGAACAGGAACGATGAATGCCTGCTCAGAGCGGCTTTTGTATTTGTGAGATTTTGTGATAACGCCTTGCTAGGATATCATCATCAAACGATTGATCAGGAGGGAATCAAATGGGAAAAAGAATTCTTTCGTTGGCGTTGGCCATTGCCATGGTTATGACACTGCTGCCCGCGACGGCCTATGCCGCGCCGGGAGACGCTATGAGTCTTGATGCGGAAGACAGCTTCGGCATTACAGGCGGTGGTACCAATTGGATTTATTTCGGAGAATCCGGTGGAGATCCTGTCAAGTGGCGGGTGCTGTCCACCCACGGAAACGGCGGCACTTATTCCGACGGAGCGGTTGCTGTTACGGACCCGCTATTTTTAATCTCTGAGTACATGTTTAACGTCCCCGTACCTTTCGATGTAGAGTACTATACGGGGACCTGGCAGGGCAGCGAGGTGCAGCTCTGGTGTCAGAATTTCGCTGCATCGACATCCAACTTTTCTTCTGCTGAGCGGGCGGCAATCGCCGGGACTACAAAGACGGACGGAACCTATACAAGCACCACGACGATAAATTTTACCTCTTCCGGCAGCATATTAAATGGCGACAAGTTGTTTTTCCTCTCCGCTGAGGAGGCGGAATCGGCGGAATATGGGTTTTCGGACAATGCCGACAGAGTGGCAGAGACCACATCCGGAAGCATCCGAGCATGGTGGACGCGATCAAAATTCGCCGACACCAATTATAATTTCGGTTATGTCCAAACGGATGGAACGTTATATCGTAGACCGTCAGATACTGGGAGTTATTGCCGTCCTGCTTTTAACCTGAATCCGGATGATGTACTCTTCTCCTCCTCCGCCATAGGAGGCAAGGTCTCAGGTACGATAGGAGATAATGCATTGACTGCGGTTTCCGGCACTGCGCCGACAGAATGGAAATTGACTCTATCGGACAATAGCAGAAGCTTCTCGGTCCACGCGGCAGGGTTGGAGGTTGCTCTTTCTCCCGGTGATACCATAGATACGGATTATTATGACGCGACCAGCGGCGTCAACGAGTATATTTCCGCGATGATAACCGATGCGGCAGATAACATCTTATACTACGGCAGGCTGAAAGCCGTTGCAGGTGGGGAAGAAAACGGTCAGATCGGCATAAGCATCCCCGCCGGAATTGCCGACGGTGAATACACTTTGAGGATTTTTTCCGAGCAGTGCAACGGAGATAAAAAAACCGACTATGCCGGGGCATTTCAGGATGTGAGTGTGACAATCGACACGACAGCGCCGGTCGTAACCAGTGTGACGCCGGGTGCCGGCGCTCCGGTAAACGGCAGCATCGTTATTACGCTTGATGACAGGATAGGGCCAATCGGTACGGTCTCCCTTGATGGCGGAGCCACCTTCCTTACAGGCGGAATTTTGTCGGGTAAAGTCTACACAATACCTTATTCGGGACTATCCTACAACACAGAATATACCGTCACAATCTCCGGATTTGGGAACGAGGTCAGCCTGCCAATGGTGTCGGACTATACCCATACCTTTACAACAAAATCCAAATCCAGACCCTATTATAAAATTGAAGCAACGACGGGGGCAGGAGTAAGCACAAATGATGATGCAGTCAATCCATTTGCCGATATCAGTCAAGATGACTGGTTTCATGAAAGTGTGATCTATGTTTACAAGAACGGTCTGATGACCGGCACAGGAAACGACTCCTTCCGCCCGGAGGGCGACATGTCAAGGGGCATGATCGTTACAGTTCTCTATCGATTGAGCGGAGGGACCGGCAGTTATGTAAACAACTTTTCTGATATCCCATCCGGTTCATGGTATGAAAATGCTGCTGCATGGGCAGCAGATAATGGTGTCGTATACGGAGTTGGGGACAAACGGTTTGCCCCAGAAAAAATGCTGACCCGGGAACAGCTTGCGGTAATACTGTTTAATTATGCGAAATACAGGGGACTGAATATCGCCGGGACAGACGACACCGCTTTGAATGGATTCAGCGATACGAACAGCATTTCGTCATGGGCGGAAGAAGCCATGAAATGGGCGGTAAGCGCCGGCATCATCACCGGGAACGGTTCACAGCTCAATCCCCAGAACTCAGCCAGCCGCGCTGAGGTCGCAGTTATGCTGCAGCGATTCATTGAGCGTGTTTTGTGATGCGCATATTGGTGGTGGATGATGAAAAACCTTGCCTTGATGAGCTTGTCTACCTACTCTCGAAGCAGGAGAATGTAATAATCGTGGGATCGTTCACAGATCCTTTGGAATCGTTGAAGGCAGCAGCGGACTTAAAGCCTGATGCGGCGTTTCTCGATCTCTCCATGCCACACATGAGCGGCGCAGAGCTGGCGAAGAAAATGCTCGCGGAGAATCACGAACTGAAGATCGTGTTTGTAACAGCATATGCGAAGGAGCTGGCAAAGCTAAAAGACAATCCGGCTACTGGAAGCCTTTCAAAGCCCGTTAGCGCGACAAGGCTGGGGGATCTGCTCCGGCGCCTACAGGGCTTACCGTAAGCAAAGGCACGATATACAATACAGACAGGGAATGCATATCTGTCGAAAAAAAGCCTGCCCTCACTTATATTTTGTAACCTGAAAAGGTTTACAGAATACTAGGGGCAGGCCCTTTCTATGATAGGGGATACGTTATTCCGTTCCGTCTATTTTTGCAGGGGAACCGGCGGCTGGGTAGATTGAAATATCCCCCTGGCCATATACCCGCCGATCTCGGCGGCGTTAAGTAAAAGCCTCTCGAAAATGCTGATCTCTGTTTCGTGATCGCCGGTCAACGCAGCCCTGAATTCTGAGATGCTCAAACTGATGTCCCTATATAGCAAGGACTGCCACTGCTGCAAACTCCAATAAGGTGCCTGTGAAAGGAAGGAAGCGATTTCATCGGCCCTTGCATAAAGCTCCTGCGCAAAGGCATTCACAGCCTCCTGATCATTGGCAATCATGGCATTCATCAGGCTTTCTTGGGCTCTGACATAACGCTGGAAGGAATTTAAAAACTGCTCCGCCAGCCTCTCGCCGTAAAACACCCGTAATGTATTGTAGAAATCCATAGGCATCTGATTGACTCGATTCTGAATCGCAGCCAGATTCGGAGAGTTCTCCATCTTTGAGAAAAAAAGCGCTCTGGTCCACATGGTATAGCGCTGCCATAGGGAAATCAAATTATTTAAAATATTCAGCTGCTCAAATGTTAAGCATTGCTGACCAAACTCCTGAAACTTATGAATCATAGGATACCCTCTTTCATTATTTGATAGTATATAATATGTAAAGCAGGCAAATTTGCTTTAAACCTATAAAATTTGGGTAGTATGCGGCACCCCAAAAGGCAAGAGAATTTCTATAGTCGAAAAATTTCTGCGTATGGGTTATAATGAAAACAGACACGGAAGCGAAAGGAGCCCGATTGTGAGGAAAAAGAATTATATCGTTCTGGTATCGCTTATCATTTTGCCGATTCTATTCGTAACGCTTATCATATACTTCAATATCAATGCCGCACTTCATTCCTTGGACAACAGTGCAGGTATTGTCGTTCCCAAAACAGAACCTAAATATCATTTTGCCATGATTTGCGAAAACATGGATGATCCCTTCTGGCTTTCTGTCAAAAAGGGCGTGGAGAAGGCCTCAGAGGAATTCGACGTTGCAGTGGAATTTAATTGGCCTGTCGACTCAAGCTTTGATGAACAGTACAAATGCCTGGATATGGCGATTGTTTCCAATGTTGACGGGATCGCGACGTATGTCTGGAATGAAGAGGAAACAGGGAAACTCATCGATAAAGGCGTCGACAAGGGAATTCCGGTTGTAACGATTCGTACAGATTCGAAGAACAGCAGACGCGCTGCCTTTGTAGCTGTCAACTCCTACAGCGCAGGAACAGAAATGGGGAGGATGCTCATTTCTGCCACAGGTGGCAGGGGGAATGCTGTTGTCGTTGTGAGCAATAAAGGGACCGGCGGGACAGTCGTACAGAATCTGATGATTTCAGGTATCACCGACGCATTGAAGAATACACCTGGGTTAACCCTTGAAACCGTGCAATACAATTATGCCAATTTTCTTAGCTTGGAGGATACCATACAGGATCTGCTGATCAACAAGCCTGATCTGGATGCGATCATAAGCACCAATGAAAAGGATACCACACTTGTGGCCCAGAGGCTGATCGATTTAAATAAGGTATACTACAGCATTATCGGATATGGAGACGCGCCGGAAATCCTTCGGTATATCGATAACGGCGTGATCTTTGGAACGGTTTCGGCAAACCATGAACAGATGGGCTATGATGCGATCAAAGCCCTTGTGGATTTAAATGAGGGAGGAAGAACCTCCGCGTATTTCACAGTGGATACCCAACTGATCACGAAGAATAACGTGGGAGAATATCTGGAGACAGATGAGGAATCAGATGAGGAATAGAATGCTTTTGTGGCGCCGAAACAGTTTGAAAAAAAGATTAATTTTATACTTCATGGTTATCATCGTAATCATGAGTGCTTTGAACGTTTATCCCTATTACACCATTTCGGTGCTGATGAGCAGGATGAGCTCAACCTTTGAACTCAATGTGGAACTCAATCAGTTGAACAATACGCTGGAACAGCTGAACCATGCATATGAGAATTATCTGGAGACCAAGCATTCCAAAAATCTCGATGATTATTACCGCTACTCCCACGATCTTGGAGTACAGGCAAATGCAATTCAGATAGACGATTCCAGCATGGATAATGTGCTGGTCATGAAGGATATCAGAAATATGATCTCCAATTATCTCAATGAAACAGACGCGGCGGTTTCAGCAAGAAGAGCACGTATGGTGGAGGCCTACATTTTCCATTATGAAGAAAGCGTCAAGATCCGGCAGTATATCGTCGAATACATCCAGAAGCTCAACAACACCATGTTTTTTCAGAATACTGACCGCTATAACTCGATCAGAAAAAGTATTCAGCTCGTTCAAACACTGAATATTGGAGTCATCTCCTCTATGTTTGTACTAACCATCGTGCTGATCCTATGGTTCACCTACCGGATCACCAAGCCGATATTTGAGCTTTCCAAGGCTGCAGATGAAATTACCCATGGTAATTTTAACGTACCGAAGGTCCTGGTGACTTCCAATGATGAAATTGGAATTATGGCGGAGGCGTTTAACCGAATGACGGCCAGCATACGGGAATATATCAATGAAATCAATGAGAAGGTGGGGCTTGAAAGAAGACTGCAGGAGAAGGAAATGGAAAACCTGACCATAAAAGCCAACCTTCGGGAAGCAGAGCTCCATGCCCTGCAGGCGCAGATCAATCCGCATTTTCTGTTTAATACGCTGAATGCAGGAGCCCAGCTTGCTATGATGGAGGGCGCGGATAGAGCCTGCTCCTTTATGGAAAATGCAGCCGAACTTTTTCGTTACAATATGAGAAACCTTGACAAGCCGGTCACCATCGGAGACGAGATCAGGAATGTCGAAAATTATATGCATTTATTGAATGAACGATTTGCTGATAAAATCGAATTTATGATGGACCGGGAGGAGAGCATACTGAATCTGAAGATCCCATGTATGATCCTGCAGCCTATCGTGGAAAATGCATTTATCCACGGGATCAGTGATATGGAAGATCAGGGAAGAATCAGTCTCAGCGCTCGGGAATCGGATGGGTATGCGGTGATTTCCATCAAGGATAACGGAAAAGGAATGAGTACAGAGAAAGCACGTGAAATCATGAGCGGAATCAAAGTGGAAGAAACGGAAACGGGAAACCAGCACGGCGGACATACAAATGGAATCGGTTTGAACAATGTACAAAGCAGGTTAAAAATATTTTATTCCACTGAAGCGATTCTGAAGATATACAGCGAACTGGGGCAGGGCACGGAAGTGGTTCTGCACATACCCATGGAAGCCGGGACGCAGTTTTAGCAAAGCATAATAGATCGTAAAGTTTTGGAGGAGATTGCTATGTTTAAAGTGATGATTGCCGATGATGAAAAGGTCGCCATCGATTCACTCACATTTATTATTGAGAAGAGCTTCACGAATGTGGAAATCACAACAACTGCCAGATCAGGCAGGGAAGCCATCGAAAAGGTGGAGGAGACTGTCCCCGATATCTTATTTATGGATATTCGTATGCCCGGGATCAATGGGATAGAGGCGATCCGGGAAATCAGGAAACGTCACAAACAGATCGTAATTATTGTATTAACTGCGTTTGATCAGTTCGAATTTGCCAAAGAAGCGGTAAAGCTCGGCGTAATGGAATATCTACTGAAGCCGGTGAACCGGGCCAAGGTGGTGGAAGTGGTCAATAAGGCCATTGGGTTGATTCGTGCAGAAAAGGAAAAGAGACAGCTTGAGCTGGAAATGAAGGAGAAGCTGGAATATGCAGGGCCAATCATGGAGAACGGCTTTGTCTATTCGCTGCTTTTATTCGACGACAACAGCAAAGAGCTTTTTGACTATAAACGCCTTTTTGATATCAGGGAAGACGGCGGATATATCATCACCGTGGAGCTTGTGAATGAGCGAGCCGCCGGGTCTTCGGACAACAAGATCGGCTACAGCATTCAAAGCCAGCAGTTTTATCCGTGCTTTACCGATACGGTGAGGTCCCTGTGTAAATGCATTATTGGGCCGGTTATGCTGAACCGGATCGTGGTGGTTGTTCCGTCCAATCCAAGAACCGGTGAATTTGCCTGCCGACTCGAAGCGGTTTCCCTCGCGGAAAATATGCTGCAGCGGCTTTCGGAAAAACTCAACTGCGGGCTCCGAATCGGAATCGGAAAAATATACAGAAGATTTGATATGCTTGCGGCGTCCTACGAAGAATCCCTCAAGGCCCTTCGCTATCTTCAGGGCAACGGCATCATGCATTTTATGGACATTACAGCCCGTGCCGCCGAGGTGGGATCTGAATATCCGGAGTACAAGGAAAAGCTGCTGCTCCAGAAGGTGTCCGCCGGTGACACGGCAGAAAGCATCAATGCATTTAACTGCATCTTCGACTGGTTGGTACAGGAGTATGAGGAACAGCCTTTGAAAATAAAAAATAAGCTCCTAGAAATTGTATTTCTCGTCAACCACATGTCCTGGGAATATGAACCCGGAGGCGGAACGGCGGGAGTCGACTTCCTGGAAGAAATGCTGTCCATCGGAGAGCTTGCCGAACTTCGCCTGTGGTGCAGAAAAAGAGTTGAGAATGTGATCAATCAGATCAACTCCTATCGAGATTACAAGGTGGGCGGGCTTACCAGACGCGCCAAGGAATATATCAAAACCAACTACTCTAAGTCCATCACCCTTGAGGATGTTGCGAGAGAGATTAATGTGAGCCCACAGTATCTAAGCAAGCTTTTCAAAGAAGAGACCGGAGAGAACTTCATCGATTATCTTACCGGAATTCGAATCCGAATTGCGAAAAGTCTCCTGGAAAGCGATGAATTGAGCGTCAAGGAGATCTGCTACAACATTGGATACAGCGATCCTAATTATTTTAGCAGAATTTTTAAAAAGATTGTGGGGGCAACCCCAACAGAATACAAGGATGAGTTCTTGAACCGAAAATCCTAATGATAGTAAGGAGGGAATGGAAATGTGCCGAAAAAGCAGACTGCTTCAAATCATGATGGTGTTGATTTTATCTGCCAGTATGCTGTCTGGTTGCGGGGAGGCTCCGGCGGAAAGAATGGAACCCAGTCAGCCGGAAGAGGATAAAATTGTGATTGGATTTGCCATGGACACCCTGGTGCATGAACGGTGGCTCCGGGATCGAGACATCTTCGTAGCAAAAGCCAAAGAAATGGGCGCGGAGGTGATTTTACAGATCGCTTATAGTGATAGCAGGGAGCAGGAGCGGCAGGTCCAGTACCTTCTTGATCAGGGAATCGACGTGCTGGTGCTCATTCCCCATGATGCGGTCTCCGCAGCGGCCATGGTGAAAAAAGCAAAGGATCGGGGCGTTAAGGTGATTTCCTACGATCGGCTTGTAAAAAATGCAAATGTAGATCTCTATATTTCCTTTGACAATGTCAAAGTCGGTGAACTGATGGGACAGGCAGCCGTCAGCCAGGCCCCTCACGGGAATTATCTGTTGCTGAACGGGTCCGAAGCAGACAACAACTCGGCGATGTTCCGAGACGGATACATGAGTGTGCTGGAGGAGGGAATCAAAAACGGAACCATTCAGCTCCTGGGAGAAACCTGGGTTGTGGACTGGCTTTATGAAAATGCGCTGGCTGATGTCCAGAAGGCCGTGGACTCCAATACGAAAATCGATAGCATCATTGCCGGCAACGACACCCTCGCCAGTGCGGCAATCCATGTACTGACGGAAAAACGTCTCGTAGGATCGGTAACCGTGGTGGGACATGATGCAGATCTGGATGGCTGTCAGCGTGTTGTGGAAGGAACTCAGTATGCTACGATTTACAAACCCATAGACCTCGAAGCGACCAGAGGTGCAGAGTTTGCAGTAACGCTGGCGAAGGGCGGATTGGTGCAAGCCAATGACACCATCAACGACGGAAGATATGAGGTACCCTTTTATAAAATCGAACCGATTCTGGTCACCAAGGACAATATGATGGATACGATCATAAAGGATCAGTTTCACCGCATGGAAGACGTTTATATGAATATACCGAAATCAGAATGGCCCTCGCAATGAGGGCCTTTTCTGATTCTGCTTAAGGAGGGTGCTCAGCTCGCGCAGCGAGCGCCGAAGGGAACCATGGGTTCCCTAGCGGAAGCGGCGTAAGCCGCTCGTAAGCACTTTATTAACCTTAAAAATTTCAACTTGACAGAGAGGGAAACGGCGATTCGCAAATTTTATGCAGATGCGTGATAATTAAGTCCAGATTTGCCTGTGTTATACTGACCTCGAATAAAGACGGATTGTCTTTAAATGAAGGAGGGTAATAAATGAAAAGATTCTCAAAGTTGTTCGTACTTGCTCTTGTATTGACACTTGTTGTATCTATGTTTGCAGCATGCGGCGGCGGTGGCTCCGACGAAGGCGAAGAGGCTGCAGGAACCGTAGATATCGGCATCGTACTTCCTACAAAGGATGAACCAAGATGGGTACAAGATGAAACCAGATTCCAGGAAGCACTCGCATCCACCGACTATTCCGTAGAAATCCTGTTTAGCCAGGGTTCCTCTGCAAAGGAAAAAGAGAATGTTGATGCTTTGATTGCGAAAGGAATCAAGACCTTGATCATCTGCCCGCAGGATGGAGCAGCTGCAGCCGCAGCGGTTCAAGCAGCAAAAGCGGAAGGAATCAACGTAATCTCCTATGACAGACTGATTACGGATACAGATGCAGTTGATTACTATGTAACATTTGACAGTATCGCTGTTGGTGCAGCACAGGGTCAGTATCTGATCGACAACGCCAAAGGCGCAGGCGAACCTTTATACCTCTATGCCGGAGCTGCCTCCGACAACAACGCTTTCTTATTCTTTGAAGGCGCATGGACCGTATTACAGCCTAAGATCGCTGACGGAACTTTCGTCATCGCCAACTCCAGCGAAGCAGAAGCATTAAAAGACAAAGCGACACTGACTCGTGACGAGATGAGCAAAATCATCGGCCAGGTAACAACAAACTGGGATTTCAATGAAGCCAAGAACAAAGCAGAATCTCACCTGACTGCAGCAGACGATGCTATGAAGGGTGACGTAGCGATTCTTGCACCAAATGATGGAACCGCAAGAGCGATCGCAGATGCATTCGCAGCCGACTCTGCAGTAACAAGCTATGTCGTGACTGGACAGGATGCTGAAATCGCTTCCGTTCAGTACATAATCGACGGCAAACAGTCCATGACTGTATTCAAAGACGTTCGTACCCTCGTAAAAGACTCCATTGATATGGCAGTCTCTCTTCTGGAGGGTTCCACGCCTGCAACAACCGGTTCTTACAACAATGGAGCCATTGATGTAAAGGCGAAGCAGACGGAAGTTGTAGTAGTGGATCAGTCCAATGTAAAAGCCGCTATGGTCGATTCCGGTTATTATACAGCAGGTGAATTTACAGGTTTATAACGAGAAGAAGAAATTTTTAACTAAAGCGTTATAATCCCACAATGATAAGATTGGTCGGAATAGTGATGGAGCGATCCGTCACTATTCCACTATTCTTCTTTGTTAGGTGTTAAAAAAGGAGCGTTAGCTGCCATGGCCAAATACATACTGGAAATGAATCATATTACAAAAGAATTCCCCGGGGTGAAAGCATTAAATGATGTCAACTTTAAAGTAGAAGAAGGGGAAATTCACTGCCTCGTCGGAGAAAACGGCGCAGGGAAGTCCACCCTGATGAAGGTGCTCAGCGGTGTTTATCCCCATGGGGCGTATCAAGGAGACATCGTTTTAAACGAAGAGACACAGAAATACACATCCGTACGAGACAGTGAAAAAGCAGGGATCGCCATTATCTATCAGGAATTGGCATTGATTCCCGACATGGCTGTGTACGAAAATATTTTTTTAGGGCATGAAATCAAAAAAGGGGCCATTATTGATTGGAATGAAACCATCGTTCGGTCCACGAAAATGTTGAAAAAGGTCAAATTGAATGTCAACCCCGCAGAACTAATCAGAAATTTGGGCGTCGGGAAGCAGCAGCTGATTGAGATTGCCAAAGCCTTGAGCAAGGATGTAAAACTTCTGATTTTAGATGAACCTACCTCTGCGCTGAATGAAAATGACAGTGAAAACCTGCTGTTGCTACTGAAAGAATTAAAAACCCAGGGAATCACATCCATCATGATTTCCCATAAATTGAAGGAAGTCATTTCCATTGCCGATACGGTTACGATTCTGCGGGATGGAAAGACAATCTGCTCTCTGTCTGCAAAAAATGGAGAAATCACAGAAAATACGATCATAAAGTGTATGGTCGGTCGTGAAATTGACAACATCTATCCCGGAAGAGATTTTAAGCCGGCGGAAGAAACTGTACTGGAGCTGAAAAACTGGAGCGGCTATGATCCTGCCCAGGGAAGAGAAATTATAAAGGACGTCAGCTTAAACGTGAAAAAGGGAGAAATCGTTGGTATTGCTGGACTAATGGGCGCAGGCCGTACGGAATTGGCCCAGAGCATTTTTGGCAACCCGGCCGGCTATCGGCTGAAAGGCGAATTATTCATAGATGGACAAAAGAAGCAGTTCAATAATACGAGTGATGCGATCAAGGCCGGTATCGCGTATGTCACGGAAGACAGAAAAGGAAACGGTCTGATCCTAATTCAGGATGTTAAACAGAATATTTCCATATCAAATTTAAAAGAAATCGCGAAGAACGGTGTCATCAATCAAAATGAAGAAATCAACATCGGGAATGATTACCGGCAAAGTCTCAATATCAAAACGCCGAGCATTGCCCAGACAGTAGGCAATTTAAGCGGGGGCAATCAACAAAAGGTATCTGTCGGAAAATGGCTGTTTGCAAAACCGAAAATACTAATTCTGGATGAGCCTACCCGAGGAATTGATGTTGGAGCCAAGTATGAGATTTATACCATCATGAACGATCTCATCAAACAGGGTATGAGCATCATTATGATTTCATCCGAGTTACCTGAGATTCTGGGAATGAGTGACAGAGTCTATGTGGTATCGGAAGGCAGGATTGCCGGAGAATTACCAATAGAAGAGGCCACCCAGGAAAAGATTATGGCAATGGCAACGAATTAGGAGGAGGTACCATGAGTTTTATTAAAGAAGCAAAAACACTGATGAGGCAAAATGTACGAGAGTATGGCATGTACATCGCGTTAGCGGTCATTATGATTATCTTCACGATTACAACCGACGGTCTGTTTATTTCATCAAGAAACATCAGCAATTTAATTAATATGACCGGATATATTGCGGTTTTGGCCATTGGTATGACGCTGGTCATCGTAATCCGCCATATCGACTTGTCCGTAGGATTCCTGTCCGGATTCATGGGAGCGATTTGTGCAATCATGATGATGCAATGGGGATGGTCTGTCTGGATTGCCATACCTGCAGTCATGATATTTGGTATCCTCATCGGATGTATCAACGGTTTACTTGTTGCAAAGCTGAATATTCCAGCCTTTGTCGTTACACTTGCGGGATGGTTGATTTTCAGAGGCTTGATTTTATGGGTAACGGAAGAGACAGGTACCATCGTGATTAACAATCCGACCTTTAACGCCATCGGAAACGGCTTCATACCTGACATTGCAGATGTTGGGTTTCATTTGCTAACCGTCATATTGGGAGTAATCGGGATCGCGATTTTTGTCTGGAGTGAATTTCGCGGAAGAACAGTGAAGCAGAAGTACAATTTTGAAGTGATCTCCATGAATATATTTATATTAAAATTAGTTTTTATTTCTGCAATCATGGCCTATATTACATGGATCCTTGCAGGATATAACGGACTATCCTGGACCATTGTCATTGTAGCCGTCACAGCGTTCGTTTATCATTTTATCGCGACCAAGACCATTCTGGGAAGACATATCTATGCATTGGGAGGCAACCCTGAGGCGGCCAAACTGAGCGGCGTCAATGTTACAAAGATCACGGTATGGGTGTTCTGTTCCATGGGCATGCTGTCGGCACTATCCGGCGTTCTATTCGCTTCCCGTCTCCAGTCGGCGACGACAACTGCGGGAACCCTGTTTGAGCTGGATGCCATCGCTGCTGCCTATGTGGGCGGCGTATCCGCCGCAGGGGGCGTCGGCAAGGTCACAGGATCCCTGATCGGGGCACTGGTTATGTCCTCACTTGTCAGCGGGATGAACCTAATGGGCACCGGTATCTATTATCAATACATCATCAGAGGCGCCGTCCTTGTATTGGCAGTCATCTTCGACGTAGCAACGCGCAGAACAGCGGCAAAGGCAGTATAATCACTTCCTCTATGATATATGTGTAACGAAGAAGCAGCCTCGTCGGAAAAGCCGACGGGGCTGTTTTGCGTTTTCATACCAGACAAGATGGAAAAAAGAAACAAGATATAGTAAAATGAAATCAAACAATAATAGATGAAGTATGGATTCATAAGTCAGCCCATAAAAATGAAACAGAAAGAAAGGGTACCAGTATGAAAGCGAAGCATATAAATTTATTTTTCCCTCAATGGCAGGGAGCGGGCAGAACGGAAGAATTGCTGGATGGAGCACGGGAAATCAGAGATCAATATATTAATATGCAGGATTATATTGCAGTGCCTGTCAGTGAAGAGGAAAACACGGAAATCGAAAACGACATCCTTGGATATCGGGATATTCTTCTGCAATTGAAGCAGGCCAAAGCGATCATTGCTACAGGGAAGCCGAGCAGTATTTTCACGGTAGGCGGAGGCTGTGATGTTGAAATTGTAACTGTATCGTATTTAAACGATCTATTCGACGGGGACCTAACCGTAGTCTGGATTGATGCCCATGGAGACCTGAATACGCCGGAATCCTCGCCAAGTAAATGCTTTCACGGGATGCCCCTGCGGACCCTACTGGGGGACGGAAACCGTCAAATGGTGGACACGGCGTTTTCGAAGCTATCTCCTTCCCAACTGGTCATGATCGGGCAGCGGGATCTGGATGTACCGGAGCAGAATTACATAGAGCAAAGCAACATTACTGTGATTGGGCCGGATGAGTTCAGCTTGGAGGGTGTCATCAGCACAATTGAGTCAAAAGGCTCAAATAACATTTACATCCATATCGATCTTGACGTTCTGGATTGCGACGAGTTTCCCTATGTCATGGTGCCTGCCCCCGGCGGTCTGAAAACCGAACAATTATCGGAATTACTGGCACAGCTAACGCGCAGATTTCATGTCGTCGGCTTGAGCCTGCTGGAATACACCTCCTCGGAGAAAAAGGAAATAAAAATCCTCTCCGACATCATCAAGATGGGAGAGGGATTATAGATCAAATTTGATGATTTGGCAGGTATGGATTGTATTTATTTCAATAATCGAATATAATCAAAGAGAAGAATGACCCTAAATTTTACTGATCGTCGATTATGCTGAATTAATTTTAGAGGATAACGTAGAAAAATGGGAGGATTGGATAGGTGGTGAAAAAATGACGGAGAAAAACAAAAGAGAAGACGGAAGTACCAGTACTGCTTCGATTAAGCTGACACCTCATCAGGAAAGAGCAAGAGATGCCTTGATCGATCGGAGGCGAAACGTATTCAATGTTGTGGAGATAATTGCGAATGAAAAAGTTGCGGACATGATGGATCGGATGGAGATGTGTACCTGTTCCAAGTGTGCTTGCGATGTATTGGCGATCGCCCTGAACTCACTGCCCACAAAATATGTTACGTCCCATGCAGGCAAGCAATATATTCAGTTGAACAGCTATAAAAAGCAATTTGAGACAGATGTTGAAATTGCATTGATGAGAGCGTGCATGACCGTGAAAGATGCTCCAAACCACGAGGATGAAGACGCCAAATAGCGAAGCACGGAAGATAACGACGAGAAATAGTACATATAGAATATGGGTATAAAAAAGGTATGATGCGGTATAAAAACCGGAATCATACCTTTGATTGTTTATGTGGTGGATTATCTCAGATCAGCATCAATACGATATACCCGGCGAAAGAAACGAGGGTATAGTATACCACTGCTTGACTTAAGAAATGCCGCTCCGACTCATCATCCTTGACAATAACCGGCATAAGATAAGAAGGCGGTAATATCAGAAAGGCATAAAAAGCGATATTGAAAAGAGGGTCCACCTCTCCGACGAGCTGCCGGATCAGAAGGGCAACGATGGTTCCAATGGCCAGAACCGGTATCAATCTGGCGACGATATGCAGCGCGATTTTTTTGGCGTTCTCTTTTTCGATCATCAAAGAATATCCGACGATCATCAAAATCAACGGAACACCGACATTGGAAATTGTGGTCATTGCACTGATTGCGGACCTACCCCAGAAATAGGTCAGCAGCACATCGTAGAGCCCTGTTATATTGATCAATAAACCTCCGAAAATTCCCAGCATGATTGGAGTCCGAATGAATCTACCCAAAGTTTCGATCAAATTGAACCGTCCGCTGGTTTTAAATTGTACGTATGGAATCGCAACAAACCAAGCAAAGAATTCATGGCCGAGTCCGATGAGCATGATCAAAGGCAAATTTTCAGAACCAAAAAGCGCAGCGAAAAGGCCGATGCCGAGCATTCCAAATTCAAATCCACCCATAAACCATGGCGTGAAGATGGAACCAAACGTCCCGGGAAGTTTACTCCGCAAGAGAAATCCTACGGCATACAGTGCGAGACACATTGCAAAGACCAAAACAACGATGATAATATATTTCGCTTCAAGTGCGGTGCCCGCAAAGGATAAAAACAGAAGACAGGGCAGAGCAACATTCACGATGATATTTTTAAATTCATTCATGGCGTTGCTTGATATAATACTCCGCTTTCGGAGAATCCAACCGATCGCAAGGATTATGAGAACGGGAAGCATCTTTTCTAATAATGCAGTCATTCTATCTACCTTTCGTTATATTGTGAAGTCCGGATCATAATACAGGACTAAAATTAGTATAATCAACGCAAGACTATACTTACCCGTTATACCACCATATAAAACATCCGTCAAGAGCCGAATCGCTTCCCGTGTAATCTTGACAAATGAAGATCATAGAAATTGATAGGAAATAACAACACCTTCCGGGTTTCCTCCGGAAGGTGTTGCATTAACCTGACTTTATTTCGTTTCAATTTCGATGGACATCAGCACTTCGTCGCAGTTTGGAAACTTGGGACAATTCAAACAATCCTTCCAAATCTTATGGGGCATATGATCCTTGCTTATTACATTGAATCCGCATTTTTGAAAAAATTCCGTCTTATACGTCAGCGTAAAAACCTTGTTGAGACCCAAGTCTTTTGCTTCCTGAATAAAATGTTCGACGAGTTTTTTGCCAATGCCTTGACCGGAGAGGCTTTCTTTTACTGCCAGCGTTCTGATTTCGGCAAGGTCAAGCCAAAGGATAGACAGAGCGCCGATCCCGACCACTTCGCCATCAATTTCCATAACAGAGTAATTCCTGATATTTTCATAGATCGAGCTTCTCGAACGAGCGAGCATCAATCCCTTTTTTGCATAATAATTCACAAGCTTATGTATCGCTTCTGAATCGGACAGCCTTGCTTTTCTGATCGACATTGCCTTACCTCTCTTCCACCAACGTAACATTTTGTACATGATAACAGATATTGCAGGATAACACAATACATGAAACTTATAATTATGCATATGAGTAAAGGAAAACTTCCTTTGGGAGCTTCCAATATTTCTAGTTCATCCCATTAAAAATATTGTATACTTGTATTAATTTATACAATTTTTTAACAAACCTATTTCGCTCATAGGGGGTTTTAATGTATAATGGTCTGTATATATCTTTAAAAATCTAAGGAGGAGAATGACATGAAAAAGTTTTTAAGTTTGGCTTTGATTTTATTATTGGCAATGGGTATGATGGTAGGCTGCGGCGGCGCACAAGAGGAACCTGCAGAGGAGACTCCGGAAGCAACCGTGTATAATATCGCAACCGATACAACCTTTGCCCCATTTGAATTCCAGAATGAAGCCGGTGATTATGTTGGAATCGATATCGAGATCCTTGCCGCCATCGCCGAGGACCAGGGCTTTGCGTACGAACTCAATCCGTTGGGATTCAGCGCAGCAGTAGCGGCTCTGGAATCCAACCAGACAGACGCAGTTATTGCAGGCATGAGCATCACAGAAGAACGTCAGTTGAAATATGATTTCTCTGCGCCTTACTATGATTCTGGAGTTGTAATGGCAATCGCAGCAGACGACGATGCAATCGCATCCTATGCAGACCTGACCGAAAAGAAAGTAGCAGTTAAGACCGGTACAGAAGGTGCAACCTTTGCAGAATCCATTATGGATCAATATGGATTTGAGCTTGTTTATTTTGATGAATCCCCACTGATGTATGAAGATGTAAAAACAGGAAACTCCGTAGCTTGCTTCGAAGATTATCCGGTAATGGGATACGGAATCACACAGGGCAATGGTCTGAAGATGGTTACCGATATGGAAAAGGGATCCTCTTACGGCTTTGCAGTGCTGAAGGGTAAAAATACAGAGCTTCTGGAAATGTTTGATGCAGGACTGACCAATATTCGTGAGAATGGTAAGTACCAGGAGATCATAGACAAATATATTGCTGCTGAATAATGATGAGGAAAAAAGATGAATTTAGGTAAAGTTTTCAGTGAAGTAAATCCGCTTCTGCTTAAGGGCTTATGGATCACTATAGAAGTATCGGTATTGTCCCTTCTATTGGCATTTGCACTGGGATTGTGTACATGCTTCTTCGGCATGTCAAAAAAAGCACCCCTTCGCTGGATATCGAAAGCATATGTTGGACTAATCAGAGGAACCCCGATGCTGGTTCAGGTGTTTTATGTTTATTTTGCGATTCCCCAGCTGCTTCAGTTTATGGGATTTGACGTAAGATTAACACCTTTTAGCGCTGGGCTGATTACTCTGACGTTGAATGCCGGAGCCTATATGTCTGAAATTTTCCGGGGAGCCATCAATGCGGTGAACACCGGTCAAATGGAAGCGGCAAGAAGCCTTGGCCTGTCACAAGCACAGGCAATGAGGAAGGTCATTCTGCCGCAGGCGTTCCGCATCTGCTTGCCATCCTTGGTCAATCAGTTCATCATCACAATAAAGGATTCATCTCTTATTTCGGTCATTGGCCTTGCGGAGATCATGTATCAGGCGAAAATTTATGTAGGCCGTACCATGGAGTCCTTTGCAACCTATACCTGGGTCGCAATATACTACCTCGTTTTGATTGGCATACTCACCTACGTCGCAAAGCTCGTTGAGAGGAAGGTGCAGATATGACAGCACAGATCATCGTAAACAACCTTCATAAACACTTTGGCCATCTGGAAGTGCTCAAAGGGATCAATCTGGAGATTAAAAAAGGACAGGTCGTCTGTGTTATCGGACCCAGCGGATCAGGAAAATCGACCTTATTAAGATGCATCAACCGTCTGGAGGAGCCGACTCACGGCGATATCACAGTCGATGACATTAGGATCACAGATCCCAAAGTGGATATCAATAAAACAAGAAGACATATCGGAATGGTGTTTCAGCAGTTCAACCTGTTCCCCCACCTCAGCGTCAAGGAAAACATCATGATGGCGCCCTTGGAGCTGAAGCTCAAGACAAAAATAGAGGCGGAGCAAAAGGCAATTGAACTGTTGGAGCGAGTTGGCCTCTCGGATAAAGTAAACGCAAAACCAAGACAGCTTTCCGGCGGCCAGATGCAGCGGGTTGCCATCGCAAGAGCACTCGCTATGGAACCGGATATCATGCTTTTTGATGAACCGACTTCTGCCCTTGATCCGGAAATGGTCGGAGAAGTTCTAGCCGTCATGAAAGAGCTTGCTTCCATGGGTATGACGATGGTCGTGGTTACACATGAAATGGGATTTGCGAAGGATGTAGCTGACAGGGTAATCTTCATGGATGAAGGCATCATCATGGAGGAAGCGCCTCCTGCAGAGATATTTGCAAACCCGAAAAATCCGAGAACCATGGAATTCCTAAAGAAGGTTTTATCGGTATAGCCATCTTCGCTGAAGAGAAAATTGTAATAGTAAAGATAAAATGTAAGGAAGACTTCCCTGTGACGGGAGGTCTTCTTTTCTATGAGAACTGTTTTCTTTACCGGGGCATATAATATTATATTTGCTGAAAGGGAGTGTTTCCGATTCCTACCCATAACCGATTTGACGGATCCCGATATCTCACCTATGAACAGATGAATCTGATCAACGAATTCAGGCTGCACTCTCTGGAATATGCGATGTGGAGCAGAGAGCTGGTTCATGCATTGAAATTTCAAACGGAAAGCATCGAAGCTATCTATGAAAGACTGCACCATGAACCGGTAGATATGTATGAGACCGCCCGAAGCTTCTATGGCCCGGAGCTTTCGGAGCAATATTTGAATTATTTTACACAACAGGTGATTACCTTAAGAAATCTTACCGAAGCCCTGATTCATAATAATTATCAGGCAGCCGATCAATATTGGCGAGATTGGAACAATACTGGAGTCCAAATTGCCGAATTTCTGACCCAGATCAACCCTTATTGGGAAAGGGCGCAGTGGCAGCAGCTGCTACAAGAGTATCATTTCATGATGTATCAAGAAATTTTGGCAATCCTTTCGGGCGACTACAGAAGAGGGATCGACATATTTGACCGAATCGTTGACCATATGATCATGATGGCGGATTATATGTCCCACGGGTTGATGTTGAATTTAGCAACTCTCTCGCCGGCTGTTTTGTGATTCTGATGATTGTAGAATAACTTACAGCGGTATAATAAAATCATATGAGCAGACACTATGAGAAAGAACACGAGAAAAAATGAGGGAAATGTGATGACAGAGAAAGACACTGTAATAAAATCAGGATGGAGCTTGGAAAGCAGCTACGGTCTTTTACCTAACGTTTTTTTTACCAGACAAAATCCGACACCGGTACGTGCACCAAAGCTGATCATCCTTCAGCATTCATTGGCAGCGTCCCTTGGCTTGAATGCCGCGTATCTGAACAGTGAGGAAGGGATTGCTGTCCTTGCGGGAAATCGAATTCCAGAAGGCTCTGCGCCCCTTGCGCAGGCCTACGCAGGGCATCAATTCGGACACTTCACCATGCTGGGAGACGGAAGGGCTTTGCTTCTCGGAGAGCAGATTACAAAGGCAGGAAAGAGAGTTGATATTCAACTGAAGGGCGCGGGACGAACGCCATACTCCCGTGGTGGCGACGGCCGTGCGGCAGTTGGGCCGATGCTTCGCGAATACGTGATCAGTGAGGCAATGTATGCCTTTGGCATTCCGACTACCCGTAGCTTGGCCGTTGTGGCAACCGGAGAACCGGTATACCGAGAAACCGTACAGCCCGGTGCAGTGCTGACCCGTGTGGCGGACAGCCATATTCGTGTGGGAACCTTTCAATATATTGCAAAATGGGGAACGGACCAGGAGCTTCGAACATTGGCGGATTATACCATTGAAAGGCATTTCCCCGAAATTAGAGAAGACGAAAACCCTTATCGATCTCTCCTGAGAGAGGTAATCAAGCGTCAGGCGATCCTGATTGCCAAATGGCAGCTGGTTGGGTTTATTCACGGTGTAATGAATACGGACAATATGGCCTTGAGCGGTGAGTCCATCGATTATGGCCCTTGCGCGTTTATGGATACCTATGACCCGGCAACTGTTTTCAGCTCTATAGACATTCACGGCCGCTATGCTTACGGTAATCAGCCGAGTATTGCCCAATGGAATCTTAAGAAGTTTGCTGAAACCCTCTTGCCTTTAATCAATGAAGATAAGGAGCAAAGTGTCCTTCAGGCACAGGATGCCCTTAGCAGCTTTCATGAATTATTTTACAGCAGCTGGTTGACCGGAATGAGAGAAAAGCTGGGGCTCTTTCATGAAGAACCGCAGGACGAAACTTTTGTCAATGAGCTACTTGCAATGATGAAGAAGTATGGTGCGGATTATACGAATACCTTCCGGGCATTCACCTTGGATAAGCTGGAAGACACGGCCTTTTACGGTACGGAGGAATTCTCGGCGTGGCAGGATAAGTGGCTGGCAAGACTGGGAAGGCAGGAGGAATCGAAAGCCGATGCACTACAATTGATGAAAGAAAAGAATCCTGCAATCATCCCCCGCAATCACCGGGTAGAAGAAGCTTTGGAAGCTGCAGGGCACGAAGATTACAGCGTATTGGAACGGTTTCTTAGAGCATTGTCAAGCCCCTTTGCTTATTCTCCGGAGCAGGAGGAATATGCAGCTCCTCCAGATTCGTCAAGCTGCCCTTACCGTACTTTTTGCGGGACTTGATAGAATTTATTTGTGGATTTTGAAAGGCGATAATCATATAGTTATTGTTACGCTGAATGAAAGAGTAAATTCCATAATTATTATTACAAGAATAATTGCAATAATATATTGATTTATTATAATTTTTGATGTATTATATAACTATCAAAAAAAATAAGGCAAGGGGAATTAATGTGAATATTTCGACAAAAATGATCGTATCGAATTCAGACATGATAAAGAATTATAAAAATAGTAGAGAGATGGCAGAAAGATTAGGTAAGATTTTTATTTTAAAAAACAACCAACCGGATGCAGTGTTGTTCTCTATTGCCGAATATGAAAGAGTTGCAGTATTTTTGGAGTATCTGGAAAGCCTGGAGGGTGAAGAGATTGTCAAGTTTGCAGAGTCTTTACCGAAAGAAGGAATCAGAAAAAGTTACTCCATTGATCAATTAAGAAATGATATAAAATAAGATTTTAAGCAGAAAGAATCTGTAGCTGAATAAGACTTTTTTGACGTGAGCTGATATCGTATTTCATACGATGCCAGCTCACTTTTTATTGTGCATTTTCATTAGTGCGAAGATCGGCATTGAAATTATATTCGCAACAAAGCAATGATGTCAATGAATATACGAACATTTGTTAAATTATTATTATATATATAATATAATATAAATGTATAATAAAAAACATTATAATTATTTGTATAAATCATTGACATATTATTATAATCAGAATATTATAAACCTACATCGGAGAAATAATGACTTAACCATATTCTTTATAACGGAAGGGAGTGATATAGATGACTGTATGAAAAACCCAAACCTTTAATTCTAAAAGTAAGAGGAGGAACTTTACATGACATATATATTTAAAGGCATGAAAAAGAAAATTGCCGTAGTTACAGTTTTGTGTATGGTATTTACGCTATCTATGCCAGTAAGCGCAACGGCAGCGACAGTATCAGACATATCGGGACATTGGGCAAATACAACAATCCAAAGCTGGGTAAATAACAGTCTTATTGCAGGCTATCCTGATGGTAGTTTCAGACCGGATAGAAACATTTCCAGAGCAGAATTTATGACTCTGGTCAATAGATCTTATGGCTATTCAGCTACAAAATCGATATCGTTTTCTGATGTTAAATCAGACGCTTGGTATTATAATGCTGTGGCAGTTGCCAGGGAAGCCGGATATATCAGCGGATATCCTGATGGTTCGATGAAGCCGGATATCGCAATCAGCCGCGAAGAAGCAGCCACAATCATGATGAATATCAATAAGCTTCAAGCGAGTGAAGAAGCAGCAAGCAAGTTTACTGATGTACGACGTATGATATGGAGCCGAGGCGCAATCGGAGCAGTTTCTAATGTAAATATTATGAACGGATATCCAGACGGAAGCTTCAGCCCTCAAACCTCTATCAAACGAGGCGAAACCGTAGTGACCTTAGATAGGTCAAACAAATACGTCGCAAGGCCTGACGCGCCGTTGGTAACAAGAAATGATGAGACAAATACTGTCTCCGGCATGACAACGGCGATGGAGTATGCGCTTGATTCTGCAAGTTGGGATTCATATGAATTTAGCACATTCGACAAACTCGTTTTCAGCGGAAATCATACGTTGATCGTTCGTTATGCTGCAGAAGGAAGCACCCCCTTTAGCCAGTCAACATCTTTGTCATTTACGACAAATGAATCAACCGGCGGCGGCGGTGGTGGTGGTGGTGGCGGCCACTTAAGTGCTGCAGATAGAGCCATTGACTTGATTGAAGCTTATGCAACACTGAATACGAATCCAGCACCGACTGTAGCAGATTATACTGCTGCAGGAGTAACCGGAGTGGTTGCAGGTAACTTACCTGCAGTAAATGCTGCGATAGATGCCCTACTGGCAGTAGATGTCGATACAGTGGGAGAGATTCAGGCTGTTGTTGACGGAGCAGTGGCGATCATTGCCATTGACTTGATTGAAGCTTATGCGACACTGAATACGAATCCAGCACCGACTGTAGCAGATTATACTGCTGCAGGAGTAACCGGAGTGGTTGCAGGTAACTTACCTGCAGTAAGACTGTTATTTACCCAGCTTTGGATTGTTGTATTTGCCCAATGTCCCGATATGTCTGATACTGTCGCTGCCGTTGCGCTTACTGGCATAGATAGCGTAAATACCATACACAAAAC
>CAKMKG010000041.1 GCA_927441425.1 uncultured Bacillota bacterium | reverse complement strand
TAAGCGAAAATCATTTCTTTTATGGCAATACCCTTGCCAATACCAATGACTACCTTTCAATACAAGCTGATACGGCTCGGCTGTTCGTGCGGTTTTATTTCCGTAGCGGTCTGCATATTCAAATGAAAGTAGCTTGCTTTCCTGTAACGCTGTTTTGATCATTTCTAAATATGGTGGTATGTTCCTGTTGCCCATCCACGGACTTAAATCTATACATATTTGCTTTGCTTTTAATTCAATGTCTTTCGCTCTGTCGGCGGGGATAAAGCTCTTGACTTTCGCAAGGGCGTTTACCAGTTCATCACCTCGTACCATATTGGAAAGGCTGGAAAGCCCCATCAAGATAGCGGAAAGGTCGGCAGTCGAAAAAACCTTTCTATCAATCTTGTATTTCTGCATGATTTCAAAGCCGCCGCCCACTCCCGATGCCCCGCGAACAGGAATACCCGCCATGTTGATAGAGTCTATGTCGCGGTAGATTGTGCGAGGTGAAACTTCAAACATATCTGCTAACTCCTGTGCGCCTATACGCTCTTTATCAAGGAGTATCATAATAATGCTAACAAGCCTGTCAACTTTCATCTGATAGCCGCCTTTCAAAATTTATTTATATCATTATAGATTGTTGCCATACTGTTGTCAACAATTGCATGGTACAATAAAAAAGTAAACAAATCAATCTACCGATCAGGAGGAGACACTATGCAGAAAAAAGCCTTAGTAATCATCGATATTCAAAATGACATAACAAAGAATTACAAGGATGTTATTGGCAATATCAACAAAGCGATTGATTGGGCAGTCAATCATAATATTCATGTCATTTTTATAAGGCATGAAAATTTATCAGCCGGCACGAGGACTTTTAAACCCAATACGTATGGGGCTGAATTAGCTTCAGACTTGAAAATAGTATCAAAAAATGTTTTTACAAAATACAAAGGAAACGCATTAACCAGTGAAGAATTTATAGACTTTATCAGTAAAAATGAAATATGTGATTTCTACATAGCAGGAGCAGATGCTGTTGCTTGTGTTAAATCAACCTGTTACAACTTACGCAAAGCAAATTATGACGTTACTGTCCTATCCGATTGCGTTACTAGTTATGATAAAAGGAAAATTGACGAAATGCTACGTTATTATGAAAGTAAAGGTAGTAAAGTTATTTGTTTGAATGACACCGTAAACGCTATACACTAATTTTCAATTTTGAGGAATTTCCTATTAAAAAAAGTGGCTTTCGCCACTTTCGCTACTTTTGTTCAGTCATTCAGCTGCTCTAAGATATCAAGAATTTTTTGTTGTCTTCTGATGCGCTCAATATGAGAATCACCGTGTCTACCGGTAATCGCCATTTGGTACAGCCGCTTGATGTCAGCGCCAATCTGCTTCGTTAAGGATTCAAATAGGTTGCCTCCGGTTCTTGTATAACAACTGCAGTCTTCCTTCGTGAGGATGCCCATGAGAATCAGGTCCTGCAGCAATGCCTCTTCCTCTTCGCTGGTCATAAAGATCAAATTATATTTTCCCTTTAATTCCCAAACTTGGTTATCCGATAACGTAAATTCTCCCTTATCCTGCTTCTTGCCATGGTTTTTAGCGGCAGAAAACGAGACCGAATCCGCCTCGTTGTGTTTTCCTCTTTTTATAACGTCTTCGTTGAAGTTTTGTTCGATTGGGCCCCCATACATATTCATACTTGACAACTCCCCCACAATTTATAATGCTAAATTAAACGATAATGACCGAATGTGTCGTACTATGATTATACCTGTCGCCCAGGATAAAATAAATATAAATGTAGAAATTAGTTGTTTTATTGTATTAATTTATATCTTGTATCGATTTTGGCTATATTTTAGAAGTTTTAATCGAAATTTTGGTTAATACGCTTTTCCAAACCCGCAGTTGGGGTAGGTGCATACTTCGCAACTTTGGCATAGTCCGCCATGAGCCAGCTTTTTAATGTCACTGCGCGTCGGAATTTCCCCAGCCAAAATTCTCGGCACGATCAAGTCAAAAATGCTGACTCTGCTATACATTACGCAACCGGGAAGTCCCACCACAGGAACAGTTCCTATGTAAGCCAGCATAAACATAGCACCGGGCAAAACAGGTGCGCCGTAGGTAATAATATGTCCGCCGGCTCTCCTGATACCAGTCGGTGTTTTGTCATCGGGGTCAACGGACATGCCACCCGTAACGCCGATCATATCCGCACCTTCTTTTATGAGCTGATTGATGCAGCCTGCGATCATCTCTTCATCATCATCAGAGAAAAGCTGGTTCACGATGATGCTTCCAAGATCACCGAATTTCTTTCTCAGAACCGGTCCGAAGGCATCCTGTATTTTTCCGGTATAGACCTCACTGCCTGTGGTTACAAGGCCGATTTTCAACTGCTTCAAAGGCAGAACCTCCACCAGACGTCCGCTCTGGCATACCTTTTCAGCGCCGGCAACGATGCTTTCGTTCACAAACAGCGGGATCACGCGAGTTCCTGCCACCTTTTGACCCTTTTTCACCAGCTGGTTTTCATGAATGGTTGCAAACATAATTTCATCCTGATCGATGAGCTGATTCAGCATTGCGGTGTTGATCTTTAGCAAGCCATCGTAGTCCGCCACCAGCTCAATCTTACCTTCTCCAGGCGCCACAAGGCGGATACCTTTTCCTGCGGCTGCCGAAGCAATTCTCCTAGCTGCCTCGTCCTCATGGATATCCGTCTCCTCCTTGTCCACAACGAAGAGATGCTTCTTCCCCATGCTGAGCATCACTTCGATGTCCTCCTGGGCGATTACATGACCTTTTTTATATTTACTTCCCTTGAATTCTCCCGGGATGATCTGGGTCAGGTCATGGGCCAAGACCATTCCCACTGCATCGTATACCGAAACCTCTTTCATAAACAATACTCCTCTATCATTATTCTATTACGACAATACCGCCATTTGGGATGTAGTTTCTGATTTCCTCGTCAAGCTCTGTATGGTTTAGTTCGCTGCGGATCACATTGATGACGCCTGCATGGGCAACTATGACCACATCATCGCAAGGATTATCCGCCTTTCTCTCCTCTTCCAATATGTGCTGCAGGCCTTTCATTGCACGATACTGCAAATCATAAAAATTTTCACTGTTATTCCCTAGCTTATAAAGCGGTATTTTCTCGCCTCGCTTTTGATATTCCATCGGATACTCCGTGCGAATTTCACTGATAAACCGCCCATCCCAATCTCCAAGGGACATTTCCCTCAGTTTGGGCTCCTTGATCAGCACAGCTTGCGGATTCAGCCTGTCTCTGATTATTTCTGCTGATTCCCATGCTCTGGACAAATCGCTTGCATAAATTCGGTTTGTGGAAATTCCGTACTGCTTCAATTCCACCGCAGCCTTTGCCGCCTGCTCCCTTCCCCTGTCAGAAAGAGGCACATCCATCTGCCCGAGAAAGATTTTTTCTTTGTGCTGGCAAATTTCACCATGACGGATCAGAAACAACCGCTTTCCCTTCAGCTCCTCTTCGATCCGATGGTCATCGTTTCCTTGCTTTGCATAGTACTCCAGAACCTCTTCATAACCCTCCGGCGTATCCATATCAAGTACAACGGCTTCCGTACCAACCTCCAGCCGCACCAGCCGATCCTCATAGCGATTTGTGATCGCCTTCATCCCGCCGTCACCCTCATAGGCCAGAATTTCTTCCGCATATTGGGCCGGTATGAAAAGGGGGTGACCTTTTTTCCCGCGAAAGCAAGGTACGATGAAGGCATCCGGCTGTTCCTTGTGTTGCATTAAAATCAAATGAATCACTTCGGGAGGGACAAGAGGGCAGTCAACCAGCATCAAAAAATACCCTTCCGGTGTTTCCGGGGAACCGGCACTACGCGTGCGCTCGGACAGTGCTTTTGTGATTCCCACTTTGATAGAGGAGAACATTCCCCGCTCAAAGTTCTGGTTGAACGCTTCCGTGATTTCTTCCTTCGCCAAAATAGAGCTTAACCGCTCTCTTAAAAACCCGGTGACTCCGACGAGGTTAAGAATGCCCGCTTTTTTAAATGTCACCGCAATTCTTTCAATTGCAGTCATATCGCCTATCGGCAATAAAGGTTTGAATGCTCCCATCCGGGAAGAATATCCCGCCGCAAGGATTAATCCGACAAACCGGTTATCGTTCTCCATGTCCTGCTCTCACTTTTATCATTTCTCCCGCGATGCTGATGGCAATCTCTTCGGGAGTTTCTGCAAAGATATCGACTCCTACAGGAGAATAAACCCGGTCCAACGCTTCTTGCCCGAATCCGTCCTCCCGCAGCATGCGGTAAACCTCAGCCACCTTGCTTTTGCTTCCGATCATACCGATATACGCAGTCATCCTTTTCAAGGTCTGCTTCAGCACATCATAATCTCCGCTATGTCCTCTTGTCACGATGATGATATAGCTGCTTTCATCCGTCTCCATGCCTTGAAAGGCATCCAGAAAGCTGTCTATGACCACAACCTCATCTGCATCCGGAAAGCGCTCTCGGTTGGCAAAATCCGGACGGTCGTCAATGACCCTGGTCGTAAAGTTTACATATCTTAAAATCGGCTCCAGCGCCTGTCCTACATGGCCTGCACCAAAAATAAATGCCGTTGCTTTCTTGTCAAAATCAGCGATAAAGCTGTCGGGGTTTTTTGCATCGACATATTCGATGCTCACATCCGCATCTCCGCCGCATCTCATATCCAACCCCTGCTGTTCCTTCGGGGTCAGTGCATAATGATAGATTTTCGATTCTTTTGTCTGAAAGGTTTCGAGACAGACCTTTTCAACCTCGGCCTCCAGCTTTCCGCCGCCAACGGTCCCGAATCTGCTCCCATCCTGCTTCATCAGAAGCCACGCCCCTTTTTTTCTTGGCGTAGAGCCCTGGGTGTCGACCACCTTGGCAACTACAAAATCTTGTCCTTTTTCAATCAAATCTCTGCCAATATAAACGAGTTTATTCATTTTGATCTCCTCCCTTCAATAATTTGGCCGTCTTTCATCAAGATACGGCTGTCAGCAAACATCTCGCTTTCCGCAGCATCATGGGTAATCAATATCGTAGGAATCTTAAAGTTTTCCTTGAAGGAGGAAAATTCCTGATAGACGAGCTCCTTTGTCTGTTGATCCAACGCGGAAAATGGTTCATCCAGCAATAACAGGCTTGGCTTCGTTACAATGGCTCTGGACAAGGCGACCCGCTGCTTCTCTCCGCCGGAAATCCGGTCCGGATGCCTTTTCTTCAAATGAGCAATGCCAAAGGTATCCATGACATCATCCGCATAGCTCAGCAGTTTTTCCTTTTGATCCTTATCTCTGTACTCCGGTTTATTTTTAATTCCGTAAATGATGTTCTGGTGAACCGTCATATTAGGAAACAACGCATAGTTCTGAAAAAGATATCCGATATTTCTTGTTCTGGCTGGAAGGTCGATTCCCCCGTCACTGTCAAAAACGACCCGCTCCTCGACGGATATTCTCCCTCCATCAGGTACCGTAAGTCCGGAGATGCAGTTCAGGATCGTTGTTTTCCCCGCTCCCGATTCTCCTTGTATCACAAGGACGCCTTGATTAAATTCATATTCCACATCCACGGAAAAATGGTCAAGCTTTTTTATGATTCTAAAATACATACCGAATTCCTCTCATCCCTGTCTCCCAATATAGTTTCTCTTCTTGAGCCACGCATTCAAGCCAAGGATTAGCGCGAAACTGAATAGGGTCATGATCAATACCAATCGGTTGGCCATCTCAGTATTTCCTGATTCAACTGCAAAATAGATGGCGGTCGGAATGGTCTGGGTTTTCCCGGGGATATTTCCCGCGATCATCAAAGTTGCTCCAAATTCTCCGATTGCTCTCGCAAAGGAAAGGACGATGCCGCTGATAATACCCGGCCATGCCAGCGGAAAAATAACAGTTCTGAAAATTTTCCATTCACTGCTTCCGAGAGTCTGTGCCGCCTTCTCATAGACCGGGTCCATACTGATGATGGCGGATTTTGCATTCTGGTACATAAGGGGAAGAGATACGATGCAGGAAGCGATCACTGCCCCGATCCAAGTGAATATGATCTGGAGATCGAATGTTTCCAATAAAAAGCCACCGATAAAGCCCCTCTTTCCAAACGCAATCAGCAGCAGATATCCCATCACCGATGGTGGCAGCACCATGGGGAGAATCAAAATGGTTTCCCAGATATTTTTTCCCGGTATCTTTTTCTTATTAAGGGTATATGCAAAGAAAACACCGAGCAGAAAAGAAAAAACCGTTGCTATGGTAGCAATTTTCAAGGATAGCAAAATCGGTGACAGCATATTAACTCCATTTCACATTCAATGATTTCTTTCATTTCATGTAGTAATATTATAAAACTGTAAATCCGTACTTTTCAAAGACACCCTTTGCATATTCTTTCTGCAGAAACTCATAAAATTTGGCGGCGGCTTCTCTCTCCGAAGAATCCTTGATTAGTGCAGCAGGGTAAACGATGGGATCATGGCTGTCTTCCGGCATATTCATAACAAAGACACCCGTTTCCATCGCTAGAGAGTCCGATTTATATACGAGACCACAGTCAACATTCCCCGTATCCACATATTCTAGAACCTGCTTTACATCCTTTGCAAATACAATTTTATCCTGGATCTGATTCCACACGCCTAGGTTTTCAAGAGACTGCTGTGCATACTTTCCAGCAGGAACAGATTCCGGCGTTCCGATGGAAATACTTGCAACACCAACAGTTGCCAGAGCTTCATAGCCCTTTACCGTCTCCGCTTTTTCCGCAGTAGTGACGAGCGTCATTGTATTGCCAAGCATATTTTTTCTGGAATCAGCCACGATCAGGCCAGCCTCCTCCAATGCGTCCATATGGGCTTTTGAGGCAGAGAGAAACAAGTCACATGGCGCTCCTTCGGAAATTTGCTTTTGGAGCACTCCCGATGCAGCAAAATTAAATTGTAAAATCGTGTTGCTTTCCTTCACATATTCTTTCTGGATTTCCGTAAGTGCATCGGTCAGGCTGGCAGCAGCGGAAATATTGACCTCGTCCGTCGGACCCTCAACAGTTATTTCTTCTCCTTGACCTCCGCAGCCGGCCAATAGGAAAACAAACAGCAAGGAAAGAATCCAGGGTAAGCGAATTTTTTCCATCTTATGTACCCTCCTCTTTTTTATTCAAAAAATCAGAGTCCTTTGATGAATTCAGTCTACCATGGCGATCTTAGGATATCTGTTGTATATACAACATAGCGCGTAATATTTTGCTTGTTTTAAGACATAGAGCTACTTAAAGACATTAGAAATCTAGAACGTTGTGGTTTCTTTGCATGATTTCGCCATCAATTTGCTCTGCAAATTGGGCGAGCTATGAACGGTAAATCGGCTCCCCTTGTAGTCAATGAGCCCCGATTTCCTCAATAGATTTAACTCCTTAGAAAGGACGCTTCTGTTCACACAAAGATATTGTGCAAGCTGCTCCTGGTTCATTCCGATATCGAAGCTGCTACTGCCGCTCCTCTCTCTGATCAGGCTGAGGTAGGTCAGTATCCTTTCCCAGAGCGTACGCTTTGAAAGAACATCGATTTTATACATCAGACGGATTAATTCATTGCTGAGTATTTCACTGCAATTAGACATAATTACTTCTTTTATTCTAGGACTGATCGAGTCCTTTTTTACGATTTCAGTATAAGGAACGAATACAACAATACTGTCTGTTTGGCTGATCAACGTCACTGGACTGGTCAACAAGGTCGTGTTCACCGCTTCCAGCAGCAACACTTCTCCCTGAAGATAAATCCTGAGGATTTGTGCATCTCCATTAAAATGGTATTTTGTGCTGATTGCGCTTCCCTTTTTCAGGATTCCTATTTTATGAACCAGTTCTCCCTGGTTGATGATAATTTGGTTTTTTGAATATTCCTTTTCTATCGGCATGACGGCTTGACAGACCTTCTCGAGTTCACAGACAGTGAGACCCTGAAATAATCTTGAATTTTGCAAGACAGAAATCAAATCACTCTCAATCATCACTTCTCCATTCAGCTTCTCGCTCATGTTTTACAGATTAAAAATTTCATATTCCTGGTTTAACAGGTCGATGGTCAGTAGTTTTTTCTGCAGAAGCTCGCCGCGATGCAGCAGCACCTTCAGGGCTTCTGCCACCTGGATGGATGCCACCAAAGCTGGGCTGAAGGAAGGATTGCCAAGCTCCGTTTCAGCGCCCTTGTTTTCATTGGAAGGATAGATCTTCTGCAGCGTTCTGTCGCCCGGCAGGATGGTGGAAACTTGACCATACCAGCCGGCAATGGCTCCATGGATCAAAGGAATCCTTTGCTTTTCGCAATGCTCCTCCAGCAGTCTGCGGGCCGTCATATTATCAAGAGCATCCATAACGATATCATGACCCTTTATGATTTCAGCGCAATTCTCTTCCGTCACAAATGTCTGGATGGGGTGAATCATCACATCCGAATTCACCTTATTCATCCTCTCCTCGGCCGTAAAGGCTTTGCTTTTTCCGATCCCTTCTTCCGTGGAAAGAAGCTGTCGGTTCAGATTCGTGGAATCAAAGACGTCCCCATCCACTGCAGTGATCGTTCCGATGCCCAGTCTTCCCAGCAGCTCTATCACATAGCCGCCGAGCCCTCCACAGCCGATGACACAAACCTTGAAGCTTCTCAGGCTTTCATTCTCTTCCGGACTTAACATATTCATATTTCTGTTGTATCGATCTTTCATTG
Organism: uncultured Bacillota bacterium; assembly: GCA_927441425.1. Classification (GTDB taxonomy): domain Bacteria; phylum Bacillota; class Clostridia; order Peptostreptococcales; family Anaerovoracaceae; genus Anoxybacterium. The sequence continues at coordinate 60,991 of CAKMKG010000041.1, read as the reverse complement.
CTTCCCCTCCGTTCTCATATCCCCTATGGCTTCTACATCCCATATCCGCCCAGTTCTTTCAATATCTGCTCAAACTCCTGACTTCTGAGTACCTGCAGGAAGCTTTTGATTCCATCGGTCTCCATGTATTTTTCTGGTATTACAAAGTCATATTCTTCAAATCCGATGGTGATAAAATCCAGACCCATGGCTCTGGCCGCAGATGCTACGCCGATGCCCACATCTGCCGTACCGCTTTCTACCGCTGCGGCGACCGCCATATGGGTGGTCATGTCCCTGTCATAGCCACGAATTTCATCGCTCTTAATCTCATTTTTCTTCAGTAGATAATCAGTCAGGATTCTGGTCCCCGAGCCCTTTTGCCTGTTCACAAAAATGACGTCGCTTCTTTTCAGATCCTCAACACGAATGATATTCTTCGGATTTCCACAGGCTACCATGAAGCCCTGTTCCCGCCTTACCCCTTTGACCAAAGCGACCTCTTCCCTCGCCAGATATTTCTCCAGATAGGTTTGGTTATATTCTCCCGTCTCCTCGTCAAGAAGGTGGATGGGTGCGATATGGGCTTCTCCCCTTTTCATTGCCATGATACCGCCCATGCTTCCCACATGTGCCGAGGAAAGGGTCTGCCCTTTTCTCGTAAGGATGCTTCCGATATGGTCCATGATCAAATCGTGGCTTCCGATGGACACAATGGTCTTTTCGATGACAGCCATGTCATTCACCAGTTCAACGGGTGCCTCTTCTCCCGCTTCGTATCCCTCACTGTTTTTGGGGATCACCAGAATCCCGTCGGCCTTCACCAGCGCCATGGTTACGCCGGCCCCTCTGTTCAGAGGAGTGGCGATGAGCTTGTCACCAACCATGCCGAGCTTAACACGGATATATTCCCTGTATTTTAACGTGGATACGATTCTTCTTGATACGATGGCCCTCGCCAGAGTCGGCTTTTCTGTCGCTACCCTTTGGAGGGCCCGGATCACCGGATTAACGATTTCTTCAAACACAAGAAATGCCGAACCGGGGTAACCGGGAACACCAATGACCGCCTTCTCTCCGATCATTCCCAGTATGGTGGGTTTCCCTGGTTTGATGGCGATCCCGTGAAGCACCAGCTCTCCCAGATCCGCGACGAGCTGAGCAGTGTAATCTTTGCTGCCTGCGGAAGAACCTGCATTGATGATCACAATATGGTTTCTTTCCGCTAATGCTGAAATTGCCTTTTTCAGCGTCTCATAGTCATCCTCCACCGGGCTGATCCGTTCCGCAATCCCCCCCAGCTCCTCAACGATGGCCTGAAATGTCCAGGAATTGGTGTCAAAGATCTTTCCCTTAGCCAGACTTTCATAGTTGTCCGTGATTTCATTTCCCGTGGGAAGAATTCCAACCCGAATCCTCTCATAAACCAAAACTTCCGTAACGCCGCCGCTTAAAACGGCACCAATATCCATCGGCCGGATCAAATGGTTTTCCGGGAGAATCATCTCCCCTGCCACGATATCCTCCCCGATGGGGCGAATGTGCTGCCAGGGAGCCGCTTGCACCATGATTCTAATCTGTTCAGGATTGAGGGCGACAATGTCCTCGATCATGATGACACTGTCGTATGGATCCACGATCAAATGACCGGTGTTGATATATTCAAAGTCGATTCCTCTATTCAAAACAATCGGATTCGTTTCATTGGCAGAAAAGGTTCTGTCCGAAATCACCATGATGCCATCCATGGCTGCGGCATTGTGATTTGGCGAGGAAAGCTTTGCGATGATAGGTGCTGCCGTTACTCTTCCCCTGGCTTCTCGGATATCAACCGCTTCCTTTTTGACCCTGCTGATGGCCGGGTCCAGCCTCTCCAGATAGCGGGCAACCGCCTCTTCCATATCGGTATTGGACAGATATATATTTCTTTCCATTGTTGCCTCCATCACGGCGCTTTGCGCTGTTATAAATAATTAACGGAATCCCTCATCTACCAATCATAAATCAAATGATGGAGGCGGGGAGTGCAGAGGGGGTGCCCCTCGCCGATAAGGGAGGGTGCTCAGCTCGCGCAGCGAGCGCCGAAGGGAACCATAGCCTTTTTGCCCCAAGCTTGCTTGGCTGGCAAAACGGACAGCAGTGAGCGAAGCGAGTCGGAGGCCAAAGGCCGTTGGGTTCCCTAGCGGAAAGTGTGAAAATATTTTCACACTTGTGTCTCCTTTGACTGAATTATCGTCCGATCAGGGTAACCTCCACGCTGGAATTCATCTTAACGCCCTCAGATAAGGAGGAGATTTTAACATATCCATCCGCCAGCATGAGCTGACTGATTGATCCTGACTTGGCATGAATCGGCTCCGCAAACCACTCCGGATCAGAATCCCTTGCTTTTTCCCTCTCCCCCTCCGCTCTTTTCAGGGATACCAGTTGATAGGTTTCTCTGCCTTCGCCGGCATGGATATTTTCTGTAATTCTTGCGGTTAGCCGGATGGGTTCCTCTTCATTGTGGAAACAGTATCTTTTCATAAAGTCATTGACGATCACATCATAGGCTACGATGGCCGCCATGGGATGTCCGGGCAGTCCAACCACCAGCTTGTTTCGCATGAATCCGTCATTGATCTCTGTTTCAATAATTCCAATAATGGTAGGTTTTCCAGGCTTCATCGCGATTCCATGAGTGATCACACCGGGTTTCCCCATGGCATCGATGGTCTCAGCCGTCATATCCTTATTTCCTGCTGAGCTGCCTCCGGATAAAAGCACGATGTCGCTCTCCGCCAAAGCGGCTTCCAATGCACTGCGCAGCTGGTGACCCACGTCGGGGACTTTTTCAATGAAACCGATTCTTGCCCCGGTTGCTTCTGCAAAGGCGGCGATGGTATAGGAATTGATATCACGGACCTCGCCGGGTTTCGGAGTTTCCGCTATATCTATAATTTCATCTCCCGTAGAGAGAATCGAAACCCTCGGCTTTTTGAAAACTGTTACATGATCCTTCCCGATAGCCGCAAGCATTCCCACATCCTTTACCGTGATGCGATGTCCCCGCAGAAACAGGATCTGCCCTTCCTTAAAATCATCCCCCCGGTTCATAATTCCGGAATTGGGAGCAACTGCTTTATAAACGGCTATGGTATTCTCATCCAAGGATTCTACATATTCGATCATTACCATCGCATCGGAACCCAAAGGAAGCATCCCTCCTGTTGGGACATAGACAGCCTGCCCCGGCTCCAGCTTGAGCTTGCAGTCTTTTCCCATCTCTACCGTGCCGACAACTTCAAGAAACACCGGAGCACTTTCTCCGGTCCCAAAGGTGTCCTTTGCAATTACCGCATAGCCGTCAACCACAGATCGTGTGAATTGTGGAATATCCGTGTCAGAACAAATTTCCTCGGTAAGATATCGATGAACCGCTTCCCGGAGAGGAACGGACTCGGAAGGAGACACGAAGCCTGCCGCGTCAAAATATAGTTTCAGCTTGTCTTTTACCTCTTTAACGGTATCAACTTTTAATAATTTCATCTTTTTTCTCCCTGCTATTCCATGTTACGTTAAGAGCTCTCCGGCTACAAATCGCTTTGTGAGCTCCTGCTTCGGATCCCTTAATAGGGTCTCACTGATCCCGAATTCCACGACCTCGCCCTGGTCCATAAAAAGAACTTCCTTGCATACTCTTTTCGCCTGTACCAGATTGTGGGTGACCAAAACCACTGTGGTTCCTTCCTTTTCATTTATTTTACGAAGCATCCGCTCAATCTCGGCTGTTGTTGACGGATCCACATTTGCCGTGGGCTCGTCTAGCAAAAGCAGCCTCGGCCGGAAGGACAGGGCTCTTGCCAACGCCACCTTCTGAGCTTCCCCTCCCGATAGGGTCCAGCTTTTCTGTTTTCGAAAATTCGTAAGGCCAAGTTCCTCCGTCAGTTCTTCGATTCTGCATTCGATTGCTACATCTGCCCAGCCTCTCAGCTTTAACGGATACGCAATGTTCTTTTCAACGGTAGTCCTGATTAAATACGGAGCTTGAAAAACCATGGTCATCTCTCTAAAGGGCGCCGATGAAGACAACCCTTCCCCATAAAGTAAACTTCCCTCCGTTGGCTTAATCAACCCCGCAATGAGGTTCAGCAGCGTGCTCTTGCCCGCGCCGTTGGGCCCGATAATTCCGCAAAGCGCTCCGTCTTCAATGAGAAGTGTTCCGATATCCAGTATCTTTCGCCCTTCATATTCTTTTGTCAGGTTTTCCAGATATACTCTCATACTATTTCTCAACCTTCTGTTGCACATTATATAAAAATGTATTGATCAAAAATGCCAGAATCAGCAATACGATTCCTACCGCAATGGCGGTGCTGTAGTCTCCCATGCTTTTCAGCTGGGCGATATAGGTGGTCATGACCCGGGTTTTACCTTTGATATTTCCTCCAACGATCATAACCGCTCCCACCTCGGATAGGGCTCGTCCAAAACCAGTCACAATGGCTGCCATAATCCCGATTCGAAGCTCGAAAATGAGCAGCTTCAGCGATTCCAGTCTGCCGGCGCCTAAGGTTACTGCCAGGGATTTCACCTTGGGCGCTTTATCACGAACGATATTATAGGTCAGCCCTGTTATGATGGGCGTAACGAGGCAGACCTGTGCAATAATCATTGCCGTGGGAGTGTAGGTAATCCCCCACATTCCAAGAGGGCCTCTTCGCATGATAAACAGAAATACAACAAGGCCCGCAATCACCGGTGGAAGACTCATCAAGGTATAGATGATCCGAAGCAGGGCATTTTTTAGCGGAAAATTATGAGTTCCGATAAGCGCACCGCAGGGTACACCCAGAAAGGTGGAAAGGATGACGGCGGAAAGGGATACCATCAGGGAAAGCCCCACAATTTCGTATAACTCAGCATCCCCTGTAATGAGCAGGTCTATTGCCTCTTGAAAACCAATTGCGATTTGTTCCATGCTGCGTTCCTTTCCCGAATTCTATCAAAAGGCCAAGAGGCCTGAAAGTTAACATTTTAAGTATTTCCTCAATGAGTAATATTATCATATTTTAGGTGCCGATCCAATGAAAATATGCTAAGATATCCGTAGCAATTCTACGATAAGGAAGGGGAACCCGATTGATGTTAGACAAGATTGCGATACGAAAACAGCTTTTGGATAAAAGAGCTTCTTTGGGCTCAGAGCTCCTAGACAAGGCCGGGAAAACTGCCGCGGAAAAGCTCTTGTCAATGGAGGAATACCTCGCCGCGAATACGGTTATGGTTTATATGGACTTCCGTAACGAAGTGCCCACCAGCGGGATCATCGGTCAGATTCGTCGTGTCGGAAAAAAGCTCATACTCCCATTCACGGATAAGGACTTCAACCTCATCCCCTACGCGATCCCCGAGGAAGGAAATCTTTCTGATTATCTGATCACTTCCAACTACGGGATCGCCGAACCGAACCCCGATCTCTGCAGGGAAGCATCCCGGGATTCCATCGATCTGGTTATTCTTCCCGGCAGCGCATTCGATCGGTATGAAAACCGTATGGGCTATGGAAAGGGCTGTTATGACAGATTCCTTCCCACACTGCGGCCAGATGCATTCAAGCTGGCTTTGGCCTATGATTTTCAAGTACTTCCTTGTATCCCAGCTGATCCTTCCGATGTGAAAATGGATAAAATCCTTACTCTGGAAACCACGTTTTAGTATAACAGCCGAAAAACCGGGTGGCTTTCGGCTGTTATAATTTCACCGCGACTGACCGTTCTTAGTTCACTGTGATTGACCGTTTTTATTTTGAAGCGTTTGGAGTAAACAATGCCTTGCCGTAATCTTCCACTCCGTACGCACCGATCTGCCCCTGTGCTTCCTCAGACAAAATCCATTCCTGGAAAGCGAGGGCTCCCTCTCCATTGATTTGATCATTCTTGGATGGATCCACTACAATAACGCCATATTGATTGAACAGATCCTTGTCACCTTCGGTAACGATATCGAGATCGGTACCATCCGCCATGTTAAGCCAGGTTGCTCTGTCGCTCAGGGTATACCCCAGCATTTCATTTGTCATTGTGATAACATCGCCCATTCCTTTTCCGGATTCAACATACCAGTCTTCGGAAGGCATCAGCCCCAGCTTTTCCCAAACAGACAGCTCCTTTTTATGGGTTCCCGACTCATCTCCTCTGGAAACAAAGGTCACCTGATCCTCATATAGTTTCCGGAAGGCGGCTTGGGCATCGTCCGCAGCAGCAGCCTTGATCCCGGCAGGGTCGTCTTTTGGTCCTAAGATTACAAAATCATTGTACATGACATCAAATCGTTCGGGACCATGTCCGGCTTCAACAAAAGCCCTTTCCGCCGCCGGGGAATGAACCAATAGTACATCAGCTTCCCCGTTTTCACCCATCTTCATGGCTTCTCCGGAGCCTACCGCAATGACATCCACTTCATACCCTGTCTTGTACGTAAAGTCTGGCAAAATCGCGTCAAGCAGACCGCTGTCCTGGGTGCTTGTCGTCGTTGCCAGAATGATTGTTCCGATGACCTCAGCGGGACCTTCTCCTTCAGGCTCAGCTGAAGGTTCTTGCTCTGCGCAGCCGACAAGAGCGATTAGGACCATGATGAGAACAAGCATAAGGGCCAGTACTTTTTTAGATTTTAACATTTTTCTCCTCCATTTTTTTCTTCAATTATTCTATTATTGAACAAAAAAACTTTCCCCTATGAAAAAAACCTTTGCAGAACGCAAAGGAATTAGATCATGATCAATGAGCATCTTCCTTTCCAAAGCGGGAGGCAAGGGGATTTCTCCCAGTACCCATCGGTTGACTGCCATAGCTTGCGCCTTAGGACGATTCAACTCGGAAAATCATTTATTCAATTAAAAGTATCATACATTATTTGTCAACGGAAAGCAAGTACAATCGGCGTACTCATTATTTTGTAAGCTCCCTGAAAATATCCTCGACCTTTTCAATCTTCGTTGCCCGATAAGCATTGCTTCCCGAAAACACGAGTCCATGTTCCGTATCGCCCTTGGCTGCATTGATCAAAGCCTGGGTGATGCAGTACGGTGCTTCTTCTACCTTGCATGGCGTCAGGCAACGATTGCATTTCTCAGGCGGAATTCTCCCGTCCTCCACGCGATCAATAAACGGCGTTCGAATGGCTCTTCCCGGCATACCTACAGGGCTCTTGATTACGACCATGTCCTCTTCTGTCGCATCCAGATAAGCTTGCTTGAAATTCGGATGGACGTCGCATTCCTCTGTGGTTACAAACCTCGTACCCAGCTGTACGCCATCGGCACCGTACGCCAACGCCTTTTGGACATCTTCCTTGGTATAGATGCCGCCCGCAACGATCAATGGGCAGTCCTGCAAATCCTCAAGCTCCTCTTTGATCTCCATAATGGTCTCGTAAAAATGCTCCTGGGCATCCTCAAGCTGCTCTTCTTTAAAGCCCAGATGCCCTCCAGCTTTCGGACCTTCAAAAAGAACGGCATCGGGAACCCGATTATATTTTTTTGCCCAGCTTTTTATGATCAATGCGGTCGCTCTTGCTGATGATACGATGGGGACAATCTTAACCTTGCTATCTTTCACAATTCCCGGCAAAGCAGTCGGAAGACCGGCACCGGAGATGATCATATCTACGCCTGCCTCTACAGAAGCTTCCACGAATTCGTCATAATGCCTGCTGGCACACATAATGTTAACCGCAATGAGTCCTTTGTTCGCAACATCCTTGATCGCTTCTTTGGCGTCCCTAATATTTCTCTTCAATGCGCGGATATTTGCTTCCTTGGCATTGGTATAAAAATCCGGTTCCAGATAACCGATCTGAGCGGCGGATATAACCCCCACTCCTCCACAGCTGGCTGCAGCCGCGGACAGTCTGGATAAGGAAACGCCGATCCCCATCCCTCCCTGAAAAATCGGAACAGGAATGGTGACATCTCCCATCACAAGCGGCATCAGCTTGATCGGCGCATCACCTTTGATCGCTCGGATTCTCTGCCGTTTAAAGAAGTCGTGGAGATTATCCAGTGACTGGAGCAGGATTCCCTGTTCCTCCTCTTTCAGCTCAGAGACCACATCATCTATCATTTTGTTATGGAATGCCTCATGCTCCTGCACCGCTTCGATTCCTTCTTCTGTTAATTCAATCTTCACAATTCTGCGATCCTCAGGCACACGGAAACGGTTGACGTATTTTTTGTCCACCAGCTTATTGATTGCGGTCGTCAGTGTACTCACACTGATTTTCAGACTCGTTGCGACCTGAGTCATGGTCTTTGCCTTTCCTGCTCCGATGGCGGTCAAAGTATGCACCTCTGTAATGGAAAGATTGTGCCTCGAAGAACTCTTGATGGCATCCTCTTCCATCTTCAACACGCTGTTAAACAGGCTTACCAGTATATCATTCAATTTTTTTGTTATCTCCATGCCCGTTCTCCTATGCTCCGATTGCGAACATAATCTCGCATTGACAAGCGATTTTATCTCCTAAATATGCGATGGCTTTTCCGTATCCGGCTTTGCTCCTGAGGCGATCCATTACCACTTCAAGACGAAGCGTATCCCCAGGAACGACCTTTTGGCGGAATTTTGCCTCTTTGATGCCTCCAAAGTATGCAATCTTTCCGCGATGCTCCTCCATGGATAGTATGGCTACCGCTCCGGCCTGTGCCAACGCCTCCACAATCAATACGCCGGGCATTACCTTCTCCTGTGGGAAATGTCCCTGGAAATAATATTCGTCGGCATTGACATACTTCATGGCAACAACACGTTTTCCTTCTTCCATTTCGATGATCTCATCGATGAGAAGAAATGGATCTCTGTGGGGAATGATTCCCTTAATTTGTTCTCTATCTAATTTCACTTTTCAAACCTCTTTAACAAGAGACAGCCATTATGACCGCCAAATCCCAATGAATTGGACAGGGTATAGGTCAGCTCCTGCTTTCTGGCAATATTCGGAACATAATCTAGATCCAGTTCCTCATCGGGAACCTCCAGATTGATGGTTGGCGGAATGATTCCATCCAACATGGCCTCAACACAGACGATAGCTTCCACCACGCCGGCTGCACCAAGCAGATGGCCCGTCATGCTCTTTGTGGAGCTCACCGGGATTTTATAGGCAGCATCGCCGAAAACCTTCTTGATGGCTCTTGTTTCAAACAAGTCATTATACGGCGTCCCCGTTCCATGTGCATTGATGTAGGAAACCTCTTCCGGACGAATCCCCGCCTCAGCAATTGCCATCTCCATTGCCTTTGAAGCCCCCGTTCCTTCCGGAGACGGCATGGTGATATGATGTGCGTCACAGGTTGATCCATAGCCTACAACCTCGGCATAAATCTTCGCGCCTCTGGCTAAAGCATGTTCATATTCTTCCAATACTAATATTCCCGCGCCTTCTCCCATGACAAAGCCGTCTCTTTCCTTATCAAAAGGAGTAGAGCAGCGATTTGGGTCTTCTCTGGTAGACAGTGCCGTCATGTTGGCAAAGCCGGAAAAGCAAACCGGTGCGAAAGGTGCTTCCGATGCTCCTGCGATTGCCGCATCGGTATAACCGTGCTTAATGAAACGGAAAGACTCTCCAATGGCGTGGGTTCCTGTTGCACAAGCTGTGACGATTCCCAGGCAGCTTCCGTTCGCCTTGCAGGCAATTGCGATATTTCCAGCCAGGATATTGCCTATGACGGAAGTAACCAGAAAAGGAGATACTCTTGAGACTCCTTTTTCCATTGCCTTTTGGACTTCACTTTCCAGCGTCATAATTCCGCCGATTCCCGAACCGACCATTACGCTCAACCTTTCCGCATCAATGTTCTCTCCGCTGACCAGTCCGCTGTCCTCCATCGCTTCCAGTGCTGCGGTAACGCCATACTGGGAATACAGATCACTTCTTCGCGCTTCTTTTTTGTCATGGAAAACAAAGTCTCTGACTTCTCCGCCGTTTTTCGCCTTCTGTAACTCAGCATCAAAATGTGTGATCCGGGCAATTCCATTTTTCCCCGCTTTGATCCCTTCCCAAAAATCCTTTACGTTATTTCCAAGAGGAGTCACTGCTCCCATTCCTGTAATTACTACTCTTCTATCCATACTATTCCTCTCTCCTTGCTATATGGCCATTCCGCCGTCAACTCCAAGAACCTGACCTGTAATATATGCAGCCTGATCGGAGGCGAAAAATGCAACTGCATTTGCCACATCAGAGGCTTTGCCCGCTCTTCCCAGGCTGATCGCATCCGTCATTGCTTTTTTCTGTTCTTCCGTCAGAATTTCCGTCATATCTGTTTCAATCAATCCAGGTGCAATTGCGTTCACCGTGATGCCTCTCTTCCCGAGTTCCTTGGCGGCAGAAAGCGTCATACCAATAATTCCAGCTTTGGATGCACTATAGTTCACTTGTCCCGCATTTCCGCGGACACCCACGACGGAGGAGATATTAATGATTCTTCCGCCCTTCTGCTTGATCATGATCGGTGCAATGGCATTCAGAAAATAGAAACTGCCGTTTAGATTTGCTTTTACCACCTCATCAAAATCGGAAGGGGTCATCCTCATCAATAGCTTATCTTTTGTAATTCCTGCATTGTTTACAAGGATATCGATCTTACCGAACAAATCCTTTGCAAGTTTCGCTGCTGCATCCGCGTGATCCGGGTCGGAAACATCTCCCTTGATTACCTCAACCCTTGTTCCGTATTGTGTGAGCTCTTCCGCAGTCTTTTTTGCCGCATCCTCATTGCTGCGATAGCAAAGCAGTACGTCGGCACCCTGTCTGCAGAACTCCTCAGCAATCGCTTTGCCGATGCCTCTTACTCCGCCGGTGATCACCGCACTTTTTCCTTTCAGCATTTTTACACCTCTTTCCGGTTCTAATCACTATTTTAAATTGATCTTGTATCTATTCCTTTACTGGGCCGACGCTGTTTCCTCGCCTGCAAGCAAGCTCTTGATCGTATTTATGGTTTCTATTAAGGTTTCCTGATCTTCCACACGCATCGTGATCAGTTCATGATCGATTTTCTTTGCCAGCCCTGACAACGTATTTCCTGGTCCGATTTCAACAAAGGCTCTGATGCCATCTGCCACCATGTTTTCCATTGTTTCCTGCCAGTATACCGGGCTCTTTGTCTGATTTGCCATGAGATCAGCAATCCAACGTCCTGCATCCCCCGTCATTCCCTCTGTGAGATCTTTACCCGTAACATTGGAATATAACTTAGCGGTGGGCTTTTTCAACTCCGATGCCCGCAGCAGCTCCTGCAGTTTTGGAACAGCCACTTCCATCATGGGGCTGTGAAATGCAGTGCCGACACTTAACGGAACAGCTTTGATATGCCCCATCTCCTTGGACTTCAGGCGGAATCGTTCCAGGGCTTCCTTATCCCCCGCAACGACAGTTTGCACGGGAGAATTATAATTAACCCCTTCCAGAATTCCGTCTTCTCTTGACAGTTCCACACATTCCAAGATGTGCGTTCTCTCACCGAAGGCGGCAATCATGCCTCCTATGCTTTCTCCGTCCGCATTCTTTCCTGCTTCGTTCATCCAGGCGCCTCTCTGCTTTACGATATGCAAGCCTGTTTCGAAGCTCTGGATCACACCACCCGCTGTAAGCGCCGCATATTCTCCTAGGCTGAATCCGGCCATGCCCTGCATTTCCAGCCTGTTCAGCATTTCCTCGTCCAACTTGGACAGCTCCTCTAAAAAGGCTTCATAGGCGGCCATGGAAACGGTGTAGACACAAGGCTGGGTGATATTGGTCTGTCTCAGAATTTCTTTTGTGCCCTCAAAGCACCATTCCTGTATTTCTTGACCAGCCGAATCAAAGATTCGTTTCGCTTCTATGGAATTATCGTACAGGCTTTTACCCATTCCCGTGTATTGTGCCCCTTGCCCCGCAAACAATAGCCCTATTTTCATAAATTGCCTTTGCCTCCTCAAACATTTCTTCAATCATTTCTTTCGCGGTCTGTTCTTTGCAAACCAGACCGGCAATCTGGCCCGACATAACGGACCCGTTCACTACATCGCCGTCTTTTACGGCTGCTCTCAAGGCCCCTGTCCCTATTTTTTCAATCTCGGATAGATCTGCATTCCGCTTTTCCATCGCAATAATATCTCTTGCCAGTTTATTCTTAAGTACTCTCACAGGATGTCCCGTGCTTCGTCCTGTCGCCACCGTATCGGTATCTTTTGCCTTTAGGATCATGTCTTTATAATTCTGTGAAATCGTGCATTCCTTTGCTACCAGGAAGCGGGTTCCAACCTGAACCCCTCTTGCCCCCAGCATAATTGCTGCGGCGATTCCCCGTCCATCTGCGATGCCTCCCGCAGCGATAACCGGAATCTTCACAGCATCCACAACCTGTGGCACCAAGGCCATGGTGGTGGCATCGCCAATATGGCCGCCTCCCTCTTGCCCTTCTGCAATGACTGCATCGGCTCCAACGCGTTCCACTCTGACCGCTAATGCCACCGATGCGACAACAGGAATTACCTTGATGCCGAGACTCTTTAATTTCGGGATATATTTCCCCGGATTTCCCGCTCCTGTCGTCACCACGGGAACGCCTTCTTCACAGATTACATCCATGATCGCTTCTGCGTGGGGATTGAGTAGCATGACATTGACGCCAAAGGGTTTCCGGGTCATCTCCTTCGTTTTGCGGATTTCACTGCGGACCCATTCCGCCTCAGCGTTACCGCTGGCGATAATGCCCAAGCCGCCTGCGTTGCTCACTGCGGATGCAAGGGAGGCATCCGCGATCCATGCCATTGCACCTTGGATAATTGGATATTCTATCTCAAGTAGTTCACATATATTTACCATAGTTCTTAATCTCCTCTATTATACTGCCTCAAACAGGATGGCTCCTGCACTCAGGCCGCCGCCGAAACCGACCAGCATGATTTTATCTCCCGAATGAACCTTATCGCTGTTCATCAAATCCGTCAATGCCATCGGGATACTGGCTGCTGAAACATTACCCGTGGTTTGAATGTTCACCTGAAACTTCTCAATGGGCTGCTTGAATCGCTGGGCTGCAGAAAGTATGATACGCATATTGGCCTGATGGGGCACAAAATACTTTACATCATCCGCCTTGACTCCCGCTTTTTCAAGAACTGCGGTCATCGCTTCCTCGATTGCACCTACTGCGAACCGATAGACCTGTGTTCCGCTCATGCGAAGGTACATATCTTTTTCAGTATCTTCTGCAAAAGGTGTCTTCAAATACTCCATTCCGCAGGTAAGACAATCACTGACATCGTCATAGTTCTTCAGAAAGCTGCTTAGAATTCCAGCCTTATTGTCTAATAACTCTACCACCGCACAGCCTGCACCATCTCCAAACAGAATGCAGGTCCCTCTGTCCTCCCAGTTTGTAATACGGCTTAGGCGCTCCACGCCGACGACCAGCGCCCGACGGATGCCATGGGTTTTCATCAGCGCCTCTGCGTTCCAGAGTCCGAAAATAAATCCGCTGCAAGCGGCGTTGATATCATAGGCGATGGCATTGTCTAATCCCAAAGCACGTTTTACCAATGCTCCCATAGAAGGAACTAACATATCCGGCGTTACGGTTGCCACAATCACGAGGCCGATGGAATCCTTATCCATATCCTGCATCGCTTCCTTCGCAGCCGCCACAGCCAGATCCAAGCCGGTTTCTTTTGTGGCGACATGTCTCGCTTCAATGCCTGTTCTGTCAATAATCCATTGATTATCCGTTTCAACCATCTCTGTTAGCCTTTGATTTTCTACTTTTAATTCCGGCAATGCTTTTCCGGTTCTTATAATTGCTACTCCCAATGTGTACCTCCTCTGTTTTTTTCATTACACACCTATAATAATATAATAAAATTTAATTTGATAATCAAACTATTTGATAGTATTATAATTTATTTCAAAAGTTAATGTCAAGTTTTTTTGAGTTTTCCAAAATGACAGGAGTCGACAAAGGGGGCAGCCTTAAAAAGTTTTGTGACTTTTTATGACTGCCCCCTTCTATTCATTTTTATGTTACAGGGAATCGGTTCCGTGAGTAATCAGCCGCCTGCAACAACCCTCAGGATTTTTACTACATCACCCTCCTGCAGGATCCAGGTTGGGTATTCCGCCAGCAGCAGCTGATTCCCGTTAACCCAAACCGAGGAACGGGATTTGATGCCTCTCAGCTTGAGTAGCTGCGCCATAGACGTCCCTTCCGGCAAAACGGTTTCTTCTTTGTTGACCATTAGATTGATTGTATTCTGGTTCTGATTCAGCTTCGTTCGATGACACATCGCAAATCTCCTTGTCCTCGCTGCTCGTAGAGAAGATAAGTTCCTTTAAAGCAGCCATTCCAGACCCAGCCTGGTCAACGTCTCCTTGGAAGGAATTCCGGTCTCTCTATCCCAGCCTGCGAATTCGTAATAAGCATCCAATGCTTTTTCGAAGTCTTCTTTCGTGATTCCTACGCCCTCATTCGGTCCGCTTGGCATCTTTATAAATGCTTTCGGCGGCAGACAATCGTCTTTTCTAGTATACCCGAGCTTCACATTAAACATACGCATCATATTGATTCTGCGTTCGCCGATCATCTGAAGTTCCTGAATAGAGGTATCCCAACCCGTGCCGTACTTACAGAACGCCACCAGTTCGGCAGGACCATAAAGTTGCCATGATGGGCCCCAGACAAACTGGCATAGGCACAGCGAGTCAAGGGTTGAATAGAATTTCTGAGTGGCAAGAGCAAATTTTGCTTTATTGGCATCCAGAACGCCATAAGCGTCACATTTCTCAAAGGACTCCAGCATGTTGGCCCAGATCCAGTCATTGGAATCATCAGCAGCCATGAGTGTAGGATCGTGCTCGGAAGACTGATGATCTGCTCCAAAATTGTTTACCGCGTAGTTCACCGCTAGATTCGGCTTCATCTGCACCATATGGGCCGGCCATTCCTGCCCCTTACTGGTTACTGTCAGTGCTTCCGCACCGTTTCCGATGATGGCGGCTGCCCTTTTGCTTCCCAGCGCAAGCAATGCCCCGATTCCTTCTTCCTTGTACGCAATCTTTTTGATCAGAGATTCAAATACATCTCCTCTCCCAAAGTTCAATTCCAGCCCGTCGGTCTGTTCCTTGGTGAGCAATCCTCTTTCGTAGCAGTCCATGGCAAAGGCAATGGTCGCTCCGCAGGATATGGTATCGATCCCGTACATATTGCAAAGCTGATTGGCAAGGCAGATATCTCCCAGATCCGTATTCCCGCAATAGGAACCAAAGGTGGCACAGGTCTCGTATTCCGGCCCACCATATTCAGGATCCGCTTTTCCGGGTATCTCGACGACTCCCTTGCACCGGATTGCACAGCCGAAACAGGTTTCCCTCTGCTTGAGTATGGTTTCTGTAATCGTTGATCCTGCTGTTTTTATGTAATCCTCCAGAACGCCGCTTTCCCAGTTGTTGGTTGGCAGGAATCCTTCTGCACCATGGAAATCCACAACGCCGGCAGAACCGTTCAAGGCAGTGTCCACCATAACTTCATTTGCCGCAATCCTTTCCTTGATATCCAGGGTGAGGGTTTTCATGCCCACAGGATCTTCCGGCTTAACAGGAGGTTGGCGCTTGACGACCAATGCCTTCAGGTTCTTGGAACCCATGACTGCACCGACACCGTTTCTGCCGTTTGCTCTACTCCTCATATGCATGATGCTTGCGTACAGCACCTGGTTTTCTCCGGCAGGGCCGATGATGGAGGATTCGATCTTTGTATCTCCAAGGTCTTCCATGATCAGCTTCTCTGCTTCGCCGGTCACTTTACCCCAGATCTTTTCAGCACTCTTTATTTCAACTTTATCTTTCTCTATGAACAGGTAAACCGGGCGACTTGCCTTGCCCTTGATCACAATGGAATCATAGCCGTTTCCCTTGACATGAGCCGGGATAAACCCGCCTACCTGAGAATCGCCGGCCGTACCGGTTAAAGGACTTTTGGTCGTTACACACATTCTGCTTTGTCCACTGATCGGTATTCCCGTCAGCGGTGAAACAGAAAAAATCAGCAAGTTTTCCGGCGAGAGAGGTTCCACCTCCGGATCCATGCGGCTCAACATGAGATACATGCCTAAAGCAGAACCCCCGGGATACTTTCTGTAAGTATCAGCCGGTAAGGTTTCAACCTTATAGCTTTCTTCTGTGAGGTCAACGGTTAAGATTCGTGCATCTTTTATCATTGGATATCTCCACCCTTCTCTTACTAGTACTCTGTAAACATATTCGCGTTACAGAGTGCTATACATGCACTTTTATATATCAATTTTAACGATTACCTTTTTGAAATGAACGAGAAAATAATCCTAAAGAACGATGTCAGCCTCCTGAAATTTTAGGGTAAGCTTTCAATTCATCTCCCTCTTTGAGCCGATCATAGATCATGACTCTGCGGCTATTGACAGCAACAAACCCAAAATTACGAATTGCTGTCCAATCTATCCCAACTGTTTTGAGCGCTTCTTCCGCGGTGCAGTCATCCGGCACTTCAACAGAACGTACTTTCTCTCCCTGAAAGTACTTTGTCAGACTGCCTCTCAATTGTATCGTGATTTTCATCAAAACCTCTTTTCCCTTTGGGAATCTTAGTTAAAAAGGCAGGATCTCTCAAATTTTTCGGGAAATCCTGCCTATTCATTAGAACATTTAAGTTAAAGCTTACATATCATATCATCCGGGATCATTCCATTTTTATCCCATCCCAATACTGCATAATATTGATCAAGCATATCCTCGAAGGCCTCCTGAGGGATCTTCTGCCCTGCGGCAGCACCGCTTTGCAGTGCTTCGTTCACAAGACGCTTCGGTATAGTGTCGTCTTTTCTATCAAAGCCTTCTCTCTGGTTAAAGGCTCTTGCGATATTGAGGACTCTGGCACCCACCTCTTTCATTTCCTGCTCTGTCCACTCTCTGCCTGTGATCAATGTCATCAATTCTGCCATTCTCTCATAGGACAGCGTTGCCCAGAAGTCGCAGATACAAAGCGAAAATTTTACTGCATTGAAGACGCCCAAATTATAGACCATTTCGCCTTTTCCCTCAGCGGTGTAAGGAGGAATGGATGCGGCGAATACTTCTTCATTTGGCGCATAGGCTCTCATATGGCAGGCTCCTCGGTCGGAAACCGCATAAGCAAGAGACATGCCCCAGGATCCACGTGGTTCATACTGCGGATATTCAAGACCTTTGACATGCAAAGCATAATCCTCTCCGCCGTATTTTTCTGTAAGTTTTTTAACACCAAGCGCAAGATCTGCTCCAACGCCTTCTCTCTTTGCCATTAATACCAGATATTCCAGATACTTTACCTTGTCACCGAATCTGATGCCAAAGTCATGGACTCCTTTTTCCGTCATTTCCATTGCAAAGTTTATGGTGTCGCCTGCACTGATGGTATCAAGCCCCATATCATCTGCAATCTGGTTGAACTTAACGATGGCTTCCGGATCATCGATACCGGCATTTGGCCCCGCTACTGCAATGCTTTCATATTCAGGGCCTTCCACTGTGGCATTCTCAAATTTTAAAAAGTTGCCGCAGCCAAGACCGCAGCTTCCGCAGCCTCTTTTCCCGACTCTTTTTTCAAGGAGAACATCCCCGTTATATTTCGTCCAGTTTTCATCAGTTGCATCGGAGAAGTTTTTACTTGGCAGGATTCCGCCGTCGCTGCAAGCTTCAAGAAAAGCAGTCGTTCCGTAATCATAGATAAACGTATTGTCTTCCTGCAGAGTATCCTCTCTGAGGATCTCTGTGATTTTCTTCGTATTCTCCACGATATTTGGAATTTTAACTCCGCCGGTTCCCTTGATCACGATGGCCTTCAGCTTCTTGCTGCCCATTACGGCACCGATACCGCCTCGTCCTGCCTGTCTGTAATAGTCGGAATTGATGCAAGCCATAGTTACCAAATTTTCACCGGCAGGTCCGATGGATAAAATGCTATAGTCGTGACCATATTTTTCAGCAAGGGTTGCTTCCGCTTCATGGGAGCCCTTGCCCCACAGCTCACTTGCATCCTTGAATTGAACATTGCCGTCTTCGATGAGCAGATATCCCGGCTCTTTTAATGCACCGTCAAAAATGATCGCATCATATCCGGCGTATTTGATCTGCAATGCAGAGTGGCCTCCGATAGAACAATCGTTGATCGTTCCCGTCGCAGGAGATTTTGCCGAGATGGAAAGCTTTCCGGAGCAAGGAATCGGAGTTCCTGTCATCGGCCCTGTCATCAGCAGCAATTTATTGTCCGGAGAAAGAGGATCAATCCCCGGCTTCAATTCTTCATACAGGTATTTAATGGCCAAGCCCTTTGAGCCGATGTATTTCTCAGCCCAATCCATACGAAGCGGTTCTGTTGTTGCGCCTTTTTTTGTCAAGTCTACTCTCAGAACTTTATTCTGATATCCTAACATTGTCATGATTGAGATCTCCTTTCTTCCTTTTATTCAAACGTTAATGCGTTCTGCGGGCATATCTTTACACACGCAGGATCGCCGTCGCAAGTATCACATATGTAAGATTTTTCGTCACGGATTCGAATGACTTTCTTCGGACATGCTCTTTCGCAGACGCCGCAGCCGATACAGATGGTATGATCCACAACAATATGCTCTTCCAATGTGATGGCGCCCACCGGACATTGTTTCTTGCAGATACCGCACAGGATACAGAATGAATCCTTGTATTTTAGTTCTCCGCCTTTGTCGTAGTAGGATTCGATGTTGATTCTAGCCTTAGAAGGAATATACTCCCCCTCATGCATTGCCGAGCAAGCTTGTGCACAAAGCTGACAGCCAATACACTTACTTTTAGCAAACTTTAATCTTTTCATGAGTTCCCGCCTTTCTTATTTCTTGATAATTTCACTCCACCATACTCATTATCCATACCCTGGTTTCAGCATAAAAAAAACAAATTCAAGAACAGCACCTGTTGGTACGATTCTCCCCTTTGCACACTGGCAGGCAAAGAAATCACTCTCTTTACCCTATCGTTTCCACCGGCAGCTCTGTCTGTGGAAATCGGAGACATTTATTCTCTTTGTAAGTTTTACTGAAATATATCCTACTATAGTATACCTCTTCCCCTTTCATCCTGTCAATTCTTTCAGCACCAAAAACGTCTCAAAGTTGGGTAGTTTTTCACATTTGAGACGTTATGTATGGTATTTAAGATTTCCCGAGTCTGTTCTTTGTGGCGACAGAACAAAAATTTCCCATGGGTAATGTGTGGAATCTGTGGTAAAATTATTTCTAAAGATGAACAGAACAAGGATATCTTCGCGAAGACCTTGGGAGAGGAGTAAATATGTCAGTTACGACATCCATTCATACCTTCATTGCCGACTATCTGAAAAAGGACACTGTTTCCTTCCATATGCCGGGGCATAAAGGTTCCCATTTATATCGGAGGTTTGGCTATCATGAATTTCTCGACGGGATCATGGACTACGACATCACGGAAATTGCAGGCGCTGACAATCTGTTCCAAGCCGAGGGAATCATAAAGCGTGTGCAGGATCGTTACGCGAGGTTATATGATTGTAAAAAATCTTATCTATTGATTAACGGTTCCAGCGGCGGAAATATCGCCGCAATCCTGGCTTCCGTAAGCAAGGGAAAGCAGTTGATCATGGCCAGGAATTGTCATAAATCTGTATTCAATGCGCTGACCCTGGGCGGGATCCGCCCAGTATATGCTTATCCTGAGATGATTGAAGAATTTGGGATCTCCGGCGCAGTTTCCCCGGTTGAGATTGAGCGTCTCATCAAGGAAAATCCGGATGCAGAAGCGGTCATGATTACCAGTCCGAATTATTACGGTGTATGCAGTGACATCAAGGCCATTGCAGAGATTGCGCATCAATACGGAAAGATTCTTATCGTGGACGAAGCCCATGGCGCTCATCTGCATTTCTCAGCTGCACTGCCACCGTCAGCCATCCAGTCGGGAGCCGATCTTGTGATCAATAGCACTCATAAAACCCTCGCCTCCTTTACCCAAAGCGCGGCCCTCCATTATAATACGGATCTGGTGGACCAATACATTTTGGAAGACAAGCTGCAGTGCGTCCAGAGTACAAGTCCTTCCTACCTCCTGATGACCTCCATGGATATTTCCGCGGAGATTCTTGAGCGCCACGGCCATGAGCTGATGGATGAATGGGTAAGGAATCTGACTGCATTTTACGATAGAATCACCAGTATCCCCGGCGTCAAGACCATGGGCAAATTGAAGGGTTTGGATTGGACAAAGATTAATCTGGGCATGGGCGAGCTGGGAATTGCTGGTGCCCAGTTAGATAAAATTTTTCTTAACGATTACAACATCTATATCGAGCTTTTCACCGGCGACTGGATCATGGCCATGACCGGTATCGGAAATACGGATAAAGATTATGACAGATTTGCCAATGCCCTGGAGGAGATCAGCAGAAAGACGAGAGAATCCGGACTGGAAATACAAAGGACGGAGCACAAGGTCGATTCATTGGTTCCGCCAAAGCAGGCAGTCATGTTTGATATCCCGGTTGCGAAGAAACGAGTCAAATTAGCAGACAGCAAAGGAATGATCTGCGGCAGCTCTATTATTCCTTATCCTCCCGGAATTCCTTTAATATGTCCGGGCGAACGGATCGATGACGATGCCATCGCATATATTCAGGCGATGCGGAATATGGGCGAAAAGGTGATCGGCGTCAATGAGTTCGGCGAGGTCATCGTCGGAAGATAAATCCAAACACACACCAGATAATTAAATCTTAAATCGAAATTCGATGTCGGTTAGAGTTATTTCGCCACTCTGTCGCAAATTATTTGTCATATTGTTGAAATTAATGCGAAAAATTGGGATTTTATGGATTGAATTTTTCTCTTTCCTATACTATACTAAGCACTAGAAACGTTTTTGGGAAAGGGATACAGTATGAAACGCAGCTCCATCCATGCCATTTCTATTTTTTTGCTCTTATTTCTGATTGGTTCTTCTCTCATTTTTCTTCAAGGAACCAGCCAGCTTAATAAAGGCTCGAGTTATCTGCCCATAATTCTGGCCGCTTTATTCCTGGCAAGTACAATTACTGTGATATACGTTATCGTGACTAAGAATTATCATAATAAGGCACTCAATAAGGTTGCCTATCTCGACAGTGTAACAGGGACCGGGAATTATAATAAATTCAAGATAGATGCCCAGGCTTTACTAAAAAACAACAAAACCAGGGAATATGCCATTGTCTATCTTGATATTTCTAAGTTTTCCTATATCAACGATACCTTTGGTTATAGTGCAGGAGACATAATTCTTGCGCAGGTTGCCAAAGAAATGGAACTGGAAATGAAGGAGTCAGAGTGCTCTGCAAGAATTTCTGCCGATAATTTCGTTTGTCTGGTTGAGTATGAAAGCGAAAATAGCCTGTTGCAAAGATGCGAGCAGTTTCATCACCAATGTGATCAGCAATTGAGTCAGATCAATAGCCAATTTAAAATACAGTTTGCCTGCTCCATTTATAAAGTCTCCCCCGGAGAAACAGATATTCCTTCTATGGTGGGGAAAGCCGAAATTGCCTATAAGACCATCGGCGACATCCATAAGGCTTCCGCCGTGTTCTATGATGATAGAATTCAAAATGAGTACCTCCAGAAAAAGAAACTGGAGAGCGCAATGTCCTCCTCTTTAGACAATAATGACTTTCTTGTCTATCTTCAGCCGAAAATTGATCTTGCAAGCAAGGAGATCGTAGGGACGGAGGCGCTGTCTCGCTGGCAGCACCCGACAGAAGGACTGATTATGCCAGACCAGTTTATTTCCCTGTTTGAAAGCAACGGCTTTATTCTGGAGCTGGATTTCTATATTTACGAAAAGGTATGCCAGCTGCTGCGCAAATGGCTGGATGCAGGCGAGGCCGTCATGCCGATTTCCGTAAATGTATCCAAGGCACATCTTGCAAATCAACAGTTCGGCTCCCAGCTCAAGGCTCTGATCGAACAGTACCGGATCTCCCCTAATCTTCTTGAGCTTGAACTGACGGAAAGCATTTTGTTTCATGATGTCGAAGCAGCAGTTTCCATGATACTGGATCTGAAGAATCTAGGGTTTTCCATCCTGATCGATGATTTCGGATCAGGATATTCTTCCCTGAATCTATTGAAGGATCTCACCGTGGATGTTTTAAAGCTGGATAAAGAGTTCTTCAGAAAAGACGGCATGATGGAAAAGGATAAGATCATCGTCGACGGAATTATTAGGATCGCCAAGGATCTGAATCTAAAGATTTTGTCGGAAGGCGTAGAAACCCAGGATCAGGTAGATTTTCTTATAGAAGCAGGCTGTCATTATGTACAGGGGTATTTCTTTGCAAAGCCAATGCCCGTTGAGGTGTTTGAAGCACTCGTCGGATACCAATAGCAGCTTGCAATATTGCAAGCTGCTATTTTTATGGGAGCACAATAGCATCAAATATTGTATTTTTGTTTCTTCCGCATGAGCTGGGGCTGGGTCATATTGAGAAACTCCGCCGCCTTTCTGGTGCTTCCGAATTTTTTCAAAGCATATTCGATCAGCTGGATTTCCTGCTGTTCTATGATCTTGTTAAAGTCAAGGGAAGTCGAACCCCTCATGCTACGCTTCAGATTGATCACCAGATCCTCATAGATACTCTCGTTCAAAACCGATTCGATATCTCCGCCGGATATGATATGGCCTTTTACACTGATCACCGTCCGATGGATCAGGTTTTCCAGTTCCCTGACATTCCCGGGCCAATCGTAGTCCACCAGCCGGACGAGGGCAGTCGGATCAAATTCCTTATCCATTCCATAGCGTTTGCAGTAGTTTTCCAAAAATGTCGTGGCCAAAACTGCGATGTCATCCCTACGGTCTCGAAGTGGCGGAATGGTGATGGTGCAAATGTTAAGCCGGTAGTAAAGATCCTCCCGGAATTTACCTTGTTCGACCAGCTGTCGCAGCGGGATGTTATTCGCACAGATAACCCTGACATTGATATCGATAGGCACTGTTCCGCCGACTTTATAGAACTGGTTTTCCTGAAGAACCCGGAGCAGCTTAGACTGCAGATTCAGGGACAGCGCCCCCACCTCGTCCAGGAACAGGATACCGCCGTTGGCCAACTCAAAATAACCTTTTTTCCCTCCCGCCTGCGCACCGGTGAAGGAGCCGGCCTCATACCCGAAAAACTCACTCTCTGCAAGATTCTCCTGGATGGTCGCACAGTTGATCTTAACGCAAGGCTTGGTTTTTCTGACGCTGTTTTTATAGATCAGCTCCAGGATTTTCTCCTTTCCGACGCCGGTTTCCCCTTGCAGAATGACGTTGCAGTCATAATCGGCAATGTTCAGGACATCGTTGACCAGTACCTCCGTTGTTGGGCTTCCGAAAATGAAATCATCTGCTTTGCCTGTCTTCTCCATGTTGAGAGAAATCGCCTTTTTCTTGGCCTGCCCGAAAGCCAATGCCTGGGATTGATAAAGCTTACTCAGCCGATCCAGATCTTTGGATATGGAAAGCAGAAGTTCAATGGTAAACCATTCGACACCTTCGACAAACTGGCCGAGCAAATAGGTCTCCAGCTCCTTGTTCATGCTTTCCGAAAAAAGATTCGACTGTGTGTAGCTGTTCATCAGACTTGTAAAATAAAGCTTTCCTTTCCGCCTCGTCAGAATGACACTCAGCACCTCCGATCCGAGAAGGTCCTCGCAGTTGATTGTCAGATCATAAAGATCTTCCTCTTTATTCAGCACTGTTTCTGCCGCGTTGATGGGCTGTGTAACGTTGAGAATATAAGAGGAGTTAACCCAATGCGACAGCTCCTCTTTCACCAGCTTCGGCGAAAGTGTGCCAATTTCATCTTCATCAAGAATCACCGTGATATAGCAATTGTCTTCCAACGCTTTTTTAATAGAACTGACATAAGCAATGCTGGTAATCAAATCCTTCCCAATGATCAGAAACCGCTTTCCTCCTCTGCAGGCATCATAAATTGCTTTCAGATTTGCCGCTTCATCAAAGGCTACCATAGTGTAGTCCAACTGGAGGCCCGGAGGAATGGTGGTGAGCTGCGAATCCATAAAAAGGATGCCATAGCCCGTTACGGTGAGCTCATCAAAGTTGTAGTCGATCTTATGGATCTTGTCGATATGGAGCGGAATCGCCGTCATTGTTGTCAAGCTTACGACCTCATCACCAACCTTGTACGGCGACTGTTTCGCATACTTGCTCCCCATCTCTTCGATGACCCCGCTGAATTGCCCGGCTGTGTTGGTGAATGGATTGTGGAGTTTTCCTCTGCGGTTTATTACATCCAATATCTTCGCAATGATTTTGGCCTCATCAAACCCACTGTCTCTGCAAAACTGCTGAAAACAATCCCGTTCCAGATGAATCAGCTTCAGCGATACTCTGCATTCCTCCGGCTTAATTTCCCTATGGTTATCTATCTTCCACGCCGTAACCGGCACCGATGCTTTTGGCTCGATAACACGACTCAGCCCGAATGTATCCTTTAATTTTGCCATGTGTTTTTCCTCCGCCTAAATGGTTCGCTTCTTTGCAGCTACGCTGCATCTCAATGGTATGCGCTTATTATACATTGTTTCTAAACAAATGTCCAATTTTCGAATCGATTCCGTATCACATTCAAGTCTTTTGATACGAAATCAATTCACATGGTTTTCGGTGGCCTCTCATACGAAGGAATGGGCGTCTTTGCAATTTCTGCTTTTGCAGTCCTGACCCACAGAAATCTATTCCCGCTTTTCCCGCTGGCACGATTATTGCTCTACTTAATAAGTACCTATATTTTTCTTTAGGGCTTACTGAACAATCACAAGGCTAAGCTTAATCTTCCGAAAACATTTCAGATCTTTTGATTGTTCAGCGGCCCTACCTATATGAATCATATGCGGATATTTCGCATTTGGAAAGCAACGAGGCAATACTATGAGCAAAAAATTACGCGGTAATATGATGCTGTTAACGGCAGCACTGATTTGGGGAGTTTCATTCGTCGCTCAGAAGGCAGGAATGGAATACATCGGCCCATTTACATTTAATGGGATTCGGTTTTTGATCGGATCCTTGGCCCTTCTTCCCGTTATCCTGATTGTCAATGGCATCCAGAAGAGGAAACCCATCGGGCAGCGTGTCGATGGAACAATTGATGCAAAAGAAAAGAAGAACCGGAAAACCCTTATTACAAGCGGGCTATACTGTGGTATCATCCTGTTTCTTGCAAGCTCGGTTCAGCAGCTCGGCATGGTTTATACCACTGCCGGTAAGAGTGGATTTATTACGGCTTTATATATTGTACTGGTGCCAATTTTAGGCCTTTTGGTAAGAAAAAAGGTTCGCCCGATCCTATGGTTTTGTGTGGCAATGGCGACCGTAGGGCTTTATCTGCTTTGTATTCAGGAAGGCTTTTTCATCAGCAAGGGAGATCTGCTTGTATTGGTTTCTGCCTTTGGTTTTGCAGGTCACATTCTTGCCATCGGCCATTTTTCGCCCAAGGCGGACAGTATTCAGCTGGCCTGCTTACAATTTCTGATTGCCGGGCTGCTCTCCGTCCCTTTTATGTTGGGATTTGAAACCATTCACTGGGCTAGTATTATCGCTTCCACCCAGCCGATTCTCTATGCCGCCATCATGTCCTGCGGGGTAGCATTCACCCTTCAGATCATTGCACAAAAGGATACTACACCCACGGTGGCTTCTTTGATCATGTCACTAGAATCAGTAATTGCGGTAATGGCAGGAATCATCCTCTTAGGCGAGCAAGTCACTTCAAGAGAAATCTGGGGCTGTGTGATCATGTTTGCAGCCATCCTGCTGGCTCAGTATCCTTCTAAAGAGGAGCGGCTTGCCAAAGTGGAGCGCGGTCGTACCAAATTAGGTTTCGCTTACCTGACAAGCCTTCTTACTCGAGTGATCAAATGAACTAGGAACGGATTCAGAAAAGCCAATCGCGGAGCATCTCCTCGATTGGCTTTTTTTAGATTCCCTGGTCAATGGCGGTGACGATTAGATCCCCCACTTCTTTTGTTCCAAGATTTTTTTTCCCAGGACTCATGATATCTGCGGTTCTGAAGCCGGCAGAAAGCACAGACTTAACTGCAGCTTCCACATCATCCGCTTCTTCGGAGAGCCCGAAGGTATAGCGCAGCATCATCGCGACTGATAAAATTGTAGCCATCGGATTTGCCTTATTCTGACCGGCAATATCCGGAGCGGAACCGTGAATCGGTTCATACATTCCAAAATTTCCTTTTGCTAGACTTGCCGAGGGAAGCATTCCGATGGAGCCGGTGATCATGCTTGCTTCGTCGGAAAGGATATCTCCGAAAATATTGCTGGTCACAATAACATCGAACTGCTTTGGATCTCTTACCATCTGCATTGCTGCATTGTCAATGTACATATGGCTCAGTTCAACCTCCGGATAGTCCTTGGAAACTTCCTTTACTATGCTTCTCCAGTGTCTGGAGCTTTCCAGAACATTGGCCTTATCCACACTGGTCAGCTTCTTATTTCTCTTCATTGCCATATCGAAGGCAACAACGGCGATCCTTCTGATTTCTTCTTCCGCGTATTGTTCCACATCGTATGCGGCTCTGCCAAGCTCAGTATCTTTATAGCCCTTTTCTCCAAAGTAGATTCCGCCCGTCAGCTCTCTTACTACAACAAGATCTAAACCGCCTTCGGTGATCTCAGATTTCAACGGGCAGGCCTCCGACAGCTCTTCAAAGAGAATCGCCGGTCTGATATTTGCAAAAAGCCCAAGCTCTTTTCTCAGTCCGAGAAGGGCTCTCTCCGGTCTTTGTTCTCCCGGAAGGGTATCCCATTTCCAGCCTCCTACCGCGCCAAGGAGTACCGCATCGCTGCTCCTACATACGTCGATGGTATTCTGTGGCAGACATTCTCCCACCGCATCAATTGCGGCTCCGCCGGCAAGGACGGTAGTATACTGAAACTGATGGCCATATTTTTCTCCGATTTTATCCATCACTCTGACTGCTTCCGTCACCACGTCAGGCCCGATGCCGTCTCCCGGAACCAATGCAATTTTATAGTTCATTTATCTTCTCCTTTTGATATGCCAACCGCATATTATAGATTGTTCTTTACGTAATTGACCAGCCCATCACACGCGATGATTTTGCTGATGAATTCTGGAAAAGGTTCCGCCTGATAGGTTTCTCCTTTTGTCGTATTCCTAATTTCTCCCGTCTTGAAATTGACCTCCACCTCGTCTCCCGCTTGGATCTTAACCGCTGCCTCTTCACATTCCAGGATCGGTAATCCAGTGTTGAAGGAATTTCGATAAAAGATTCTTGCAAAAGTTGGTGCAATCACACAACTCACCCCTGCCGCTTTGATGGCAATGGGAGCATGCTCCCTAGACGAACCGCAGCCGAAATTTTTACCCGCCACGATGATGTCGCCTTCCTTAACCTGATTGACAAACTCCGCATCGATATCCTCCATGCAGTGCTTTGCAAGCTCAGCCGGAACCGAGGTACTCAAATGTCTTGCAGGGATAATGACGTCGGTATCAACGTTTTCTCCGTATTTAAATACAATTCCCATGTCGCTTTTCCTTCCTTTTTAAGTTAATAAATCTGTGGACGCGTAAACATGTTCCTGGACAAAACCGTCCGAAAGCAAATGCAAACTACAAAAAACCTAATGGATGCATGCAGCTTGAGCGGTTTTGGAAGGAACTGTTTACAAGTCTTCCGGATTGAAGATCTTGCCTGCTATCGCGGATGCCGCAGCTACCGCAGGGCTGGCCAGATAAATCTCCGATTCCACATGACCCATTCTTCCTACGAAATTTCTGTTGGTGGTTGCCACCGCTCTCTCTCCCGCTGCCAGAATTCCCATGTGCCCTCCCAGACAAGGTCCGCAGGTCGGCGTTGAGAATACTGCCCCTGCCTTGACAAAGATTTCTGCATAGCCGTTCTTGACGCACTCGAGATAGATGTTCTGGGTGCCCGGGAAGATGATGAGTCTCATATTTTTTGCCACTTTTTTACCTTTCAGGATTTTGGCGGTTACCTTCATGTCTTCCATTCTTCCGTTGGTGCAGGAACCGATGACAACCTGATCGATCCTAATCTCTCCCACATCATCGATGGTTCTCGTATTTTCCGGCAGATGGGGGAAGGCCACTGTTGGTCTGATTTTGGATAGATCGATGACATAGGTCTCGACGTAGACCGCATCCTTATCCGGTTCGTATACTTTCATCTTCTTTTTAAAGGCTTTGTTTTTATTTTTGTGTTCCTTCATGTATTCCATTGTTTTGTCGTCTACCAGAAAGATTCCGTTCTTAGCGCCTGCCTCAATGGCCATGTTTGCCATGGTAAACCGGTCATCCATGGAAAGATTTTTCAGTCCGGGTCCCATAAATTCCATGGATTGATAGAGTGCCCCGTCGACACCGATCATGCCGATGATGTGAAGGATTACATCCTTTCCGCTGACCCATTTGGTCGGCTTACCGATCAGTTCAAATTTGATGGCTGATGGCACCTTAAACCAGGCCTTGCCCCGCGCCATTCCCGCCGCCATATCAGTGGACCCAATCCCTGTGGCAAAAGCACCCAGTGCCCCATAGGTACAGGTATGGGAATCTGCGCCGATGACTGCATCTCCGGCAACCACGATCCCCTTTTCGGGGAGCAGAGCATGCTCGATGCCCATTTCTCCCACTTCAAAATAGTTTTCTATCTTCTGGTCTACTGCAAATTCCCGCATCATTTTACACTGCTCCGCGGCCTTGATATCCTTATTCGGGGTGAAGTGATCCGGGACCAGTACAACCTTGTTTTTATCAAAAACGCTTTCTGCGCCCATCTTCTGAAATTCTTTAATCGCAACCGGCCCTGTAATATCATTGGCCAATACGATATCCAGCTCTGCTTCGATAAACTGGCCGGCCTTTACTGTCTTCAGGCCTGCGTGGGCTGCCAATATTTTCTGCGTCATCGTCATTCCCATGGTCTTGCTCCTCCTTTAGTTAAGATTCTTATCATAGATCATTTTATTCACTGCATTGATATAAGCATGGATACTGGCTTCAATGATATCCGTCGACAAGCCTCTTCCCGTGAAGATATTGCCATCCGCATCGCTGATTTTTACCATGGCATCTCCCAAGGCATCTTCGCCCTCGGTAACGGACTGGATCTGGTAGTCCTCCAGATTAAATTCCATCCCGACAATCTTCTCGATAGACTTAAAGGACGCATCGATGGGGCCTTCTCCTCGGGATACCTTCTCTATGACTTTTCCGTCCTTTACCATTTTGATCACTGCAGTTGACGTGATGGTATTTCCGCTGTTTATGACAAAGCTGTCAAGACAATACGTCTTTGGTACCTGAACGGCTTCCTTGGAAATCAACGCTTCAATATCCCGATCGTACACCGACTTTTTCTTGTCAGCAAGGTCTTTGAACTTGACAAACATTCTGTCGATCTCTGCCTCGGACATATCGTAGCCCAAATTCTTTATCTTGTCTCGGAAGGCATGCTTTCCGGAGTGCTTGCCCAGGACCAGATTGTTTTGTGTTAAGCCGACGGATTCCGGAGTCATGATCTCATAGGTTTCCTTGTTTTTCATCACGCCATGCTGATGGATGCCGGCTTCATGGGCAAAGGCATTTTCTCCCACAATCGCTTTGTTAGGCTGGACCTTGACACCGGTGATCCGGGACAACAGACTGGAAGATCGCATGATTTCGGTGGTTATGACCCTGGTATCAACATTCAAGATGTCTTTTCTGGTATGCAGGGCCATGACGATTTCTTCCATCGCTGCGTTTCCGGCTCTTTCACCGATACCGTTGATGGTGCACTCGACCTGAGACGCCCCGGCCTTAATGGCTGCCAGCGAATTGGCGACACCCAGCCCCAAATCGTTGTGGCAGTGGGTAGAAAGGGAAATATTCACCATGGATGGTGCGTGCTCCTGCACCTTCATGAGAAACTCGTAATATTCATCGGGTGTGGTATAGCCGACGGTGTCAGGCAAGTTGATGGTAGTCGCTCCTGCCTTAATCACCCCTTCGATGACCTTCGCTAGGAAAATCGGATCGCTTCTGGTGGCATCCTCCGCGGACCATTCAATATCGCCACAGTATCTCTTCGCATGTTTTACCATAGCGACGGAGCGTTCATAAACTTCCTCCGGCGTCATCATCAGCTTATATTCCATGTGGATTGGTGAGGTGGCAATGAAGGTATGGATTCTGGGGGAAACTGCTCCCGAAAGCGCTTCCCACGCTCTGTCGATATCTTCCGGTGTTGTTCTTGCAAGACTGGCAACGGTGCAGTCTTTCATGGTTTCCGCAATGGTCTTTACCGAAATAAAATCTCCCGGAGAGGAAATTGCAAAGCCAGCCTCAATAATATCCACTTTCATTCTTTCCAACTGCTTCGCCATTTCAATCTTTTCTTTGAGATTCATGCTGCAACCCGGGGATTGTTCGCCATCTCTTAAGGTTGTGTCGAAAATCTTAATCATCTTGGTCATTTTTGTTCCTCCTATCAAACGATTGATTGCTTCAGTCGGAGTTTTAACACAAAAAAATCCCTGAAGCTTCTTTAAAAGCTCCAGGGACGATATAATTCTACCGCGGTACCACCCTGATTACTGTTATAAAACAGTCAACTCGCTGGATTCCAACAAATCCTCGGCCTTGATAACGGGGCCAGCCGGGACACCTTAATAGCGTATGCGTTAGGGCGCCTGCTCAGGAGCGAGATTGTTCTTTTCTGCGTATCGGTTCACAGCATCCACCGACTCTCTGTAACGCTTATCTGAAAAAACAAATACTCCGTCGTTGCATTTAAGATTGATAATATTGTTAGTAGTATATTAAATTACAAGTAATTTGTCAACGTCTTTTTTGTAAGACGTTGAAAATATCTGCTTTTTTGTAAGACGTTAAAAATAACCTTGATTTCTTAAATGAAAAGTTAAATGCAATTTTCAGTGGGGGGGGGAATCAGCTCCCGTATCCATATGCCCTAGTAAAGGGACTTGGATACTCATTATGAACCTCCACGTTGATGATGGAAGGTTTCCCAGATGCATAGGCTCTCTTTATGGCTGGTATGAGCTCGTTGATATCCGTTACGAGCTCTCCGTATCCCTTCCATATCTGGGGCAACTTGTGGTATTCTCGCATATGTGAAAGTACCGTTGCAACATAACCCTTTTCTACTTCTACCGCATTACGCATGGTTTCTGCCATTTTAACCATTCCCCATTGGGAATCGTTGGCAATCACACAAATTATCTGCATGTTATGCCGTTCCATTGTGTCAAATTCCATTGCATAGAACCCTATGCTTCCATCTCCGGTATAAAGCAATACCGGCTTTTTATGAGCCAGCCATGCGCCCATAGCAAATCCCGATCCGGTCCCGATGGTTCCATTCGGCCCATAGCCGACGATCTGACCCGGTCGGTGCACCTTGACAGCGCGCATCATCCATTCATAAGCATCGCCGCCATCGCATGCAACCGACCAGTCCCGGCCTTCCGTTGCAAGAAATTTTCCAACCTCCGCGGCGCACCTTGCCGGATGCATCGGTACAATATCTTCAAAATGATATCCCTCCGCCCATTCCTGCCGCTTTTCGCCATGCAGCTTTGCAGCTCTTTTGATCCACTCCGGGTTTCCCCGATCAGTTGTTTTTTCCTTTACTGCCTCCAATATCTGTTTTGCACCGGCACCGGTGCCAGCAACAATGCCGATATGGGCCGGAGCATTAAATCCGATCCTCGTGATATTCGGATGAACCTGAATGAATTTGGCATCTGCACAGATCATGGGAGGTTTCCCGAGGTTTAATCTGAAATTCATATTGGCCGAAAATGTTAAAACAACATCTGCTTCCGATAATGCTCCTTCTCCGATGGAAAACAGCTCGTCATCCTCGTCCCCGAATGCACCGCGCGCCGTCGTTGCAGCAAATACGGGAATGTCCAGATATTGCGCCAGCTCTTTGACCGCCTCTCCATATTGAGCCGTGTATACGCTTGTATCGCCTAGTACTATTACGGGGGATTTCGCTTTTATCAGCATATCCGCGGCATTATCGATCAGGAACGGATCACCGAAGGGCTGGACCGCAGTCCGTGTCAGCTCCGGAAAATCCACATCGGCCTCTTCAACTGTTCCTTTTATGATATTCACAGGACATTCTAGGTAGACCGGTCCTGGCACGGAATCCAAAGCGGTCCTGAATGCTTTGGACACATACTCAGGAATTCTTCTTAAATCGTAAATCCTTGCCGACCAGAGGGTGTTGGTTTTCAGGATACTTAAGGTGTCCATATCCTGCTCCGCACCGGTATCATAATCTGCCAGGCTTACCGACCCGGCAATTACAACGAGCGGTGAGTTGGCAGCTCTGGCTTCTGCAACACCCTGCATCGTTTGAAGTATTCCAGGTGTCACTGTTGCTACAACGACTCCGGGTTTTCCTGTCATTCTGGCATATGCATCTGCCGCATATACCCCTGCATTCTCGTGCCTTACATCAATGACCGCAATGCCTTCGGATCTGCATCCATAGATAAGCGGCATGATTTGACCGCCGCAGATGGTGAAAATCTGTTCTACGCCTTCTTTCTTTAGCGCCCTTGCAAATAGGCTTCCTCCGTTTACAATTTTCAATCCTGTCACCCTCTCTCCTCAAAATTCTCGACAACGTAGTCAGAAGGAAATTTAGCCGTGATACTGTAGTGACACATGTGTTACGAAGTACTAGATATGTCCGCAATATGGCCTTTGCGTTGTTCCGTTATGCAGCCACTTAATCAACGTAATAAAGTCAAACACAGGAAGCTGCGTTGCCTGTTGAACAGCATAGGCATAAGGCGGCATGTCGCTACATTCCAAAAGAATGGCGCCAATCTTGTCATCGCCTTCCAGCAGCTCTAAGGCCGCACCGACAACCTCTTCCCTTACCTTGCCGTTATCAAATTGCCCACGGTATTCAAGAATTGCCGAAAATTCCGGACCATGTCTCAAATCCTTGACGACAAGTAGGTCTGGGTCATCAATCAAGCAATTTTCCAGCAGCTGGTCGGTCAGGGAGGATGCATCTGCAGTCAATACTCCGATTTTTTGATTTGGCTTTAGGATACTTTTTATCCATGGCACCTGCACCAGGCTGGACAAGGCTACCGGAATATCCAGAGCTTCTGCAACCTGTCTGTGGAAATTGCCGAAAAATCCGCAGGCGGAACACAGCGCTCTGATCCCCTCTTTTTCTATCATGTGTTTCCCCAGGGTGATGATATCCTCTGCAATGGAGGGGTCTGCCCGGAAAAGCCGATCGATGTTCAGGTTGGGAACCCCTCTCATCCTGACAGGGAAATCATAGGTATATGCATTCACCACATTTCCCGGCATCATTGGGTACCAAACATCTTCAATGTAGATAATTCCTACCGAGTATCCGCTTATTTGCTGATGATTCTGCATTCTAACTACAACATTATTATTTTCAGGCGTCAAATAACCAAATTGCCTGTTTTCCAATCGATTATCCATTTTTCCCTCTTTCTAAATTCTGATATGAAAAAGTGAGCCGGCTTGATTTATACTGCCGGCTCACTCTTGAACGTTTTATAACGCAAATTTTGCTCTTTGCCGGCTCAGCCTATTCTTTAGATTCTTTTGTCCCCAAGAATAACAGATATCCGAAGCTCCCGAAGAGAAATGCGCATATAACGATCATCATGATTATCCCATTTACAGACATTTTGTTTCCCTCCTTTATATTTTCTGTCCTTCATAATCTTCAACCTTGATCGTCACGGTAAGCGTTGGATCCTCCTCCAGAATCTGAGGAGTTTTTCTGGTTTTCTTACTTACGAATCTACCCAAGGCGAGAACGATGATGAGCATGATACCCCATTGCAGAATGATGGTTCCAATGGTGAATTCTTCAAACGGAAGCCACCATGTTCCGGGATACCATGTAACGGACTGGTACAGCCACCAACCGAAGATCAGTACAAAGATTACAGGAACTAAACGCACTACAACATTAAACCATTTGCCGATATAGAGGTTGTTCACCCTTGAGGTGTTGACCAATGTGGAGCGGCAGAATTCCACGCCTCTCTTCAATACAGCCCAGCTGATAAATACCGCCGTCAGCATCAATCCGATACCCCATACCCAGTCTTGATTGTTGAAAACTTTGAGGCTCATTGCGGATGGAAGCCCGATGAGAAATACTAAAGCCGAGATGATGACGACTGCCTTTTTCCTTGGGACTCCCATATCCATAAGACATCTTACCGGATTTTCCATACAAGCGAACTGGCAGGTAAGGAAAGCAAAGACGATGGCTAAGAAGAAGAAGAATCCAAGGATAGAACCCATAGGCATGGTTGCAAACAATTCCGGCATGATGATAAAGGTCAAGCCCTGGTTGCCGGAAAGAAAAGCGCTTTCAATGACCGCGGGATCGCTGATGGTAGCGAAAACCGTCGGGATAACCGCCATGGATGCGATAATCGCCATGGTGCAGTCACCGACTGCCGTCGTCACCGCATTTGTTCCGATGTTTTCATTGTTCTTCATATAAACGCTGTAGGTCAGGAACAAGCCCCAGCCGGCTCCTGTAGACCAGGCCATCTGGGTAAAGGCCTGCAGCCATGTTTGTGCATTCAGGAAATATTCCGGTTGGATCGAAAAGAGATAGTCAAGTCCTTTTAATCCGCCCGGCAATGAGATCGCTCTGACAGCACAGATCGCGATCAAAAGCACCAGTACCGGCAACATCCATTTGCTGACAGCTTCGATTCCCTTCACGACGCCTTTATAAAGGACAAACCCTGATATGCAAACCATGATAAAATGAAAGAGTATTACCTGTGCTGGATCTCCGATAAAGTTTTCCCATAATTCCTGACCTTTGCCGGCCTCAAATTGACCGGTGATCGCCATGATGGAATACTTGGTGGTCCAGGAACCGACAACATTAAAGTAAGAAGTCATTAACAAGACCGTACATGTCATCCAAAGGCCGACCCAGGTTTTATTTTCCCCTAAGAATGCTCTGAATGCGCCGACAACACCAAATCTGCTTCCTTTTCCGAGAATTCCCTCGCACATCAATAACGGAAACGCCCACAGGAAAATCGCCAGTATGTAAATCACTACAAACGTTCCGCCTCCGTATTCAGCTGCCATACGGGGGAAACGCCAAATATTTCCGGGCCCCACCGCAGCGCCAACCATTACCATAATCATTCCCCAGCGAGAAGCAAAGGTCGCCGTTGAACTTCCGATTTTATCCATTGATGACATAGTTTAACCTCCTTTATACTATTTAATTTTGAATTCAAAATTACACCATGATTTTTAGCCTTGCGCAGTTTCTTCTGAATTTTTTTTCATGATTTCTCTGATGATAATATCAAAGCCTGCTATAAACACGACCGCAGCGACCACCCACTGGAGCATGGAGACGTTCAGGCTTTTCACAATATAAACGGCGGCGAGTACGCCGATGATACCAAATATGGAGACAAAAAGGGTGATTTTTCTGCCGTATTCCCCAAATTTAACAAACTGCATGCTTCCGACGGGTACTGAGAATGTACAGGCGCCCATCATAATAGGGAAGGTAACTGCTGGGTTCAGGCCCAGGGCAAAAACAGTCACCATGGTTGGCGCATAGGACCCGATTCCAATATTATTCAGAGCACCGAAAAGGAATAGTGCAACTGCTGCAATTGCAAGCTTTGGCCCTGCAAGGCCGATCGCGTCTCCTCCAATTGGGAGGATTCCCACTTTTCCTGCAACAACTAAAAATGCAGCTATAAGCAATCCTGCTCCAATGAACCGCCTGATGATACGTTCAGGCAATTTTACGACGAATCGCGGCCCGATGTAGGCTCCGGCAACCTGCGCAATGATACAGACGATCAGGGTTACCGTATCCACCGTGATGACTGAGATATATAACAATGCCATAACCGCTACAGGGATAACGCATTGGGTGTTTAATGTTCCCGGAAGCTTTTTATCTGAGACAAGCTTTCTTGCCCTGTATAGAATAGTGGATAAAGCAAAATCTGAAATGCCAAATGTGGAAAAGAAATAAACAATTGCTCCCCAAATGCCGAGAAAGGTACCATTTCCTTTTTCTTTCATTGCTTCAGCTTTGTTTTTAATAAAATCACGGATAAACATAATTGCAAATGCGCCGTTTACAAGTACAATCAAAAGCAGCACAATTTTAACCATTCCAATTCCTCCTTATAAGCTTTCTAAATTTCCAAGTTAATTTCATTATTTTAAACTATAATCTCTCCTCCTTTCTGATTCCGATTGCATATCTCACATCACTCATTTTTTTAATATTACAAGTTGCATGCCATCACGAACATTTTTTGGAATTTTTCGAATAATGGAAAAATATATTGAAGTTTCAATCTCCTATTCATTAATAAAACAGGTTGAAGCAATACCGGATATTTTAAGAAGAGCAAGCTGGTATTCGATCGATGCATATCAGCAGGCATCGATGCAAACAGACATCGGAATCACCGTGGCAATCTGATAAGATAAGGCGGCAGGCGACGATCTGCCGCCTTATTTAACTTGCACGCGCTGACAGTTTTGCCAGATCAATGCCCTTAAATCTCGCCCAGCTCAGCTCGGCGATATCAAAATCTGTTTTCTCTCCGGCAATGAGCTGTGACATAAGCAAACCCGTAATCGGTGCCAATGCGATGCCGTCTCCTTCGTGGCCGGCTGCGATATAAAACCCCGGGACCTCTTCCACCGCACTGACGATAGGCAGCTGGTCCAGACAAAACGGCCTGATGCCTCCAAAGGTCCTGATGCAGTTTATATCCCTTAGGACCGGGAAAAATCGGATCGCTCTTTCGGCGATCGCCTGTATGATTTCATGTTCGGATCTTATGTCGTATCCCCTGAATAATCTACAGCCGCCGACAATGGTATTTCCCGAATGTGTAGTTTCAATATTCATGCAAACGTTGTGCTTTTCAACAAGTTCGCTGACAGGGCGTTTGAAGTCTACGAAAAATTTCGCCAGCCAATAACCAAACTCGATAACCTCCGTATTGGCTATGATATCGGTTTTCTCACTGACTAATAGCATTCCTTTTCTCGGTTCGATGGGGATGTTGATGCCCACCATTCTCCCGATGAAAGGCGCCCATACGCCGCAGGCATTTACGACCTTATTGGTAATAAAATTGCCCCGGTCTGTGATCACTCCTTCTATCTGATTCCTGGCGTCCAGTTTAATTCCGGTTACTTCATGATGCGTATACACATCCAGGCCGTATTTTTTTCCTTGCTCTATAAATCCGAAACATACTTTGTATGGATTTACCAGCCCGTCGGACTCTGTCCATAGTCCGCCCTTTAAGTCCTTCGCCAGGTATTTCTCTCTTTCGCACATTTCCTTGGAGTCGATTACCCGCATTTCAAAGCCCTGTGCTCTTACCTTTGCTGCATAATCCTCAGCGGCTGCCATTTCCGCATCCGTCTCGCAAACATACATAAATCCGCAGCTTTTAAACTCAATATCATAGGAAAACTCTTTTGCGATTTTTTTATACAGCTCTACGCTGTGATAACCCTGCAACACGTCGATTCCCGGCTGTTTATCGCTAATCAACGTTGCTCCATCCGTACGGCTGGCAGTTCCGGATGCGATATCGTTTTGTTCCAGTATTGCCACATCATATCCTTTTTTCGCCAGTTGATATGCAGTGCTGGTTCCTATTACGCCCCCGCCGATCACAATTACATCATAGGATTTCATCATTGTACCCCCTTTGCCAGAGTCCCGAAGTCAACAGGCTTGACCGGCGGCCTTGCGCTGGAAGTTCCGGTTTCTTCAGGGCTTATGCCCAACTCCTGTGAAAGAATCTGCTGCACCATTTTTTCGCAGGTGCGTCCCTGGCACAAGCCCATGCCTGCTCTGGTCCTCCTTTTAATCCCTACTACATCTCTTGCGCCTTCTGCAATCGCCTGTCTGATTTCGCGGACTGTCACTTCTTCACAGCGGCAGACAAACATATCGTCGTCCAAATCCTTACTCATCGATCACGCCTCCTTTTCATGCTTCTGACTTCATCCGCATACTCTGTCGGAATTGCTAGGGTAACCACAGGCGTTCTGTCAAATGATTCCGGATTCAAGACCTTCATCACCTTCCCTTTGCAAACAACCCTGCCTGTTCTGTCTACCGCATCCACCGTTTCATCCTTTTGGGGAAGCGGCGTATATTCATAGGGAAACGCCACGGTAGCTTCTGCATCTGAAAAGGTTTTATCTATAACGAAAATAGCCAGTCCGGGACATCTGGCAATGCAGACACCACAACCCGTGCACCGATCTTCGTTCAGCACCGGCAGCGATGTGATAGGCTCTCCAATGCGGATCGCTTTTCGAACGCAGGCAGACTCACAGGGATTGCATGGGATTTGCTGTATACATTCAATGATTGCAACAGGGCCTTTTTTGAATCTTTCTTCCGATATGATCTGGTTAAAGCTTGCCAGTTCTTCTCTTGTAATGTATCCGTTCTGCTCCAATGCCATATTCTCTCACCTCTTTACGTTCTGACTTGAGTTCCCTCCTCAGGATCTTGCAGGGAAGCAAGCAAGGATCTCGTTTTTTGCGTACATTCGTTTCTCTCCAAAGGGACCCATCCTCAGGCCGTCTAATCTTTTCCAGGTATCGTCCTTCCGTTCCTTCGCATCTTTTTCCGCAATATAGCCCAAAGACTCGGCGGCGGCAATACCCGCCAGCCTCCCTTCCTCCAACGCCGTATTGGCTTCTTCTACCCCTGTAGTGTCTCCCGCCACATAAATACCGCTCTGGGTGGATTCCATATTTTCATCATGCTTGGGAACCCAACCGCCGAAAACACCGTTATACACCATTTCAAGGTCGTGCAGTCTGGCCAGATCTGAAATCGGCTTCAGCCCTGCCGCTAACGTTACAACGTCTGCTTCCAGCACCTTTTCTGTTCCGGCGATCGGCTGCCAGCTATCGTCCAGCTCCGCAATAATTACTTCCTTGACGCGGTCGGTCCCCTTCGCTTCGATAATGGTATGCCTCGTATATACAGGCACTCCCGCTCTTCTGATCTTTGACGCGTGAACCCCATAGCCCCCGATATTCGGCGCAGCTTCCACCAGAGCAACCACATCACAGCCGGCCTGCATCAATTGATAAGATACGATCAGCCCCACATTTCCCGAACCGAGCATAACAACTTTATTGCCCGGTTTTACTCTGTTCACATTAATCATCGTCTGGGCGGCTCCTGCGCCCATGACTCCCGGCAAAGTCCAGCCTTTAAATCTCACCACGTTTTCCGAGGCCCCCGTTGCCAGTATGATTTTTTCGGCCTTGATATTGATCAATTCCTTTTCGCCGCTGTTCAGCCCCTTTTCAATGGAAACAACCCTATCGTCATATAACCCGATCACCGCGCTATTCAGCCAGATTTCAACACCGTATTTTTCAGCCTCGGCGAGCAATTGCCTTCCGATCTCAATCCCCCTGGTACCTGACCGGTGCGCGCTGGAGCCAAAAAATTTATGGATCTGCTTGAACAATTGTCCTCCGGGCAGGATGTTCAGGTCGGCCACTAATACTTCTCCTCCTGCTTTCGCAGCTTCGATAGCCGCAGCCAGTCCCGCCGGCCCTGCCCCGACAACCACGATTTCTTTATTCACCATTTTTCCCGCCCCCTTCGCCGACTCCGTGCTGGGTTTTAATCACCATTCCCTGCCTGACCGGCGTGATGCAGGTTCTGACATTGGGCTTTCCGTCCACGATCATTGCGCAGTCGGTACACTGTCCGATGCCGCAGAAAAGCCCTCTCGGTTCTTTTCTCTTCACCGTGTAACGGTTGACAATAATATTTTCTGCCAAAAGAGATGCCAGAACGGGTTCCCCCTCTTTTGCCATGAGCTCTTTGCCATCCACCGTGATCCAAACCATATTTGCCGCTCTCTCAGGTCCTAGTATGATGTGGTCCTTGATCCTCATACACATGATCCTAGATCTCCTTTCATGCTTATCTTTTCAGGGTTCTTCGAGCAGAGTATGAAGGTTTGTTCGCTATTCCTTGACACTGCAGATGAATTCCATCTCAACCTTTACTTCAGGGATCATCCCAGCAACCTGGACACAGGCACGTGTCGGGAATGGATCGGAAGGCATCAGCTCTCTATAGGCCTTGTTCACATCAGCATAGTCGTTCATATCGGTAAGATAGATTCTGCAGGTAATCACGTCTGCCAAAGTTCCCCCGACTTCTTTTAATGCCAATTCAGCGTTCTTCAGCGTCTGGAGCGCCTGTTCATACGGATCCTTGCTGATAATATCTCCGTTTGGGAGGGTTGCGATCTGGGTTGTAAAGAAAAGATCGCGATATTTTGTTCCCTGTACATAAGGGCCATGAACTTCCCCAAGGGTTTCTTTATTGAATATAGCTGTCTGTTCCATAATATCCTCCTTTAATTAACTAAGACTCCGCAGCCGATTGACCATCGGACAAGTGAATTACTAATTAGAATACGATCTTATTTGCAAGATCCTTGTTCACAAGGTTTGTCGGCACTTTCCTGTCATGAAGCCTCTCCACAAGCTGTTTTAATGCAATGATTCTTGCTTGAGCAAAGGAATCTTCCGATACAAATGCAGCATGGGGCGTTACGATGCAGTTCTCGATCTCAAACAAGTCACTTTTTTCATTTGCCTCGTCTTCAATAACATCTACGGCAGCACCTTTAATCCAACCTTCTTTTAATGCCTTCACTAAAGCCGGCTCATCCACGACCTTACCCCTGGCCGTGTTAATAAAATAGGCAGACTCCTTCATCAGTTTAAATTGTTCCTCTCCCATCATGCGCTCCGTTACTCCCGGTATCAGCGGCGTATGCATCGATACAAAATCAGATTCTAAGAGAAGCTGTTCCATCGTCTCCGCTTTTTCAACACCATACTCTGCCAGGAATTCTTTTGTTTTGGTCGGTGCGTAGCAGATGATCTTCATCTCCATTGCCTTAAGGATTGGAATCATATACTTCGGAATACTGCCGAAGAATACGAGTCCAACGGTCTTTTGCGACATTCGGAAGGTCTTCCCGCCCAATAAAGGATCCCAGCTGCCTGCCCGTACGCTTCTGTCTAAATAGGTGATTTTCCTTACGCAGTCGATCATCATTCCTACTGAATGAAGGGCTACCTCTTCCGTGCAGAATCCGGGGCTGTTTGTAACGCAGATCCCGTTTTCCGATGCGGCGGCCATATCAACATTGCTGTATCCAATCGCCTGCAATGCGATAATCTTTGTCTTTTTCATTTTCGACAGAACATCAGCTGTGATCTGAAAGAACTCTACGACAACACCGTCGGCATCTTTTGCGGCTTCCAGAAATGCTTCCGGATTATCTCTGTCTTCGCCATTTTTAAACTCTACTAATTCGATATCGCTTATTCCCCATTCTTTCAGCTTCTGATTCTCAAAATCCACTGTGTCGTCAACATTGTAATAGACTACTTTACTCATTCCACACCTCCGCTTAAAATTTTATATTCTACTCTGTTATTCAAAGGCTTTCTCAAGAATTTCCATGACGTCTTTTTCCTGCAGTTTGCATGGATTGACCGCGAGCAGCCGGTATGCCATGGTTCCTTTCAGAATGTCCGGGAAATGATCTCTGGTGACGCCTACTTCCTTTAATTTTAGTGGGATCCTCGAGTCTCTTGCCAGCTTGAATACTGCGGACGGCGCTTTATCGGCGGCTTCGCGAAGAGATAGCCCATCCACGTTTTCTCCGAGTGCAACGGCGATCTCTTTAAATTTTTCAAGATTTCCTACCACATTTCTTTCCATGGCATAAGGAAGGATCAAGCTGTTTGCAACGCCGTGGGCAACATGGGCAACCCCGCCCATAGACTGCGCGATACCGTGTACGACTCCCAACCCACCGTTGAAAAACGCAGTTGCTGCCATGGAACTGGCAATTGCCATATTACTTCTGGCCTCCAAATCACTGCCGTTTGCTACGGCAGTTCTCAGATTTTTACCGATGATTCTCATGGCTTGAAGAGCCATTGCATCGCTGACAGGACTTGCATTCAAAGATACATATGCCTCAACGGCATGGGTCAGCGCATCGATTCCGGTGGTGGCCGTAATAAAGGCAGGCATTCCAACATGCAGCAAGGGGTCGATCAATGCTATTTTCGGTACCAGATAATCATGGGTGACCGATAATTTGATCCGATTCTGGTTATCCGTTATAACGGCTGCCGCCGTCATTTCACTGCCGCTTCCCGCTGTAGTAGGGACACATAGAAGCGTCATGCTGGGATTGGTGACCGTCCTGCTTCCGCCAAATAAATACTCACGGATGGAGCCTTCGTTGGTCTGCAACATACAGATAGATTTTGCCGCATCGATGGGGCTTCCCCCTCCTACTGCCACTACGATGTCCGCCCCGCTATTTCTTAAAACCTCTGCTATGGCATCCACCGTTTCGATGGCTGGATCCGGTACGATATCCGAGTAGATTTCATAAGGCATCCCTGCCTTTTCGAAACTCTCTTTAATCGGATCCAAAATGTTTGTCTTTATGATCATGGAATCCGTTACGATAAATGCTTTTC
Source organism: uncultured Bacillota bacterium (assembly GCA_927441425.1). Lineage (GTDB taxonomy): Bacteria > Bacillota > Clostridia > Peptostreptococcales > Anaerovoracaceae > Anoxybacterium. The sequence continues at coordinate 18,234 of CAKMKG010000041.1, read as the reverse complement.
TTGCACCGAATTCACTGCAGATATCTGCGATATTACTGCTGATTCCGACGCCGAATCTGATTTTAGCGGGCATTCTGAATATAAAATCCTTCATACCATTTCCCTCCTACAGCTCTTTTAGAGCAGCTTCAAAAATGTTCAAGCCTTTATCCAGGTCTTCCCTGCCGATATTTAATGGGGTTGCAAATCGGAATCCGTTGCCGTAGACGCCGCAGCTCAGTGTAAGCAGGCCATTCTGCAGGCAGTATTCCTTAACCTTGTTGAGCTTATCCGCACTAGGTGATTTGTCCGGATTGATAAACTCAACCGCTACCATGAGGCCAAGCCCCCGGATATCTCCCAGAGATGGATACTTTTTCTGCATTTCCAGCAGTCTTTCCTTCAGATACTCCCCCTGAACCCTGCAGTTTTCAAGCACGTTTTCTTCTTGAAGGGTTTCCAGTACCGCAAGGCCTGCCGCTGCACAAACCGGATGCCCGCCGAAGGTCGTTCCATGCTGTCCAGGCTTCCACTCATCCATGATTTCTTTTGTACTTACGATAGCAGACATAGGAAGACCACCTGCAATTGCCTTTCCCAGAGTCATGATATCCGGGACCACGTCGAAATGCTCACTGGCAAACATTTTGCCTGTTCTGCCGAAGCCTGACTGAATCTCATCAAAGATAAGCAGGATTCCGTGCTTTGTACACAATTCACGAATCTCCTTAACGAATTTTTTCGGCGGAACAACATATCCGCCTTCTCCCATAACCGGTTCCATCAGAATTGCAGCTACATTGGAAGGATCGATGAGATAATCAAAGGTCCTTTGAAGCTCCTGCAGGCAATCCATGGAACATTTGTCCTCTGTGGTATTATAGGGACATCTGTAGCAGGTCGGGTACGGCGTAAAGTAGACCGAAGGTACTAACGGTTCATAGTTCTTTCTGTATTTTGAATTAGATCCCGTAACACTTGCGGCACCCAATGTTCTGCCGTGGAAGGAACCTCTGAATGCTATGATTCCAGGGCGATGGGTGGTATTGCGGGCTAATTTGATGGCGCCGTCAATGGCTTCCGCTCCGCCGTTGCTGAAGAAGGTGACATTAAGATCGCCGGGGGTGACCTTTGACAGCTCTTCCGCCAGCTTCAATGTGGTTGGATAGTTCACCAGATTAAAGGACGCGCACATTATTTTTTCCGTTTGATCACAGATTGCTTTTACTACCTTCGGATGGCAATGTCCCAATGCATTGACGGCAATACCCTGTACAAAGTCAAGATATTCCTTTCCAGTATTATCCTTGACGTAACAGCCCTTTGCACTTTCTGCAACGAGATTCGTGGCTTTTGCCAAAGCCGGACTGAGATACTCCTTATACTCTTCAAACTTCATTGTCATGCTAGTCTTCCTCCTTTTATGCTCTTTGTGATACTTGTTAATCGCTTATTTTGCTGGTATTCTTCCAGATTCCCATGCGTTCTGCTGATTTGATCAGTTCGTCTCTGAAGTCAGGATGCGCAATGGAGATCAGCAGTTCACTGCGTTCCCAGGTTGATTTTCCTTTTAGGTTCACGATTCCATATTCCGTCACCACGTGATGGGTCGCCGTTCTTGGTACGGTAACTATGGAGCCCTCCGGCAATGTAGGCCGGATGAGGGATTCGAGGCTTCCGTCTTTTCTGGTTCGCACCGACGGTGTACAGAGGAAGCTCTGGCCTCCCTTTGATTTAAATGCACCCATTACGAAATCAAGCTGGCCTCCCGTGCCGCCGATATGCTGCAGGCCGGCGGATTCAGAGTTGACCTGCCCGAATAAATCCACCTGAAGACAGCTGTTGATGGACACCACCTGGTCGTTAGCGGCAATCACCTCCAACGCATTGACATAATCGACAGGAGCCACATGCAAAATCGGATTGTCATGAATGAAATCATAAAGCTCTTTGGTTCCCTGACTGAAGGTATAAACCATTTTCCCTTTGTTTATGTTCTTGTTTCCGGTGATCTTCCCTTCCTTGTATAACTTTAGATAAGCATCTACAAACATCTCTGAGTGGACACTCAAGTCGTTGATATCCGACTCAGCAATCATTGCACCCACATAATTTGGAAGACCGCCTACACCAAGCTGGAGCGTGCTTCCGCTTTTGATTCTTTCAACGATATGTCTGCCGATCTTCTTATCGATTTCTGATGGTTCCTTTGCCTTGATAATCGGCATTTGTGGATTTGATCCATGCACCACATAATCGATCTGTGATAGATTGATTATGTTTTCGCTGCCGTGAGCAATCGGCTGATTCTCATTTACCTCTACGATGACAACCTTCGCTTTCTTCAGAATTCCCTGGTATTCGGCTACCTGCGGTCCGAAGTTGAAATTGCCGTACTGATCCATAGGTGCTACCTGGAACATGGCAACATGAATATCACCCACATTGTCGCTCCAATACTTGGGATTTTCTCTGAAGGTCACGGGCACATACCAGCAGCAGCCCTGCTTATTCATTTTTCTGTCAAAGCCGCTGAAGTGGGTACTCAGGTACTTAAAATGCTTTGCTTCCGGATCCTCAACCAGAATCTGAGGCGGATCGGGATAAGCCCAGATCGTCGTCATGATCAGGACATCTTCGAGTTCCTGGGTTCTTTTCGCTAACGCGCGATCCAGATCTACCACCAAGCCGTTGAAAAGTCCATAATGAACTCTGTCTCCCGATTGAATTACCTGTACCGCCTGGTCAGCAGAAACTAATTTTTTTGCATATTCTGCCGACAGCTCACTTACCTTTTGCATATACTGTCCTCCTCTCAAATTAAAGCACTTCTACTATGACTGCGGTTCCCATCCCCCCGCCTGCACACAACGATGCCAATCCATACTTGTTATTTCTCTTTTTCATTTCAAAAATCAGAGAGATGACGATTCTACAGCCGGTTGCCCCAACGGGATGACCCAAGGAAATACCGCTTCCGTTCACATTGGTAATCTCCCGATTCAGTCCGAGAGCCTTCTCACAGGCAAGATACTGAGCTGCAAAAGCTTCGTTTATTTCGATCAATTCCATATCTTCTAAGGTCAGGCCTGCCTTTTCCAAGGCTTTGTGTGATGCGCTGACCGGTCCGATCCCCATGATTTCGGCTTCGACGCCTGTGGTTGCCACGGCAAGGACTCTTGCCAGGATCGGCACTCCCAGCGCCTTTGCCTTTTCCTCCTCCATCAGGATCACCCCGGCGGCCGCATCGTTCATTCCCGATGCATTTCCCGGCGTTACCGTACCGTTATCGATAAAGGTTGCCTTTAGCTTTGCAAGGCCCTCTAACGTAGCATCCTTTTTGGGGTATTCATCTGTATCAATGATGGTATTGCCCTTCTTGCCTGCAATCTCTATAGGAATGATTTCATCTTTAAACCGCCCTTCTTCTATGGCTTTCACCGCTCTTTGCTGGCTGGACAGCGCCAATTCATCCTGCTCTTCTCTCGTAACACCGTATTTTGCAGCAACATTTTCTGCGGTTACACCCATTGGAGGGCCGATCCCCAGATTGGTAAGAGAATCCCACATAGAATCTCTCACTTCACTATGTCCGAATTTCTTGCCCCATCTGAATTCCTGAAGGATATGGGGGGCATTGCTCATGGATTCGGTGCCGCCGGCCATAATCACATCGGCCTCTCCTGCACGGATCTGGTAAAATCCCAACTGGATCGATGACATGGACGAAGTGCAGTTTCTATGAATCGTGATACCCGGAACACTCTGTGGAAGCCCTGCTTTTACTGCGGCCACGCGAGCCAGATTATTCTCCTTATATGTTTTCTGATAATTGCATCCCCATATGACATCATCAATCAGTGCGGGATCAAAATTACCTCTCTCGATCAGTGCCTTCATGACCGGTATACTCAGATCCAGTGCATTGAGGCTTTTATATGCCCCGCCAAAACTCCCGATCGGCGTTCTACAGCCTGCTACAATTACAACGTTCCTCATCTTTTACCTCCTATTTACTCTGATACTGTGGTGTTCTTTTTTCCAGGAAAGCCCTCATTCCTTCCTTTTGGTCCTGGCTTGCAAACAGCCCTGACCAGATTTCGGATTCTCTGCTCAATGCTTCCGTTTTCGTTCTGTCACCGCCGTAAAGGATCGCTTCCTTTGCCGCACGCAGCGCAAGAGGCGCTTTTTCAGCAAGTTTTTTTGCCATCTTGAAAGCCTCTGCCATGAGTTCTTCTTTTTTAACTACCCTGTTTACGATACCGTATTGATACGCCTCAGAGGCAGTAAGCCTGCCGCCAAGATAAATCAGTTCCTTCGCTTTCGCTTCGCCAATCAGTCTGGGTAAGCGAACCGTTCCTCCTGCTCCTGGCATAATTCCGAGATTTATTTCCGGCAGCCCCAGTTGCGCGTCCTCTGAAGCAATTCTTAAATCGCAAGCCAAAGCAAGCTCGAGTCCCCCGCCGAGGGCGTATCCGCAGATTGCCGCAATGGTCGGTAGCTCTATATGTTCCAGCTTTGAAAAAGTATTGGTAAACAAGAATGCTTTGGCTTCTTCCGGAGTCTTCTCTATCATGTCCGATATGTCTGCTCCTGCTGCAAAATGGTGATCTCCTGTTATGATCAGGGCCCGGATCTCTTTATCCTTTTTTATCTCTTCGATTCTCTCATCGATCAGATCCACAGTTTCTCTGTTTAAAGCATTCAATCGCTTAGGTCTGTTGATTTTCAATATTTGAATGTTTTCTATTTTTTCAAATAAAACCAGCTCTTCCATCCTGCACCTCATTCTCTATTTTGTCGAATAGTCATAGAAACCCTTTTTCGTTTTTCTGCCATATTCTCCTCGCGCATATCGTTCGACAATAGCCGGGCTTGGTTTATCCGAAAGACTTCCTGTGCTTCTATATCTTTCCGTGAGCACATCATATTCAAGATCGATGCCCGTCATATCCAGCAGTTCAAATGGTCCCATGGGATGCCCCAGTCCATTTTTGACCGCAATATCGATATCCTCAATGGAGGCAACGCCTTGGTCAAGCATATAGCAGGCTTCCTTTGTAATGGCGCTGAAGATTCTGTTTACAACAAACCCGTAAATTTCTTTTTGAACCAGAACCGGTATTTTATTAATCGATTTTGCAAATTCAAAGATCTGTTCAACCGTTTCATCACTGACATGGGGACCTTGAACGACTTCAACAAGCTTCATGATAAGCACCGGATTGAAGAAATGTACATTCAGAACATTCTCAGGATGTTTTACAGAATCAGCAAATAAGGAGCTGACTATGTAGGAGCTGTTGCTTGCATAGATTGTATGCTCCGGCGTATATTTGTCGATTTCTGACAAAGTGGCTCTTTTCGTTGCAAGAACATCGGCAACGGCTTCAATCACAAGGTCTGCACCCTCTACCGCCTCTTTCAAATTCGTTGTGAAGCCGAGACGAGATTGAATCAGATCGGAATCCTCCTGGGTTATCTTCTCTTTCGCAACGTTCTTTGTAAACCAATCCTTGGAAAATTTCATGGCCTTCTGGACAGTTGCTTCTTTCCTGGAATAGCAGCGGGTCTCATAGCCACTGATTGCTGTTTGCATTGCAATTTGATTACCCATGGTACCCGCTCCAATCACTGCTACTTTTTTCATCTTTTACACCTCTTCCGTTTATCTCACTTCAAGAACAATAAAAATTTACAAATTACACTCTGCCGCGTATAGGGCGGCACCCAAAGCTCCTGTCGCCTGAGGGTTTTCGGCCACGACTATGCGATATCCGATCTCGGATTCCAACGCCCTCACGATCTCTAAATTCAGCGCGACACCTCCCGTCATGACGACGATGGGCCTGATCCCGATCCTGCCTCCCAAGCCCGCAACGCGCATCGCAATGGAATGGTGGGCACCTTTCGCGACATTCTCACGTTTTGCACCGGAGGCCAATTGAGAGATTACCTCGGATTCTGCAAAAACCGTACAAGTACTGCTGATGGCAATTTCCTCCGTCGCCCGCGTTGACAGTTCAGCGAGCTGATCGATGGGGCAATCCAAAATCCTCGCCATTACTTCAATGAATCTGCCCGTTCCTGCTGCGCACTTGTCGTTCATTACAAAATTTTCAACTCTACCATCCCTGTCAACGCGGATGATTTTTGCATCCTGTCCCCCAATGTCGATGATCGTCCCGGCTTCCGGAACCAAATAAGCCGCGCCTCTGGCATGGCAGCTGATTTCTGTAATCTGGCGGTCGGCTTTTCCATACAGCATCCTCCCGTAGCCGGTAGCCACCCGGTACAGGATATCCTCCGGGAAAAGTCCGGCTAACGCAAGGGCCGTTTCCACCACTTTTTCAGGTCCCTGGGTTCCTGTTCCCGTGTTAACGACAGCGGACGCGAGGATCCGGCGGGTTTTGTCCAGAATGACTGCCTTTGATGAAGAGGATCCAATATCAATACCCATGTACATCGTCGTTCTCTTTTCCGTTGTAAAACAAACTTTTATGCATTACCATTTCCGTAAAGGCCTGTATTCTTGTACGCAACTGTTCGACGGAATCCATTTTCTGTTCGATCTCCAAGTAAAGCATGGGGATCCCCTCCTCTTCCAGTTCCTTTTTATAAATCGGATAATCAAACTCCTCCGGATCGCAAAATTTCATCATCACAATAACGACGCCATCTGCCCGGTTGTCTTTGACCAGATCTTTCAACAATGTCCCTCTCCTTTTCGCCTCGTCGTAAAGCAGAGAACACTCCTGTATGGCATATCGATAGGCCAGCATCTCTAGGGCGTTTTCCCCCATGTCTACAGAAGTTCGAAACTGTCTTGATTCCTGGGCAAGATCATCGGCGACAATGGTCACTCCGTTTTCATCAAATAGATCAAGCAATGCATCCGGCTCTGCCAATATTCCTGTAAGCACCACCCGAATCCCTTCACTCTTTTCACTTGGCACCTTTTTAAGTTCTGACAGCAGTTCTCCGATCATAGTGGAGTAGTTCTTTTTATCACAGAAAAATCCTGCTTTTATCACTGCGTGCCTTACCCTTGCATTCAGTGTCTTTGGATAATGTCCGGATATGGCGACAAATTTGCGAATGGTCCTGCGGTAGCCTTCATAGAGAGCGATGCTTTTTAGCAGCTCCGTCTCTGTGATCTCAGCTCCGGTCATTGCTTCCAGCTCCTTTATGACCCGACGATATTCATCAGTCATATACGCAACTCCGGCACTTGTCGCCCTGTTTTGCGGATAGACCATAGGGATGGTTTTTATCTGTGGTACTGCAACCTTCCAGTTTTCGCAGACGCATTTCAGCGTGTCACAGTAAGTCGGGATGATCACGGCGCTCAGCATGTCATATACACCGCTCATGCCCTGCTCCAGATTCTCCCTCATGATAGAGCAGCAGAAGCTCTGAAGATATGTATCCGCCTGTTTGATTTCCGACTGTCCTCCCCACATTCCTACGGGTAGCATGCCGGCGGCATAGATGATTTCCTCAGGGGTATAGTAGGGGAAGCAGCCTACGGCCTTTTTGCCGGTTTTCTCCATCTGCTTTCGAACGGCCCGACCCGGATGCGTTGATATTTCTTCCAGTTCGGATATGATTTTATGAAGACGGCTCATCGTTCACACCTCCCTTCCTGTTTTCTCTGCTCCATCATTTCCACCAGAGTCTGGATGCGCGTCTCATACTGGGCAAGAGAAAATGCTCGGGGATCCGTCTGATCTCCGTCAAAAATAACGGATGGAACTCCTGTTCTTTCCCGTACTCTTCGCTGCACTTCATATTGCCTGAAATCCATAAGTTTACAGCTGCGGTTGGAGTGGTAAATGATTCCATCAAGGGAAAACTCCTTCACAATGCCAGCGATGTTATCGACGCCGTAATCCAGATTCCTGTTTACATAATTGGAACTGTACGCCCTTGCCATTCCGTCAATATCATTGCTTTCATAGACGATAGTCCAGGAATCGGGATAGGTTGAGGTCACCATATTGATTCCATGGTTTTTCAGTGTTTTATAGGTATCCGACAAGTAGGGCCAGCATGCGATGCCGTCCCACATGATGCGGTATTTTTCTTCTCCGGTTTTCCATGGGCCCTCACCATTCCTGATCTTTTCCTGAAGCTCCTCGGCCCATAGCTTAAACAGGTTCAATCCCTCCTGCTTGCCCCGCATACAGACGATGGTGGCCATATAGTTGAACAAATCAAACCCGTTAAGAGGGGACGGTACTGATGCTGCCAGGGATGTCGCCTTTTTCCACCAGCGGGCGGTTTCGGAAGAAACAGCCATCACTTCCCGGAAACGGTCGTAATCGAATTTTTCCCCGGATATTTCTTCCAGTTTGGCGATGGCATCTTCAAACTGTCCGCGGATATATTTGACGCTGTGCTCCTGGACTTCATATGTATGATTGAACGGCATATCGAACAGGATTATGGGAACCCCCAGATCCTTCGCTATGTTCTCATACCACTTGATAACGGTGTTGCAAATATTGTTGCAGCAGAAAATGAAATCAGGCATGGGAATATTCCCTGCTATGCTGTCTCTAATACTCATATAGCCTAGATTCACTCTTGCATAGGAACATAAATCAATGGAATAGCCCTTGCTCTCCGAATCATCAATAAACTCCTGCGCGCATTTTCTGGCGCCGATGGCCGCTGCATGATTTTCCGGATAGACAACCTTTATATTCATGGTTTCCAGAAGCTCCTGCGGAGCGATGGAAGTTGACCAGGCGACCAATTTGCCCCTCGCCTTTGCATCAATCGCATCCTGATAATGCTTATCCAGCAGCTCTCCCAGTAGTGCCTTTGAAGTGACTTTTTGATCCAATGAAACCCGCTCCTTTCTTGATTTGACAAATTGCATCGTAATTATTGTGTCTCGTTATACAAGTTAGCAATATGCGTGCCAAGGCCATATGAATCAAAATATAAATAAAATAAGCGGTTTTTCAACCGCTTTCCGAGTTTTGCTTCTTATAAAGTGGGGAGGTTATTATAAAGAATGATGCATACTTATCTGAATGATGTAATCATGCATCATTTCGGGCTGATTCCATATTTCTTCATTTTTCGAACAATCGTTGATTGATCCACGTTAAGAACATCCGCAATTTTCCTTGTTGATTTCAACTCATCCCTGGCCTTGAGCAGAATCTGGCGTTCTAGCTGCTCAACGGCCTGTTCAAGAGGAACGATATGGACTTCCTTCCTTCTTTCTGACTCGGCTGCCGCTTTCGCTTCTTCGTGACGCGAATGCCAGGGCAGGTCATTGGGCTGCAGATATTCGTTGTTGCTGACAATCACAATATTTTCTATAATATTTTTTAGCTGGCGTATATTCCCTTCCCAGAGGTAATCCTCAAGCTCTTTAATCAAGTCGTAGGTCAGTTTCTTGCTCAGCCCGTATTTCCCATTGAAAAGCTGAAGAAAATGAAGGGCAAGGGGCGCAATATCATCAATCCTCTCCCGAAGCGGCGGAATATCAATCTGAATGACATTCAACCGGTAGTAAAGATCTTTTCGGAATTCCCCCTTCTTGACAATATCGCCCAGATCCTGATTTGTCGCCGCGAGAATGCGCACATCCGTAGTGATGGGCTTTACGGAACCCACCCGGAGGATTTCCCTTGTTTCAAGAGCACGCAGTAGCTTCACCTGAAGATTGAGCGCCATTTCCCCGATCTCGTCCAGGAAAAGTGTTCCCCCTTCCGCCGCTTCAAATAATCCGATTTTTCCCTCCTTGGAAGCCCCAGTGAAGGAGCCTCCTTCATAGCCAAAGAGCTCCGCCTCCAGCAGGTTCTCAGGAATCGCTCCACAGTTGACAGTCACAAAGGGCTTATCTTTTCTCAGGCTGTTATTATGAAGGTATTTGGCAATGACGTCTTTGCCGACGCCGGATTCCCCCAGAAGGAGGACCGTGGCGTCAAAGCAGCTGACCTTCTTTGCAAGGGAAAACACCTCTTGCATTGTCTCGCTGAAAACAACAAAACTGTCCTCTTTTCCTTTCAGGTAGCTTTCGTCTTTTAAACTGCTGAAATAGAGCTTTTCCATCTCCTTTGCCTTCAGCAGCTCTTCCCTTAACTCATATATTTCAGAGATATCTCTGGCATTTACGATGACCTTCTTGATTTCACCCCGCGAATTAAAAATCGGAGTTCCCGTTACAATGATATTTTTTTTGTTGCGTGTTGTATGAGCAAGAGAGATAGATTTTTTAGCTTCCAAAGCAAGGACTACCACAGATTTCTTCATCCAGACGGGATTGATCAGCTCTGCAATATTCCTACCTAGTAGCTCATCTCTTGTAATTCCAGTAAGTCGTTCGTAGGAGCTGTTCATCATTTGAACGATTCCCTTTTCATCCGCCACCAGAAATCCATCAAATGAGCCTTCGAGGATTTCTTCCATCTCCTCAATGACATGCCTGCTTGTTCTCAGATCTGATGTGAGCTCATAAATCTGCCGCATATCCTGCAGAATCAAAATGTAAGCCGGAATCCCCTTTTCTGTTTTAATAGAAAAGAATTTGGAATGGAGTTCTCCTCCATTCATCTGAATTACACCGGTATTCAGCTCGAGTCCTGCCTCCTCCGAGTCCAGGCTGATTGGCGATATATGAGGAAAGATATCATAAAAATTTCTGCCCACTACTTCCAAAGTGCCTTTTCCCGTCAGCTTTTTCGCCACCGGATTGATGTACCGGATCACATGATCCACGTCTGCAAGGACAATTCCATTCGGCGAATGCTTAATCGTCGCCTCATAGACCTGCCTGTAATCAAACGGTTCCGTGTACGGCATCTTTAGTTCCACTGTGCTCAATCTTACAACTCCTTTCTCTTAAATACTGTAGAATGGATTAATTTGAGTTTATTCTACTGTATTCAAACCATTTAATCAATATATTTCCAGTTTCAATTTATCTCTTGTTTTACACTTATTATCCATGTTGGTTATCCATAATGTTATAAAAACCTGCTCTGCTGGATTTTCTCCGCGGCGTTTTTTGGCAAAAAAAGAAAAGCCCTTAAATGGACTTTTCTTTGATAAATTTCAAATTATATCTTGACGGCATTAACTTTTTAATTCACCAATAATTTTATTTTACCTTACCTATATATTCATCCTCAATTTCTTCTTTTTCATCTGGGGATTGTACATCGAAATCATCATCTTCCGGAGTTTCGATTTCATTCAGTTCTGCCTCATCAGGCAAAACCTCACAGATCGTTCCGTCTAAGTATTCATCGATTTCTTTGTCGTTTCCGCAAGGATTTGTTCTTACTTTTTCTGCTTCTGTCATATTTTTTCTCCTCCTTTTCTTATAACAAATATCAATTTTGTAACTATTTTATACCCTGGAAATGAGAAGTACAACCACATTTATAACACATACGTAGATAATTTTCGACTGGTGAGAACGATCTTACCTCTTGCGCGTCTCAATGCGGAGAGAGAGCACATTTGTCGCCTCGCTATTGTTGAATCCAAGGCTTTTTTGACTCCTCGAATTCATCCGCGATCTCCTTTGGCAGCTGGGTGCAGAGGCTGACGACGATAATCACCACAGTAGAAGCGATAAAGCCTGGGATAATCTCATAAATGGAGAAGATCCCCCCGTTTGCTTTCATTGAATACCAGAGCAGATCCACCACTCCTCCCACTACCATCCCGGCGATTGCGCCCTGTAGCGTTGTTCTTTTCCAGAACAAAGAAAAGAGAATCAGCGGCCCGAATGCGGCGCCAAATCCGCCCCATGCGCATGCGACCAGACCGAATACCGAGCTGTTCGCATCCAATGCAAGCACAATGGCAATGACTGAAACCAGCAGAACTGAGATTCTGCTCACCCATACGATTTCTGTACCATCTGTTCTTTTTTTGAATAGTAATGCATAGAGATCCTTGGAAGCCGAGGATGCGGAAACCAAAAGCTGTGAGCTGGCAGTACTCATGATCGCTGCCAGAATCGCCGTTAGTAGAATGCCGGCAATCACGTCCGGGAACATCCCATCAATCATGGCCATATAAATGGTTTCTCCATCCGCCAGTTCAGGAATATAAGCCTTTCCGATCACACCGATGGAAACCGCGGCCGTCAAGGTAATGACAACCCAGATCATTGCGATCGTTCTTGACTTGCGGATCATATCAGGGGACTGGATCGCCATAAATCTGGTTAGAATATGAGGCTGCCCGAAATAGCCCAAGCCCCAACCAAGACCGGACGCCAGAAGCATAGAATCAATCGCACCGTTCTTCATCGGGAAAAACCCTAATGACTCTGGCGTTAACGCAGCCAATCTAGCGCTGAGTTCGCCTACTCCGCCGATTTCATAGATTGCCATAAACGGAACCGCCAATAAGGCAAAAAACATAATGCTGCCCTGAATCGTATCGGTCCAGCATACCGCTGTAAAGCCACCCAGCGCAGTGTAAGATACGATGATTGCAGCTCCCAAAATTAAACCTGCCGTATAATTCATTCCAAAAACAGTGGAGAATAATTTCGCCCCGGCCGAAAATTGGGATGAGGTATACACCAAGAAGAAAATAACAATAAAGATTGCAGAAACAAGTCTTAATATATGTTTCGAGTCCTTGAATCTATTTTCAAGAAAGTCCGGGATAGTAATGGAATTTCCGGACACCTCCGTGTACTTTCTGAGCCGCTTCGCAACAAAAAGCCAGTTTAAATAAGTACCGATAACCAATCCAATGGCCGTCCATATGGCTTCGGAGGTTCCGGCGTAAATTACATAGGCAGTACCCGGCAGCCCGATAAGCAGCCATCCGCTCATATCCGAAGCTTGCGCAGACATTGCGGTCACCCAGCTGCCAAGCTTTCTTCCTCCTAAAAAGTAGTCACTCAGATCGCTTGTTTTGCTGTAAAACTTAAATCCGATGGCTACCATAAGGGCTAAATAGAGTATAAAAACGATTGCGATCGTAATCAATTCACACTCACTCCTTTCATTTTCTCCAATAAAACTTTAACTGCTTCTTCCGCATCACTGATATCGATGCGTCCATTATATTTTTTTATCATATCATAATCCGCTACCGGCATTGAAAGCTTCTCGTTTTCACCGTCTCCCGCGTCAATGACCAGCATCTTCAGGTTTTGCACAACAGCTTTGTTGTTCTGAGTAACCGTTTCTACGATCCTGTCCTCAAAACCGACAAATCGGATTTGATCATAAGGGCATTCATAGGTGTGATGGAATTTTCCCATACCATTCCTCATATTAAAAATACAAGTATAGATATATAGTATTTCTTTTCCAAAATACAAAGCCATTACAGAAAAATTAGAATATCTTAGCGTCCCATCCTCGCCCAGCTTCCAGACCAGAGGCAGATTTACATTTGCCACATAATCTCTGGGGCCTTTCACTAGAAGCATTTCCATGGTGTCGCTGCTTCCTTCCTCCTTTAGTCCCGGGATATTTTCTTCGAGTATTTTTCTACTCGTTTGCTTCAATCCTGAGATGTCATACTCTAAAATCTCATCGTGAACATCATCCGGCACAGGTTTGCTTTCTCTCCTGTAATCCTTTGCCATACCATAAAGGCCTTTTGCGCAAATAAGGATACCGATTACCGTCATGACGCCACAGATGGTCAATAACACTTTACTGTTGCTGGAATGTAAAAAAAGTTTTGGCAATAGAAAAGATCCAAAAAATACGGTAAGTGCACCTCCTACGACAGTACCAAAGCCCTCTTGGGTCCAGACATTCTCCGGTCCCATAAAGTAATGACGAATAGCGCCCCTTCTCAGAAGCTCCTTCACCTGTTCCTGCTCTTCTCCCACCGCTTTGATGTGCCGCTCAGAATGACTTGGATTTTCTATTTCATGCTGTTGGTTCCGTTCCATATTTTTTTCCGTCTCCATAATTATTCCTTTTCAAAGATTTTCTTCACTCGTTTCTCTAAATCCGGCCGATTGATCCAAATCTGAGTCTCGCAGGTATTGCATTTAATACGAAAATCCATCCCTGCACGCATGATGGTAAACTTGTTTCCGCCGCAGGGGTGGGGCTTTTTCAATTCAACAACATCTCCGACATTCAATTTTAGAGGCACTTTATCTTCCTCCTTCTAAAAATCGCAAAACGGTTTATCCGAGCACAGCGGCGTGTGTGTTCTCACGGGAAACCGTTCGACCAACGGGAGCGGTTTCCAAGAGAATACACCTGCCAGGTGCTATTTTTTTGTAATTTTATCGATGCCCATATACGGCCGGAGCGCTTCCGGGATCACTACGGAGCCATCGGTCTGCTGATAGTTTTCCAGAATGGCTGCGCAGGTTCTGCCTACCGCAAGTCCGGAGCCATTGAGGGTATGAACATATTCAGGCTTGCTTTTTAAATCAGGTCGGAACCGGATGTTTGCTCTTCTTGCCTGATAGCTTTCAAAGTTGCTACAGGAAGAGATCTCAACATATTTTCCGTAGCTTGGCATCCAGACCTCAATGTCGTAAGTCATTGCGGAGGAGAAGCCCAGATCACCGGTGCTGAGCTGAACGACTCTGTATGGGATCTCTAGGCGCTTCAATACTTCTTCCGCTGCAAGCAAGAGGGATTCCAGTTCCTGATAGGAGGTCTCCGGCTTTACAAATTTCACAAGTTCAACCTTGTTGAACTGATGCTGCCGAATGAGGCCTCTGGTATCTCTGCCTGCGGAGCCTGCTTCTTTTCTGAAGCATGGGGTATAAGCGGTATAATAGACCGGCATTTCTTCTGCGTCGATAATTTCATTCATTCTTAGATTCGTTACAGGAACCTCGGCGGTGGGAACCAGAAAGAAATCCTTTGCCGGAATCCAAAACATATCCTCTTCAAATTTTGGAAGCTGCCCGGTACCGGTCATTGCGTCCCTGTTTACCATGAAGGGGGGCAGTATTTCGGTATAGCCGTGCTCTTCCGTGTGAAGGTTCAGCATAAAGTTGATGATAGAGCGTTCCAATCTGGCACCCATTCCCTTATATACCGTAAATCGTGCACCTGAGATCTTGGCTGCTCTTTCAAAATCAAGGATATCAAGTTCCTGTCCCACATCCCAGTGGGCCTTATATTCAAAGTCAAAGACGCGAGGCTCGCCCCATTTTCTGACTTCCACATTGTCCGCGTCGCTCTTTCCGATCGCCACTTCCGGAGACGGTGCATTGGGAATATTCAAAAGAGTGTCTTTCAGTTCCTCCTCCACTTGGCTGACTTCACTGTCAAGCTTTTTGATCTCATCGGAAAGGGTCTTCATTTCCTTCATGAGCTCTGTGGTATCTTTTCCCTCTTTCTTCAACTTCGGGATTTCCTTTGAATCAAGGTTCTGTTTATTTTTCATTTGTTCTACGGAAGCAAGGATGCCTCTTCTTTTTTCATCGAGCTTCAGAACGTTGTCAATTCCAAAATCTCCTTGTCCCCGAGATTCTACCGCTTGCTTAACCTGATCAAAGTCTTCTCTGATTCGTTTAATATCTAACATCACGATCTCCTTTATAACGTTATAACAAATTCTTCTTGTATTCAATGTAGGTGTCCATCAATTCCTGCACCTTTGCCTGCATTTCAATTTGCAATGCCGAGGCTTCCTCATAATTTTCACCGTCCAGCGCCAGTTTGATTCTCGTGAGCAGGGACTTTCTGATAATCTCGTCCTGCCCGAGATAGGTTCTCAGTTCTTGAATGATCTTCCAGTTGAGCTTGTCAAAATCGGTGCAATCATGATCCGCATGCAGCTTCTGGCATTCTCGGACCAGGGCCATGGTGTTTGGTATGATCCGGTTGTGGAGTTCGGTAGCCCAAGCGGCCAGCGTAGCTTCCTCATAGGATTCTAGGGTAATCTGGTTGATCACCTCCTCCTTATTGAGCAGCACCTTCAGCTTATTGGGGTCGTTATGGAACGCACGGAGATTTTCCCAAACCGTCACTGGCGCTTTTCCGAAAAGCCGTTCCCGTTCTTCTTCTGTATATTCATCAAAGACATCCTTTTCGCTTCGATACGCCCGATCCTTCTCCAGATAAAAATCTTCCTCTCCCGCGTTCTTGGAAAGTGAGGCTTCCAGCTCCTGTGGCGTTTTCTTCGCAGTAAGCGCCGCTGAGATCCCATCCAGCATGGCAAGATAGGAGCAAGCTAGTACCAAATAGGTATCGCATTTTGGATTTGGTGATCTGAGCTCAAATCTTGTAGAAAGTGGATTTTTGATATCTCTCACAAGCCCCACCAGAACCGTCCTGTTTCTCGACGGGATCTTCGCCGAGTGTCCGATAGAGGTCACAATGCAGACTGGCGCTTCAAAGCCTGGCTTCAATCTGTTGAGGGCATCATTGGAGGATGCGATAAATGGATTCATCACTTCGTAGTTTTTTAAAATCCCCATCAATGCACCAAAGCCGATGGGATTCAGGAAATCCTCCTCCATCTTTTTCGGTGCAAAGAGGTTTATGGTTTTCCCGTTCTTCAGTTTTGCGGATACACCCATGTGGGTATGCTCTCCGCTTCCGGCGACGCCTTCCATGGGCTTGGCCATAAAGGTCACATCAAGGCCGTTTGCACGAAAAATATCCTTAACGATATATTTCACCTGACTCTCATTGTCAGCAGCCTGCAGTGCAGAGCTATATTCCCAGTCGATCTCCAACTGTTCCATTACGTGGTCGTATTGTCCGGAGGTTCCTAGCTTCGCTTTAATCCCGCCGACCTCTTTGTGGCCCATTTCCACTTTGAAGCCGTAACAATCCAGAATCATCAGTGTTTTTTCCAGCGCGGTCCGCACAGGGCCGATGGTTCTCTTCCAATATTGCTCCTTTAAGGTCTGGGAAGTGGTAAGCTGTTCCCGATCCGCTTTATCGTCGGGAGTTTTCACCCAGAATTCCAGTTCCGTTGCGGCAGTCAGCTCAATTTCTTCAATCTCATCCACAGATGAGATCCCCAGATATTCATAAATGTATGGATTCCCTACGAGCAATTCCCGGAGCTCCCTCTTGAAGGCGCTTATAGCATTTCGAAGGATTACCCTTGAGCCCACTTCAGTGTTGTCGTTATGAATCAGAAAGGATGGAATTCTCAGTGTACCCACGGGGAGCTTGGTATCCTCCGTAATGTGGGCGAAATTATAGTCCACATACCAATTTACGCTGAGATCCGGTATAATATCAACCTTCGCATTATTCAACTCTGCAATTTTGGGGAGCATTACGCTGGAGCCGTCTGTCTGGACACCCTGTTCAAGAAATTTAGCCATATCCTTTATGAATAGCTTCACGGGTATCTTTTCGTCCGTATCATGACCCCCGATATCCAACCCAACGAGAGAAACAAATTTCACTTCCCTATGCTGGTTTAATAGCTCCTCTATTTCCTTAACCGTATGATTTTCCGCCGGAATATTAAACAGCATTCTGTCTATCATCATATCCTCAGCTCCTCTCTTTCGTTTTTGAACTCTTAACATAATATTATACCTTTATACTATCCCTTTTTCCAGTATTATTTCAATTCCTGTGGCCATCAGATACTTTGACAGGGAATGGAAGAAGTGGTATAATTAGGTGATTCTATGTGTTGAAAGGAGTAATGATATGTACGCAAAGGGTAAAATATGGATTGGAAAAGGGGCTATCCCGGTTTATCTTTTACCGCAGATGGCCAATCGTCATGGTTTGATCGCCGGCGCTTCAGGAACGGGCAAAACCTTCACCCTGAAGGTCCTTGCGGAATCCTTCAGCGATCTAGGGGTACCTGTTTTTCTTGCCGATATCAAAGGGGATCTTGCCGGTCTGGCCGTCAAGGGTGATGGTGATTCCTATCCCGTTCAATTTTGGGATCTATTCGGGCAAAACGGCCATCCGGTTCGCACAACCATATCCGAAATGGGCTCCCTGCTGCTGGCACGCATCCTGGGCTTGAACGACACCCAGACCAGCGTATTGAATCTTGTGTTTCGGATTGCAGATGAAAAAGGCTTGCTGCTGTCGGATTTGAAAGATCTGAAAGCGATGCTCCAGTATACAGGCGAGAACGGCAAGGAGTTTACGTTAACCTATGGAAACATACCTAAGCAAACCATTGGAGCAATTCAAAGAAGTCTGATTGCTTTGGAGGATCAGGGCGGCGAGCTGTTCTTCGGCGAACCGGCGTTGGATATTTTCGACTGGATGAAAACAGCATACGACGGACGGGGCTTTATCAACATCCTGCACAGCGTTACCCTGTACCAAAGCCCTTCTC
>CAKMKG010000040.1 GCA_927441425.1 uncultured Bacillota bacterium | reverse complement strand
TTCGTTTACGATCATGTTCATCAGGTTCTTATAATCAGCTTTTCGGATAAACTCAAAGGCCTTTGTTCGCAGCGTCTTCGTGACTCTTTCCAGCAATGCCGTACCCTGCTGAACGCCGAACGCCTTCTCTAGAACATTTTTCGCATAGGCAACACCACCGTCAAGATAAACCTTCTGTGCAACACAGAGACCATAGAATTCGTCGATGGCCTGGTCGGAGAATTCCGGTTTAACACTTTCCTGACGCGTGATTTCATAGGTCAATTTTTCAATCTCTTCTTCCTGAAGATGCTTATAAACGCTTGAAGCAACCTCTGCCCCAAGGGATATAATTACCTGTGCTGCCTTTTGCTTTGAAGTCAAAGAATCTGTAATCCCTATCATTGCTTTTATCCTCTATCATACTACGATTATTTCAATCAATCTTCGCTGCGCAGCCAGGATTTGATCATCTGCGCTGCTATCTCCGGGTTCGTCTTGGCAAATTGCTTGATTTCATCTCTTCTCACATCGTGTACCGGCGTGAGCGGTTTAATTGCTTCTAACGGTTCTGCATCACCAAATACCATATTCAGCGACGCACCGCTGTTTGCCGCTCCTGCCATAGCAAGTTCCTCTGCTGCGTCCTTCTTGCGTCTCTTCAGTAGAAGCAAGGCGATGAGGCTGGCAAAGACCAGAACACCTGCACCAATCCCTCCGTAAAGGACTAATTTGTTCATCCCTTCCGGCTCCGCCGGTCCGGCAGGCACTTCTTCAGAATAGAACTGGAAATTCTGCACCGAAATGCTTTCAGGGTCCACTCCCGCGGCATACGCCACAAGCTGTATCACACTTTCTCTCTCACCTGGTTCGAAGGAGGCCTTATCGATGGCTATTCCAATGGAGATACTCTCTATCTTCGCACCGGCCTTCTGTGATTGGGATTTGGTCTGGCTTACTTGATACTTGATGTTTTCACTTGAACTTGTCGAGGAGCTTTCCCCCGTTGTTCCTCCGGTTTCGTAGGTCGGTATCTCAGAATTTGATGATGTTCCAGCCACCCCTCCGTCGCCC
The DNA here is from genome assembly GCA_927441425.1 of uncultured Bacillota bacterium. Lineage (GTDB taxonomy): Bacteria > Bacillota > Clostridia > Peptostreptococcales > Anaerovoracaceae > Anoxybacterium. The sequence goes on along the minus strand of CAKMKG010000040.1, from coordinate 24,854 downwards.
TGGGTTGAGGTAATGGATTCCTCGCTTCGCGTCTCTTCACTGATTACACCGGTGTTATTCCCATCTGGGGACGGGGTGTATATGGTTTCCTCTTTAATTAATGCATCCATATCGACAGTAGCCGTAATGGATACTTTAAATTGCTGGCTTTCATAAGGTCCTAGTAGTACAGCCGTTACTTTTTTCTTGATATCGCTTTCGATTTCCCTTGTAACGCTGATTTTTGCATAATCGGGATTGCTGCCGGAAGAACTCCCGACCAAATCATTCCCCTGACTGTCTGATAGGGCGATATCATCCTTCGAAAGGCCGGTAACCGATTTTGCAACCAGATTTTGAATCCCCATAATCTGGCTTTCTTTCAGGGAACTTCCCTCTTTCATATGTATGATAACGGAAGCAGTCGGTTTTTCTTTTTCCTGCAGATAGAATACATCCTCCGCAGGTACCGTAATGGTTACCACTGCATCTTTGACTCCATCAAGTGTCCTAATGCTGGCTGCGATCCTCTCCTGAAGCTGCATGTTCACGTATTGTTTCCGCTCGTAATCCGTAGTGAGCATTCCACTGCTCTCTTCGATCAGATAATAGCTCAATCCGTTTTTGGGGTATCCCGCTGTCGCAAGCTGCATTCTCACATTCGATTCGTCGCCTCTCAGCACCATGATAGAGCCGTTGCCATCTACCTTGACTTCGACTTCCATATCATGCAGCGCCGCCAATATTTCCGAGGTCTCCGTCTCCGTCAGTTCATCAAATATGACAACGTAATCTTTTGTATTTAATAAAATACTAAAAGCGAGAGCAACAATTAGAATCATTACCACTCCGCCTATGACAACCTTCTTTAACGTTGTGGACATGTTCGCCCAAAATTGAGTCAAGGGTGCCAAGGTCTTGCTTATCTGTTCATTCATATTTTCTATTTCCATTCGTAATATTCAATTAAAATCTGGTAATTTGTAATAAAGAAAAGAATATCCCGCAAATTATAAAGTTACAAGTTGGTCCTCATAATTTCGGAATAGGCGTCAAGAAACTTATTTCTAAGTTGAACCATAGTCTGCAGAGCTACATCCGCCTTTGCCGCATTGATGATCATAGTATGCATATCATCCATTTCTCCAATGGATAATTTGTAAGCATCCATTTTAGTGGCAGCTTCCGTATCTTCTACATTTTGAATGACATCCTGAAAGATTTCCTTGAAACCTAACCCGGTTGCATCACCAGAGGCATTGGTAAATTTTTCAGAATTCGAACCGATAGAATTAATACCGCTGGTATTAATGTTAGAACTCATAGGAACAATAAACACATCTCTACCTCACTTATCACATAGAAATAACTACAACAAAATAACATAACGATCTACACACATCTTTACACACACATCTAAGTATTTTTAATTCTGTCACACCCTGCAAGCCTTATATTTTGTAAGATTCAAGCCTTGCGGCCCTTTTTATCTTCCGATCTCCAATGCCTTCAAAACCATTGCCTTTGTCGCATTAAAAGCGGTGATATTTGCTTCGTATGCTCTGCTTGCGCCCAGCATATCAATCATCTCCTGTGCCGTATTCACATTGGGCAACATAACGTAGCCTTCTTCATCGGCGTCAGGATGAGTTGGATTGTAAACGGGAACGAGAGCTGATTGATCTTCTACAACACTTCGTACCTGTACCCCACTGGTTTTCACATTCGTTGCCTTGTCCAATGCATCCCGGAAGCTTCCTCCTCCGTTTATACTGCTCAGGACAACCATCTTCCTGCGGTAAGGGGTACCATTCTCTGTTCTTGTCACCTCTGCGTTGGCAATATTTTGAGAAATCACGTCCATCCGCAGCTTCTGCGCTGTCAACCCGGATCCGGAGATATTAAGCGAACTTAAAAAATCCATTGAACTCTTCCTCCTACTTCTTTCCTTCGCTGATCGCATATCGTAATCTGGAAAACATATCCGACATACTTCTTGTCAGGTACTGATACTGGATCTGACTCTTTGCCATCTCAATGTTTTCCAAATCCATGTCTACATTATTTCCGTCCGCCCGGTTCGAGGTGGAATTGTTGGAATACACGTTTATTTCCGAGTGCTTTAGCGCTTCCAGACTTTCGGCAATTTTCTCTTTGGTGGGGATGCTGTTTTCAAGTTTTCTGATTTCCTGGTCTAAAGAATCTTCAAAGTTGACTTTGATAGCCTTGTAGCCCGGCGTTTCATGGTTTGCAATATTATTTGCGATCGCTCGCTGACGTTGCCATGTCCCGTCCAGTGCTTTCTGCAGTATTGCAGATGTGATGGAATCCCCGATCATATTACCCACCTCTTTTTGGTTCGATAAATTTTGACATATAATGTAGTATGCTTCGTACTTGATTCTACTACATTTTACACGTTTAGACAATTACTTTTTTGGGTTCCGGAGAGGAAGATATTAGCATTCACAATTTTGATCCTTCATCGATTTTCGATGAATAATCGACATTTTTTTGCATTTTGTATTTGATTAATGGTCGAATTTTATAATTTTTTTTGAGGCTTTCGATCTTTAGTTGAATTATATTACGGGACGACTCCAAAAAAATATTTTTTTTATCGATTGCAAAGTTTTTTTAAGAATGTCTAAAGTTTTGTTTTACTATGACGATATAGTGTACGTAGATTAAAAAATGGGGCAAAAATGCTCCGATTGATGCATAAAGAAGAAAGCCTTTGAAAGGAGGTTTATCAATGGAAATATCATATGTAAATAAAAGCAAAACAGTTCAACCGCAGCAGATTCAGGACGCAAACAACGATCCGGCCAGAAATATAAGCACGGAAGAAAACAAGAAGTATACGTTAAAGAACAAGGTGGATAGTGCGGAAATTTCCAGCAGTCATACCGGCTCCTTTGATGACAAGCGTTTATCGGTTGCCAAGTCGGCCATCCTGTACGACGTTTCGGTCAATACCTCATCTGCTAAGATCGAGGCTTTAAAGACCTCTGTTGAAAACGGAACCTACGAAGTACCCACCAATTTACTCGCCGATGCAATTTTAAAATAAGCTTTCAAAATAACCAGGAGGTTATAGGAACATGACCGATATAAAAGAATATACGATTGCTTTGGACCAGTTTCATAAATACCTGACAGGGATCCTGAATCTTTATCGAAGTGCGATACCAGTACTCAAGGAGGAGCTGGAAGCCATCATGCAGGATGAAATTGAAGTTCTGAATCAAAGCTTAAAGTCCCAGCAGGCACTCCTGCTTCAAACGAAGAGTTTTGACCAGCAAACGGCAAGCTATCTTTCCAGGCTGAATATCAAAGCAACTAATTTAACGGATATGATACGGCAGCTTCCAAAGGATCAGCAGCTCCGCTTTTTTGACTTACTTGGAGAATTTGAGCTGACCATGACGGAAGTAAACTTTTATAAGGACAAGTGCAGAGAACTCCTGCAAAGCAAGATGTACACCATAGATAAGGCTCTTTCAAAGCTGGATCTGCCAAAGGACAACACAACCTACAATCAGAATGCATCAGAGGTACAGGGTACCCTGTTTCCAAAATCCTTTGAAAAGAAAGTCTAGTACATTAAAAGGGGAAACGATTATGAGACCAACATTTTTAGCTTTTCAGACAGCCAGCAGAGCATTATCTGCCAGTCAGGCGTTGATTGATGTAACAGGAAATAACATTGCAAATGTCAATACGAACGGTTATACCAGACAAAGAGTGGACTTGGCTTCCATTTCCAACAGCGGGTATACCCAAAAGTATACTGTTCCCGGCGCCACCGTCGGTCTTGGTGTTAACATTTCAGGTATCGGTCAGATCAGAGATCCCTTCCTTGATGCTCGTTATCGTGCACAAGCCTCTGAAGCTTCGCAGTATAACACCTTGCTTGAAGGACTATCCGGTTTGGAAAATGTTTTTGATGAAGCTGAAAACGTAAAGCTGCAAGGTGAAATATCAAATTTTATCAATCAGCTGCAGACGCTTTCCCAGTCTCCAACAAGTCAGGATCTTGCTCTTGTTGTTAGAACTGCCGCACAGAAGATCACCGCGATGCTGAATGTTTATTCGGATCAGACCAACGCGGTCAGGGATCAGCAAATTTATGATTTGAGCAAAGTTGTTGTAGACACCGACTTCAATACACTAGTAAAGAATATCGCCGAATTGAACACGCAGATCAGAGACGAACTCACCCACGGAAATACACCAAACGAACTGTATGACAAGAGGAACACGCTGATCGACGAGCTTTCAGGCATTGTAAATATAAAAGTAACAACCACCCCGGAAAAAATATCAGAAGACCTGACCATAGAAAATTTAAACATTGCGATTTATGACACGGACGGCGGTTCCTCCATTGGCATTGTCAGTAATGGGTTATATAACACGTTGACCGCATCCATGGATAGCAACATGATGACGATAGAGATTAACAGCAGCTTTGGCGGCTACAACGGAAACATTACTACTGCTTTTTCGGGCGGCACCATCAAAGGCTACCTTGATTTAATCAATGGGAAGGGCACCTATGCCGATACCACCGCTAACCCAAGTGAAAACACCTTCCGAGGCACCTTGTACTATGAAAACGCCATTAATACCTTTGCTTCAAATTTTGCCCAGGTATTAAACGATATCAATTCTCTGGGAGGAGCCAGCAAGCCGCTCTTTATGGCTGACGGCGATCTCGATCCGGAACTGAATCCCGATCCGATCACTGCGGGCAATATAACCATATCGGAAATGTGGCTGGAAAATTCCACCTACATTACCACCACCACATCAGCCTCAACAGTCACGACCGGTGGCGGAGATAATCTTTTAAGAATGATCGATGCTTTGAACAAAGATATGAGTTTCTACAGGGATGCAACCGATACCAGTTCGGATATCATGTTCACCGGTTCCCTAAATGAATATATGACCGGGTTGATCGGAGAATTATCCCTTGATGTGGAATTGCATCAGAATTTTGCTGATACCTCGAATACCGTACTCAACAATCTGTATTCCTCCAGAGAGTCCATGTCGGGCGTTGCTCTGGATGAAGAAGGAATCAATTTAATGGCATATCAGAAATCATACAATGCAGCCGCTAGATATTTCACTGTATTGGACGAGGCGGTCGACAAGATTATCAATGGAATGGGTCTTGTAGGGCGTTAAAGGAAGGATGAGTTAAATGCGTATCACGAATAGAATGATCACAACGAAATATATACGGTCCCTCAATACCCTTTCGTCGGACCTAGATAAATTGAACACTCAGATTGCATCCGGCAGAGCCTTTTCCAAGTCTTCAGAAAATACCTCTGCGGCCATCAAGGCTTACCAGATCAGAAGGGATATGAGCAAAACAGAAGGGTATCAGGCGAATATCGCCCATGCCCAGTCGTCTTTGACCAATTCAGAATCTGCTTTGAATCATATCCAAGAACTGGTTCAGACGGCAAAGGACAAGATTCTGGTAGCCAATACGGGAACGGCCAGTGCTGATGAACGAAAAATTGTGGCAGCTGAGCTTCGCACAATTCAGGATTCCTTGCTGCAGTCGCTTAACTCCAACGCATCCGATGTATACTATTTCGGCGGAACCAATACAGATACCCCTCCCTTTACCTTGGATGCAAATGGGAAGCTGGCTTATAACGGGGTTACCTTAGAAACGATTCTCCCGGTAGATGAAGCACGATTATCCAAGGATTCCATGTATGTGGATATCGGCATGGGGCTCAGGATGAATGGCATGGATGTGGATCCAAGTTCCGTTTTTCAATATTCCATTCCCGGAATTAATATCGTCGGCAGCGGCACAACATCCGCAGGAGGTATGGCGGTTTCCAACAATTTGTATGATCTATTGGGGGCAATCGTTGGCCAATTGGACAATCCCTTATATTCCTATGAGAATATTGATGCGCTATATGGAAAACTCAGCGCAGCCTCCACGGAGATCATTTACAATCTGACAGAAGTAGGCTCCAAGACCTCCTATTTGGATTTTATGACAGATCGATACGAGACACAAACCCTGGATCTGCAGGAGCGCCAAGTGGATGTGGAAGGTGCAGATGCAGCCAGTACGATCATTAAGTTTAAAACGCAGGAGGTTGCATACAGCGCAGCGCTACAAATGGGAACGAAAATCATACAGCCATCTATCTTTGACTTTATGTCCTAACGTGTAGCTCTGGCCAATGAATATACAGTTTAAGCAAGGGAGGTGAATATAATGAAGCCGCTTATCTCAATTGAAACAGTGCCAATATCAATCGAATACGTCGAAAAAAAGACGACCCATACCTCATCCCAGTCTGCGAGTCTGCGTATATCCCAACAGGATAACAGGATGACCATACAGAGCAATCCCATTCCTATTCCATTAATGGATACCTTTGAACAAGGTTCTTCTGTGGATTGGAATAATCTTTCCTATACTGCCACAGCACAATATTACGGTGACGGAAATCTTAGTATGAATGTGCAGATGGGAAATAGCAAATCAAATTCGTTTAACTTTGATCAGGTCAGCAGAGGGATTGATACGATTATCAATTTTGTTCCTCAGGTCCCATCGGGTTCCTCAGCATATGGGTTTGAAAGCATGCAAATCAATTTTGACATGAGCCAACTTCCAAGCGGCCTTCCGAGTGTAGATAACATTGGTACAAGCTTCCTTCCTCCGGACCTGGAGTTAAAAGTAGTCGAACAGCCAAAGGTGATTATTAAGTATGTTGGCGGTCCTTTGTACATCCCAAGAAGTGCTGACCCAAATTACGTTCCGCCGGAAGAGTTCAATCGCATCTTTGACGGCAAACCAAGCTTTGATGTCAAAGCATAAGGAGACTTGAACTATGGAAATTAACACAAGAGACTTCGGGCTCATCCAGGTTGAAAATGATGCAATATATGATTTTGATGACGGCCTCTACGGATTCGAGGATGATCATCAATTTGCCATCTTTGAAAAATCCTTTGAAGATGTCTCTTTTCTGTATCTTCAATCCATCGATGACATCGTCCCATGCTTTCTTGTTTTCGAGCCTTGGGACCTGCACCCAAGCTATCAACCCGTTCTTTCAAGGGAAGATATGGAGCTTTGTCAGGTTGGCAATGTAGATGAACTGATTTTCCTGGTGATCGCCAGCGTTCCCTCCTCCATTGGGGAGTTGTCCATCAACATAAAAAGTCCTGTTGTTTTGAATCCAAAAACGAGAAAGGCAAGACAAGTGATATTGCAAAATCCGGACTACACCGTTCGATATTTGCCTTTCAAGCAGGATGGAAAGGCAGGTTCCTAATGTTAGTGATCAGTCGAAAGGTCGGCGAATCCGTCCTCATATCCGAGAATATCCGGATCACAGTGGTATCTTTGGGAAACGACAAAGTCACCATTGGAATCGACGCCCCAAAGGAAATCAAGATCGTCCGTGGAGAATTACTCGAAACCATAGAAGCAAACAAAGCATCCAATGAAACGATTGATCAAACGAATTATCAAGGGATTGCCGCTCTATTAAAAAATAAAAAAAATAGTGAAGAAAAATAACTAAAGTATATCCGGCATTAGCCGATATATAGATCAAAGCAATCAAGCTTTGTACCACTGATTTGCTCAGCGTACGGGGGGAAATCAAAACAATAGTACTAGCCGAGAAGGATCTCGGCAAATAATGTTTCAAGGAGGAAACTATCATGAGAATTAACCACAATATTGCAGCATTAAACACTTACAACAAGTTGTCTGCAAACAACGCCGCAACTTCAAAGTCACTGGAAAAGTTATCTTCCGGTCTTAAAATCAACCGTGCCGGCGACAACGCTGCAGGATTGGCAATCAGTGAAAAAATGAGAGGCCAGATCAGAGGTCTTGACCAGGCTTCCAGCAACGCAAGCGATGGTATTTCTTTGATCCAGACTGCTGAAGGTGCATTAAATGAAACCCAGAGCATTCTCCAGAGAATGAGAGAGCTTGCCGTTCAGTCAGGCAATGACACCAATACTTCAAATGACCGTGCTGAAATCCAGAAGGAAATCGATCAGCTAACTCAGGAAATTGACAGAATCGGTAACTCCACAGAGTTCAATACGAAAAAGCTTCTGAACGGCGGCGCATCCGTAACTGCTACTGTAGCTCCTGCTAATGCAGCTGATGCAGGTAGAGTTACCGTGACCGGAGGGAGTTCCGAGACAAAAGTCGGCGGTACAGTTACGATAACTACGGCTGGAACAACACTTGCGACTGCTGCTACCGATACGACATCATCTACCTTTGCCGGAGCTACTACTGCATTAGGCGCTGCCAGTGCAATATCAATCAACGGCGTAGCCTTCTCCTTCACCGCAACAAACACCGTTCAGGACGTTCTTGACTCAGTCAACGATGCAGGAATCGGAGTCATTGCCACCAAGGCTGCAGGTGTCTCCGGAATCACATTCACCACCAGCGCTGTAGGTAGTTCCGCTTCACTTGATTTCACCACTGGAACGGGCGTCTTTGCGGCTGGTCTCGCAGATGCTAACGGAGCTGATGCTGTCGTTGCAGGTGCCGGTGCATACACTGCTGTAGGTAATCATATCACGCTTACCGGAACCGGCGATACAAAGGGACTTGAATTTGATTTAAGCGGAGCTGCAGCGACTCTCGCAGGTAATGTCACATTGACAGTTACTGCCAACGGCGGACTGAATATGCATATCGGTGCAAACGAAGCACAGACGATGTACATCTCCGTCGGTGATATGAGATCCTCAGCACTCGGCGTAAACGGCATCAATGTCAGCACAAAGGAAACTGCTGAAACTTCCATCACTACAATCCAAACCGCATTGGACAAAGTATCCAGTGAAAGAGCGAAACTCGGTGCTTACCAGAACCGTCTGGAACACACCATTAATAATCTGGGAACAACTTCAGAGAACTTAACTGCTTCTGAATCCCGAATCAGAGACGTTGATATGGCGAAGGAAATGATGAGCTTCACTAAGAACAACATCCTTTCTCAGGCTGCTCAGGCAATGCTTGCTCAGGCCAATCAGCAACCACAAAGCGTACTTCAGTTATTACAATAAATATAACAGAAGGCAAAAGATCTACACATCGGCAAAAGCCGCCAGCAATGGCGGCCTTTTGCTTTTTTGACGTATTGCAAAAAAATCTGCCGTGGTTTCCCGACAGCAGCATCACTTTTCTTACATTATTATACGATTTTAAATTCATTACGATTTATATTTCAAGACTGGCTTTTCATCCATTGTAAATACTCTGCCATATCGTTTTCTGCATAACCGTTTTGAATCGCCTTTTCAAACCAATTAAGACTCTCCTTATACTGCTTCAGTTTATAAAAACAATATCCTGTGTTAAATGCTACTACTGCTTTCCTGTCTTCCCCCAAGGTTAATTCAAACAGTAGTTGATAATAGGATATGGCCTGTTCATAGCGGGCAGAAGTCAAAAGTACTTCTGCAATTCTGCTTATCAGGCTTGCTTCCGTAGCATCGGCTAATTTCAAATAGTCTGTGATACCATTTTGATCGGCATGCTTGATCAGTTTTGAAAATACGGTGACATAGGTATTATTATTCCCCAAATAGTTACTGCCACTATAATAGCACCTAATGAGGTCACGGTAGTCCTCTCCGATCTGATCCTTGATTGTTTCGGATTCCAAAAATAATCGCCCCATAATTAATATTGCCGTAACCAAAGGAGAATAAGAATCCTTATCATTTTTTAAGTAGAGCAAGGCAATTTCCAGAGCATTAAGATAATTGCGCTGTGCCAGATACGCATAGATCAGGACATCATCCTCATGTGCAAATGTATTATTCCACTTGTTGGCATAGTATAATACAAGCTTTGGGATGCCGCATTCTGCTATTTGGGCGATAATGAAATTTACATCCTCTTCCTTGTCAACTTCATAGATACTGTTGAGAAATGCAATCGTCTCATGTTCGGGCATCGTCCTACAAAGTGTAAACATGCTCTGAAAAACTTCTCTATTGTATTTATTTGATCTAAGTGCCTTTACATAATAACTAAATGCATCCGCCTCACGATTCATCAGACACAGAATTTGAGCGATGCCACTGTAAACCTCATCGATCGTCCCTATAAAATTGTTCTGCCCTAATGTTTTTCCATATTCCTCCTGACAGTGCAAGGCATACAGATACTTTGCATACGCCTGAGAATAGTGCTTTTCCAGAAGAAGAAAAACCGCCTCCATTTTTACAATTTCAGGGTGTTTTCCAAACTTTTTATTAGCCTCCTTTATTAACGATTGAATCTTTGTTTTGTTAGAGCCTTCTAATGACATGGTAATAAATATTTTATAATAGTGCATTTTGTAGGCAAGCTGATCGATGTCTCTTATCGCCTTTATAGAAAGGGCCAGGTCAGCATATTGATAAGCATTTTTATAATCACCCAAAATAAAATAAGTGGTTGCCAAATGGTATGCGGCGATTTCGTGCTCCGTATCGATCAGCAGCATTTCCAGGTTTCTTTTCGCTTTTTCGGCTTGAAGAGAAGAAGAATAACCAGTATGCATAATCGTGAGTATGTCGCTATTGTTACTATGTTTTAGCTTCGCTCCCTTGTTACTAATCTCTTCATGTATTTGATTGATATACCTGATGTGCTTCCGGTTTCTGAATATCCTCATTACATAACTGCTGTTGAGAAATCTCCCAGTATCCAAATCTATATTAAAAAGATTACAAAGCATCCCCTCTATATTGGGGTTGGAATGTGCCTTTTGTATTGCCGGTCTGAGTAAAGACAGAGAGTCTTCATTGAAAAACTCGTCAGCATCCAGAAAGATGATCCAATCCCCAGTAGCCCGTTCCAGAGCTGCATTCCTAGCCTTGGAAAAATCATTTTCCCACTTTTGTTCATAAACAGAGGCACCGATTTCTTCTGCGATCTGTCTCGTCTTATCATCTGAACCGGTGTCAACAACGATGATTTCATCTGTGACAGACTTAAGATTATTGATACATTTTACAATATTTAATTCTTCGTTACGAGCAATGATACAACCACTGATTTTCAATCCGTCACTTCCTTTCAATCTTGGTGACATATGCTTTTTCTTTATATGAGGGTATTCTCTCAGATAAAATCCGTTTTAATTCATTTTCATTGTATATCATATTTGTAAACATTGTGAGTAAGCTGTGGTCATCTATCAAGTTTTTAATCGGTAAAACGTATTCTTCTAGCCCTAAATCTGCAGCGATTCCTTTTGCCTTCACAGAATACCCTACAACAATAGAGGGTACATAAGAAGAATAGGCTGCGATGCACGCATGTGTCCTCGCAAACACTCCAAAACGGCAATTTGATATCAGATATTTATATTCTGCTGCACTTAATTTCTCATAAACTAAACATATTCTCTTTTTATTCTCGATCCGGTTATATAAATCTTGCAATAAGGTCAGATCATTATCGGTAGCCATCAGCACATGAGGCACCAGAGCGACATTCATATCTGTATTTTTGATGATCCATTGGATCAGATTTTCTGTACTCTTGAGAATGAGTCCGTCTGAGTTCTCTTTGCGAACAACTAGCGGACTTATATTTATCCCAACGGTATTTCCGATAATGAAGTTTTCCGGGACATTACACTGCTTTGTCTCCAATAAAAATGCTATGTCTGCACACGCCACGACATTGTCGAGTCCTTTCTCCTTTAATGCATTGTATGTCATTGATTCTCTAGCCGTAATCATGTGGTGGGATTTCAATGTGTTGACCATCTCTTCGCTGATCATTGACGGTTCAATGGAGCAACTCCAGAGACAACTTAAAGCACCGCGTTCAATGGCTGTTTCGTGTATGATCTTCCATTTGCGCCAGTTGTCATAACAATAGTTGTCACCTCCAACGGACAGGCATATCGTATCTTTGGTTATTCTGTCAAGGGTAGATCGATAAATCAGTCTGTCATACAGCCCCTTTTGCACTGAATGTCTGTCCACCTCTAAATAGTTCGGATCACGTTCACAGTATTCATCAACCGGCATGCCAAATTCTATATCCTGATCTTTAAAATGAGTGGATAGCACTATTCTACTGCCAGAATAGTACTTATTCAGTAATTCGACCGTGCACTTAATAATGGCTTCCGCACCATGATTATACGCTCCGCCGTGTCCGTAAAGTAAAAACTGTTTCATTAAAAAAACCTCTCTCGGAGGGATATTAAATCTCCGTCGCCCGGAAGCAGCGATTCTAGCTCTATAAGGCATAATTCCGCCTCATCCGTTCGCCCTTGCTCTATAAGGAAGCTAACTCTCACCTTAGCAAAAAATAACCAACTTTCAGAGGATTCAGCAACAGCGCTCAGAAGTTGACCGGTTTCACAGTAAGCTTCTACCTGCTCGTCCGACACCTCCTCCAGTGATCGTAGCCAGTCGGAGACCGACGAAAAAAATACGCGCCTCTGCTGCTGGACATCAGTTCCCTGCCTAAGGTGCATTCCCAGGTCTTCGCTAGATATTAACAGCTTTGTGGGGTCCGCTTCGAAAATCTTCAGCAGGTTGTCAAGCTTCTCCTTCCTCTCAAGCTTTGAGTCGATCAAAGTTCTGATCGTATCTGTAATGGCATTCATATAAACAATAATAAGAAAATCTTTGTTGATTTCAGATATGTAACCGCATTTTGTGCGAAGAAAATCAATTGCGTCATCAAACAGGATACAGTCGCAAGAAATACGTTCCAGATTAAACTGATATGAACGGGATTTATTTGAAAGGTAGTATTTATGAAGCGTTCTCGGATAGATCCCAACACGATTTGCTGATCGAAGACAATGAAAAACAATATATGTATCTCCGCCATAAGCCTTCGGGAAGCCCGGAGGATAATCAGAATAAACATAACGTTGACGTGCTATTTTTCCTGTATAAAGCTTTGCCCAGCCAGTCCTCATGAACTGATGATAGTCAATAAAATAATTTGAAAAGTCGTTTTCATTCTTTAAAATCAGTTCTTTGCCAATATTTCTGACACCCATCACGGCACCACTATTTGCGTCAATGAAGTCACTTCCGCATGCTGCTAAATCAAGATTATTATTTTGAAGGAACTCCAACATCTCATCAAAAAAAGTTAAATATAATTCATCATCAGCATCTAGCAAGCAGAAATAATCGTCATCAGATATTTTATGCGGAAGCAATGCATATTCGAGATTATCACTCCACTCATGGTTGATATTGTTATGTGATGGCACAATTCTACTGTCCTGCGACGCGTACTGCTCAATTATTTCTCCGGTTCGGTCAGTTGACGCATTATCACATAAGTAAAATATGAAATCATTATATGTCTGCTTTAAAACACTATCAACACAACGTCTAAGGGTTTTCTCGGCATTATATGCGCAGGTAGATATATATATTTTGCCCATATTATTCTCGTCCTCCTTTCGGTTTATTGATGGAACTCATCACACATCCCAATGCTCTCTCACATTCTTTCAATACCTGTGTCAATCTCATTTTGTGTAACCTGAACTGCAGGGGGATGATGCTCCTCTTCGGCTCTTTTACCAACGCAATAACCACAGGCGGGTGTATATGCCGCTGTAAGAACATTACGTATATTCTTGCGTTTTTCATCCAAAGACTTTGTACTGTACATATCGATACAGGATAAATCGTTTTTAGCAATAATACCTAATTCAACTCTTCGTGCGACACGATAACAGAAGTATAGTTCACCAAGTCGTATAGCAAGATTGCCTCCTTTACGGTAACCACACTCCTTCGCACTATTGATCAAGTCTTTTTCCGTATGATGCTTATACGTATGATCAGTAAAGTCGAGCCAACCTCCAAAATGAATATCATCTCCATTGTAGTTGATTATTCGGTATGGCACTTCAGATTTCTCAAATATCTCGGTTAACTCCCGAACCTTAATTGAAAGGTTTGGTCCATAATCGCTGATATTGATTTGAATGCAATCGCGATTTTCACACAACACCTCAAGTAAATCACTTGTTGGTTGCAAGGTACCATTCGTTGTAATTAATATTTTTCCAATCTTTAGTTTGTATTTTACCACTCTCTTAATAATCTCAGGCAGGTCTTTATGCAGAAAGGGTTCGCCTCCCTGAATGTTAAAAGTGCCGCAGGAATCAATCAAAGAGAAAAAAGCATCAACAGACTTGTTGACTTCCTCCAATCCAAAATCCTTAGGGTTTTTATAGTATGGAGCATATACAAGACAGAGTTTACACTTGAGGGTGCATCTTAGAGTTATTATTAGTGCACACTGATGTATATGGATAGGATCTTGATTCATCTTTTCGCTCCTTTTATCAATTGCTCGGCAGGTTTATAGCGAATGCTGTCGTCACATTGACCGTTACAGAATTTACAGGCTCGTAAATTGGGGAGGGAATACCTGTCAATAATTCTCTGCCTTATTTCCGCATCCGTATAACTTCTATCAAACAAATCTACCGCCTCTTTGGGGTCAAATGGAATGTACCCGAGTTCAATACATCTTCGCGTCTGTGGACACGGGTATATCACACCATCATTCAAGCAGCTTACAAATTCCAGTTTTTGAGGTAACGAGCATTTATTGAAAATTGCTTGCGCTTCCTCCTCTGTGCGGTTATTATTAACACCAACACCCCAGTCAACCCAGCCGTCACAATGCATATCAATTGTACAATAATCCCGAAGCTCAATAACTGCGTTTGGCAATTCTCTGCGAGCGAGACCTGCAAGATTTTCTGCATTTACAGATAAATTTGGACCATAATTATCAACAACAAATTTTATGTGACCACCATATTCCTTAAAAGCACTCATGATGTCATCATTTGGAATGATAGTTCCGTTAGTGAATAGTTCAAGCGAACCAATTCGAGAAGAAAATACGTTCAATTTGCGAACAACATCACCCAAGTCATCTCTTAACAAGGGCTCACCCCCCGTTATAGAAAAATGCCCTATATAGTCGACGATTTCAAAAAAGCGATCAACTTGGTGGTATAATTCTTCAATTGTTGGATGCCATGGTTTTTCATAATACGGAGCATGCGCCGCACACAGTTTGCATTGTAAATTGCAGCGAAGCGTAACATAAAAGCCGCCCCTAGGCATTTTTAATTCCATATTTATGTCCCTTTCAAATCAGTTTATTTATATTTGTTCTGCAGCCTTATATCGAACACTGTCATCGCAAATCCCATTGCAATAAGCACATGCTGATAAAAATTTTACATCATACAGCTCTTTTATTTTCTCTCTTATGTTTTCATCGAGCTTACCCTCAAATAAATCAAAGACTTCACTTGGGTCTGGCTCAATCATATTCAATTCTACCAGTCTGCGCAATTGCGTACAGGAATAGAGCTTCCCATTCACCATAGATGTGCAAAAATCCAGTTTTTGAGGATATGAGCATTTGTTAAACAATGCTTTTGCTGCGGCAATATCTTTTTTTATACTTTTTTCGGATATGCCATAATCTACCCAGCCGCCACAATGCATATCTCCAGAGTGATAATCCCTTAATGTAACCCTTGCATCGGGTATCAGTCGGAATTTATCAGTTACTTCTTGTGCGTGAACCGACTTATCCAAACCATAATCATCGACCAATAGATTTAATTTGGGGCCAAATGGTTTGAGACTTCTGATGAGACTGTCAGAAGGAATAATGCTTCCATTTGTGATAATTTCAAATCTGTCAATACGGTCATCATAAGTACTGACTCTATCAATGATACTATCTAGATCGTCACGTAGCAACGGTTCGCCGCCGCTGACCGAAAACAAGCCGACGTGGTCAACAATTTCAAAATATCTGTCAATGCACTTTAACAAAAATTCAAGCGTAGGGTGATAAGGGTGTTCGTAATAGGGTGCGTATACCGCACAGAGCTTACAGCGCAGGTTGCATCTAAGTGTTACATAAAACGCCAACTTTGGCATAGAGAAATTTTCCATAGTAGTCCTTTCATTATGACACGACAGTTTAAACGCAATAACACACTAAGTCATGCCCAAAATCACGATATAACCTTAAATATAGTTTGTAATCACTTCTTTGTTCCAGTATATACTTTGGCAGAGAAACAATATCAAGCGGCTTATGATATAAGCAAATTGCGAGTTTAGGTTTTAGCTTTCTTAATATCTCGTTTGCCCCAATCAGCGCACTGAGTTCAAAGCCCTCAATGTCCATTTTAATTAAAGTGGGACCTTCTCCTATGAATTTATCCAGCGGCACAATATTTGCTGATAATTTTCCATTACCATCAAAAGCAGAGTGACCACCTTTGTTTCCGTTAAAGGCAAGTTGTTCTTCCCGCTCCCCGACACCGGCGTTTATGTTCTTGATGCGTTTATATCCCCCGGTATTTTGGGTTAATGATTCAAAATTCGAGTGGTCTGGTTCAAATGTAACTATAGTTTTGTATTTACCTTGCTTAAGGTTATGGAATGCAATTACCGTGTCGCCGTCTTTAGCCCCGCAATCAAAGTAGACCTCTTCATCTCCTGTTTGAACAATATCAGTGTCGAAATACTGTTTTAGCAACGGCGATAAAGTACAGTTATAATGCCTCCTATCGCGATTAATTTGATAAAGCAAATTCGCAACAAACAGCTCTCGTGATTCCATATCAGCACAATGTTCAAAAATTTCGATAATGGAACTTATGTTTTCATTAAAATAATCACGCACTGTATTTTGACCGTCATAATGAAGGAAATCTGCAAAGCATATATCGCTCTGATCAATTCCTCCTTCAATACACTGCTTTACAACCTCGTTGTGATATGCTACCGTGCCTATCACAATAACTCTGTCCTTAGTAAGTAACAAATCAGCAAAGCTAATAATGGGAGTACCATTAATTGAAGTTCCGTGTTTTGAAATATCGTTATCAACAAACCGATAAGTAGACAAATTAAATCGCTCCAGATTTTGTTTTACCAATACCCCTGCAGCACCAGCTCCAAATATATATATTTTCCTTTTGCTTAGATGTAATGAGGCAATCGCTTCATTAGCTGTATCAAATGTATGGTTTAAGAGTGTTTTAACGAATTCCTCAGATATGCTATTCATTTTACGTACATCTCCATCCATTCCTTTTCAAACTCAAGTATAAATGGTCCATTATGAAATTCTTCCTGATGCCGCCTAAGCTCATCCGTCATACAATGAAGTTGCACGGAACAATTAAAAAGCTCCAGACGGCTTATTTTTTCTAGCATTGAGATCATAAATGACCATTCAAAATAACGAAACGCTGCCGCGCTGTTGGGGAACTGCTCACTCAGCCACTCCGTGCGCTCACGGTAGACTGTGAGGTATTCGTCGAGGATGTCGGGCGTTATTAGTTTGTGATTGGTTGTCCACGACGAATTGTTTGATTCGTGCCGTACGAACGTGTATTTTGGAAGGCCGTGGTAAGCAACCTTGTTCGCAGCTGCTAGGATTTTCGGCATAAGCGAAATATCGTCAAACCGGCCCTTATTTGAGAATTTGTTTAAGTCAAACAGGCCGCGAGCTATCAATTTTGTAGGGAAAGCTACATTATAGCGACGACGCCAAAGTAGCTCAATAACAGCCTCTTCTGCGGTCATTAAACGATTCTCATCAAAGGATTTGTCAGTCGCACCGCAAATTGCAATCTCAGAATTACTGTTCGATGCGAGTTCATATAAAAACTCCAAGAAATCCGGCTCTGCGTAATCGTCATCATCTATAAATGCTATGTACCTTCCTGAAGCCGCATCCAAACCTGCGTTACGTCCGCTGCCTATATTCCCACATTCACGATGGATCACTTGGATCCGTGAGTCCTCAGCGGCATATTTGACGGCAATGTCTCCACTTTTATCGATAGCCCCGTTGTCGACAATAATGAACTCGAAGTCATTCATGGTTTGATTTTGAATGCTTTCAATTGCTCGCCCAACAAGATCTTCGCGGTTGTACGTAAGCATAATGACGCTAATTTCAGGATTTTTCAAAACCATGCCCCTCCTTAGTTTGCATATCATATATTAGATTGCTATTTTCAGCCTCTCCATACTTTCCATGCTGCTTTCCTCTTGCTCCAAAGGCTTTCCAGCGAATCCCTATCCCGTTGAGTATCCATGCACTGCCAAAAGTCATAATGCTTGTACACACCAAGATTTCCCTCAAAGCTTAATCTTTCAAGAGGCTCTCGTTCTAATATGGTCATGTCATTCTCAATATAGCCGAAAATCTCTGGTTCCATTACCATAAAGCCGGCATTGACCCAGCCGCCTTCCTCCTGCGCTTTCTCTCTAAAGCCGACTACGGTTTCATCACTGTCATCGATATCAAGCACTCCGAATCTTCCGCTGGGCTGTATTGCTGAGAGCGTTACGGTTTTTCCCGATCCTTTGTGCTGTTCAATCAGAGCGGGTAAATCTATATTGCTTACTCCGTCGCCGTATGTCATTAGAAAGGTATCGCTGCCAATATACTTTTGAATACGTTTGATGCGACCACCGGTCTGGGTATTCAATCCGGTATCCACTACCGTAACTTTCCAGGGTTCCGCCACATTGTTGTGAATGATTATGTCGTTATTGTTTGCAAAATCAAAGGTAATATCCGATCTATGCAGATAATAGTCCGCAAAATATTCTTTGATTACGTAGCCTTTATAGCCGCAGCATATGATGAATTCATTGAATCCGAAACTTGAATAGTATTTCATAATGTGCCATAGAATAGGAGAACCGCCTATTTCAATCATAGGTTTTGGCTTTAAATGGCTTTCCTCACTGATTCTTGTACCGAACCCGCCCGCTAAAATAACAACTTTCATAAGTACTACCCTCGATTACCTCTTCTTCGCCTCTGCCAGCTCCAGCAGGGAAATATAAATATTGACGACAATCTGATACAGCTCCGGCGGAATCTCCTGCCCCAGCTCCAGCTTGGCCAGCATGGTAGCCGCACTGTCATCGTGGTAAATGGCAACTCCATTTTCAATGGCGACTTGTAAGATTTTCTGCGCCACATATCCGGTCCCTGCTGCAACGACGCAAGGCGCATTCTGCTTATCCTTATTATATTTTAAGGCAGCAACACTGAGGGAGGATAATTTTTCTTTCTCCAGTTCCCTCTGCATCTCTCCGTTCATGTTATCAAACTTTGACATCCATTCCCACCTTCCTTAACGCAAGCTTTGGAAACCGCTGCACGATGGCCTGGCTATCCTGATATACGCCAACCTGATAGGTGGCCAACCGAAATCCCTGTTCTTCAATGATTTCTTTCCATTTGGATCTGGTCTCCTTCACCTGATTCAGAAGGATATCAGGGCATCGGATATCTAAATCGATCTTTTTATCCCTTGCCAGAAGATCCACTTCGAAATTTCCGAACTTATCAGACTGTATTGTGAAAAAGATATTTTTTGCAGCCTTCGCGTCTCCCTTTCTCTCCTTGCAGTCCTTATCCACAAAGAACTCTCCAAAGGTGTTTTCGTCCATGTAACGGAAGGGAATGGTGAAATGCATCATCGGCAGCATGGGGCTTTCGCTTTGCACCAGATTGAGCAGCAGGTTTTGTGCAATGCTGCTGACTTTCGATGACCCCGATTGATCTATTGCTTTGGTCAGCAGGGAAGCCAGATCGGTATCTTCCCAACCAATTCCAAACTTCTCCATGTTCTTTTTTTCGATATTTTGTTTGTCTCCCATTTTCTGCTCATCAAGTGCATTATCGAAAACAAGCTTCTTCATTTCTTTAATATCTTCATCTGTAAGGTTGGTCAACGGCTTTAATTTATCTCCAAGTTGGAATATAGCCTCTTCCAGTAGCTTTGGATCCGCCTTGTCATAGCGTACGATATTATGAACAATGGCCATCACCTGATTATAGATCTTCTCGCTGCCCTGATGCCTTTTTGCTATTTTACCCAATTCCGGGATAATTTCATTTTTTAGAAAGGTCTTTATTTCCTTCTGGCTTTCTTTATCCTGCTTGATGATTGCTTCCATATCCAACGTTGCCTTTTTTTCCGGATTGATCGCCTTCTCCTGATTGGCCACATCGTTCTGAACCCCTGCCTTGTTTTGAATGATCCCGTCATCCTGATCTACCTTCTGATTAACCGTATCGTCTTGATTGATCATTCCGTTAACTTTCGCTGGGTTGCTCAGGCTCGTCAGGACATTCTGTTTTCCCATGGTACTCAGCTTGACCATGGTCCCAAGGGTTTCGACCTGCTCCTGTAGCAGCTGTGCTTCTGCTTTTGGCAGTTTATGGCTCAGATCCTGACTCTGCTTTACTATGGCTTTCAGGGAATTCTCCTGATTGACATAGCAGTCAAAATGTTTCAATAAAGAGACGATTGCCTCCTTCAGCTTCGGCTGGCCTTCCAGTTTTGCAAGCATTCGAAGGCTGTCAAAAAATTCACCCGAGAAAATGGTCGCACCCTTTTCTCGGGTCAACAGTTCTCCCAGCATATCCTGGGGTTTTACAAAAATCCGATCCAGGAAGCTTTCCGAAAGAATACCCGTTGGTGTTTCAAAGAGTTTTGCCATGAGAACAAGCTTTCGCAAGCCGTCGGCCTGTGCCCGCGTACTATGCAAAAGTGGTTCAAAGATTTCCTTATTGAGGTTTTTTAGAAGTGATTGTTTCCCACTTTCTTCGTCTACGCCTTTTGTCTTGGGAAGCTGTCCTTTTATGACTTGGTTTGGATTTGTAATATCAAAGATTGCGTCCGTAGGAAGCTTAGTGGGGTAGTTCTGTACCTTACTTTTTATAGAAGTTGGCGAAGTGATCTTTAAAATATCAACCACATTGAGCTCTCCTTTTACTGATCGTTCCCATGTCTGCCTTTATCTTTTTTTCAATGCTTCAAGCAGCTTGATGGCTACTACGATATCGTCATTTCTTGAATCAAAGGTTGTCTGCATCAGTCGCTTCACCTCGGAACGGCGATTGATCATATCCACTATTTTTCGGTTTTCTTCATCTCTTTGCAGCTGTTCAGTGTCTCCGCCGTCTGCCAGGATTTCCGCCAGACTTACATTCAAGACTTGGCAAATTTGATTTAACCGCTCCATATCAATAGAGTTTTTCCCTATTTCCCAGGCTGATACGGAACTATGGGTTACATCAAGAGCTTCCGCCAAACCTTTCTGTGTCATCTTTCTTAACTTTCTGTAACGCTTGATATTATTTCTTGCAATATCATTGATGGAATCCATATTTCATCCTCCCTGACAATTCTGAAGTTGATAAGTAAGCATAAGATATCTGATTATATCTCTAATTGGTACGAAAATCAATAAATCGACAAATATTTTTCGGGAATCCATGAAAACTTCTAATCTTTATCCCCTCTATGCCGATATTTATTATTAAGAACAGTATTGGTTTTTTAAATCATGAAAGATATAAAGGTGGAATTACGATGAGTGACTTTGATTATGCAAATGATTCTATGTTAGAGATGTACTTGTTTGAATCGACTACCCTTCTTGACCAATTAGATGAAATTTTGCTCCAATCGGAGAAGGACGGAAACCTTTCCTCGGATAATGTGAATGAGATCTTTCGTATTATGCATACGATTAAGGGCTCTTCAGCAATGATGGAATTCGATACCATCTCCCATGTGTCCCATAAGTTGGAAGAT
Organism: uncultured Bacillota bacterium; assembly: GCA_927441425.1. GTDB lineage: Bacteria > Bacillota > Clostridia > Peptostreptococcales > Anaerovoracaceae > Anoxybacterium. The sequence goes on along the minus strand of CAKMKG010000040.1, from coordinate 3,159 downwards.
TTATTCTATGTGATCCGTGAGAACGGGATCGATGAGGATTATTTCAAGGAATTATTTGACCTAGTTCTTGGTGTATCCGATTTCTTGAAGGAAGAGGTCGAACAAATCCGGCGGGGTCAAAAGCCATCGGGTGAAAATAAGGAGTTAGCTGCTGCTGTGACTGACCTGCTTGATCGGATGAGTGGCAGTGCTCCTCCCATTGAGAAAGCAAAAGAAGCAGAAGTGCAGTTGGATCTTACTACTTCGACTGAGGAATCTTCTCCAGTGGAGGCATCTTCTCAAATCGAGAAATTTACAGAAGCAGATGGCTCCCCACAGAGCGGAGAGAAAACCCATTTCCTCCACGTATATTTCACGGCAGACTGCCAGATGGAGAACATCCGAGCTTTTATGCTGGTCAGCAAACTTGAAACAATCGGCAAGGTCATTGCTACGATACCGGAAGAACTGAATGCAAACAAGGATGCTTCCAGCATTATCTCCCAAAATGGGTTTTATTGCAGTTTATCGACGGATTTGCCGGTGGAAGAAATTGCTGCCATGGCGAAGGGAACCTTATCTGTGTATACCGTCGAGTTTGTCGATTCTTTTCCGTCCAGCACCTCGAAGCAAGCGACTGTAGCCGCAAAAGCCCCTGACGCTTCCGAATCGGATCCTTCAAAAGCATCTGTAGCGGCAGCGAACCCTTCTGATGCCGGTGATACGGGCAAAGGGAAAGCCGGTAAGCAGAATCTAATTAATGTTGATTTAAATAAACTGGATACGCTTATGGATCTGGTCGGTGAAATCGTTATAACCGAATCCATGGTATCCGGCAGCGCGGATTTGGTTGGGCTGGAGCTGGATAATTTTAACCGCGCATCCCGTCAGCTTAGAAAGTTGACCGATGAGCTTCAAGATATCGTCATGTCAATCCGAATGGTTCCCATTGCAGCCACCTTCCAGAAAATGCGCCGCATCGTCAGAGATATGGGCAAAAAACTCGATAAGGATGTGGATCTTGTATTGATGGGCGAAGCTACGGAAGTGGATAAGACGATCATCGACGGCATTGCCGATCCATTGATGCATCTGGTCAGAAACGCGATGGATCATGCCATTGAAAATAAAGCCGGCCGGACTTCCGCAAAGAAAGATCCCATCGGCCGCATCATCCTTTCCGCTCAGAACATTGGAGGCGATATCATCATCACCGTAAGTGATGACGGAAAAGGCCTCGATGCGGAAATGATTCTGGAAAAAGCAAAAGCGAAAAACCTGCTGACAAAACCGGAAACCGAGTATTCAGAAAAAGAAATTTTCAATCTACTAACCTACCCGGGCTTTTCAACCAAGGAAGCAGTTACCGAATTCTCCGGCAGAGGTGTCGGTATGGATGTTGTGAAAAAGAATATTGAAAAGATAGGCGGTACGGTTACCATTGAAAGCATCAAGGGTTCCGGCACCAACATATTCTTTAAAATACCCCTGACCCTTGCGATCATCGCCAGTATGGAAATCAGCGTTGGTAAGAATGTTTATGCGATTCCGATCTCCAACATCAGAGAATCCTTCAAAGCCAATTCCAAACAGCTTCTTTCCGATCCTGATGGAAACGAGATGATCATGATCCGCGGCGTATGCTATCCGATCATCCGGCTGCATAAGGTATTCCATCTTCAGGATGCACAGACCAGCATCGTTGACGGAATTCTGCTTCTGGTTGATTCCGGAGATCGAATGGCCTGTATCTTTGCCGACGAGCTGCTTGGAAAGCATCAGGTGGTCGTTAAGCCGCTCCCTGTTTACCTCAGCAGATACGCTGCAAAGGGCGTTGGAATCGCAGGCTGCACCATACTTGGAGACGGAAGCATCAGCCTGATTCTGGATATACAGGGCATCCTCAACCAATATTAGTATGAATACGACACTCTACCCGAGATAGGAGACGTTCCATGATTTACATTAAAGATGATGAATTCATTGCCATCACCTCATATATTAAGGCCAATTATGGTGTAAACCTGACCAACAAAAGGCCGTTGATTGAAGGCAGACTGAGCAATTACATCGCTGATCTGGGCTTTGACAACTATATGGCTTATTTTGAATATGCAAAGAACGATAAAGTGAATGACGAGATGACAATGCTCATCAATAAGCTCACCACAAATCACACCTATTTCTTCAGGGAAAATGAACATTTCGAGTATTACAAGGACAATGTTCTCCCCTGGGTGGAAAAGGGTCTCAAGTCAAAAGACCTAAGAATATGGAGCGCAGGCTGCTCCTCCGGACAGGAGCCTTATACCCTTGCGATGATCACCTTGGATTATCTGGGAGCAAATGCCGGTAGCTGGGATCATACGATTTTAGCTTCAGATATTTCCAATAAGGTACTGAATATCGCCAAAAGCGGGGTTTATACAAGAGAAGAGCTGGGAGAGGTTCCTCACAGCTGGATCAAAAAATACTTTACTGCCCATGATGATCAACGGTTTGTGGTATCCGATGCTTTGAGAAAAAGTGTTGCTTACCGTAATTTCAATCTACTGGATCCATTCAGCTTTAAGAAGCCGTTTCATTGCATCTTCTGCCGGAACGTTATGATTTACTTTGATATGCCGACAAAGAACGGGATTATCAATAAGTTTTATGATGCTCTGCAGCCGGGAGGCTATTTTATGATCGGACACAGCGAGTCACTGTCAGCCTGCGATCATAAATTCAAATACATCAAACCTTCCATTTATCAAAAGGTGTAGTAGTAGAGCATAGGGGTTACTTGACAATTTTAGACCGTTCTATTAAGTTTTTATTAGATTAGTCGATATTATATATATTAGGGGGTGATTTCATGGCATCAGTGAATTCAAGCACAAGCACAACTTCATTACTTACCGCAAAGACGGGGATTGGCGGGTTGGTATCCGGAATGGATATCGATGAACTGGTTGAAAGCTTATCAGCAACCAGCAGACAAAAGATACTGAAGCAGCAGCAAAACGTACAGAAATTGGAATGGAAGCAGACCACCTACCGTTCTGTAACATCAAAGCTAAAAGAGTTTCAAAGCAAATATCTGGACGTACTTTCTCCTACAAATTTCAAAAGTACTTCCTTCTTTAATACAGTAAAAGCAGCCTCTTCATCAAATGCCGTATCCGTAACGGCAACCGG
>CAKMKG010000039.1 GCA_927441425.1 uncultured Bacillota bacterium | reverse complement strand
ATGGATCCCTCTTCCGCCTGTAACCTTGGGTGCACCGGCTGCTGGTCGGCGGAATATGGCAGCCAGCTCAGTATGGATTATTCTACTTTGGATTCAATCATTCATCAGGGTAAAGCGCTTGGCACTTACATGTACATCTACTCCGGCGGCGAACCGCTGATGCGAAAGAAGGATATCCTCCAGCTGTGCGAGGAGCATGATGACTGTATGTTTCTCGCCTTCACCAATGGCACTCTCATCGATGAGGCTTTTGCCGACGAGATGCTTCGAGTCAAGAACTTCATTCCTGCTATCTCCATTGAGGGTTTCGAGGAAGAGAACGACCATCGCCGGGGTAAAGGCACCTATCAGAAGGTGGTCCGGGCTATGGATATCCTCCGGGAGCGCAAGCTGGCATTCGGTGCGTCCCTCTGCTACACCAGCAAAAACACTGAAGTGATCGGCAGCGAGGAGTACATCGATTTCCTGATCGAAAAGGGCTGCAAGTTTGCATGGTTCTTTACTTACATGCCGGTGGGCGCAGGCGCTCCTACCGACCTGATGGCGAAAGCGCACCAGCGGGGATATATGTATCATCAGGTACGCAGGTTCCGGGAAACGAAGCCTATCTTTACTATGGACTTCTGGAACGACGGCGAATTCGCGGGCGGATGCATTGCAGGAGGACGCAGCTACCTGCATATCAACGCCAATGGCGACATCGAGCCCTGCGCCTTTATCCATTACTCCGATTCCAATATTCATGACAAGACCCTGCTGGAAGCATACAAATCTCCGCTGTTCATGCAGTATCACGACAACCAGCCCTTCAACGAAAACATGCTCCGCCCCTGCCCCCTGCTGGATAACGACGGTAAGCTGGCCGAGATGGTACATAAATCCGGCGCTCACTCCACCGACCTGGTCCAGCCCGAGGACGTTGACGCTCTGTGCGCAAAATGCAAGAATGCCTGCAGCCAGTGGGCCCCTGTCGCTGACCGGCTCTGGATGCCCAAGAGCGGGAAAAACGAAAATATAGGAGGATAAAACATGCGTATCAGAAAATTATTAGCACTCACCCTGTCAATCACGGTCGCAATAATGGCGGCAGATCGGATTCGGCGGCGGAAAACCGAAGCAAAGAATGAGGAATTGTAGCTCTACTACGGCATCATGCGGATCGCACTGATCGTAACAGCCATACCGTGTCCTGTGATGAGGCATGAGGGGGTGTGGACGTGAATTGGATTTATAATCATCGCAGGATCCTATCAGCCATGTTGCTTTTATGCCTGGCACTTCTTGCAGTTCCCCGCCTGTCCAGCTTGACCGTATCCGATATTCTCAGCCATACCCCCAAATCGCTGCTGCTTGCGGCGCTGGTTCTGCTCTGTGTCTATTGCCTGAAATCGGTAGTCATGGTGATTCCCATCGTTGTACTGTATATCAGCGCCGGTATCTTGTTCCCGCCGGTTTGGGGGGTTCTCATCACCTATATCTGTGCGCTGTGCGAAGCGGGCATCGGATATTGGATCGGGCGACAAATGGGCAGGGACAAGGTCCGTGAAATGATGAAGAAAAGCCCTAGGGCGGCGAGGTTTCTCTCCTTCAATAAAAGAAATTACCATACTGCCTGCTTTCTGGCACGGATACTGCCCATTCCATTTGATCTGGTCAGCATGTTTTTCGGCGCATCCGGTATGAACTTCGGCAGGTATCTTGCCTTTTCACTTTTAGGGCTCAGCCCCGGGATGATCCCTTGGGTGATTACCGGCGGCACCATACAAAACCCGATGTCGAAAGAATTCCTGGTGCCCTTTGGCATCAGCATCGCAATTATGGCAGGGGTGTTTGCTGTATTTCGCGGAATTGAAAAAACGATGTAGACGGTTGGCCTCCTGTCCAAAACACAGGATTTATACTATTGGCCGGTTATGTTAAATGCACCAGAATATCGAACCGTGCGAATCATTTTTATATACAGCAAAACGGCGATTGCTTCTACGACGCAGGTGAAAGCGATAATGATCCCCGTTTGATTCAGATCGTACAGCCAGCCCATCAGCGCCGAGCCGGTCAGAAAGGCCAGACCGTAGCCGGTGTTGAAAACGCCGAAACTGGTGCCGCGTTTATAAAAAGGCGTAATATCCGCGACGGCCGAACGCATAATGGTTTCATGCGTGCCCATGACAACACCGAAGATCACCATGCCGGTCACAATCAGCGGCGCTGAGCTGCCCAGTGTCAGGAATGGCAGCAGCAGTGTAATAAACGGAATCGTCATCAGGACGGCGAGACCTCCCGTTTTAATGCCCGTTTTTTTCTTCATGTTATCGTACGCCTTGCCGACAAGCAGCGCCGTCACGGCGTCCACAGCCATAGCCCCCGAATACAGCAGTGTGATATTCCCGTCGGACATCAGGTTATTTGCTTTCAAGTGATAGCCTATGATGCTGAAATTGACAAATCCCAGGGTGCAGAAAAAGGTGAAGGCCGTATAGATCCAGAAGATCGGCTGGAGCCGCTCCGAACGGAATTCCCTCGGTTTGAGGTTGTCAATCAAGTTGTTCCGTTTGATCTTGCGGTAGGCGTAAACCACAAAGAGCATCAGGAGAATAAATGGGGCAAAAAGCCATTTATAGCCTAACTGGTATTCCGGGATTCCGTTTTTGCTAGTAATAAAGAAAACCAATGTAAAAATCAGCGGTCCGGCAAGGGCGCCGATCTGATCCAGCGCTTCCTGAAGGCCAAAAGCAAATCCGGTCCCGACCTGGTTTTCAGCGACTCCGGACAAAATCGTATCCTTTGCGGGGTTGCGCAGGGATTTTCCGATCCGTTCCATAAGAATGAGGACAATGAGAATATTCCAGTTCATCGTGAATCCCATGACCGGCACCACCAGCAGCATTCCATAGCCTGCAAAAATAAAGATCCAGTGTTTTCCGCTTTTGTCCGACAGAACGCCGGCCAGCAGCCTCAGAAAATATCCGAGGAACTCTCCGATGCCGAATACCAAGCCAATCTGCGCCGCACTGACACCCAGCAGATTGAAATATTGGCTGTTGGCTCCCCGGGCGCTCTCATAGACCATATCCCCCAGCATACTAATTACGCCGAATAAAATGATGACCGTAACCGCCGGCGTAAACCGCTTTGCGCTTTTACTTTCCATCTTAGCCACGACCTTTCTCGTTTTTTACCGGCCCACCGGCACATATTTCTGATTGTTTTGCATTACCTCTTAATATCGATTATTTTGGTTTTTCCAGATCGTGTTTTTAAATGCCTCCTTGATCAATTGGAGCCCATCATCATACCCTATCGATTTTAGTTTTGGAAATGCCCGCAATAGTCTCCTTTCCTGCAAATTCAACTTCGATATCAGCGATCTAATTTCAGCAAGCTGAATTATTTCAGTGATCTGGAGCCTGACTTCAGCGAGTTCGAGCTTCTTATTGAAACCCAAAATATTTGTGACGGTTACGCCGCAATCAAGCGCAAGCAAGACGAGTATTGACAATGTAATTACATTGAACATCGTATCGGAGAGAGCATTGGTAAGATATATCACTTCAGGGTGAATCACGCGAACCAGCAGAAGCGAAAAAGTGCCGAAAACAATACCACCGGTTAGACAAATTCGGCCATTTAAATTGTATCTATGCCCTGAATAATCCCACCATCTGGCCTGGAATAATTTTTCCAGCAGCCAGGAAGTAAAATACTCCAGGGTACAGGCTGTTACCGCGCCAAAATAAAACAGTATGACAATGTTCCTTGTTTCGTCCAGAATTAGGATATTCAGAATGGCCCCAAAACCATATATGGGGCAATACGGGCCATTCAGAAAGCCTCGATTAATCCATCTTTTCTCACTTACAGAACATAGAATTGACTCATATATCCAGCCGAATGCACTGTAAAGGAAAAACCAGCAAATATATTCATAAATCATCATTGCATTTCTGCCATTCCTTTATTAGCCGAGCAGTTTTCATTTTTTATTGAATTATCTCTTGCCGACCATAGCCTGTTAGCAACCTCGGACCATTGTTCTGCAGCATGCTCACATTTTCTGCTGAGTGCGGTTACATCTTCAGGATTCTGCATATCGGTTGAATGAGCTTTTGACTTTTCTATCATCTCGTTTAAACGCCCCGGATTATCTAAAAGAGGACAGGGGCGCAGGTGATTTTCATTAAATGGCTGGTTATTGTGATATTGCATGAAAAGCGGTGATTTGTAGGCTTCCAGCAATGTCTTTTCTCTAATATTTGAATCGGAATAGTGGATAAATGCACAAGGCTCGATATCTCCGTTTGCATTGATATGTAAAAAGGACCGGCCTCCGGCAATACATCCCTGCACATATTCGCCGTCATTCCAGAAATCCATTGTAAACAATGGCTTTGTCTGGCGGAAGGAACGGATCTGACGGTACATGAATTCACGCTGTGAAGCAGTTGCCATCAATTCGGGATCCGCATGAATTCCAACCGGCATATAGGTAAAGAACCAGGCAAACTTCGCGCCCTTTTCAATGATCTCATCAAAATATTCTTCACTGCCTATCACCTCCGCATTCTTGCTGGTGTAGCAGCATGATACACCGAATAACAGCTTTTTATGTTTTAATATCTCCATGGCTTTCATGGCGGAGGCATATACTCCTTCTCCGCGCCTGAAATCTGTTTCTTCGCGGAATCCTTCAATGCTTATGATTGGGATGAAGTTTTTTACCCTTAAGATTTCATCGGCAAATTCTTCATCAATCAGAGTCGCATTGGTAAAGGCGGCGAAAACACAGTCGTTATGTTCCTCGCATATCTTAATGATGTCTTTTTTACGTACCAGCGGTTCTCCCCCCGAATAAAGATATACAAAAGTTCCATGGGCCTTTCCCTGGTAGATTATGGAATTCCATAATCCAATCGGGAGATTGATATCTTTTTCATATTCTGCCGCCCAGCATCCCTTGCAATGCAGATTGCACGCGCTGGTTGGATCCATAAGAATAGCCCAAGGTACATTGCAGCCATTTTTATCTTTAATCATACTCTGACGTTCCAGCCCGATAATTGTTGCATTGATTACAAAGTTTTCAAATATCTTTTTCCTTACCTCATCGTTAATATCGGCGAAAAGACTTTCATACAATTTGTGCCAATTACTTTTTTTATCTATAAAGCTTTCTCTGACCACCTTGATTTGAGATTCAAGATAACGGTTCGTATCCAGTTTTTCCATCGCATTGATTAGCTTTGGTATATTTTCTTCAGGATTGCTGTCCAGATAGGACAAGGCAGCTTTTACAGCTACGCTTTTCATATTTTCCTTAATCGTCTTTCCCATTTTTAAACTCCTTTATCAATATAGAATGTAATATTATTTTTTACAGTTTATCGCACAGTCATATAGACATCTGACTTCTTTACAGGTGGGCAAGAAAAGTATTTCTGAGATAGAACAAACTTTATCAATGATACAAACGAGAATGCTTTCCTTGCAATGGGGCAGGGCGAGAATAAGCGGAAACATATGCTTCGTAATGATATCGATTTCAATTTTATTCAAATTCCAATTCTGCCGGGCATTTTCCAGAGCGGTTTTCGGGTGGGTAAAACCGTGAAACCTGTGTGAAGTATCCGGTTCGTGCCAATCATATAGAAAATAGTCATGGAGCAATGCACCGGTAACAAGACTCTTTTCATTCAAGTTCAGATGCAGGCGTTTTGCGGCCGCATAACTGTAATAAGCAACCGCAATGCTGTGAAGGAGACAGTCGGTATGGCCATGCTGGATATATTTCCCCATGCTTAAAAAAGAATCATGTTGAGATAAATTTTCTATACAATGAATCAGTATCGTTGATTCCCGGCTGTCCAAATCCATTCCTTCTTCTGCAAATTTTTCGATAACATATGTAAAAAATGTTGCCTTTGCCACACATGTATATTATTATACTATTGTAGACATATTTCAATGGATAAAAACAGCCATGAATGATGCTTATGCCACAAAAACAAAAGCTTATGTTACCTTGGAGGTAAAAATATGGATGGAGTTAAGAGTGAAAATGCCCTTGATAAACGCTGCAGGAAAACAAGGAGGGCAATAAAGACGTCTCTGATAAAGCTTATGTGTGAAAAAGACATTACCGATATAACAATAACCGAGATTTCCGACGAGGCAGATATCAACCGGAAGACATTTTATGCCCATTACCGGGGTGTGTATGACATTCTGGATGAGATTGAAAATGATTTGATTGAAAAGTTATTTCATATTTTAGATAACGCAGACATTCTGAAGAGTATGTATAACCCCTATCCTCTGTTTAAAGAGCTTACAAGCGAAATCAACAAGGAGTTTGAGTTTTATAGGTTATTGGTCCAATCAAAGAACTACAACAGTCTTTTGAACAAAATAAAAGGTACTTTTAAAGAGAGATTCCTGGAGCTGTCAAAGAACACAATAAAAATTGACAGAGAGACCCTTTCCTTTGTCATTGATTTCGTTGCGTCGGGGATAACCTCTGCCTATCAGGAATGGTTTAATTCTGAACGCAGTATTTCGCTGGAGCAGCTGTCAAAAACATTAAGTATGCTGATCGGGAACGGAATGAATTCTTTATTGGAAAATAAGATATAAAACCTCTTTCCCTTGCTTCTTAAAAGTTCAGGACAGAGGTTTTAATACATTCGATGTGTTTGCCTATCGGCAACATACTCCAATATGCCCGGAAATCTAATGAGCAAGTGCCTCTCGTGCTGTCCGGAAGATAAAGTCCCTTGCCGGCGTAGCCGGCCTCCCTGTCAACACAGCCACTGCGTCGCTCGGGACATCGTAGGCACCGCTGGAATAGGCTTTGTAGATTTCCAGTAAGAAATCGACTCTGGAATCAGGCAAACCTTTAGCGATCATCCCTTTCCGAAAAGCATCCGTCAAGGCCGGTATAAAAGCGATTTCTTTTCCGGCAATCTCCGAGGCAATCTCCGCAATGTCATTCCAGCTAAGCGACTCAGGACCCGTAATGTCATAGATTTTATTCTGATGTCCATCGGTCGCCAGCACAGCAGCTGCAGCCGCTGCGCAATCAACCCTGGTGACCGTAGTCATTTTCCCATCATCAGCCGGAATACTCAAGATCCCTGCCTTTACTGCACTGATGACTTCTCTTACCAACACGTCAGCGTAAAGATTGTTGCGCAAAATTGTATAATTAAGACCGGTTTCTATAATCGCCTTTTCCGTCTGCTCATGCACCCTGCCAATATGGCTTATTTTCTCCTTGGTGCCGCTGGTATAAAATATATGTTTTACACCTGCTTCGACTGCTGCATCCACCGCATTACGGTGCTCGGATACCGTGTCAGAGGCCCCGCTTGTTGAAATAATAAGAACCTTATCTGCTCCGGTAAACGCACGCATCACTGACGCACGGTCTCTAAAATCCGCCTGTCGTATCTCAATTCCGTGGGCAGAAAGATCTGCAGCTTTTTCCGGCTCCCTTACACTCACTGCTATTTCTGAAACCGGAATACGATCTTTGAGAAAGTTCACTACCATTCGACCAAGATTTCCATTCGCTCCAGTCACTACAATCATTTGCTTTCCTCCTCATGTCATAATTAACATAGTACATGGTTATTGATACATTTATGAACTTTTTACTACAATTACTTGATTACTCGGATTTTATTTTATTTGAGCACTGTCTTCCACTTCCCTTTCAGGAATTATATCTTTCTTGCAATCTCATGTGCTTCAGCAATCGCATCAATTGCTCTTCTTGCTTGAGCCGCATCGCCGATCACATGATATGGCAGCCCTTTTTCTTCACAGACAGCTTTGATCTCTTCATAGGCTCTTGGCTTGGACCCTATGGCCATTACCACACGGTCACAAGGGAGTTCTTCCGTTTTGCCGTCTTTTTCTACAAGGAGAGAATGCTCTTTGATCTCCATGCATTTAGTGTTTACCATCGTATTAATCTGTGCTGATTGCAGGTTTTCCAACACGCAGACTTTTCTGAAGCTTCCCAGGTCTTTTCCGACTTCATCAAGCATTTCTATCACGGTGACCTTACCGCCTTTCTCTGCGATAACCTCTGCAGCCTCCAGACCCACCAGTCCGCCTCCGATAACGATTACATCCCCCTTAGGCTCTGTCTTGCCGAGGAGCACTTCTGTAAAGCCGGCTACAATTGGAAGGTCCATTCCGGGGATATTCAATGTGATTGGTTCTGCACCTGTGGCAATCACAATCACGTCAGGATTGATTTCCGCGATTAAGCCGGAGGTAATTGGAGTGGACATCCGGATATCGACTCCTGCCTTCTCTGCCTGCTTGCCTCTGGAAATGGCAGCATCCCGCATTTCTCCCTTTCTTGGAGCTGCGCCCGCCAGCAAGAATTGGCCTCCCAGTTGATTTGATTCTTCACAGAGTACAGGATGATGCCCTCTTTGCTGAAGCAGGATCGCCGCTTCTATCCCTGCCATTCCGCCCCCCACAACAAGAACCTTCTTCGGGCTTTCTGTTTTCGTAAGAACATATTCTTTTTCTCTTCCTACCGCCGGATTTCTCATACAGGACAGATGGATCGCGTCCGGAGACATATATTTATCCACACATCCCTGATTACAGGCAATGCAGCGGATAATGTCCTCTTCCTCACCTGCCGCGGCTTTATTGCAGAATTCAGGATCGGCAATCTGGCCTCTGCCGATTACCACCATGTCCGCTTTTTGTTCCGCAATGATTTTTTCGGCCTGCTGCGGATCATTGATTCTGCCAACCGCAATGGTAATCATGCCTGTTTCCTTTTTTATTCTCGCAGCATTTTCTACATTAAATCCTCTTGGCAGATCAATCGGCGGAACCTCAAATTTCATTGCCGCACTGACGACATTGCCTCTGGACACATCCAAAACATCAACGCCGGCTTTTCCCGCCATTTTACAAAAAGCAATGATATCCACTATCGTCAGTCCGTCTTCCAGATAATCGTCCTGAGCATCTATACGCATGAACAGCGGCATATCCTCAGGGATATTCTGCCGGATCGCTTCGATACATTCCAGGGAATATCTGGCGCGGTTTTCCAGTGATCCGCCGTAATCGTCCGTCCTTTTATTGAACGCCGCACTCAGGAAGGAATGAGGGGAGTAGTTATGGGCAGCGTGGAATTCCACACAGTCAAATCCGGCTTCCGCCGCGCGCCTTGCCGCATCTCCGAATGCTTTTACCACTTCTTTTATCGTATCGAGGGACGCGCCGGGAACAACACCTTCTTCCGTTTGGAAATCACTTGGGACGATGCACATTACTTCGGGTCCGTTGGAAGCCGCAACGATGCCGCCCTGCCACAGCTGTACGCAGGCCTTTCCTCCTGCTTCATGGATGGCATCGGTAAATTTTTTCAGACCGGGAAGAAATTCATCTTCACTGATGCATAAGAAATTTCTTGGGGCCGAAGGCGTATGTACCGAGGCGGCCTCTGTGATATTCAGACCGTTGCCTCCCAATGCCCTGGCTGCATGGTAATCGATAAGCTGATCCGTTACATAACCACCGTCGGCAATCAATTTTGTTGCCATGGCCGGAAAAACAACTCTGTTTCTTAATTCCATATTTCTGATTTTGATTGGCTTGAGTAAATTTTCAAATTTCATTCTTATCCCTCTCCTTTTATTTTAATGATTACTTAGCTGACAAATGCTGCACAGATTGGCGGGCCTCCAGTACGGCTTCTGCGATATGCCTCGGTGACCGGCAATCTCCAATAACGAATACGGGAATTTTATCTTCCAATTCTTTTACAAGAGTGTTTTCAGACTGCAGCCCCATTGACAATACCACCGTGTCGCAGGGAATAGTCTGGGTCTCTCCGTCCTTTTCCACAGCGATGCCGTCTTCCTTTATGCTTAAAAGCTTTGTTCCGGTAAGTACTGATATGTTTTTATCATTTTCTATCATTTCGGTAAGCATGGATTCATTCATATGGAAAATCGGTTCCGGCAGCAGCTTTGGCTGCATTTCGATCAATGTTATTTTTTTCCCTCTCGGAGTAAGGTGCAAAGAAGTTTCACAGCCCACAAGGCCGCCTCCGATCACTGCGAGATTGGTGCCCAGGGTACATTTGTCAAGCATGGCATCGATGGCGGTGACCACATTTCTTCCATCGATACCCGGGATACTGCGGAGTACCAGAGGCTTTGCGCCTGTTGCCAGGATCACCGCATCCGGAGCCGCTTCCAGGATGGATTCTGCCGTTGCAGCGGTGCAGAATTTCACCCTGATTCCCAGTTTCAGAATCTGGATTCGGTAATAATCGATAAGGCGATTGATTTCCAGCTTGAAGCTTGGACGGCCGGCGGGGATGATCATCCCTCCGAGGCGGGAGGTTTTTTCCCAAAGCTCAACCGAATGGCCGGCATTTGCCGCATCAATCGCCGCCGACATCCCTCCCGGGCCTCCTCCGATTACCAGAATCTTCTTCGGGGATGAGGTTTCAGGGAGTTCCATTTCCGCCTCCCTGCCTGTCTTCGGATTTACCGTACAGGTAACATGCGCTCCTGCGGTAACCTGGCCAATGCAGCTTTCATTGCAGCCAATACAAGGACGGATATCATCAGGACGTCCTTCGGCGAGTTTAACAGGAAGATAAGGATCTGCAAGCAAACCCCGCCCTATCATTAAGAAGTCCAGCTTATTCTGTTCCAGAGCAGCTTCCGCCCTTTCAATATCACCCAGTTTGGAATTGGATGCCACCGGTACGGACACCGCCTTTTTAACGATCTCCGAAGATCGAAGCTGAAAGGTCTGCTCCTGCTGATAGATCGGAGGCATTGCCAGATAAGCGCGCTCATGACATCCGGCATCCACATGCAGAAGATGTACCCCTGCCGTTTCCAGCAGCTTTGAGAGTTCGACACCCTCTTCTATGGTTCGATATCCTTCTCCCGGCATATAGTGGGCAGGCGTGTATTTTACAAGCAGAGGATAATCCGCTCCGCATACCTCCTTGACAATTTCAATCAGCTCCAGCAGGAACCGGGCTCTGTTCTTCAAATTGCCGCCATATTCGTCAGTGCGTTTATTCCATATTGAGCTTAAGAATTGGTCCGTAAGATACCCACCGTAAGCATGGATCTCAATTGCGTCAGCACCCGCTTTTTTTACAAGCTCAGCCGTTTCCCGGAAACCTTTCTCAATGGATTTGATTTCATCCGCAGACAGTTCGTGGCAGATGACGTTTGGATCATAAAGTGCAGGAACCGCAGAGGCAGATACCGGTATTTCATAGTTTTTGGCCCCAGGAAACAGTCTTCCATACCCCGGTACCATTTGCAGGCATGCTTTCGCGCCGTTTGCATGGATATCGTCAATAAGATTTTTAAAGGCTTCATAGCAGTTTTCATCCAAATACAGACTTGGCGTGCCATATTCCACTGCTTCCGTAGCGAAGATGGGAATCACAATGAGCCCCGCTCCTCCTTTTGCCCTCTCTACAAAATAGTAATGGGTTTTGGTCCCGAAGTTGTCGATATGGCTCCCCATGGGGGCAAACATGATCCTGTTTTTCAATTCCAGCTTTGATATCATCCCCGGTTGAAGAATTTTCAAAATAATCACCCTTTCTTTTTTCTTAGCCTTTCCTTCATAGTTTTTCTGCAGTGGATCAAGACTTTACTTTTTTAACTTTAATTTGACATCACTTTGTTTGTTAATATACTAACAACTATAACTTACCATAATGCCATAAGAAAATCATTGGTATATTAAATAATTTTGCCTATGCAATATTGTGCTTTTTGCACTATAATATAGAAGGGGGTGATGACGATGTCTGTCACATTAGAATATGTAGTGAAGAAATTATCAGAATATGAGATCCGTTTATCGATAACAAATCCCGAGGCAATATTTAAAGGAGTAAGGCTGCTCTGTGGGAAAGATATGATGCTGGCAAATCATATGCTTTATGTCGGAAAAGCATCCATGCTTTCAGAGGTTAGAGATAAAGATAAGGTCGGCCTGATCATCATCAATGACTGCAATTTTGATTTTTCATCCTTTCCGCTAAATGTTGCCGAACTTTCCGAGGGAACCGATTTTTTAAAGCTGTTCAATGATGTCCAAAATATATTCTATTCCAGAACAAAAATCATAGATAGCTCCGCCGAGCTCCTGAACTCTCTCATCAAAGGGAGAGGGCTGAAGTACATCGTTCAGTTGGGCTCGGAGATATTGGGAAACCCCATCATCCTGATGGATTCCTCATTTAAGCTCCTCGCCACCTCTACCAGCAGAGAGGTCGCCGATCCCTCCTGGAATGAAATGGTCAGTCTGGGATATTGTCCTCAGAAATACATCACGGAATTCAAACGGCAAAAAAATACTCAGAAGGTAGTCGACAGCCAACTGCCGGTTTTTATCGACCATGATTCTCTTAAATCGTTGAGAAAAATTGTTGGAAAGATCATTATAAGGGATACGATCGTCGGCTATCTCACCGTTTTTGAAAACGATCAGGATTTGAAGGAGGAAGATATTGAAATAACAAGGCTCCTTTGCGACGTCGTCTCTTCTGAAATGCAGAAAAATAAAAACTTTGAAAACTTTTCAGGCGTTATGTATGAATATCTGATCACGGACCTCCTTGATGAGAAATTTGATAACAGAAAGATAGTAAAGGAAAGAGTCAAATCACTGCAATGGGATCAGCCTCAGGATTTTTATCTGATTACGGCCGACATACCAAAGAGTGATATCACCTTTTATCATGTGGAGTATTTAAAAAGAACCGTAGAAAGCTTTCTGCCATACTGCAAGCCTATCTATTACGATGAAAATCTCTGCGTTCTTTTGAATTTAAAAAAACCACAGGAATTGGATTCGATAAAGTCCAGCCTTGCGAAGCTTTTCAAGGAAAATAATTTAACCGCAGGCATGAGTCTGAGGTTTGCCGACATTATGGATATTAAAAAATATTATGAGCAATCCAAAAATGCACTGCGGGTAGGAAGAGTGCTTAAAAGGCACGATTATCTCTACGACTATGATGAACTGTATATTTACGAGCTCCTCACGCTGGCAGGAGACAAATCTAATCTGGAGGATTTTTGTCATCCCGGTTTATTCAAAATATTAGCGTATGATAAAGCAAATGGAACCGATTACTACAACACCCTCCATACCTATCTGATCCATGGTAAAAATAAGATCCGGACTGCGGAAGCATTATATGTCCATCGAAATACCATGGTTCATCGCATCAACAAAATATCGGAGATAACCGGAATGAATCTTGAAGATGGAGAAGACTGTTATAAGCTATTTTTGTCCTATAAAATCATGGAATTGTAAAATAAATTCAGTTCTGTATTCGTTGAATACAAAACTTGCAAACGGCAGATTTTAAATACCGTAGCGCCTAAAGAAATTTCGGAAAGTCTTATTTATGCAATGGAAGGCGTGAATCTGGTCTGGTGTATCAATAATGGAAGTTTTGAGTCTTCTTGATAAAAACAGAAATGTATTTGAGACTTAGTCCAAAATGATCAGGAGGGTTTACTGACAAAAATACTGAATTAAACCTTCTGACATATAATCGTCCATTCTCAATATCTGATACTGAAGGTTTTCAGATAAAACAATCGTTTCAGTATATTTACCTGTGGCAATTGCCAGTGTTTCATAAAATTTTGTTTTAATAAATTCCGAGAATAAATCTGACCATATTTGCTCATTCCAGTAAGGTGGGATATTTTCCCCTTATATTATGCTTCCATAACTGACATTGTGATGGTTGTTCGGCATCTCAGGGTCGGCGAGCAATGTACGGCTCATCACAACCATGTCCGTCTTTCCGACGGCGATCAAACGATCTGCCATTTCAGACGAGCGGATTCCTCCTACACATAGCACCGAAATGTCCACGCACTTCTTAATCTGCTTGATATCTGCAAAAAGAGCGGGATTACGTAAAGTACTTTTTATGACCATTTCGATTAAAAAGAATCAATCTTGGATGGATTTATCGGCTTGGTGTATCAATAACGGAAGCTTTGATCTCCAAGAAAAAAACAGGAAGGTGTTTGAGACCATTCTTATGATTAAACCCGGCTATTCTTCCACAGAAATATAAATTTATGTCTGCAGACGATTGGATAGCTTTTCATAGTGCTTATAAAGCGAGTGGAATACTCCGGTATATTTTTTATTCCAGGGTTTCTTTTTGCCGCAGAAATGCAGTATCACCGTATTGCTGAAGACCTGGTCCATATCATAAAGGCCATTGCTTGACAGCTTATAATATGTATAGTAACGTGCGTCATAATTGTAATATAATTCATTGAGCGTCTTAATCCGATTGGCGTATAATGCATTTAAAATATCCTGGTCCGGCATGATCAGCTTCGCACGGTTTTCATCAACGAATCGGAAGATTTCCTTTTCATCCGCCTCTTTTCTTAATTGCTCCAGGTTCATCAATAATACGCCTGAATTATAGTAAGCGTTAATTTCATATGGATAAAGCCTTATTTTGCTGATTTCTTTAATTGATATTTTATCATGATATGCCGCGGCATAAAGATACCCGTTGATATCCGCTTCATATAATTCCCTGATCGGATTTAAAACAAGGATATCAGGATCCAGATACAAAATTCGGGCTACCGTTTCAGGCAGCAGTTGATATGCCAGAAGACGAAAATACATTTCCTTCGTATAATGAAACAGTACAGGCGCATCACGAAAGCAGTTTTCATCAACACAGATAACATTTAGTTTATTGCCGTGTGCCCTGATAAAAAAATCCAAGTCTTCGAGTTCTTCATTTTTCAGGCTTGTATGCAATAAGAATAGATCAAACTTCTCACCCGGATTATTCAGGAAAAGAGATTTCAGCATAGTCCTTAATGGTCTTATGTAATTTGAATCTAAGGTTACTAAAATATTCATTCATCCCCCTGAATATCAATTATTAATAGGCGTCTCTCCTGCAGGTTCAGCTTTAATATTGCGGTCGCATAACTGGAGTAAGCAACCGCGATGCTGTGAAGGAGGCAGTCGGTATGACCATGCTGAATGCAAAGGATGTTGCATTTACCCCATATGTATATAATTATACTATTGTAGGCTTATTGCAATGGATAATAGCAAGCATAAATGTTACTTTCGCCACAAAAACCCAGATTTATGTTTCTTTAGAGGCAAGATTATGAATGAAGTGATTCGTCTTTCTAATATAGGATTCATCATTTTCAATAAAATATCGAATGAAACCCTCTGCCATGTAATCTGCCATTCTTAATGCTTGATACTGAAGGTTTTCAGATAAAACAACCGATTCATTATAATTGCCTGTGGCAATTGCCAGTGTCTCAAAAATTTTTGTTCTAAGGAATTCTGTGAATAAGTCTGACCATGTTTGGTTATTCCAGTAAGGATTAATCTGTGTTAGATAAACTGATATTTCATCTCCATTTTGATACATTCTTACTATTCCAGCATCAACGGCATCCGTATCTCCCTTTTTTTGAGCTCTGACTATTTCTGCTCCAAGCAATAATTGATTTGTAAAAAGTCTTTGTATTTCATTTGCGATTTCCTGTCCGAAGAATAGTTCAAAGGAATTTGAGAATTCAGAGGGTATTTGGTATAGTTTAAGCCCCACTGCTTCCAGGTCTCCAAAGCCTGATGCTTCACTTGTAATTAATGCCCTTGACCATATTATAAATTCCATCCAAAGCATTCTTAGATTATTGATTAGGTTCATCTGCCCATACGTAATACAATCCGAATCCAGCTTGGTAACTGCCATGGAAATACCTCCTTGTTTTTAATTATAATAATATGCTTAAAAGAATATTAAGTTCCATAATACCATCAATCAGTGTTGTACCGCTCCTTATTCACTGTCCCGTCGGTATTAGAAAACCACTCAATTTGGTGTGCTACTTGACAAGGAGCGCACCAAATTGAGCGGTTTTCTAAATTTTTGCTTATAAATTGATTCCCTGCTATTTTTAATAGAATATAATTGAAGGGAAGATTTATTCGATGAAGTTTAAACTAATCTGCCAACGTCAGCTCCGTCATGAGTCGCTTCCATTGCTGTATGAGCTTCCTTGGCATCGCCTATGACATGGATCTCAGGAACGATGTCTTTCAGCCTTTCACTGAGGGGATCATACGGTTTCGATCCCATCGCGAGGATGATAGTATCCATTCCAGTCAGCACTTTTTCTGTTCCATCCATATCAATGATCAAACCGTCGTCGGTGATCTCCTTAACTTTACTGTTGAGAAAAACATTCACTCCATACTCGCCAAGCAGGTCAGCATGATGAGCCATGGTGCCGAAGTCAAGCCCTGCAGCTAAACCGCCCAGCATTTCAACAACGGTTACTTCAATGCGTCCTTTGGTGAAAGGACGTGTGAAGCGGCCTGCAAGGTATTCGGCAACTTCGCAGCCGATTGCGCCACCGCCGATGACGGCAACATTCGCACCCACTTTTTTCTCGCTTGACAGAACTTCCCATGCAGTAACCACATTCTTTTTGTCAAAGCCAGAAATGCTGCTTGGTACGACCGGCTGTGCGCCGGTAGCGATGATAACCGCATCCGGTTTACATTCCTTCACAAATTCCGGTGTAACTTCCGTATTGAATATGAGGTTTACACCAAGCTGCTTCATCTGATTTGCGAAGTATTTGGTGATCAGAGTCAGGCTCTGCTTGGATGGAGAAACAGTAGCAAGGTTTAGCTGTCCGCCCAATTTTTCGTTCTTTTCAACGATAGTGACGTCATGTCCGCGCAGCCTAGCAATACGGGCGGCTTCCAGACCGGCAGGACCTCCGCCGACAATCAGGACTTTCTTAGGTTTTTCTGCAGGGATGATCGCGGTATCTTTGGTTTCCTTACCACAGTCGGTATTGATCGTACAGCCGATGCTTTTGTTGTTGTTTAACAGAACGTTACAGCCGACGCAGCCGCAGCAGGTCATGATATCGTCTAAACGGCCTCCGGCAGCTTTATTCGGCCATTCTGCATCAGCGATGAAGGCACGTGCGGTACTGACCATATCAGCCACTCCGGATTCGAGCAAGTATTCGGCCATTTCAGGTGTTCTGATATTTCCTACCGTCAGGACAGGGAGTTTGGTTCTCTTTTTAACCTCTTCCGCGTACTGAGCGTTGAGGGCCATGGGCAAACCATTAATCGGTACAACACGCCATCCGTTTGCCGGGCAGCTTCCGCCGGATACTTCGATTGCCGCAACGCGAGCTTTCTCCAGCATGTTGACGACATAGAAGGTCTCATTCAAAGTTCTGCTGTATGGATCGAGTTCATCACCGGAAATACGGACGATGATGGGGAAATCATCACCGGCTTTTGCCTTGATTGCTTTGATGCATTCCAGCGGAAACTTCATGCGCCCTTCGATGGTGCCGCCGTATTCGTCGGTACGCTTGTTCAGGATCGGGGATACGAAGGATGCCGTAAGTGCATAAGCGCCGTGAGCCATATGGAATTGAACGCCGTCGCATCCGGCTGCTCTCATACGTCTTGCAGCTTCACCAAAATCATCGATGATCTGCTCGATTTCAGGGATGGTAAGTTCGTGCGGATCGCCCCACACCTCAGGCATAAGGGTTGGAACAGGTACGCGTGAAGCATTGACACAGATGCCTGGGCGCGGATCGATTGGACCTGGATGCATAAGCTGCGGGAACAGTTTGGCGCCGCCTTCATGGATCGCGTCAGCCATCAGTCTCCAGTTTGCTATGTACTTGTCATCCCATGCACAAGGGGAAGAGCAGAAATATCTTGCCCTGGTATCAACGGTGACACAGCCGATGATGATGATACCAGCGCCGCCTTTGGATCTTGCTGCATAGTGGTCGATGCCCCGCTGGGTGAAGGTTCCGTCCTCATTTTCAAAATGGGTCGCCGTCGGAGCCATTACGATGCGGTTTCTGATTTCGAGATTACCGATTTTTATCGGTTGAAATAGGTGTTCGAATGACATTTTGATCCTCCTTATAAACTGTTTATCAATAATTTTTTAGGTTGTCAGCTTTCATCAGGAAATTGCGTAAGCCCTTGTAAAGCCTTCACGAATCGCAGTGCCGATATTTCCTGCTTTTTCGCAATCGCCGATCAGCACGGCATCAGGATATGTCTCCTGAATTTTTTCTGCGGATTGTTTATTTGACTTGACGCCAAATGCCGTGATCACAGTGTCTGCAGGAACCAACGTTTCGTTTCCTTCTGCGTCTGTTACGATTACTCCTTTCGCAGTGATCTTTTTCACGGTCGTCTTCACAAGTACCTTGACGTTATACTCTTTTATTTTTCCCATGATGGACTGCCTATTGATAAAAGCAGTGTCGATGGCGATCCCATCGCGCATTTCGATGATTGTTACGTCTTTTCCCTCCATTGCCAATTCCAGCGCGCTGTCAACTCCTGAAAGACCGCCGCCGCACATGACGATTTTGTTGCCCTTTATCAATTCTGGTTTAAGGTGTGCATCGCATACATCAATGCTGATCGGCAAATCGATCCCCTCGATTGGCGGAGCCCATGAGTTTGCGCCTAAAGCAATAAAGATTTCATCGGCTTCTCTTAATTCCGGGGAAGACGGGATAATTTCTTTATTGAAACATATTTTGACGTCAAGCTTCTTCAATTGTAATTCGAACCATTCCAGAAGGCCTTTGATCGTCTTGAATTCCGGCGTTGCAGCGACGGCTGCGTTTCCTCCGATATGGCCGTTCTTTTCATAGATGGTCACATCATGGCCTTCCAGTGCTGCAACACGCGCCGCTTCCAAACCTGCCGGACCGCTGCCGACAACAACAACCTTTCTCTTCGAGTCTGATTTTACTATGTTATAGAGCCCTTCCCTTCCAGTCTGGACATTTACAGAACAGGTCAGGCTTTTTTGGAGGAACAGATTCTGGTTAATGCAGCTTTCATTGCAGCGGATGCATGGTCTTACATCCTTGCGCCTGCCTGATTTTACTTTGTTTGGCAGTTCAGGATCCGCCAGAAGAGGTCTGCCCATCATGATGAAGTCAACCGCACCATCTTCAATTGCTTTTACTGCAGTTTCAGGAGTATGTGTTCCTGAGTTGAGAACCGGAATAGAGACAGCTCTCTTTACTGCAACGGCCAAATCAAGCATTGAGGCATCTCCCTCATAGGTCGGTGGGAACAGCCAGAAGAAACTCGGCCCGTAACACCCTGCATCGATGTCAAGAGCATCCACACCGGCCTCTTCAATGATCTTTACCATTTCGATGCTTTCGTTTAAATCCCTGCCGCCCGGATATTTGTGGTCCACAGCGATACGAAACAGGATAGGGAAATTGGGGCCGACGCCTTTCCGTATGGCTTTTATGATATCGGTGGCATAACGCATCCTGTTCTCGACGGATCCTCCGTATTCATCTGTGCGATGGTTCCATTCCTTGCTCATGAATTGATCGATAAGGTAACCGGCATGGGCATGAACCTCAATTGCATCAAATCCTGCAACGACCATTCTCCTGGCCGCAGGAGTAAATGCCTCCACCCTCTGGTGTATTTCATCAATTGTTAATTCATGACAAAGCACATTAGGGTTATTATGTGCAGGGATGGCGGAAGCCGACGGTGGGTTTGGGACTTCAGCGGTAATCGGCTCGATGCGTCCGGAGCCTGCTCCCACCTGCGCGCATATCTTTGTTCCATAGCCATGAACCAAATCGGTAAGCTCGGAAAGTCTTGGAAGGCATTTTTCATCTCCTATGTAGTGGGCTGCTCCCCCCGTCTTTGTAGGGAACATGGCCTCGGTGATGATCATTCCTGCTCCGCCTTTCGCGCGTTCCAGGTAAAATTTTATGCTCCTTTCGGACATACGCCCGTCAGGTTCTGTGAATTGCGTTCCCATCGGGCTCATTACCAGCCTGTTTTTAAGCTCCAGTGAGTTGATCCTGCCTTTTTTGAATAAGGGCGCATACTTGTTGTCCATATAATACCTCCTCTTCATTGCGTGAAATTATTCACATTTTTATCTTATCAGAAATTAAAAAGGATGTGTTATATGCCTGTATGCTAATTTGAACAGGCTTGATTTATAAAAATTAATAGACATATTTAACTTGGATTTACCATATCGGGGCAATTTTAATAAATACACAAAAACAAAATGCTGGTTGACGTCATAATTTGAGCTATTTTAACGTAATGCGGCATATAATTAATCCAAATTGACAAAATCATGTTATTGTGCAATACTACAAATTAAAGCATGCTACTTTGATAAAAATGATAGTGAAGAGAGGAAACGCACTATGGATGAATTGATAAACGCAGAGCATTTATTGATGCAGGAAGTATTGAACAACGCTGATATGCAGTCTCTTGTGAACATTTCCGCAAAGCTTCTTGGCAATCCTGTCGCCTTTCATTTATTGAGCTTGACCGAACTTGTATGCTCCGATGATTTTCCGAAAGAAGTAATCGAAGATTTTGTTAATTGCCGTATCAGAAGTACCAAAGAGGAAATAACCAAATGGACCGAAACATTCAATGCTTCGATTGCGAACTGTAAACCTGTTATACAGTCTTGGCCATATATGCGTTATCGGCACCTTGTTTGCGGCAGCGGCATAAGAGGGTCTTTGGTTGGATATATCACGATGCCTCAAATCGGGCATCCTCTTGAAGAAATCAACCCAAAGCTGGTCGAGCTGATCGCAAAGACCTATGGGATCGCATTGATCATGAACGAGGACTCTCATATAAAAAGCAGTGAACACAGCATTCTTCGGGGACTTTTAACAGATACGATCAACTCGAATTATTTAAATAGAAATATTTTATTTCCTTCCTTTGGAAATCTAAAGAAATACCGCATGCTGTGGTTTTTACAAAATACCACAGATGGAAAACCTTTATACGATCAGGATGTAAACGAACTGCTTTATGGTTTGAATTATAAGTTGAATATATTATTTGAAGAAGGTTACGCTGTGCTTACCGATGAAAGTGATGACAAACACTGGGAACTGATATCCGCCGCCGCCGCGAAAAAGCACATCCTGATTGGAGTCAGTGATATCTTTTACAGAATTACCGATTTAAAAAAGAATTTCATGAATGCACAGAATACCCTGCACTATGCTGCCATGGCAGGGAAAACCTCCGGAATTGCTAAATTTGATGATTTCAAACTGTTCCATTTGGCTTCATTGGTCAATGATAATCTGGATCTTTCAGATTATATGATGAATCGAATCAAGGAAATTGAGCAATATGATATCAAAAACAGCTCCGAGTATTTAAGTACCCTCAGGGCATATTTGCATTATAATAAGAACGTCAGCGATATGTCAGAAGCTTTGTTCATTCATAAAAACACAGTTTTATACAGAGTCAAAAGGCTTCAGGAGCTGTTCCATATCGACTTCCATGATTGCAACCAACTTGCTTCACTGGTCTGTTCGCTGATTATTTACGACAATCACCGCTAACTGAATATAGCTTTTCACTCCAAGAAAAAAGCCGTCTGCACTGCTGCAGATGGCAATTTTTTGTTTGTCTTATTGCTTTTTAATATTGACATTCATGGCGAGCACTTCATGGGAAAACATCGTTGCTAGATATAAGGGCGAATATTTAAAATCGTTTTCAATCCAAAATTTTATGCTGGATACAAATGCGGAAGCAATAATATGGATAATGAACTTATGATGATCCTTCTCTAATTCTTTTTCATCGACCCGTTTAAAATCCATCAGCCTCTCTTGATTTTCAATCAGTCTTTTCATAAAATAATTTTCAATATCCGGCAGGGTTTTATACAAGAATATGATCTGATAAATATCCTTTTTTTGATAGATATCATTGAAGATTTCTTCGTAAATATCGATCAATGGCTCATATTTATCCTGTTCGATAAAAATTCCTTGCTTCTCATCCAGCCTGTTCAGCCATGAATTAAAATATGCTTCCACCTCATCTTCAGCAATCCGATATAGAAACGTATCCTTACCTTCAAAATAGGCATAAAAGATGGATTTGCTGTAATCCGCTTCCGCGCAGATATCCTTAACGGATATCTTATCGTAAGACTTCTGTTTCAGAAGCCTTCCAAGCGCTTTTTTAAATTCTGTTCGCGCTCTCTGTTTCCTTAATTGTAAAATGAAAATCCATACCCAACAAATCATTTTACACTAAAAACATACAATAACGGATATACATGAGAGTATGGAATCCCATGTTACAAACAGAAGACTAACCAAAGAAAATGGTTGGTCTTTTTGTTTGACTGAAGCATCTTGCAGTTGATATCCTTATTCTTGTCGGTGGCAGATAAGGAGGACTGCATGACTAAATTTTTAACCTATGAAGACCGACTTGAAATATCGGCTTCCCTAAAAGATAATTGCTCCTTCGGCGAGATCGGAAAGCGGTTGGGTAAGGACCGAACAACGATCGCCAAAGAGATCAAGAAGCATTCCTATGAAAGAAAGTCGGGTTACAGCGGCTGGCCGTACAATGCCTGCAGGCACAGGACTTCCTGCAAAGCTAAAAATCTTTGCGGTCAGGAATGCCCACGTAAATCAATTCAGTACTGTAAATTCTGCAATCAGTGCAACGACTTCTGCCCTGAATTTGTTGAGAAAATATGTACTGCCAGATTTAAACCGCCCTACGTCTGTAATGGCTGCGGCGAGTATTACAAGTGCACTCTCAAGAAGACCGTTTATGATGCTGCGGACGCCCATATCGCCTTCTCGGAAAATCTCTCCGAAGCAAGAAGCGGAATCCTGTCGGACGAGAAAGAGCTTGCACGCCTGAATTCCCTAATATCACCTCTTGTCAGAAACGGTCAGTCGATCCATCAGATCTATGAAAGCAATGTGGATCAAATCATGTGCTCCGAGAAGACTCTTTACAACTACATTGACGCCAGTTTGTTTGACGTAAGGAACATTGACCTGCCACGCAAGGTAAGATATCGCCTGCGGTACAAAAAGCCAGAGTTCAAGATTGATAAAGGATGTCGTGTAGGACGCAATTACAGGGATTTCCTCGCTTTCATGGAAGAGAATCCAGATCTTCCAGTCGTGCAGATGGATACGGTAATCGGTACAAAAGGTGGAAAGGTTCTTCTGACGATCCATTTCGTGGAGTCAAGCCTTATGCTTGCATTTCTTCGGGAGGCTAATACCTCCCAATCGGTAATCGACATATTCACAGGGCTTCGAAAAATTTTGGGAAAAGAAAGCTTTAAACAGCTCTTCCCGGTCATATTAACCGACAACGGAAGCGAGTTTTCTAACCCTAGGGCGATCGAATTCGGCCCTGACGGATCTCGTCAGGCATATATTTTTTACTGTGATCCAAGCAGCCCGTATCAAAAAGGCTCCATTGAGGTAAATCACGAACTCATACGCAGAGTACTGCTGAAAGGAAGCTCCTTTGATGACCTTACACAGCAGGATATATTCCTGCTTATGAATCACATCAACTCCTACAAAAGAAAAAAGCTGAACAATAGAAATCCGATTCAGGCGTTCAGCTTCTTTCACGGTGAAGAATTGCTTCATCTATTATGCTGTTCCGAGGTTGCAGCCGAGAACATCATTCTGAAGCCAAAACTTCTTAAAAAGTAGTACATAACTGAGTATCGCCACTGGCATGACAATCTACAAAAGTCTATTGCTGCAGGGTGGATTTTCCGATTACAAAAGAATCGAGCGAAAATTGACCTCAGGTTTAACGTACGCTTTTTATCGTATCCGTAACGCCATTATATCAAAAAATTTCTAACAAACCATAGTTTCCTGGGACTTTCGTTTTCAAACTGGGATTTTTATTTGCAAAATGGGATTTCTATTTACAAAATTTCACTTGTCATTTTCAAAACTGGACTCTCGCTGTTCAAACGGGAATCTCGCGCTTCAATTCACCTCTTCAATTCACATTTTAATCGAAAATCAACATAAAAATATCGATAAACAATAAATTAATGTTGACAATCAATAAATAAGCTCATATAATAAAAATGACTAAAGAAGAAAAATTGAAAATGCAATGATGCAAAATCAGAGAAAGGAAACAAAAATCATGTGGAATCCCGGTAAATCTGTGCTGTTGTCTTCAATCTGTACCAAGATCGTAATCGGTATGATCATAGGTACTGCGTTTGCGGCACCTTATCTCGTTAAGAGTTATATCTCGTACACCATGAAGAATCCAGATATTATAATCCCTTTGCTGGCGACGATTTACGCCTGCGTAGTTCCTGGGCTGATCGCGATGTTCTCGCTTGACCGGCTGCTGGTAAACATAAAATCAAAGGACGTCTTTATCGACAAAAATGTTAAGCATTTGCGGAGGATATCGTGGTGCAGCTTTGCAGTGTCCATCATTTTATTTGTATCTGGATTTTACTATCTTTTATTTTTATTCATTGCGATTGCCGCCGCATTCTTCGGACTGATTCTCAGAGTGGTCAAGAATGTCATCGAGCATGCAGTAAAGATTAAAAATGAAAATGATTATACCATTTAGAGAGGAGGGTTCGAAATGACCATTTTGGTAAACTTGGATGTAATAATGGCAAAACGTAAAATATCAGCCGGAGAACTATCGGACAAAATCGGAATTACACCTGCGAACCTTTCCATTCTGAAAAATAACAAAGCAAAGGCGATACGATTTTCTACACTGGAGGAGATTTGCAAGGTGCTGGATTGTCAACCGGGGGATATTTTGGAGTTTAAGCAGGAGGATTGATTATTATGAGTGGGGAATTATCAGGGGGAATGAACGGAAGTATAAAAAAATCAGCACCGATGGTATTTACGACGGCGGATATCGTAACCGCATTCGGTATGTTAGTTTGTGGATTCTTATACTGGAATCTGATCAATGTTGTCAGTCTTGGACTTGGTGTGACCTTGTTTACTGCAGTGCTATGTATCGTCGTAATTGCTTATTTTCGAAACGCAGGGCTTCGGCAGTCAAAGGAAAGTCTGACTTTGCTGGGAATTATTATCCTATCTGCTGCAAGCTTTGCTCTATTTGACGGGATTTTAATCAAAGCATTGCATTTCATCTTCTTGTCGCTTGCCTTTGTATACTGGGTTTGTTTATCTGCGGGGACACGACTGGGGAACAAAATTTCGCTTTATATTCTGAGCGATATGTTGCATCAGCTGGTTGTGATTCCCTTCGGTAATTTTACCGGCTGTTTTACAGGGTTGAAGCAGGTTTTCGTCAAAAACAAGAAAGGGAAGAATGTGCTCGGTGGGGTCATCGGGATTCTGTTTTTTCTGCCGGTACTGATCCTGGTAGTCACATTATTGGCCAATGCAGATGCAGCTTTTGAAGGTCTGATGGGTAGAATACGGTTTTCCATTTCTGAAAATGTGCTGGAGCATATTCGGAACATCATTCTGGGGCTGCCAGTCGCATGCTACCTGTACGGCTTGATTTATGGGAATCGTTACAAACGACATGTCGGAAATGCGACGGTGGAATCTGTGAATGAACATGTGAAGGCGTTCCGATTTGCACCCGATGTGACGGTGTATTCCGCATTGACGGCGCTGAATCTGATCTATGTTGTATTCTTCCTGGCACAGACAAGTTATTTCTTCTCGGCATTTGGTGACAGTCTGCCCCAGGCCATGACTTATGCAGAATATGCCAGACGAGGCTTCTTCGAGCTTTGCGCAGTATCGGGGATCAATTTGGCGGTGATTGCTGTGGCGCACCTGATCGTGAAAAGGGATAAAGTCAAAATACTCCATGGAGAAACAGCGACGCTGTGTATTTTTACGCTTGCGCTGATCGTGACAGCCATGAGTAAAATGGGAATGTATATCAGCTATTACGGACTGACAAGGTTGAGGGTCTATACTTCATGGTTTATGATCGTGCTTCTATTCCTTTTTGTCATCGTGCTTTTCCGTCAGTTCAAGGGCTTTCAGGGGACGAGAATTGCGGTGGTCGGCTGTATCTGCCTCTTTATCGCTTTGGCTTACGGCAATGTGGATGGAATGATTGCCAAGTACAATATTGATCGATACCGGGCGGGTACGATGGAAACCTTAGATTTATCCGCCATCTCCGATTTGTCTGACGGTGCGATTCCGTATCTGTATGAGCTGTATCGGGAAACAGATAATCCCAAAATGAAAGAGGAGTTAAAGCGCATTATAACACGACCGCCTTACAACGAATTGGAAGATTATGACGGCTTTCGGGATTTCAACATGCAGAGATATAAGGCGGATCAGATACGAAATATACTATGATTCTAATGAATAAAGCCGCCTGGTGCGGCTGACAGGAGGTACAACATGGTTGAGCATAAAACATCGATCAGGGTTATCTATGCGGATACCGATGCTATGGGCGTCGTGTATCATACGAATTATATCAAATGGTTTGAGGTGGGCCGGTGCGAGCTGCTCCGCAGCATGGGCTATCCCTATGCGCGCATGGAAGCGGAAGGCATTCTGCTTCCAGTTGCAGAATGCAATTGTAAGTACAAGCTTCCGGCGGTCTACGACGATATTCTTGAAATCACTGCCCGGATCGCAGAGGTGAAAGGAGCAACGGTAACATTGGAATATGAGATTAGAAAGCAGGAAACGGGAGTGCTGCTGGTAACGGGATCAACAAAGCACGCCATTACGGATCCAAATTTTAAACCGATTCGTCTTCGTGATAAAAATAGGGCTCTGAATGATTGCTTCATGAAATAAGGAGGGAAACAAATGGATATTCATTCCTCATTCGATATAAGTGCAGAATTTCACGGACATACCTGTCCCGGACTTGCAATTGGCGTCAGGGCCGCCGTTGAGGCACAGAAGCTCCTCGGGATAGACCACTCCGCTGATGAAGAAATCGTCTGTGTGACAGAAAATGATGCTTGCGGCGTCGACGGGATTCAGGTGCTGCTCGGGTGCAGCGCCGGAAAAGGCAATCTGATTTTCCGCATCAGAGGAAAGCAGGCGTTTTCATTCTTCAACCGAATCAGCGGGGCTGCAGTCAGATTGGTTTTAAAACCGCTTCCCAAAATGGAAAGCAGAGAAGCAAAGCAGAATTATATTCTGGAAGCACCTTTGGACGAGGTTTTTGAAATCAAAAAACCCAGCTATCCGTTACCGGAGAAAGCTAGGTTGTTTTCATCAGTTGATTGTGAGCGATGCGGTGAAAGCACTGCGGAACCTTATCTCCGTCTGGAGAATGGGAAAAAGGTTTGCCTTGATTGCTTTACCGATTATTTCAGAGTCTAGATCGAATCAGAAGGCGTTCTTCTTTATCTTCTTCTCAGTAAGCCTTGTCAGGAACAACTCGAAAAGCTCCGGATCAAATTGCGCTCTTGCGTTTTCCATGATTTGCAGCGCCTCTTTGACTGGGTAAGCCTTTCTGTAAGGCCTGTCTGAAGTGAGAGCGTCAAAGACATCACAAATATTCACGATCCTCGCGATTATAGGGATCTCTTTCCCGATAAAGCCGATTGGATAACCGGAACCGTCATATTTTTCATGATGGAGCAATGCTGCAAATAAAACATCTGAAGGGAATTTATACTTTTGTAAAATCCGGAACCCCTGCTTTGCATGTTCTTTGATTTGACCGAACTCCTCCCGAGACAGTGGGTTTTCTTTTTTTAAGACAGTAAGTGGCATAATGGATTTGCCGATATCATGAAACAGTCCTGCATAATAAATCATTACATCATCCAGATCATAATGGGATTGTTTTGATAATTGAATCGATAGATTCGCAACATTCAAGGAATGCTGGTAGGTCGTCGGATCAAACTTTAGTTTTGCTTCAAAATCCGATACCTTTTCTAAATAATTAATGGCAGATCCATCCGGTTCATATAAAAAACTTGTCATGTCAAATACTACTCCTTTTGCTGGATAAGGCCGGAAATAATTAATTTTTATGCTACTATAGAAAAGAACAGATTATGTTTCCTTGGTACGAAAGTATACTTGTTGTAAAATATGTTACCACTGCCATATTACCTTGTCAATACCAATCGAATTTTGTCGGTATTGTGCAGTGAAGTAAAAAATGTTTTCCTAAGAAAAAGAATGTTTTTATATGTATACTATTGTATAATGCATGTAATTAGAAATTATCGAGAAAAGAGGCGAGATGATGAAAGAGAAAGACTACCGAACATTAATCATTCAAGTTTCAGAAGATATCATAGATCGCCAGGGGATTAAAAACCTTACGATTTCCAATATTGTTAAGCGCTGTAAGATCAGCAATCGTAATTTTTATGAGCACTTTTCAACGAAAGAAGAATTACTGTCGGAAATAAAAAAATTGTATAAGCTTGAGGGGTATGAGATTCCAGATGAAAAGCAAACGATTCTAGAAAAGACGGAAGAAGCAATATCACTGCATGGTTTTAACAATATCACACTGGAAAGCATCGCCAAAGCTGCTGACTTGAAGAGAGGGGCGATTTATAAGCATTTCGCTGATAAATATGAGCTTCTGGAATGCTGCCTTGAATATCAGTTTAACAAGACAAAACAAATTATGAACCTGATCTTTCAGGCAAATGGACAGGATCCTGAAAACTACATTCGGACCTACGTAGAAAACTATGCTTATTTTTTGAACTTCACATATGATTCTTCAATTTTCACGGAATCATGGAGTCATATGAATTACCGGCCGAGAGTCCGTGAATTGACCTTAGATCTTCAAGAGCATTTTCGTTCCCATATTGCCCAATGCTTGAAAACCGGCATGGAACAGGGCATTTTCAAAACAGACTTGGATATAGAGGCCGTTACAGATTACATTTCTATTATGATCAACGGAATGGCATATCACCTTTCCAAAAAGACAATGCACGGAGAAAGAATTTCGAAAGATCTAGTGGCTTTACTGCTGGAGACCTTCTTTTTGGTCATCAGGGTAAGAGAAGATAACTAAAAACATTCGAATATAAAGAGAGAGAGCAGGGACTAGATGTCAGTTCCTGCTCTCTGTTAAGTTGAATTCTATTTTTCCAGGATTTCTCCCGTTGTTGAGATGGTCACCACCTGCCATGGGATCATCTTGCCGCTGTTTTTTAAAGCGGTGATAGCGGCATTTTGGATTCCGCCGCAGCAAGGAACTTCCATCCGTACAACCGTTACGCTTTTGATGTTGTTACTTGCAAGAATCGCGGTCAGCTTTTCTGAATAATCTCCTTCGTCAAGCTTGGGACACCCGATGATGGTGATGTGGTTCTTGATGAACTGGTTGTGGAAATTTGCATAGGCATAGGCGGAACAGTCAGCTGCGACGAGCAGATTTGCCCCGTCAAAGTATGGTGCATTGACTGGGACCAGCTTGATCTGTACTGGCCACTGCTGCAACTGTGATTCGGTGTTTTGTGTCTGAACGGGAGCCGTTGCAGGACTATTCTTTGTCTCGGTTTCTCTCTTTAAGGCTCTTGCCTGACTGCCGGGACAACCGCATGGAAGATCCGGTTGCTGATGATGCGGTTTGCCGGCAGCTTCTTCCTCCTGCTTTCTCTTCATATTTTCCTCTACAGCTGCTTCATCGAAAGCAGCAGCCTCTCGTTCTGTGAAGGTAATGGCTCCGGTCGGACAAGCCGGAAGGCAATTTCCTAGTCCGTCACAGTAATCATCACGGATCAGCTCTGCTTTTCCGTCCACCATTGCGAGGGCTCCCTCGTGGCAGGCATTGACACAGATCCCGCAGCCGTTACATTTTTCCTTATCGATATTTATGATTGTTCTGATCATTTTATTTTCCTCCAATTATTTTAAATAATAATACACATTTGCTTTTATGTCATTAGTATAGTACAATCAGTTCATAAGCATTGTTGCATTTGCAACGAAGGAGTGATTTTTTGAAACAAAATATAAAAACTCTGATGAGGACCTCATTATTCCAAGGTGTCGCTGAGATTGATCTGGAAGCCATGTTGAGCTGTCTGGGAGCAACGGAACGGAAATACAGAAAGAATGATGTGATTCTGCTTGCAGGCACGAGGGTAACTTCAGTTGGGATCTTAATCGAAGGGAATGCCCAGATCACTCGAGATGACGCGGAAGGAAATCGTGCTATCCTGTCGGAGCTGGAGAAAGCGGACCTGTTTGCCGAGGCCTATGTAGCCGCCGGTGCTGCAGAAATTCCGGTAACCGTTATTGCTACCGACCACTGCAGAATCGTCTGGATTCCATTCAGCAAGATCATCGGAACCTGCAGCAACGCCTGCAGCTTTCACAAAACGCTGGTACAGAACATGATGCGGGTCATCGCGACGAAGAATATATTGATGAACGAAAAAATGCGGATTCTTTCCTGTAAAACCACAAAGGAGAAGCTGATGACTTATCTTGCCGATTATTCTGAGCGGATTGGGAAAAATAAATTTAAAATACCTTTCTCGAGAAATGAACTGGCGGATTTTCTCAGTGTGGACCGAAGCGCCATGTCACGGGAACTGAGCAAATTGAAAGCTGAGGGTCATTTGGATTATCATAAAAATGAGTTTGAACTCTTCTAATACATTTCAAGGAGGGAGTATGGACGGAGATTATTATATTGATTTAAAGCAAGTCACTTTATGCGAGTATGAAACAGAGCTGGAGCAGGCAGAATTAATACCAAGCCGGAAAATTTTGAAAGAGGATTTACAGAAAAGATTTTCCTGTATGAAGAATCATGGGATCAATCATTTGGACGACTTGATGACTGCATTGAAAACACCGGACAAGATAAACCAATTTGCTTTGAAAACAGGACTGCCGGAAGAATATCTTACAATTCTGAAAAGAGAAATCGCCAGCAGTCAGCCAAAACCTGTAAATCTAATTGATTTTCCGGGGATTCCAGAGGATTCTACTGATCGATTGGCGCAGCTGGGCATCAAAAATACGTTGCAGCTATTCCAATTCGTAAGGACAGAGATTGAAAGGAAAGCGTTAAGCGAAAAAACAGAAATACCGTATCATGTAATACTGGAATTGACGAGGCTGACGGATGTGGCAAGAATCAAATGGGTGGGAGCAAATTTTGCCCGCCTCCTGGTGGATTCAAACTGTAATACTGTGGACAAGGTGGCAATGGCAGACTATAGAGAATTATATGATGAAGTAATTCGAATCAATGAAGAGAAGCAATATTTTAAAGGAAAATTTGGCCTGAATGACATGAAGCTATGTGTGATGGCTGCGAAAAATGTACCGGATGCAATCCGCGACATTGGATAACGAAAGAGAGAAACAGAAATGATTGAAAAAGGACAGAGCTATGATTTGACAATTGAAGATATGAGTATGGAAGGAAAGGGCATCGGCAGAATTGAAGGGATGGCCGTATTTGTCGATGGTGCAGTTGTTGGGGACGTGGTGAAAGCAGAGCTGACCAAGCTGAAAAAAAATTATGCTTTCGGCAGACTGACGGAGATTTTGGAACCGTCCGTCCATCGTATCGAACCATCCTGCAGTTATTCCGAGGACTGCGGCGGCTGTTCCCTACAGGCATTGAGCTATGAAGCACAGTTGAAGCTGAAGAAAAAGATGGTGGAAGACAAGCTGATACGCATCGGTGGGATTGAAAACCCGCTTGTTCATGACACAATAGGAATGGACAAGCCATGGAGATACCGAAATAAGGCCCAGTTTCCCGTGGGAGAAGCGGCGGTGGGCTTTTATCGAGCGAAAAGCCATCAGGTCATAAACTGCAATGAATGCCTCATTCAATCGAAGCCGGCAGAGAAGTTGGCGGAGGCACTGAGAGAATATATGAAAACCGATAACATCCCTGCCTATGATGAGGAAACCGGAAAGGGACTGATCCGTCACCTGATCGTGAAGACTGCCTTTGGAACCGGTGAGGTTATGGCCATCGTGGTGATCAATGGCAAGGGTCTGCCCAATGGGGAGAAGCTGGTCTACATGATGGAGGATGCCATCGATGAGATTGGTCCAAACCCGGAAACAGGTGTGGAATTTACATTGGAAAGTGTAATCGTAAATACCAATAAAAAGAAAACCTCGGAGATCATGGGGGAGGCTAGTATGACGCTGGCCGGAAAACCAACTATATTGGAAAAAGCAGGGAAATTGAGCTTTGAAATCTCGCCGCTGTCCTTCTACCAGGTTAACCCGGTACAAATGGTGGAGCTTTATGATAAGGCATTGGAATATGCAGGCCTTACCGGAGAAGAGACGGTCCTGGATCTCTACTGTGGTGTGGGAACCATCGGACTTTACTGCGCATCAAAGGCAAAAAAGGTAATCGGGATTGAATCTCTGAAAAGTGCCGTAATGGATGCCAACCGGAATGCGGTGATCAATGGCATCGTAAATGCAGAATTTGTCTACGGGAAGGTGGAGGAAGAACTTCCGAAGCTTCTGGAGCAGGGAGTTAAGGCAGATGTCGTCATTCTGGACCCACCAAGAGCAGGCTGCGATCCCGCACTTCTGGATGCAGTGGCAGAAGCAAATCCGAGTCGAATCATCTATGTGTCCTGCGATCCGGCAACCTTGGCCAGAGACATTAAGATACTGTGCGAAAAAGGATATGAATTTAAGGAAGCTCAGCCGGTTGATATGTTCCCCATGACGGGGCATGTAGAAGCCGCAATCCTGTTGCAAAAGTTTAAGCATTGAAATTGCAATGGTTTGAAACGTTTAGGAAATGAGATTTAAATTAGACGTGGGAGGATGACTTTCGCGTCTTTTCTTTTGCGCGTATAATTTTCATGAGCATTCATTTTATTATGAAGAGGATGAGCCATGAAACCGTTAGGAATATACCTCCTATTCCAAAGGAGTACAAAAAACTCAAGGCTGCCGCGTATTGCAGAGTGAGCACATCTGGGCCTGAACAATTGCGAAGCCTTGAGATTCAGATAAAAACCTATACGAAAATGATACGCAACCATGCCGATTGGATTTATGCAGGAGTATTCTATGATATTGAAAGCGGATTGCGTCGAAGTGGTAGAACCGGGCTGGACAAAATGCTAAAGAAAGCGGCGAAAGGCAAAATTGATTACATAATCACGAAATCTATCAGCAGAGTGTCAAGAGATACTCTTGAGGTTTTGAAAATTTCCTTAGATTTAACCGTTTATTCTCAGTACCATTCTTTTGATTCCATTGTAGATTTATATATATCTTTTTGGGAAAAAAGAATTGATCTACCGACACATCTAAAAGAGTGACAAGTTCATAAAAGATTTGTAAGCTTGGATGTTGTCCACTGTTTTCAATGGACGCAATATATCGAGGAGCAATACCTATTTGGTCTGCCAATTGATTTCTTGACAATCCTTTTTCTTTTCTTGCAGCTTTTATGGCCTGGCTGAAAGCCTTAAAATTATATTTTTCGACTTTGCGTATCATAATTATTTCACCCTACTACATTTTACTGTTCGAATTTTGGTTTGGATATGATTGTACATATCATAGCGCTGATTGAGAGCATATTAATTATTGGGAGAGGTTGACGGAACACCCTTTTTTGTATATAATAATTATAATTTTATAGCAAGAGGAGTAATTACTTATGAGCTACGATTACATTTAAAAATATAGGCAATAAAAGAAACAGTTTACATTTTTCTGTGAGCTTTTGTCATGCCTATTTTGCGAATGTATGAATAGTAAACAAGTAATTTTTTATTTAGGGTATAATTTATAAAATTATACCTATGTTTGTTTTGTTAATACTCGCACTATATATGCAGGTCAATGCTCACATTGAGAATTGACCTGCATTTTTTATTGCCTTTTTAATATTTCATTAAAAAATCAATTGATAAGGAGGTGAAGTTAGTGAATGAAAAATATTGGATAGTGTGTCCAGTTTGCAATGGAAAAACTCGTGTTCAAATATTTAAGAATACATTATTGAAAGATTTTCCTCTTTTTTGTCCCAAATGCAAAACAATACACATTATAGATGTAGAAGAACTGAAAATTGTAATCAAAAGTTCCAGTCGCTAAGTCGCAGAGCTTATATTTTACCCTTTGCGGAGAAAGGACTTGGAAAATGAAAAATTTACAAAGACATACTCCTGTAGATATTTGGAGTGCTCCATATGGATTTACCTACAAAGAAATGATGGAAGTCATTGGTGAGAAAGAAGCGAAAAATTTATACTCGTCACTATATAAGCATTCACCCAAAAAAGAATACCTAAATATGTCGCTAAAAACAGTCTACAAGGATGGCGATACCGAAAAATATGTTTATGAACTGTTGGATGGTAAATACATTGAAACGGTTTTTATTAAACGTCGAGGTGGCGGAACGGTTTGCGTGAGTACACAAGTCGGTTGTTCGGTTGGTTGTATTTTTTGTGAATCTGGGCGGAATGGATTTGTTCGTAATCTGACACCAGCAGAAATCGTTCAGCAGGTTATACTACTACGGCGAAAGGTAAACCGTATCATTTTTATGGGTATGGGAGAGCCGCTATTAAACTATGACAACTTTATAAAGGCAATTCATATTCTTCGGGATAGAAACGGTATGAATTTTCCCACGGACGGCATCACTGTATCAACCGTTGGTCCGGTTAAACAATTGAAAAAATTGCGTGAGGAACATCTGAAAATTCAACTGACAATATCTCTGCACGCAACAACACAAGTTGTAAGAAACCATATTATTCCCAATATGCATCTATCCCAAATTAGCGATGTTGCCGATGGAGCATTGTCTTACGCCAAACGGCATAATCGAAAAGTCGTGTTTGCGTATTTGATTCTGCCGGGGATAAATGACCGACCTTCTGATGTGAGGCAACTAGCAAATTGGTTCCGTGACAAAAATGTCATGATCAATCTACTTGAATACAATCCTACAAGTAATAAGCAAATTAAAAAACCAGTAAAACAGGAAATGGCTGTATTCAAACAGCAGTTGGAACGAGCTGGGCTTGAAGTTACAATGAGAATTTCTCATGGCAGAAATATTAAGGCGGCTTGTGGACAGTTGGCTAGTAAATACAAAGAAACAAATGAATAAAAAGTGCCAGTCGCAACGTCGCAGAGCCAATAACTATGAGTAAAATCACAGTTATTGGCTCTTTGTTTTTTATGGCAACAAATACTAAGCCGCTGTTTTCTTTTCAAGAATAGAATTACGGGGAGATAATAAAGTCGCCCTTTTTAAGGATATGGCGGTATCTTTGGTAGATAGCGTCGTGTTCATTTTATTTCGACACAATTCGATAATTAGTAGTATTTTGTTAAAAAAGCCCTTTACTTGACAACGGGATATTACGGCTGCAAATATGAACACACACATCAACAAATAAAGGTAAATAGCTCTATTTATGTCCGACTGTATTTTCAGTCGGGCATTTTTGCGTTTTGTATAAACTTTTTTCAAAAAGAAATTTTGAGTTTTGCAATTTTAAGATTCCCACCGTAATAATGGCGAAAGGGGATCAGCGGATTCACCGCCCGAAAGGGGGTGAGAATGTGAAACCTAATAACCACGAACAAAGTGAGCAACATGCTTTTGATAGTTTCTGTAAGAAGATATTGAAGCACGAGGTGAGGGACTTCTACGATGAGCTGAAACGCCAGCGTAGCCGGGAAGTATCCTTTTCTGATTTGTCGGCAAAGCAACAGGAGCAGCTTTATACGGAGGATAGATACTTTGCTAACGAGCAGACTTTCAATGCCGCCTAACAGATAAATTTATATGGGAAGTACGCTCCCCTTTCCGTGCTTCCTATTTATGATTTTCCTGCTATACGGCAATTGCTCCTTGACAAAGAATGCAGGTCAGATAGCGGTTTTGCAGTATATAGTGAAACGGATACATTCCATCTATATTGAGCCAAGCTACTTATACGCCATGACCTCTTTTCAGAGCGAGCGAACAATATCAAGTGGCAAAGAAATTTGGCAGTTAGCGGGCGAAGACATGTAGATGGGACAATGATACTCCCTTATAGCCACAGTCCGAGCGTTAAAAGCGTCGCAGGCAATGGGTAGGGTTTCGGCAGACCGCCGATAGGGTTAAACTCCCGTGGAGCTGTGCCAACAGCCGTCCGATTTACTAAAAAAATTAGAACAGATTATTACAATAGATAAAAAGCGATTAAAAAGATATGTTGGTAAAATAAGCGAGCAAGAAATTTATTGTGTCAATAAGGCTCTCACAATCAGTGTAGGATTGAAGAGCCTATAATTATGCCTTTTCTCAAAATGTTAACTTAGATGAGAAAAACGAAACATTTCACATATACTTAAAACCTATTTATAATCGAGTTATGTAATCACGGAGGTGTTTACAGATGGAAAATATCATAACTGTATTAGAAGATACAACTATTAACAAAGCTGATCCATAAGAAAAAGATTTTCAGCCGCAATCCCAAGAATTCAATGTCTTTATGAACACATTGGCAAGTGTGGTAGAAAAGCATGGAGTTGAGATTTTAAAAGAATTAGATTGTGCTGTGTAGTTTACACAGCACATTACATAAAGATATTTTCCATCTGTAAAATTAAAATTAGGTCAGGAGGTAGGATTATGAATAGGAGAAGGAAGAAATGTGTTCTATATCCTCGCGTTAGTACAGAAATGCAGGTGGACGGATTTAGTTTGGATGGTCAAATAAATAGCTTGAAACGCTTTGCGGATAGAGAAGAAATGCTGTTGGTGGATATCTATGAAGATGCCGGAAAGTCGGGGAAATCCATTGAAGGTCGGCCAGCTTTTAAAAAAATGTTGTCAGATATTGAAAATGGCTTACAAATTGATTACATATTAGTCTATAAACTATCCCGATTTGGAAGAAATGCTGCTGACATTTTAAATTCATTGGAATTTGTGCAATCCTTTGGGATAAACCTAATATGTATTGAAGAAGGTATTGATTCATCACAGCAAGTGGAAAACTACTTATATCCGTTCTTTCTGCTGTATCCGAAATCGAAAGAGAAAACATCATTGAGCAGACCATGAATGGGCGCAAGGAAAAAGCTAGGCAAGGTGGATGGAATGGTGGATTTGCGCCTTACGACTACTATTTGAAGGATAAAATACTAATTG
Organism: uncultured Bacillota bacterium; assembly: GCA_927441425.1. Taxonomy (GTDB): domain Bacteria; phylum Bacillota; class Clostridia; order Peptostreptococcales; family Anaerovoracaceae; genus Anoxybacterium. The sequence goes on along the minus strand of CAKMKG010000039.1, from coordinate 4,513 downwards.
TTCAAGAGGAAGAAGCGGAGGTGATTCGATTAATATATGATAAATTCGCAAACTCCAATATAATTGAGGCAATCAGAGAATTGGTTAGCAATGAAACATTTGCAAAGGAAGTAAAAGCAAGAATTGGTACTCAGATTGATACAACAAATATTGATAGAGAGATTAAAAACTATGAAGCTAAGCTAAGAGAGATTGATTTAAATAAAGCTCGATTGGAAAATGAAATTGACACGTTGCCGGAAGACATTCGTTATCATGAGAGAAAATTGCATGATATGACTATTCGCTTGGATGGTCTATATGATATTATTGTGGAGTTAGAAGAGATAATAGAAGATGTAAAGTTAAGGCGACAATCTATTGAGCGCGATGCAATCACCTTGGATAATGTTTATAAAATAATGATTAATTTTGAAAAAGTCTATGAATAAGTGATGAAGAACGAAAAGCTCTTGTATCTTCCCTGATTAAGGAAATTCAGATATATACCCGCGATGAGGCAGGAGTGCCTTTGAAATCGATATCCTTTAACTTTCCTGTGTATAAAGATGGACACGAAGTACAGGAAATTTTGTGGGACAAAGGTAATATCGTTGAAGCGGTAATTCTGATGACGCGCAGTGGTTTTGGCGAGAAAAAGTAGAGGTTGCCCACAACATATAGTGGTTTTGAGCCGATTTTAGGGCCAAAAAACAGCAAAAAAATGATGTTTTTTGACCCCAAAAAAGGGCTAAAATATAGAAGACATAGGGTAAAGTTAATATTATCAGTATTGTGGGGTGGCAAATTGTGGCTTCAGATATTTGTAAATACATAAGAGATAATATTGATAATGAATTAAACCTTGAAGATTTATCTCAGCATTTCGGATATAGTAAGTATCATCTAAGAAGAAAATTTAAACAAGAAACAGGTTATTCTTACAAAAAATATATTGATGCACTAAAAATTGATCGAAGTATTGAAGCTATACTTGATGGTTATAGAAATAACACTGGAGTCTTTATGGATAGTAAAGCATGAAAGCAGTGGAACTTTTTCAAATACCTTTCTTTTTCAGGAGAATATCAATGAAAAATCCAAAAAATTCAGAAGCTATAACAAATAGAAATATTAGTTTGTATCTAATATTGATTGGATTGTTAATATCATATTTTCCTAGCTACATTAATAGAATATTGAATCTTTTGGGGTTAAGGATCGAACTTGAAGGTCCACCATCTGTGATTCTTTGGAATTGGCTGGCAGTGTTATGCGTACTTGTATATGTAATGATGATAGAAAAGAGAAACATGAAATCTATTTTACTAATAAAGCCAAAGCTACAAGACATTAAACTGGCATGGTATTTTTGGGGTTTCGCCATGTTTTGGTATTGGGCTATTAATATGATTGCCCCACAACCAGCTAGTGAAGGAATAGATTCAATTATTAATCTGCCAATTCCTGTGATACTAGGAATTGTTATAACAACCGCGATAACAGAAGAAATACTATTTAGAGGATATCCAATAGAACGTATAAAAGAATTGACGGGAAGTCAGTGGATCGCAGTAGCGATTAGCTTCACCATTTTTATAATTCCGCATGTTCAATTTCTGGGCTTTCAATGGTTAATCTACCATGGAATTGGTACTGTTTTAATATATATCCTTTATGTTTGGAGAAGAAATCTGTTTGCATGCATGTTCCTTCATCTATTATTAAATTTGCCGATACTCATACCAGCTTTAGGTCTGGCATAATACTTTAATGTATGTCTAACTTATCCCCAAAAAGGAGTCTGTTATGACAGCTAATCAAGTTACACGCGATATCAAACACTCTTCAAGAGAATGTTGACACCTATTACGAGGAGGAGGACGATGAATAAGGAAAAGCAGACGGTGAAACGCAGAATTTTTATTTCTAATACCAGAATGGTACTTGTAACTTTAAGTCTATTTCTTTTCGTTAATATGTTTGTAATAAATTTATATGAGAGCACATATAAAAACAGCATGATTGGTACGTCTGAGTTAGCAGATAATACCGAACAAATAAGAAATATCCTGACAGATTGGAATCCATCCCCAAAAGAAGAGGAGATAAACAATCTTGCAGCAAAACTGAATCGGTATGGATTTTCTGTTTGCGTTGAAATAGATAGTGAAGTGATTTACTCAAATACTGATTTTCCTGTGAGTGAGCTTATAAATGAATTTGGAGATTATTTGGAAACAGATGGAAAGGTACATATTTATGTACAAGACTATATGACTGTGCTAACACAATATGATATGAATGAGAAAATGAGAGTGTTTGCAATTGCAGGTGAATATCATGAATTCTGGTCTCAAAAAAATAGTTTGACTACGATACTTATACTATTGCTCATTGATGGCATATTTTTCATAGGTGCCTTACTCATAATTAGTCAGATTTTTACTAAGAGACTTATCGAACATATCACAAATCCTTTAGATGCATTGTCAGAAGGAGCAAAAAGAATGAAAGAAGGAAATTTTTCTGAACCTGTTAAATACAAGGGAGATATTGAATTTGAATATGTCTGTGACGCATTTAATGAAATGCAGGAACATATAACGGAAGCGAATGCGGAAAAGGAGTCTTATGAAAAGGCGAGAGTTGAAATGGTGGCGGGAATTTCTCATGACTTAAGGACTCCATTAACGGCAATTAGAGGAACAATAAAAGGTCTCAAGGATGGGGTTGCTACAACACCTGAATCAAGAGAAAAATTTCTTGATACAGCCTATAGACGAACGATAGAAATGGATCGGCTTTTGGAAAGGTTATTTTATTTCTCAAAACTTGAAACAGGTAATATGCCACTATTTTTTGAAAAGACAGAGTGGAGTGAGTATCTGGAAGCCTATGTGAAAAGATACGAATTATTGATAGAGAATGAATCTATAAAAATTAAATTAAAAGATGTAAAGAAAGGTTTGTTTTCAAATGTTGACCGAGAACAAATGAAACGAATACTTGATAATATACTGGAAAACAGTAAAAAGTATGCAGAAACAGATAAGCTTGAAATTACCATTAATATTTTTGAAGAACATGCATATGTAGTACTTGAGATTTCTGATAATGGATGTGGAGTTTCAGAAGATAAGCTTCCCCATATTTTTGAACAGTTTTTTCGAGGGGATGAGTCAAGGCATATAAAAGAAGGGAATGGTCTAGGTCTTTATATTGTAAAATATCTAGTGGATGCCATGGGAGGCTCAGTAGATGCAGAAAACAGCAACGGTCTTACTATTCGAATAAGACTACCAATTATGGATGAATGAGGTAATTTAGATGAATGAAAAATATAGAATTCTAATTGTCGAAGACGATGATGATATCAGTATGATAGAACAGGCTTATCTCGAAGCGAGTGGGTTTGAAACATTCATTGTAAGTGATGGAGATAAAGTGCTTCCGCTTCTGCATGTGGAAAATTTTGACTTAATACTACTGGATCTTATGCTTCCCGGGAAGAATGGTTATGAGATATGCAAAGAGATAAGAGGTGAACTTAATATTCCAATTCTCATGGTAACGGCAAGGACGGAATCTGTTGATAAAATTCGTGGTCTGGGACTTGGTGCAGATGATTATATTACGAAACCTTTTGATCCCGCTGAGCTTGTAGCAAGAGTAAATGCAAATATAAGACAGTATAGTCGATTAACAGAAGCCAATCAGATAGAGTTGGGTGAGAAGGGCGATGAGATACGAATAGGTAATATTCGAGTTCTTCTGCATGGATGGAAAGTCTATAAGGGTGAGAAAGAAATTCGTTTTCCTAACCGAGAATTTGAATTATTAAAATTTATGGCTGAAAATCCTAATATTGTTTTCTCGAAGGAACAATTGTTTGAAAAAATATGGGGATATGATTATGTTGGGGATAGCGCGACGGTTATGGTGCATATTAATCGTATTCGTGAAAAAATTGAGGATGACAGTAAAACCCCGAAAATCATAGAGACAGTATGGGGTGCGGGATACCGGTTGAATAGATAAGATAAAATTATATGGTTATCAGGTTATTCAATGGTTATAATTATTAATTAAATTGAAAAAGAAAGAGTTTAGGATTTGTTTAATTTTATACCTCCTGTTTGTTTAATGTGATTTGATATTATTATCACATAAATAATCAGGAGGTATTTTTGTGAAGAATGTAATGAATACTAATACTAAGAAATTAGCAAAAACGATTATTCCTTTATTTCTAATAATATTCCCGATGGTTTTTAGTTAGGCACGAAAAAACGAAATGCCCAACAAATGCCCTACAAACCTCGGCATCCGAGACCGCTTTATAAAACTCAGAGACTTTTTTCGATCGCCATTCTTCCCCGTCGTAATGGGCTGGAAGTTCGTTTTTGTAGCCGGTCAAGCCGAGCACCTCAATCAGCAGAGAGAAAATGCTAAGGCCATGATCGAAGGACAAGAGGAGCGTATTGCTACAGTAAAGGCTGAGGCCGAGGCTGAAAAGCAAACCAAACGGAAC
>CAKMKG010000038.1 GCA_927441425.1 uncultured Bacillota bacterium | reverse complement strand
GGCAGGCATCATCGTGATTATCGCAGGGTTGAGCCTGCTTTTTTATTGGGAGAGCAGCGGCAGGGAGCAAATACAGTATGAGCAGGCAATCTGTGCATCCGCGGCGATCCAGAAAGGACAGACGATCACAGACGAACTGCTTACGACAAAGGCCCTGCCAAAGGACTGCCTCATTTCCGGCTCACTGAAGAATGGGGCAGAACTCATCGGAACCGTTGCAGCACAATATATTCCGGCCCAGGCGCAGATCAGCAGAGAAATGATTTATACGGATGACTTCTATATCGACACGGATCGGGGAGAGTCCATATACAAGCTTCCTGCAGACTGGATCGATAACCGGAGCGCTGCCGTTCGCAGGGGCGATACGGTTGAAATCTACCTTGCAGACGGAAAGCGTAAAGCGGGAGAATATACGGTTGCCTATGTCAAGGATGCCCAGGAGCGTGAAATTTCCAGCATAGAGGGTCAGGAGTATGCAGACATGCTGAACCGCACGGACGCAACGGGAGTGATCGACCACATCGAGATCATCGCTACCCAGGAGGAGTATGCGGCACTCTATCAATTGAAGCAGGATACTGAGCAGAGGCTCTTGATCGTGCAGAAAACAGAATAGGGGGTAAGCCGGTTTGAAACAGGAGGAATATTTTCAGGAGCTGTGCAGGAGCGTTTCCCTATTCTTTTTCGAGGAATGGGAAAATACCTCCCACATGAATGAGCAGTCCCGAAAAATAAAGAAAGCCATTATCGGATACCAGGACGAGGTGGAAGAATTCATCCGGAAAATACGGGGCTTTCTCTCGCAAAACAAATGTAAAGATACATGGTATCCGGCTCATTATGAATCCCTTGAATGGGCGATCTACCATGAAAACTGGGGACTCGCCGGCATGGCGGAATGGTTCTCGGAATGCTATCGGGAGAGCAGCTCCGCTAAAATAATCGGAGATCGGGTCTATTTCATGGACGAAGGGAAAATGCAGCTTATGCCTCAGAGGATCAGCCGTGAAAGGCGGGAACAGCTGGTAAGGGCGCTGCTGCTGCTTACCCCGGAAGAAAGACTGGATAAGGAAACCCATGAGGTCTATATGCTGGACGGCACCAGGATCACCATGTTCAGCGGCGGTATGACAAAACCGGAGCAGGATGTGATCATTTTCAGACGGTATATCATTCCAACCTATACCTTTGAGGAGCAGGCGGAAAGAGGGACGATCCCTGCGGAGGCCATACCGCTTTTCAAGGCGTGGGTGAAGCTTGGGTATAACATGGTGTTTACAGGCGCCATCAGAAGCGCCAAGACGACCTTCCTGGCCACCTGGCAAAGTTATGAGGATCCCAGCCTGGAGGGCGTGATGATCGAAACGGATCCCGAAATTCCCGTTCACAAACTTATTCCGGAGGCCCCCGTGGTACAGCTCATCGCAGACAAGGAAAAGCTCGCCGGAATCTCGAAGAACCTGCTGCGGAGCGACGCGGATTACTTCATCCTTGCAGAAGCCCGCGATGGCATGGCCCTGGACACTGCCGTAAGGATCGCCGGAAAGGGTACAAGACGGATGAAGATGACCTTTCATATCCGTTTCCCTATGGATTTTCCTTATGACGCCGCATGGGAAATATCACGCTCTGTGGGTGGGGATATGAAGGGAATCGCACAGCGGGTAGCAGGCGCCTTTGATTACGTCTTCCATTTTGTTCAGCTAAAGGATAAAAGCCAGAAAAGGCTGAATGGAATCTATGAGATGCGCTTTGACCGCATGACCGGAGAAATCTTCATGGTCCGGATCTGCAGCTATGATTTGAAACGGGATACCTGGCGGTGGCACTATCATGTAGGAGATGAAAAGCGGAGGATGGGCGAGGATGAGGACCCGATCGCTTTTATTACCTTTGATCGATTACTGCAAGATCTGGATGAGCGATCAGAGGGGGTGATCTAGTTGTCTTATGGGGAATTACGGGTTGTATTTCTTATCTCTTTCCTGTTTGCAGGAGGTATCCTTCTCCTTGTTTTAAGGGGCCTGCGGGAGTGGCATGAGCTGATCTTGACCAAGATCAGCAGGTACCGAAAAAACAGGAAAGAAAAAATGGAGTCAAAACCGGAAAGCAAGTTTGATCGCTCGATCCGTTATCTTCTTGAAACGGCGTGGGGCGGAAGGATTTCCGCAAGGACCTTCAAGATTGTCAGCGCCGGTATCTTTCTATTCTTCCTGATTCTCGGAGCCGCTGTTTTCAACTATTCCACAGGGCTTCTCATGGGCGCGGCTGCATGTGCGGCACCTTATCTCTTATTACGAGTCAAGCTTGAACGGGAACGGTCTCACGCCAGCTTTGAAGCAGAGCAGCTCGTTGTATCCGTTCTGAACAAATACAGGATCTTCCATTTTAATATCGAAGAAGCGATGGAAGCGGTAATCCAGGATGTTGTCGATCTGCCGCTGACAAGAAAAATGCTTTTCCGGCTCCTGATCAAGGTGAGGACTACAAAAAACCAAGAGGAAATAAGGGATGCAACGAAGATATTTGCATACAACATCGGGACCAATTGGGCAAGGATGCTTGCAAACAACTTCTTTCAGGCAGAGGCAAACGGGATGAATGTCAGCGTGTCTCTGGAAGATATCCTGTCACAGCTTCGGGAGGCGAGAGTGCTCGCGGAGGAAAGAAAGCGGAGCAATCTGGAATCCGTCATCCTGGTAAAGCTGTTCTGTCCGGGAGCGTATCTGTTTTTCGCCTATCTCGCGATAGAAAAATTTGATTTAGGCGTCACCGGATATCTGTATAGCCAGTTCATGACGAGGCAGGGGCTGATCCTGTTTTTTTATTTTATGATGCTGTTTTTCACCGGCTATCTTTTGCTGGAGCTGGTGCAGAATAAGAAGTTTGATTTTTAGGAGGTGGAGTTTTGTTCGTGGACATCGTAGTGTATGTCCTGGCCGGGATTCTTCTTGTCGCGGGCTTTCTAATCTTCCTGTACCGCGGGAGGAATAGGACCGATACAGGACGGCGGCTCCAGGCTTGGGCTTACGAAATAAAAAGTCTGATGAGCGAAGAACAGGCAAACATTCTCACAGGAACCCGTTACTATCTTGATGAAACTATCTATCACGGAATACGCTTCGCAGGAAGCGCTTTTTTATTGGGGTATGGGCTTCTCTCACACAATATGGTGCTCCCAATGCTATCGGCTGCATTTTTTCTGCTGACCGTTCCAAGGAGCAGTCTCAAGGGCATGAAAATGCCTTTCTTTTATTTCAACAAACTGTTTTGCCAGTATGAAAGAAGGAAAGCCGACAGCGAACTGCTTGAGATCATAGGGTTTTTGAAGAATCTGGTGACGCTGCAAAGCCGCAATTCCGTGGGAGCGGAATATATCATCGCGGAGCTTGCATCGGTGGCTGAATTCACAAAGCCTGCGTTTCACATGATGCTGAACAAGCTCCGGATGAACCGGAAAGCGGAGGCGTATGAAGCCTTTTCCTCGGCCATCGATACGGATCTTGGGCGGGACATGGCGCATCTTCTCATTGAGCTGGATGAACTGAAGCCCCGAGATCTGCAGGAGGTTCTATTGATGCAGCAAAGACAGGCGCAGAGCATCAAGAGCACCAGGATCAAGCGCAGCGATGAGACAATCAGCGTGCTGGTCTATCTGCCTGTTATCGCCGCCATCATGGTGATCTTCTTAGACTTCATTGTTTTGATTCAGATGGAAATCGGCTATGGAGTTCTTCAGTGACCAATTCCGATTCGGGATATATAACAAACTATTTTAGGAGGAAAATTGATATGAAACAGGTAATCGTAATGATTTCTATGGTAATGCTCGGTCTCGCGCTTTCGGGTCTGATCGGGGAATTCGCGGAAAGCGCGGGTACCATCGCGGATTCATCCATGACTCAGATTGAAGAGATCGCAGTCCCGCCCGTAAGGTAGGATGAAACAGCTAATCGTAATGATCGCAATGCTGATGCTCGGCCTTGCCATTCATTCTTTCGTAGCAGGCGATGACGATTCCATCAAGAGCTCCGTGGAAGGCTTATGGAGAAGCGAAATCGAGCAGCAGCAGACCTATCCGTAAAAAGGCATTCATAAGGCCGGGGAAACTCCCCGGCTTTATGCTTCAAGGAGAAAACAGAAATGAAACAGGTAATCGTATTGGCCGCCATACTTCCGCTGCTCCTTGTTTTCGTCGTGCAGTTTACCCTTCAAGAGCAGAACTCGCAGATAAAGATAGGCATAGCGAATGATGTCTATGCGGCGGCGGAACAGGCAAGGCAGGACGGATGCTTCACTGCGGGGAACATCATCCGGCTGAAGGCGCAGCTTGCGTCAAGGGCTGGAACCGAAGAATCGGAGATCCGGATCACTGCGGACGGGGTGCCGAAGTACCGGGTCAACAGCTATAACGAAAACGAAAGGATTCACTATAAGGTTGAAGTCCCCATAAAAAGAGCCATGGCGGGAAACCGCTTTTTCGGCATACGGGATGAGGAGAACATGGGTGTATTCGTAATTGAAAACGATGTCGCCAGCGAGAGGTTAAGGCCATGAAAATACTGCTTGTGGGAATTGCAATCATTATCATCAATGTCCTGTCAATCACATTTCATTCCGATTATTCCAGCTATGAACTGACAGAGCAGGCGCTGAAAAACGAAGCCGACAAGTGTGCCGCAGCCGCCGTCCTGTATTTTGACGAGGAAGCCTACGGGGACGGGGAGCTTCTGCTGAAGGATGATGATGCGGTAAAGGCAGTTGGGGGAATGATCGGCGAAAGATGCACCTGGCAGATGCATCTGTTTGATGATTCGGGCAGGCACAGGACATACGAGAACGGTCGGCTGACGGATGAAACCGCCTTTTCCTATCCCCATTCCTTTGAAGATGAAACCGGATACGAAACGGCAATCGACCGTCCTGCCGTCATCGTCACCATAGGCTATGAAGGGGATTTTTACAGGTTAGCCGGAGTGGGGCAAAAGACAGTCATGAGAAGCTCAATGTATACGGTAAACAGCCGATAGGACGAAATCATTTGCAGGAAAGGAGATGAAATTCATTGAAAATATCGGATTCCGATGGATTGAATTATAAAGGAAGACTCAGGAACAAATGGCTTGCGACATTGCTGACAACCGTAATGGTTTATACCAGCTTTATTCTTGGGGGCGTGTTTGGGATACCGGAGAGCTTTGCTGCGACCTATGGAACGCAGATGAGTGCGATCACCAATCAGGGCGGCAGCGTCTCCGTGACAGGTACGGGTGCCTATACCTTTACCGTATCGAAGTCCGGGTATTACCGGATCGATCTGGTCGGTACGAAGGGAAGCAACGGTCAGGCTGTAGGATCGAGCAGCTCCGCAGCCGGAGGAGCGGGAGGTACCATAAGCGGCGTTATGCAACTTCGCGCCGGTGAAGAGATCTTTATCACCTTTACTCCAGGTGGAAACGGCGGCAGTCCATACAGTGGCAGCGGAGCGGGAGGTGCAGGCGGTTATTCCGTGGACGTTCGCTACGGCGGAACGAACTATAAAACCAATGCCATTTTGGTCGCCGCTGGAGGCGGCGGCGGTGGAGGAGGATATAAAATCGAATATACTGCCGCATATACAGGTTCAAGCGCAAGGACTGATTATTACACGGGCTCGCAAGGAGGCAGTGTTTCGGGATATACAAGCTTTACCCATGGAAGCGTTCCCGCCGATATCGGAGCAGGGGGCGGTGGTGCGGGTGGCGGTAGCTATACGTACAGGTCATCAACGAACTTGTCATATAATGGAAACGCAGGAACGGTAGGAGGCCCGGACAGTAATGGCGGAGCAGGCGGAGCTGCAAGTACCGCGGGATATGCGGGAAGTGCCGGAAAGAACGGGGTTGCATCCGCGCTCTTTACAAACATATCCAGCGGCACCACCACGGAAACGGTAGCATCCTGTACGATCACAATGACAGAGGATTTAACGGATACGCTCAGCAGCGCTGTCGCAGAAACCATTGAAGTGACATATAACACATCCCTTTCAGATGTTATGAGCCTGCTTCCAAGCGTAGCCACCGTACAAAGCGCAAAGGGAAGAACGTATCAGCTTCCCGTCTCGGGATGGAGCTGCCCGACGTATAAGGGAACATCCGCAATTACCCACGTATTCACAGGAACGATAAACACCTCGGGACTGCCCGCTTATGTAAGCAATCCTCTTGGCGTAACGGCGAAATGCAATGTAAAGGTTGTCTCACTCACTGAGAGCGATGCACAGGCCCTTGTCGCCCAGGCAATTCTGGAAGCAGGGAGAGAAATGGCGTCCGCCATGTCGTCCATGTCGGTTTCAGGAGGCGGCTCGGCGGTGCGGCTGACGGTCATTGCCGGCAAGCCCTTTACAGAGCAGGTCGTTCAGTGGGACGATATGGAGAGCGGAAACAAAAGCGGCGTAACCGTTACAAATCAAGTCTTGGGGGACGGCTATATTGTGGTGAGCGGCACACTGACACAGGCGGGTTGGAGCAACATCATCATAAACGGTAGAATGTTTTGCTTTAAAGTGATTGACGAGCCGGATTCCGCGAATGTGACCGCGACGTTTCACTAAGAGAGGAAAAGGTGGGGATTTTCAATGAAAAATAAAACCGTGAATAAGAGAAGTTGGGAGGCAGGAAGGCACGCACCTGTTCTCGTCAGAAAAACAATGAGCGCGTTTCTGGTTGCCCTTTTGATTGCAGGATCTTTTTATGCAGGCCAGTTCTTCTCTCCGGATGTATCCTATGCTGCGAATATAAACGGGCCAACGGTTGTTGGCGTTGATACGTCGATTGGTGCAGGGAATACCTGCACGATACAGGTGAAAGGTACCTATGAAATCCTTGCAAGCGCGACGGCCGGAGCGAACGGAAACGCACCTACTGGAGACGGAGGAAGAGGCGGAACGGGCCAGAGCGTTAGATTTACCTTGAACCTGAATGCAGGAGATATCCTGACGATTCAGCAGAATCCCGGAGGGACTGGAGCAGAAGGCGGGACCAGCAGAAAAGGAAGCTATACGGCCCGCGGAGGAAATGGCGGCAATGGTGGAAACGGAGTTACCGTTTTAAATAACGGCAATTTTCTTCTCAGTGTACAGGGAGGCTCGGGCGGAGGGGGAGATGGTGACCAGGTAAGTTCCGGGGCAAGTGCGGCCGGCGGAAGGGGCGGGGCGGGCGGTTATTCTGCCGGAGGTACCTGCATCACAAGTCCCGGTTCAGGAGGTGCAGGAGGACATGCAGGACTCCCGCCCGGAGTAGGGGCAAATGGGAGTAATGGAACAGGATTATATGTAGACACATCAAGGGTCAGCACTCACAATATGGCAAACGGCGCGTATACAGGAGCCTGGGGATGCGTTTTGACTTTAAGGAGCGAATATAAAAATGATATCGCAACGTTTCAGCCGATATCATTATCCGTAAAATATGGAACCACCTATGAGCAGATCCTCGCAAAATTACCGGCCGTAATCAAGGCTAACTGCACCCAGGGGATATTTGAGATTCCTGTTACCTGGAAATGTGAAATGTTCGATCAGACTCTGCCGGGGATTTATACCTTTGAGGGGACGCTGGGAACTTTGCCGGGCGATGTAAAGAATCCATTGCTGATCTATCCTATCGGGAACGTAACCCTTGTAAATGTAGGTGCGGAACAGACCTTTGACAAGCTTCAGCAGATCGAAGTGCCCAAGATAATCTGCATAGCAGGAAAACCATATGACGACTATATTTCCGCTTATGACGACATGGTTTCTGCAACAGCAGACGGAGTAACGATCATCAATGAAAACAACAATGATCGGGTGATTCATGTAAGCGTACTCTTTAACTCACCGGGAACGCGCGTGCTGACGATTCAGGGAAACCCCTTTATATTTAAAGTGATCGCAGAACCGGACAGCAGTAACGTGAGGGTAACGTTTAATTGAAGATCTCTTGCTCAATGAAAGGGGATTTGTACTATGAAAAACAAAGTTTTGTTAATTCTTTTAATTGCATTATTTACGGTCAGTTCCTATTTTGCCGGAAATGCGGCCAGCGTCAATGAAGCTTATGCGGCGCCAGCCAGTTCGTATGTTGGACAGACCTTTCGATCCGGAGATACAGCGCCGGTATCCGGATGGTATCGGTTTGATGCCTACACTGGAATGTCGTATTTGGATAAGACGATTACTACCACATCCATGGTGCCAAGCGGAAGCTACTATACAGAGGGTCCAACTACAACTTCAAATGTAACCATTGGATATCCTGCCGTACATGTCTTTGGGCTGCGCTACATGAACGCAGGTGAGGCATTTGATTTTACGAAGATCGGCGCAGCGAAGCCAAGTGCGGCCAGCTATACTACAGGTTCCGGCTCTTCAACAAGGAGTTATGAGTATTATGGAGATACTTTAAATTTCAGGACGGATACTTTCGATGGATATATCAATGAAGTGACAGGATCAGGATCTTCCAGAGTGACTCATTATAAGTATTATTCCTTTGTATATCCGGGATATTTCTCGGCTTCCGGAGTAGAAAAGCTCAGTGATGTTCCCGATCTGGAGCGGGCGGTATTACTATCTACAGAAGATATCCCTCCGGTCGACTTAGGCATGTCGGGACTGACTCCAATCAGCAATCAATCGATATTAGCTCAACCAGTTCAGGTGTCTGGGGGAGGACAGCAATCTCCAGCTCCTCAGAGCAGTCATGCAGGACAGGTTATGACCATCAATGTAATCAAAGGAAAGGCATTTGATATCACGATCAACAGATATGATGGTATGGGTTCTGTCAGTCAGTCGGGTGTGCAGGTCATCGACAGCGTGAATGGTGATGGCATCATACGGGTAACGGGAGCGCTGACCACCTTGGGCTTTCAGTCGCTCATCATAAATGGCAGATTATTTATATTTAACGTAGTGAATGAGCCCGACAGCAGCAACGTAACGGTAGTATTCAATTGATACAAAACCTAAGACAAAGGAGCGGAAAATTGAAAAGAATAGTAAGCATATTTGTACTGCTGATTTTAGTCAATTCAGCGTTTTTATCCGCTTCTGCCGGTGAGGGAGAACCATTCCGTGACCTTCCCACAAATGCTGTGCTTTCGGTTTCCGGGCTGGATGATTCGGGAGAATTGATTTATATTGGGATTGATTTTGCCGTATTTCAGGATGGAGATCATGACGGCGTCTTCACGGTCAAAGCAGGAAAGGTAAAGCGCTTTCTTACAACCCACACGACAATCACGATTGATTTGGGAAATTCTGAAGACTATGAAAAAGGCGTGATGCATAAGCTCGCCATGAGAACCCTATATACACCTGCCGGGCCGGAAGGAAACGGAACGGGGGAAATCATTATCGCTGATTATAGCAACGGCAGGGAAGGATGGGTTCTGATTCCGAACTCTGAATTTATCCCGACATACTTTGCGGTTTCGCCCGGAGATTCGATCATCCGCCATACGGAAAAGTGGGAAGAAAACCGGCAGAAATACAATGAAAGTAAAATTGCCGCAGGGCTGGAATCTATGGTGAGGTCCTATGATGTTTTCTGGTCCGGAGAAAGATTCATGATCGATATCCAGACGACAGAGGAAGTCCCCGCGGTACGGGTGTCCATTAAAGACAGCAACTATTCGACAACAATAGCGGCAAGCTCTGTCACAACCAGCGGAGCGATTTACCGTGGCGAGCTCTGGAATCAGGACATGCTGAACAAGTGGGGCAACTATATCCCCAAAGAGCTTACCTTCATAGTTGACGCCGTGGATGATAATGGCACAGTGCTTGAAACCTTTGAAATGGCGATCCTGATTGATAACAGGGATCCATTTTACCGGGTAAAAAAGGTATATTAATAAACCGATGCCTTTTGATTTCTTTTGAAACAAAAGGGCGTTTTTTATTTGCAAAGGAGGATAATCCCATGTCTAAAAACGCAAAAAATGAAAAAGATGCCCAATGCAATGAAAGCATCTCTTGCAGCTATGGAGAAAATGCTGAAACTCTAGAAGCTGTATCACAGAGCGCTCCCTTGAACATCAAGGTAACCAATATTTCGCTGCAAAACGAAGACAATCTTCTTGCTCGTGCCAATATCGTCTTAAACGATTGTTTTGCGATCCGCGGAGTCAAGATCGTCCATGGAAAACATGGAGCCTTTATTTCCATGCCAAGTTTTCTGTTAAATGGCCGCTTTGTTGAGGTGTGTTTTCCCACCACAAATAAATTCCGACAGCAGTTGCGGGAATCCGTCATCGGCGCGTATGAACAGACATTGGCGCAAGGGCAGAAAGCCATGGAACATGCAAAACAAGCTTCAGCGGAAGCAAAAGGTACAGAAACGGAGGGCTCCTCCCTTTATGCAGACTGATGGCATCGCGCAGGCAGTCCTTTTTTTTGCCCTGCTTTTCGCGGCTTCGGTATGGGATATCCGCAAAAGGATTATTCCTGATGAGCTGAACGCTATGATTCTCTGCACCGGTCTGCTGACATTCACACCGGTTAATCTGGCGGGACTTCTGCTCGGTATGCCACTTCTCATTGCTGCACTCCTGAAAGAGGGTGGTATGGGGGGCGGAGATATCAAGCTTACAGCTTCCTGCGGTTTTGTCCTCGGCCTCTCTGCAGGATGCGCGGGACTGATCATGGGACTGTCGGCGGTACTGCTGTACCATCTGATCAATCAAAGTATCCGAAAACTGAAACACATGAACGCGCCAGCGGCCGGGGAAGCACTCCTGCCGCTGGCGCCTTTTTTATCTGCGGGCTTTATCGCCTCGTATCTTATAAATTTTGGAGGTTTGACTTTATGAGCATATTCAAAAACCGCACCATGGTGGGTGCTCTCTGTATTCTGCTTTCACTCATTATCTGCTTTGGCGTGACCCCGCTTTTCAACCGGGCAGTCAGTGCAAAAACCGATATTGTCCGCGTTGTAAAGGAGATCAAGGCCGGAGAAAAGATCACCGAGGCTATGATCCAGACGGCGGAAGTAGGCGGGTACGGCTTGCCTGACAGCGTGATCCGCAAGCCCGAGTCAGTGATCGGTAAATACGCGAAAGCCGATCTTGCTGTCGACGATTACATTCTGACTGCCAAGCTGTCTGAAACCCCCGTAGCCGAAAATTCATATTTGTATAGCCTTGACGGCACAAAGCAGGCCATGTCGGTAACCATCAAGCAATTTGCGGAGGGGCTGTCCGGAAAACTCCAGAGCGGAGATATCGTATCGGTTATCGCCCCTGATTATCTGAAGCAGGGTTCGACTGTAATACCGCCAGAGCTTCAGTATGTAGAGGTGATCAGCGTGACCGCTTCCTCCGGATACGACGCCAACACAGGAGAGAGAGTCGACAACGGAGACGACCGTGAGCTGCCATCCACCGTAACCCTTCTGGTTACCCCGGAGCAGAGCAGGATACTGGCCGCATTGGAGGCCGATGGAAAGCTCCACCTGTCTCTCGTCTATCGTGGCAGCGACGATAATGCCGCCAAGTTTATCGAGGCGCAGGACAAAGCGCTTGCTGCGATATATCCCGCAGCTCCGCAGGAAGCGAAAAGCCGGGATGTGTCCACTTCGCCGGCATCAGGTACGAGCGAGGTGGAATAATGCTGAACTTCCAAAAAAACAGCATTTTCACACGCCGCGCCGGCGAGGAAAACATGCCAAAGGAGCTGGAAATACAAGGCGGCGTTCTGGCGGTCTGGGGTTCACCGGGTTCCGGGAAAACCACTGTGGCAGTCAAGCTGGCGAAATACCTGGCAGACCAGAAGCATAATACCGTGCTGGTGCTCTGTGATATGACCGCGCCTATGATGTCGTGCATCTGTCCGCCCTCCGAGCTGGACAGCGAGCATTCACTTGGCAGCATTCTTGCCGCCGCCCATATCTCTGAATCACTGATCAAATATAATATGGTGACTCTCAAAAGGAACAGTTTTCTTACCCTTCTCGGGATGAGAAAAGGCGAAAACGAATACACCTACCCGCCATATTCCGAGGCTCAGGCAAAAGAGCTGATGGATGGACTTCGGGAGATCGCTCCTTTTGTGGTGGTCGACTGCGGCAGCTATATTGCGAACGACATCCTCTCAGCGGTGGCCATTATGGAAGCCGACAGCGTTCTGCGACTTGCAAACGCCGATCTGAAATCGGTGAGCTACTTCTCCAGCCAGCTTCCTCTTCTCCGTGACAGTAAGTGGGACGCAGACAAGCAGTATAAGGTGGCGTCCAATCTGAAGCCATATCAGGTAGGAGAGCAGATCGGCCAGGCCCTCGGCTCGGTGGCGTTTAATTTGCTGTATTCACAGGAACTGGAAGAGCAGTACCTTGCCGGAAATCTGCTGGCAGACCTGTCTCTCAAGGACAGCCGGTCTTTCCGGAGGGAAGTCGAGAAAATCTGCAAGGAGGTATTCGGGATTTGAAATCAGAGAACCTGTTTTTTGCTCCTGAGAGTGAGGAAAAAGATTTTTCTGCGATATTGGCAGATGTGCAGGCATATATTTCCGCTCATCACAGCGATCTCATCACTGGGGATATTGCTGACGCCAAGGCTCAGATGAAGCGCTATATCACAAAATATATCCAAGACCGCCGCATCTCTGTCAGCGGCATGAGCGGCGATAAGCTAGCGGATGCCCTGTACACCGAAATGGCGGAATTCGGCTTTCTTACAAAATACATTTTTGGTACAGGGATTGAGGAAATCGACATCAATTCCTGGCGGGACATTGAGGTACAATATTCGGACGGCAGGACAGTCAAGCTTGCGGAACGCTTCGACAGTCCTGAGCATGCTGTCAATGTCATCCGCAGAATGCTTCATGTCAGCAACATGGTGCTGGACAACGCCAGCCCCATCGCATTGGGCCACTTAAGCAAGAATATCCGCATTGCGGTTCTGAAAAGCCCCATCGTGGATGAGGACGTGGGCGTGTCGGCCTCCATCCGTATTGTCAACCCGCAAAGTATGCAAAAAGATGATTTTGTAGAGAGCGGCATGGCTACAGAGCCAATGCTGGACTTTTTATCCCTCTGTGTCCGTTACGGCATCTCGATTTGTATTGCGGGGGCAACCAGCTCCGGCAAGACCACTGTGGCAGGCTGGATCCTGACCACCGTTCCCGACAGCAAGCGCATCTACACCATAGAGAGCGGCTCCCGTGAGTTGGCGCTGGTGCGGGAAAAGGACGGCCGCGTGATCAATTCCGTCATCCATACGTTAACCCGTGACAGTGATAACGACCGCCAGCGGGTGGACCAGATCAGCCTGCTGGATATGGCACTCCGGTTTAATCCTGACATTGTCGTGGTCGGCGAGATGCGAGGTGCGGAAGCAAATGCGGCACAGGAGGCCGCCAGAGTCGGTGTAGCTGTTTTGACTACGATACATTCCAATTCCTGTGAGGCCACCTACCGCCGCATGGTCTCCCTCTGCAAGCGTGCCGTGGATATGTCGGATCAGACCATGATGGACTTTGTCACCGAAGCGTATCCCATTGTAGTGTTTTGCAAACAGCTTGAAAACAAACAGCGCCGGATGATGGAGATCCAGGAGTGCGAGATCCTGCCGGACGGCAGCCGTTTATATCGTCCGCTCTATCAGTACATCATCACCGAAAACCGCATGGAAGGTGGCAGATTCATCATTGAGGGACATCATGAGCAGGTAAATTGCATATCAGACAGCTTCGCCAGGCGGCTCCTTGAGAACGGGATGCCCCAGGCCCTTATCAATCAGCTGAAACGCAAGGAGGTGTAAAGCATATGAATTTTGTGCTTCTGATCGCCTGTATCGGTATGATCGCAGGCTCGTTTATCCTTCTCAGTCTTTCCCCCATGACCTTCACTGACGCGGTATTTGTCCGGCTTATCGATAAGCCAAAGTCTCTCCGTGACGAAATCAATGAAGCGACACGTCGGAAGAAACAATCCTATCTGCGCCGTCAAATCGCCGAGACCCAGGTGATTCTGAAAGCGACCGGACGGGAAAAGAGCTTTCCGAGGCTCTGCGCCTTGTCGCTGGCTTTCTTTGCTGCGGGAGCTTCTATCGCCATCGTGCTGGGTAATTTTATTCTTGTCCCTGTGATGGCCGTCGGACTCATGCTTTTGCCATTCTGGTACATCAGGCTGAATCAGAGCCACTACAGAAAGGATATCGCTGCAGAGCTTGAGACGGCGCTGTCAATCATCACCACGTCATATCTGCGAAACGAGGATATCCTCACCGCCGTGGGGGAAAACCTCAACTATCTGAATCCTCCCGTAATGGCGGTGTTTAAAACCTTCCTAACCAGAGTGAAGCTGGTCAACCCCGATGTGGAGGCGGCGCTCCATGACCTCAAAGATCAGATCGACAACGCGGTATTCCGCGAGTGGTGCGATGCGCTCATCGCATGCCGGCATGACCGCAGCCTGAAGACTACGCTAATTCCCATTGTCACAAAGCTCAGTGATATGCGTGTCGTCAACGGCGAATTGGAAAATATGGTGTTCGAGCCTCGTAAAGAGTTTATCATCATGCAGCTTCTCGTGGTCGGCAACATCCCGATTCTGTATTTTCTCAACCAGGATTGGTACCATACGCTGATGCACACTGTAATGGGGCAGTTCGTTCTAACCGTCTGCGCCGCAGTGATTTTTGTTTCCACCGCCGCTGTGATCAAACTTACCCAACCGATAGAGTACAGGAGGTAGCGATGACAATAGCAATCTTTTTATTCGGAGTTCTGCTGGCGGCGGGGCTCTTTTTTATTGCTGCAGATCTTCTGCGGCTCCCCAGCCTCGCTGCGGAGAAGGCAATGCTGGCAGCTGTTAAACGGACCGCGTCTAAGCCGAAAAATATTGATGCAATGCTTCAAAACAGCGCCATCCGGCTTTCCCGCCATATCCGCATAGACGAGTACAAGTATGGCCGTATGAAAAATATGCTTTCAGCGGCGGGGCTTAACGTAACCCCGGAGCTGTTCACAGCCTTGGCTATTGTCAAGGCAGCGGTGGTGGCGCTGAGCGTGATTCCCACTCTTATCATCCTGCCGCTGCTTTCGCCCATCGTATTGTTTCTTGCCGTCCTTGTCTATTTCAAAGAGGTACGCAAGGCGGACGAAGCTCTCGTTGCAAAGCGGAGCAAGATTGAACAGGAGCTGCCGCGCTTTGTGGCGACGATCACCCAGGAACTGAAGGCCAGCCGGGATGTCTTATCCATTCTGGAGAATTTCAAGAAAAACGCCGGAGCTGAATTTGCTCCAGAGTTAGATATCCTGACAGCCGATATGCGCTCGTCCTCTTACGAGGCTGCATTGACAAGGTTTGAGGCCAGGTTCAACTCGCCGATGCTTTCGGATATAACAAGAGGGCTCATCGGCGTGTTGCGCGGTGATGACGGCAGGATGTATTTCCAGATGCTCGCCCATGATGTAAAGCAGTTAGAGCTCCAGCGCCTCAAGGCCCAAGCTATGAAGATACCGCCTAAAATCCGGGTGTTCTCTTTCCTCATGCTCCTGTGTTTTTTACTGACCTATATGTCGATTATCGCCTATGAAATCATTGCGTCCCTCGGCGGGATGTTTTAGGGAGGGAGTGCAAGAATGGAAAACAAACACCAGGTCCTACTTTTTGAAAGGCTGAGAGAAAACTATGCTGGCTTTGTCAAGGAATGGACGTCCATGCCCGCTTCCGAGCTGATCGACAAGGCGGAGGAGATCTACGCAGCCGGATTGGTCAAAGAGCACCTCGTGGGCTATGTGGATGAAGAGCAGGCCAAGTGGTTCCTGCGCTTCCAAAACCCACTGGAAATCGTGCGGGATAAGTGGATCGAGGAAAATGGCATGGCAACGGTGCATGACGAGGATTTCTCCCATGCTGTCTGGATGATCATGGACTGCCAGGATACGGAAAGCCTCTATGCGCTGGCACCGGACGTAGATCCAGCTCCTGTCCGGGATGAACCGGTCACTGTACGGGAATTCATCGAAAAGCATCCCAATGTTGCCTTTGACATGATGACGCCGGGCGGCTTCGTGTATCTGACACCTGAAAAAGCAAAGCAGTTGCTTTCCGGGCAAAACGTGAAAGGGGATCCCGGCTATAAAGAATACGCGAGGGAAATCACCTCAGACGAACTGTTAAGTCAGGAAGTCGTCCGCGCAAATTATGCCGGCAGCGGATGGCATATTATAAGCGGCGAAATCCGGAGGGTGGAACAGGATACTACAAGCTTGGAGCAGGGGGTGACCATGTGCTGAAACGCGTTTTCAAATGCAAGCGCGGCGAGGGTTATGTTGACGTGGCAGTTTTGGTGCTCTGCGCCATGCTGGTCATCTCCTTTGCTGTGCGTGTTTTTCCGGCCTATATCGCCAAGCAGCAGATTGACACCTTTGCGGCAGAACTCATCCGTGAAGCGGAAATTGCCGGACGCGTGGGAACTGAAACATCCGTGCAGGAGCAGCTTCTGCGGGAGCGAACCGGGATTACGCCTACCGTGACATGGTCGCAGACCGGAAATATTCAGCTAAATCATGAAGTCACGGTAACCGTTACCTACGAAACCGACATTGGCCTTTTTGCCGGCTACGGATCTTTTCCCGTCACGCTTCGGGCCGAAGCATCGGGGAAATCAGAAGTTTATTGGAAGTAGGTGATCGTATGCAAAAAATACTGAAAGTTCTATCGGACAATAGGGGCGCTTCATTTCCGTTAATTGTTGCCATTGCTCTCGCCCTGCTGCTGATATTCTGCGGCGTTTCGGAGTATTTCCGTTTGATGATTATTGCCCAGGGAGTGAGAGACACAATGCAGGCCGCCGTTATCTCCACCGTCAATGACAACTACGACGATGTATACCATGGCATCCGCGAAGGATACTCAGGCGCCTATCAGCCAATAGCCGATGACTTTGAAGAATCGCTGGACTATGGCGATATTTATGACCGGATCGACCGCGTCCTTGGCCTGACCGACAGCGGCCGTTATCATAAAAAAAGTTCTGCAGAAGGCAAGCTGGAATTTCAGATATGGGATTTGTCCATAGACATCCGAAACGCTCCTTTTGCTGCTGGAGACCAGAAATCCGCAAGATTCGAGGCAGATAGCACGATTATGCTGGAGGTTCCTGTGTCTTTTGCCGGCAAAATCCTGCCGTCTATGCAGATCATGGTAAAAAGTACAGCGGGATATATTCCCAAGTTTTGACAAATTCTAAAAACTTTTATATAATAATGATAGACTTCCGGGTACTCTTATGGTAGGGTGGGGCTAAAAGGAGCTATCAGAAATTTACAGGAGGAAGTACCTATGAATAATATAAATGATAAAACCAAAAAACGACTAACGGTAGCAGGGTGCCTCGCTTTATGCGTTGTGCTGGCTGTTCTGATCGGCAGCCGCTTCACCCCTGAAAAGTCAGCCGAGCAATCGCTCCCATCGCAAGGTACCCAGTCTTCCGAGGTGACGGTGGATTCCAATACAGAAAAAGAAAAAGAGGTGGTGGTGGCAGCACCGAATTCCTCACAGCCGGCAATCACGGATAACGGAGCCGATTCTTCTGGCACTGATCAGACAATTCAGGGAGATGTGAGCAAGCCGCCAGAGCCAAGCAAGGAACAGATCACCGATCCCTCTCAAAAGCCGAATGCCTCATCCAAGCCGAATACGGATACGGGAACCGGAAACAACCCGGCGTCTGGAGGGTCACCGCAAACCGGAGGCGGGCTGCCTGGATTTGAAAACGTACCGGATGGAGGTCCCAATCAAGTGATTGAGGTGGACGGGGATGGCGACATCAACAAGCAGGTTGGAGAAATGTAATCAAAATAAATATCTATTCAAGCACGGTTGCCGCCGTGCTTTTTTAGTGGGAAAGGAGAATCATGTGAAGAAGCTATTAAGGACGGCAGTTGGACTGCTGATCGCTTTTTGCTTTCTATTGCCTATAACAGCTTTGGCAGACACAGGCGGCAGTGGAAATATTGACGCCGGAGGCGGTGGGATGAACAACAGCGGATCAAATAACAACGTGTGGAGTCCGGGCAATGATGGTGTGCGTGTGACCGTGGTGAGGGCGGGCGACCATGCCGTGGCCGCCGCACCGGTGGATTTTACAAATATAACGCCGCCATCTGATATAAATCATTTTGGTAAAGTCAGTAAAATTCAATATAATCTTGGAACAGCATTGACACCAAAAAAAGGTGGCTATATCAGCATAAAACCAGCGCTTACCATGCCCAGGATTATCGGCACGAATGGAACAAGCAACATTTCAGCAATTAAAAAGTATTTCTGTTCGGAATATGTGGTAAAGCGGATCGCCGAGGTCACAGGCATGAATTATGATACCCTCATAGGCGGTGAGTACAAAATACTTCTTGAACCTATCGGATATTACAAGTTTCAGGGTGCCATGATCGCTACCACAGCAACCGAAGCAGCGCTTTATGATCAGCAGACGAATGGCCTGCTCAGATATTGGATGAAATCGCTTACTCATAAGAATCTCCCCCTCGCTATGTTCCTGGAAACAGCGGATCTCGGCTATCCTGCGTGGAATGGAAGCAGGACGGACGTCGTATCCGATTCAGACATCATTTCAAGCCTCGGACTCGGCATTGTCCGTTTTACCGATAAAACAGAGCCACCGGCCGTATCCGTCTATGATTACGAGTACCGGACCAATACCGAAGTTATCACGGCGGTTACAGTCAGCGGAGGACAGTCGGATCCCGACAACCCGACCCGCATCAGCTTCGACATCGGTGGCACAACATATAATGTGAGCAATGTCTATTACCCAAGCGGTGACAGCCAGCTCGTATGGGTAAAATGGAAAACGCCCGATACAGCGCAGAGCATGGCGATTGGTATCAGCGTATCCGGTCCGGGCAGGGTTTCTAAGGCTACCATCAACGTGAAAATCGTAGATTTGGACCAGAACCCTCCACCAAATCCTGTGGCCGACGACCGCAATGAAAGCTTTTCTCCGGCTCCCGTGCCGGACCGCCCGAAGCAGGCATCTGCAAGTTGGACAGTCTGGCGCCCGTGGTGGCATGAAAATTGGGTGTGGCATTCCACTGGTGATGGCGGATATTGGACAGACGAAGGTTGGTGGGAATATGATCTGGATCGTTACAGCGCCAGCCTGGCTGCCTCCATGAGCATTCAGTGTGACAGCAAAAACCCGACCGCTAGCGGACGCATAATGAAATCGGGATATGGTATCAACCAGGCTGTGAACGGAAGCGTCAGCTCCAGTCAAAGTTCGGCGGTTACGCAGCCGCAGAACGCTGTCAGCTACTTCCCGGAGTTCCGCTATACGACCTACTGGCGGCTCCTGGACCGAATGGGTCCAGGACGCTTTGAGTTCCAGAAAAACCCTTACTCAACGTATAAAAACCGAACACATTTCACGCCAATTTGGATGCCTGACGGAGGCTACACCGTCAACACTTGGCTCATCGACGCTTGGTCGCCGGCTGGAATGCTCTCGGCTAACCTAACCGATTCGCTGACGATCCGCGGGAATTTATTTCAAGATTGGCATGTTGCGCCTTTAAAGCGATAGGAGAGTTCTCATAAGCCGGCAATGTCTACGTAATAAAAACAGAAAAAGAAACAATATGGCCGCAGGAAACTGCGGCTATTGTTTTGTAAAAGAAAGGTGGTCTTCATGACAAAGATCAAAAAAATCGGAGTTATTCTCTGCCTCGCACTTGTGATAACTCTGTTGCTAACTGCTCCCGTTTTCGCAGTCGGAACCGGTGATGTGGCGGGGGCCATCGAGAAAACCTGGGATGATGCTTCCGACCAGATCAAAACTGTGGTCAACAAGGTTGTTTTTCCGGCTATCGACCTCATACTGGCGGTATTTTTCTTTGCCAAATTAGGAACGGCGTACTTCGACTACAGAAAGCACGGTCAATTCGAGTGGGCTGCACCTGCGATCCTGTTCGCATGCCTCGTGTTCACGCTGACGGCACCGCTCTACATTTGGCAAATCCTTGGAATGTGAGGATATCGATATGACAACATTTGAACAGGAACTGAGAAAACTGTTTGACCATGACGCAGTTTTCTCCGATACAAAATTTGTCGGCAGAACCTGTTATGGTAAAATCAGCGACAACCTTCGTGTCCGTGCCGAGTTTGTCACCCTCGGCCATGCGGATCACTATGAAGCTCTCAAAATATCCCTCATCAATCGTACCGAGGGTGTAATCGACAGCACAGTCCTTCGATTTAGGGAGGTGCTTGGAAATAAGCAAGTGACTAACCCCAATTTTAAAGAGGGTGTCAGCCCGCACCTTTGGAAGTATCAGGATGAGCTGGAGTGGTACGTATATAAGCCCACTCCGTCAGATTTTAATAAGCTTGCCAATGCGGTTGATGATTACATTGAAGTATTCCGAGAACCGGTGCATGAAATATCTCAAGGAATGACGTCACAGATGCGATAAAACAGCAATGATCATACTTCCCCGCGCGATGTGAACAAAACACAGCGCGCTTTTTTATGCTTAGAAAAGGGGGTGTTCCACACTTGTTTATTTGGGATTTTGTCCTCGGCACGGTGATGGATCAGTTCATTGACTGGCTGTATGGGCAGATCGTGGGCTTTCTCGGTAACTTTTTTTCACAGATGGGCGATATGGGTGCTGAATTGTTCGACATGAGCTGGGTACAGTCCATCGTCCTGTTTTTTTCGCTTTTGGCTTGGTCCCTGTACGTCACCGGGCTCGTGGTGGCAGGCTTTGAAACCGCGATCGAGTATCAGACCGGCCGCGGAAGTGTCAAGGATGCCGCTCTGAACGCCATCAAAGGCTTTATGGCGGTATCGCTTTTCACCGTCGCACCGGTAGAACTGTTCCGGATCTCGGCCAGTTTACAGAGCAGCCTAACGGCGGGAGTAACCGGATATGACCAGAGCTTCGGAGAACTCGCGGGCGATATCATTGCGGGGCTTGGAAACTCGCCGGACATCGGCAGTGCTATGAACTCCAGCGCTTTCGGGGGACTTAACGCCATTACCAGCCCTATCATGCTGATCTTCCTTGTCATCCTCATGGGTTACGCGGTAATTAAGGTATTTTTCTCCAACCTCAAGCGGGGCGGCATCCTGCTGATCCAGATCGCCGTTGGCAGTCTATACTTGTTCTCCGTTCCCCGCGGTTATATCGACGGCTTTATTCAATGGTGCAAGCAGATTGTTGGCTTATGTCTGACCACGTTTTTACAGGCGACAATCCTCACGGCCGGCCTGATGGTGGTCAAAGATAACGCGCTGCTGGGGATCGGGCTGATGCTGTCTGCAGGCGAGGTGCCGAGAGTCGCCGGGGCGTTCGGCCTGGACACTTCGACCAAAGCAAATTTGATGTCCGCAGCTTATACTGCGCAGGCTGCCGTCAACACTACCCGCACGGTGATTCAGGCGATACCGAAATAGGAAAGGAAGATCAGCATGATAGGGCTGGTAATGGCGTTAAGTCCCCCGAAAGCGCTGGAGTTCATAGCACTGCCGATGTCCGGCGAGTTTCCAAGCCCCGCAATGATATCGCCCGCGAGTTCTCCGAAG
>CAKMKG010000037.1 GCA_927441425.1 uncultured Bacillota bacterium | reverse complement strand
CATATCTCTCCATTTATACTCCCTCCGGTACTTGCTGTGGCGGAGAGTATCCATGCCTCCGGCAAGGATGTGATTCTCGCTAGCGTGATCGGGCAGGAATTGGCAAGAAGGTTCAATAATTCCATGAATGTGCTTCTATCTAACGTTGCGGGGAAAGGTAAAACTCCCGATGTGTTCGGAAATAGCAATGAACATATGCTGGGTGCAAGTCTTGCTGTTGGAAGGTTGCTTGCGCTTACTCCAGAGCAAATGGGTCATGCGTTGGGAATCGCCGGTTATCTGTGCTCTCTCCCCACGGGCCGGGATTGGGAAGATACTATGCCGAAATCAATCATCAAATACTCACCGGCAGGATGGAACTGTCAAGCGGCTGTGACAGCGGCATTATTGGCAGAGCAGGGTTACACAGGCAGCAGAGATATGCTGGATAATCAATTCGGATTTCACAAGTTTTATGGTGCGGGTGTATGGAATCCAGACGCAATCGTAGATGGACTGGGTGAAAAGTGGGAGTTTCCGGACTGTCAATATAAGCTTTATCCATGCTGCAGATTTTTGCAGAGCGCTTTGGATTGTCTCATGGATCTCATTGCGGAGCACGACTTTAGACCGTCGGAGATCGAAAGCATCAAGGCGTACAGTCTTCCATTCTTAGCCCATCCGGATCAGTTAAACGTCACAACCCAGGTAGACGCTCAGTACAGTTTCCCGTATGCGGCGGCAGTTGCAGTCCATGGGATAAAGAGCGGGGTTGATTGGCAGGACATGAATACAATTAATGATCCGAAAATACAGGCTTTCATGAAAAAAGTAAGCATCCTGGGAGACCCCAGAGCAGGTGAGGAAAAGCGAAAGGATCCCAGAAGCTGGTATGCAAAGGTTGAAATTATTGCCAACGGAAATACATACACACAAGAAACCTTATATTCAAAGGGAACCAATATGGAGGGATACCTATTAAGTGACCAGGTTCTTGCCGATAAATTCAAGCATAATGCCAGCAGGATCCTGACCAGCAGCAAGGTCGAGAAGGCCATTCAATGCATCTGGGAGCTTGAGAAGGTGGACGATGTTTCGGAGTTGATCAGATTAGTCACTATTTAGTGGAAGCACTGCATTTCATCTTATTACTGTATTTGTTAAAGCAAAGTGTTGTTTAAAGTGTTATTTAATGAAAGAGGTGAATCGTATGAATGGTGCGAGTACTTTGAATGAGTCCGCAGAAAAAAAATTAAAAAACAGTTTACCCAAAAGTCAGTTATACGGAGGGATTTTTGGAATTGTTGCGGCGATTGTTGTCTATCTTGTGCCGATGCAGCTGGAACCGATTGCCCACACTACCCTGGCCCTGACCGTATGGCTGTTGATCTGGCTGATTTTCAGACCAATTGATTCCGGCTATACCGGCCTTATCTTCATACTATGTTTGGTTCTTTTACAGTTCCCGACTGCCGGAATCTTTACCTGGTTTACCATCAGTCCCGGCTGGTTTCAGATTTCAGCCTTCGTGATTGCCGCAACCATGGTCAAAAGCGGCCTGGCCAAAAGGCTGGCATATACCCTGATGTACCGGCTCGGTGCTAACACAGTGCCCAAGTTCATGGCGGTGAGCGTTGTCGTGGTATTCCTTATGATCCTGCTGGTCCCGTCGCCTACCGCGCTGATCGCGATTACCATACCTTTGGTGATTTTTGTCGCGGAAGCCTGGGATTTACCGGCCAGGAGCGAGATCAAAAAGGGAGTTCCCGCCCTGGCTTTGGTCTCCTTTTTCCTGATCATTTTATGTGGGCAGGCAGGATCCTGGGTTAAGACGGGATTCAGCCTAAATCTGCTGACTCTGGCCATGTCAAAAGTAGAAATAGAATGGATTGACTGGTTCAAATTAGCGGCGCCGCTGGTCTGGGTGTTCGGTTTTGTGACGGTGTTCTTATTAGTGCTATTGTTTAAACCTTCCAAAGATATTGTCGCCCCCAAGGACATCTTAAAAGGTAAGGTAGAAGAATTGGGACCCATGACCTCCAAAGAAAAAATCGTTCTTGGAATCATGGTGATTGTTCTCATCCTTTGGATTACAGAATCCTATCACCATATTGCAACCGGATGGGTGGCAATGGGAGCAGTCTGTGTCTTCGCGATTCCCAAGCTGGGAATATTCAAAAGTTTTGATGAAGCCATCGCATCCATCAACTGGCCGGTGATGTTCTTTATCACAGCCCTGATGGCCATGGCTACAGCTCTGAATACCAGCGGGGCAAGCGTAGTGATCGCCAATGCCATAAATTTGATAAAGCCGGATTCGGTTTTCGGTTATTACGCCACGAGCTCCTTCATCGGCACTTTTGTTACCGCTGTCTTAGGGATCAATATGGTTCAAGGCGTGATTATTCCCTTTGTCGTAGGCTGGTCACAGGAACTCGGAATAGAAACCGCCAAGGGGCTTCTGGCAGTCTGGCTTCCCACCGTGCTGGGAGGCAACCTGTTACCGTCGCTGCTTCCATCGGTACTGTTTGCATGGACCTTCAAGTATAAAGGAGAAAAACTCTTTACCTTTGGTGACGGCTTCAGAATTGCGCTGGTCGCATTTGTCGCATTTTATGTTGTTGCAGCGGTTTCACAGGCGACGTATTGGAATCTGCTGTAGTAAACGGTAACAGTAACTCTAAAATCAATATAGTGAAACAAAAGTTTTTTCAGTACGAAGGACAGATTTCTCTGTCCTTCGATTTTTTTCTATACTACTCCAAACTGCCAAGGGTACTGCGCCTTTTCACGGAACCGAGTGCCAGTTCCAAATTCTTGCCTGTTGCAAGCAGAGGTATATCCATACCGCGATAGAAATCATCTTGTAAAACTTAATTTTGGATATCAGACCAACGTTATATACCGCCATTTACATGCCAAATACAGTTATCGTTGACAAAGACAAAGGACCGCAGTATACTTTTCTCAAGAATAGGAGAGGAGCATTGTGCGAGATGAATCACGATATATTGAATATAGAACAGGCGACTGAATTTTTAGGCGTTAGTGAAAAAACGCTCATAAAGCTATTGCGGGAAGAACATATCCCTGCCCGTAAAATCGGGAGGGAATGGAGATTCAGCAAGGAAGCTCTGATTCACTGGCTTGCCTCCGGGGATTCCATCAACTATATCAACCAGAATGAGCTATACATGGTTTCTGAAGACACGCCGGGCATATCAGCAGCATTATTTGACAAAATAAAGGAAGTCTTAACTGCAGTAAAAGACCATGGGTACAATATTAAAGCAATTTTGAATGATCTTGACAGAGATATTGTCATTCCGGAAAATGCCACGCTGCGCATTAGCTATAAGCAGAAGCGGGAGGTTGAAAAGTTGGAATTTAAGATTTATTGGGATTTGCGTGAGGATTCCAAGTTGGAAGCAAACCAGAAATGTGTGCCGACAGGCCGGTAAAAGAATGGAAAGGCGGAGATGATTTATGAAGACAATTTCATGCGGGATGCGCATGATTCTGATGATCGGCTGCTGCGGAGCCTTGGCGATCTTTAGCTCCACCATATCTAAATCACCCATACTTCCCATATTTGCAAAAAGCCTGGGAGCAACCGGCGCGCAGATTGGCTGGATTGCTTCGGCATCCACTATCCCCGGAATTTTGATCAGCTATATCGCCGGAGATCTGGCCGACCGCTTTGGGTATAAGAAAATTATGGTCGGCTCACTTCTTATCTTCGCTACTGCGCCATTTTTGTATCTGGCAGTGCAAAGCCCGATGGAATTAGGTGCCGTCCGTTTTTATCACGGCTTCGCTACAGCCGCCTTCGGTCCCGTGGCCATGGCCGCCATCGCCGCCTTCAGCAACAAGAATAACATGGGACAGAACTTGGCCTTATACTCCTCGGCTACTTTGAT
Organism: uncultured Bacillota bacterium; assembly: GCA_927441425.1. Classification (GTDB taxonomy): domain Bacteria; phylum Bacillota; class Clostridia; order Peptostreptococcales; family Anaerovoracaceae; genus Anoxybacterium. Next base: position 2,892 of record CAKMKG010000037.1, on the reverse strand, counting down.
TGGCCGTGCTCTGGCTCCAACCGCAGGAGGAACTTTGTATGAAATCAAAGGGTATGGCAGCGTCTATCTGGTCGCCGGCATCGCAGCCATTTTAGCTATGGCAGCGGCAGTTTGGCTCTTTTGCAAGCCGCAAGATTCGGAAAATAAGGAGACTGCTCAAAAGGAAGAGCTGGAAGCCGAAAAGATTCCTTTCCTTAAAAAACTGTGGAATGTGCTGCGCTATCGTCCGCTGCTTCTGGTCGGGCTCCTTGATGCCTGTGCCTATTTCGCTTATGGCGCATTTGAAATGATATTTCCGCTTTATGCAAAACAGCTTGGCATGTCCACTGCCGAAATCGGTCTGTTGCTGGGGATACAGTTGGTCGGCACAATCCTGCTTAAACCGTTATTTGGGCGGGCGTCGGATCGGTTTGGCCGTCTGCCCATGGTAATTATCGGTCTGCTGACATGCACACTCTCTTTTTTCTTGTTGGCCATTATAAAATCAACATTTGCCATTACGCCTTTGATTCTCATCTATGGACTTGGTTTCGCCCTGATCACCGCAAGCACCAGCGCACTGGCGGCGGATGTTGCGCGTGCGGGACAGTTGGGGGCCTCGCTGGGTATATTGAGCACAATGATGGATGTTGGTCAAACCTTTGGCCCCCCTGTAATTGGCTCGATCAGCGATACATACAGCTATACCGCAGGCATTGGCATATTGGGAATCCTTTTGCTGCTTGCGACCATAGGCTGTGTGATCGCACAAATAAAACAGCATCGACCTACTCGATCAGTATGAACCTGATCTAATTATTTCATAAGCGGCTTTGAAATAATTTTTCACTTCTAGTCCACTCGGGAGCTCCCAAAACCCATAGCCACAAATTTACTTTGCGGTTATGGGTTTTTGGTCGGGAAAGGGATTAAATTATTGACAGAAGAGATTCGGGGGTTTTCCGCGCCTTCAGCCAATACTTTGACCACCATCCACACATATGATTTGCCCGGTTACGTAACTGGCCAAATCCGAGGCTAGAAATAAAGCAGCCCCTGCAATTTCTTCCGGACGGCCTTTTCTTCCAATCGGGAGTTTGCTGACCAATTCATTCATCCATGATTCCGGAGCTTGTTGCCAAATTGGCGTGTCGATGACGCCGGGAGCGATTACATTGACTCTAACTCCTCTTGCGGCGTAATCACGGGCTAAAGTTTTGGAATACATATTCACTCCGGAATTTGCAGCACTATAGGAATATTGATAAGCTAAGACAGGCTTAACAGCGGCAACTGACGAGGTATTGATAATAGATCCTTTTGACTCTAAAAGATATGGCATTGCATACTTTGTTGTCAGAAAAACAGAGATTAAATTAACGTCCAGAGTACGTCGCCACTCTTCAAGGGTATCATTCTCCAAAGGTGCCGATTTCCCGCCTCCGGCAACATTGTATAAGATATCGATTCTGCCATAAGCTTCCACTGTTTTTTCAATTAACTGCTTTACATCTTCTTCTTTTGTTGCATCCGCTGAAACCAGGATCGCATTTCCTCCGTCCGCCAGAATTTCCTCTACAACTTGCTTGCCGCGCTCTACGCTGGCTTCATGTCCGCGGCCAACGACTATAACTTTTGCGCCTTCCTTCGCAAATAATTTTGCTGATGCTTTCCCCATACCTGAGGTGGAACCGGTTATAATTGCTACTTTTCCGTTTAACAGTCCCATAGATACCTTCCTTTCTCTATTCTTACAGCAGATCTAATTCAAATAAGCTTAGCGGCTGGAATCCATACAAAAACCGCCGTCAACCCAATAGGTGTAGCCGGACAGGTAGCTTGCATCCTCGCTGCTTAAGAAGACTGCAACCCGGCCGATATCTTCCTCAGGACGTCCTTTCCTCAGCAGAACGGGAGACCCGATTTTCATAGGGGTACCGCTTGTTGCACTCCACTCCTGCATTTCCTTTACTGATTCTGCCTGTGCATTCGTTTCCGCAGCAGGTGCGATGCAATTCACATTGATTCCCAGATGTCCCCATTCTTTGGCGGCGATTCTGCTTAAAGCCCGTACGGCTTCTTTTGTAGCGGCATAAGCGGTATAGCCCGGAAAAGCCTGGGTAGCAATTGCCGAGCCCATATTAATGACTTTTCCTTTGCTTTCTTTCAGATAAGGGAAACATTCCTTCATAAACCAGAAAGAAGCCATAAAACCTGAGTTAAATACCAGTGAGATCTCATCGTCTTCATAATCGATCAAGGAATGCGCCGGAACGAAGCTTTGGGCGTTATTTACAAGGATATCCACCGCGCCGTAACGATTTACCGTCTCTGCAACGGCTTTGATCACATCTTCTTTTTTGCTGACATCGCATGATATGGCGATTGCTTCACTTCCCAGCGTTTCAATTTCTTTTTTAACGTCTTCCACCTTGGAAAGGGTGCGAGCGGGGAGAGCCAATCTGGCTCCTTCTTTTGCAAAGGCCAGGGCAATTCCACGTCCAACTCCTTGGCCTGCACCGGTAACGATAGCAATTTTGCCTTCCAGTTTCTTCAATTTTCCCATCTCCTTTTTTGGTGTTTCACATATTGATTGTGTAATCTACTAAATTAATCTTATTCTAAAATTCTTAATATTCAATTAACAAAGAACGATGTAATATCCAATTTGCTACCTTTTGATAAAGATAGTATAATAAGCATAAAAATATTGTTCAAAGAGGCTTATTATGTCCAGAGATGAAATTAAAGTCATACGAAAACAGAGAGCGCGGGTGAATTGAAGCGCGAGATTCCCGTTTGAACAGCGAGAGTCCAGTTTTGAAAATGACAAGTGAAATTTTGTAAATAGAAATCCCATTTTGCAAATAAAAATCCCAGTTTGAAAACGAAAGTCCCAGGAAACTATGGTTT
>CAKMKG010000036.1 GCA_927441425.1 uncultured Bacillota bacterium | reverse complement strand
TCTTAATCGTAATATCACTGTATCTATGATTGACTGACTTGATTTCTACAATTATGCTCCGTTTCCCGTCTGTATATTCGCTTCTGCCGAAGCCGGTCATACTTTTGATCATACAATGTTCTCCTTGCCTTGCTTGTTATTTTTTATTTTTGTGGTATCATAATATATTAAGCCTTATCGATAAAGAACCCGCAACGAATCACTGTATTCCCAGTTGTTTCAGCAAGGCCTGATAAATATTATACATCATTCACAGAAGAAAATCTACAAATCTCTGATTTGTGATTTTCTTGTATGAGTTCGCCAACAATTTTGCGAAGCAAATTGGGCGAGCTAGTAAAAGGAGACTACACAATGAGTTTTGACGGTATGGTCGCCGGAGCAGTCGCTCACCAGCTAAACAGTGTCCTGACAGGCGGTAAAATTGAAAAAATATATCAACCGGAATCAGACGAAATTATACTGAATATTCATTCCGGAAGAGAAAATTACAAATTATATATTTCCTCAAACAGCAGTCACGCAAGGCTTCACTTGATCACGGATGCAACCTCAAACCCTTTGAATCCGATGGGCTTTTGCATGCTCTTGAGAAAGCATCTGCAGGGCGGCCGGATCACCGCTGTTCAACAGAAGGATTCAGAACGTATTGTCGAAATATTCGTGGATACCATAAACGAGCTTGGATTTTCCGTCAATAAAAAGCTGATCGTGGAAATCATGGGAAAACACAGCAATATCATTGTTGTTGACCTTGCCTCCAATAAAATTATCGACAGTATAAAACGGATCTCCATCGATGTCAACCGGTACCGTCAACTTCTGCCCGGACAGCAGTATGTCTATCCCCCCACCCAAGGCAAGATTCCTTATTACGGAATTACCGAAGCTCAGTTGGAATCCTTCACCGAAAATGCGGCCGATCATTCTGCAAAAGCTCTGATGGCAAACATTCAGGGAATCAGTCCTCTGATTGCCGAGGAAATTGTCTACCGGGCCGGACGTCAAGGCGCTTCTCTGTTTCAGGTCCTGAATGACTTTCTCAATAAAATCAGCAGCGAGTCTCCGTCGCCGAAGGTATATCTGCAGGAGGACGGCACTCCTTTTGAATACCATTTGTTTCCTCTTCTCACACTATCGGAATATTACCGAGAGTTGAATTTTTCTGATATCAGCGAGGCAATTTCCTATTATTACTCCAATAAAAGCTCTTCCAACCGAATCCGCCAAAAGTCATCGGATTTGGACCGGGCAGTGGGAAACAGTCTGGAGAAGCTGTATCTGAAGAAACAAAGATTATCTGAGGATCTGCTGAAAGCTGAAAATTCGGATATTTTCAGGTTGTATGGAGAGCTTCTCACGTCCAATCTCCATCAGATTCAACAGGGTGCTACTCAGGCTGAGGTCCTAAATTATTATAATAATAATATTGTAACCATACCGCTGGATCCGCGTTTCTCACCGAATCAGAATGCTCAGAAATATTATAAGAAATACAGCAAAGCCAAAACCGCCATTACAGAAAAAAATATCCAGTTAGGCGAAGCAAATGCTGATATTGCATATCTGGAATCAATCTTGTCTTACCTTGAAAAGGCGTCCTCCATAGAGGAGATCGAAGAACTGCGTCTCGAGCTAGTTGAAGGCGGTTACTTAAAAAAAAGGAAAAACAATTTCAGGCCGGGCAAAAGTAAACCGACTCCTTACCAATACACCACCAGCGATGGATTCCGTGTCCTTGTGGGAAGAAACAACAAGGAAAACGACATCCTTACCTTTAAGACAGCCACCGGAAAGGATTTATGGTTCCATACCAAAGACATCCCCGGCTCCCACGCTATTTTGTTCATCGATGGAAAAAGCGTCACAGAAACCGCAATATTTGAAGCTGCCGCACTGGCTGCTTATCACAGCAAGGGTCGAGAATCGGAAAACGTTCCGGTGGATTATACTCAGGTCAGGCACGTAAAAAAACCATCCGGCGCAAAGTCTGGGATGGTTATATTTACCGATAATAAAACGGTGTATGTAAATCCAAGACAAATATAGCCAGCTGATTGATAAAGCTGCCGGGATTCACCATGTAAGATTTATATTATTGATTAAAACCTATATAGTTGAAGATACCCTGCGCAAAATAGTTGCTCGTATTCTCCGCCTGGTCCAGTAGTCTGCTGAAAATGTCGATATTTCTCGCATACTCTCCGCTTAAAAACGAAGTGGATTCTTCAATCGTGCTTCGGAGGTTATTGTACAATCTGGTCCTCCATTCGTTTTCGTCCCAGAAATCTGGATTGATTGCAGTGATCGCTACCGCTCTTGCATCGGCATTTTCGTATAAAAGCCGAGTAATCCGATCTATTTCTCCTGTATCATTCTCCATTTGGGCAGTAATGAAAGCATCCAATAACTCAATATACGTGAAAAACAGATCAATATAATCTTCAGGAACCTTATCACCGAAGATTTGTCTCAGTGCGTTTACATACGCAACAGGCACCTCCAACAATCGTGCTTTCACTTCGGCTGCATTCCCCAACCCAAGGTATCTGCTGATCATATAATTTCTGATCCATGTTACGAATTCAAACCAGAACATCCTGATTCCGAATATTGCATTCATTTGGTCATAGGTGATACATTTTCTTCCGTCCTGGAGCGGAAGGTGCTCCGAGTCCTCCGATCCGGATGTGATAAAGTCGTAAATCCCTTCCGCGAAGGCATCACCCATTCTGTCGGTATGTGCCGTAAGCAGGTCATACACCGCGATCTCTCTGCTGTAATCGCCCGCCGCCAAAGCATTGGCTTCTTCCAGGATATATTGAACATATAATTCAAATAAACCTTCGTATTCGGGGCTGGCATAAGGGTTTATCTCCTGTATAAATGCTCTTCTTTCTGCAGCAATCTCATATAAGCGGTTGACATTCCGGTTAACCTCTTCTATATTCCCTGCCAATTGAGCGTCGATAAGCTCCCGCAGTACTATTGCAAACTGGCATAACAACTGGCTGTATCGTTCTGCAGCTTCTCTTCCGTGAATGATCTTCAGCATATTTCCGAGGTCCAAAGTTTCAAGATATAAACGGCTAAATAAATCTTCGGCGGTTCCGATACCGAAATATCTACTGAGAAGATATGCCCTGGTCCAAGCTGTCAATCTCCGGTAGTATATTCTGGCGTTGAAGATTAAATTCATTTGGCTGTATGTAATACACTGCGGATTAAAACTGTTTTTAATTATCATGATCACATTCTCCTTCAGGGATGATATTCAATATATTTTCTGAAGAACTCATATGATACAAATGTGTTGATTTTTTTCAGTTTTTGTCTCGTAATGGGAGCCTTGAAACCCGTCGGATCATTGATCTAAAACAATCCCAAAATAGCGCTGTAACGCTTCCCTATATTCTTCCTCAGTCTTTGGAATAAAGGTCTCAATTCCCTTTTGTGTAAACGTTCGGAACTCCTGTACCTTCTTACCCTCTCCATCTTCTACGTCTGCAATCGTTTTGCGTCCATCAGTTGTTCTGATATATGCCATGTTAAAGTTCTTAAAAATGGAATCAGGATGTGTTAGACACCAATGATGAGGCATTTCAAAATCAATAGGGTATTGTACATCTTCTGTAAATGAGTAAATCTTATCCCATTGACCCTTATGAATGAACTGTACTACCCACCCAAGGATAGGGTCACGCACCAAGCGATAAGTCTCATCACCCTGCTTTTGCTCGAGACCTTCCTGAAAGAGCAGCGGCTGCCTTGGTGCAGGGATACCTACACCTACATCACAAATATAGATTTCTCCTTCTACTTGAACACGTGAAATCCTATGCCTGCGCATTGGAATATCCACCGGTTCGCCAAACAAAAATCGTCCATAGTATTCCGTCACATCATATTTAAGCTCTCTAAGCAGCCAGGCAAACAAACCATTTAGTTCAAAACAATACCCGCCGCGTCTCTTAACAACTACCTTCTCATAAACATCAGGAATTTCAATGGATAAATATTTTCCGTTCATAATATCAAGATTTTCATAAGGCACAGTGAGCACATGTGCCTCCTGTAATGCAGACAATGTTTTCGCGCTGCCGTCTAATGGTCCATGGTATCCAATGCGTTCTAAATATTCTTGTACACTACATGATTCAAGGCGTAAGTTGCTTGTCATAAAATGAATCCTCCACGAATTATTCCATTGTGCGTTTCAACGAGGCGGGGAACATTTACGCCTCGTTATAGTACCAATTGCTGCTGCGATTAATAATCCAATTTTTTAATATACCTTAATTCTACGACACAATTTGTATTTTTACATTATCAATTACCCCTGACTTACTATCATTAACGGCTGATATTCATTTTTGCTTCAAATTTTCAAATATTTTAATACGTGCTGGATGTTGAGTTAGAAGCAAAGAAGTGTTATTCTAATATTAAAAATGGGGTGTTTAAAATGGGTGGTTTTTTTTGGAACTACAATATGGATCACGAATTTCCTCTTAGTATTCTTGATTATGTCACGCGAGGGGACAGTGAAAAGATTCACTGGCATAACTATTTGCAAGTCGCCTTGTGTACAGGTGGAACCGGCAGGTTTATATTTACCAACAAGGAGTACCATGTCCAAAAGGGCGATGTTTTTATTGTAAGTAATTTTGAAAATCATGTAGCTATCTCTGAACTCCCCACCTGCACCGAATATATTTTCGTAATCTTTCTGCCCGAGCTGATCGCTTCACCGGGAAGCAGACATTTTGATTTTGAGTACCTCTACCCTTTCTGGTATAATTCCAAAACCTTTCATAATAAGATTGATCATGGGGAGCCTGTTGCAGAAGTTCTAGGTAATAAAATACTGGAATTAAAAGAAACTTGGGATAAGAAAGAAGTAGGATACAAGCATTGCCTTGATGCAGACCTAAGAAAAGTGCTGGCACTGTTAATAAAACATTTTAAAACGAACTACCCTGAATACTATACGATAAGCGGTCATAGTCATGCCAAAATGCAAAGAGCATTGGACTATATCAATAAGAATTTTTCAAAGAACATTTCACTTGAAGAGATGTCCGAGCTATTTCATATAAGTGCCTCCAGATTTAGGCACCTTTTTAAGGAGTCTGTACATATTGGCTTCAAGGAATATATTACTTTCATCAGACTTACTGAAGCAAAAAAGCTCTTACTGACTACTGAGATGAATATCACTGATATCGCCAGACAATCAGGTTACACCAACATCCATCAATTTTATAAGGTGTTTTATAAATATGTATACATTTCCCCTGCTGAATACAGGAACCTGCATAAGTTTAAACATTCAGATGAAAGAAAATGAGCGAAAGGTTATTCAATCACCCAATTAGGAAAACAATATATTAAATGAATCTAGATATTTCAAGGGCACTCTGAAAAAGGTGCCCTTGACTTTTTTTCACAGTCTCCGCAAAACAGCCGATAATGATAATATATATACCGCTTGTGACATTGAACTGATCTGACAAAAGTAATACACTTTGTATAACGATTCAGTAGAAAATTTTCGGCTGTTGTAAATTTTCTAATTTGATTATTATCTATTTCTGCTGCTTTTTGCTATGAAGCTTCAAATTGTATAAGGAGGATTCAAATGAGTAATTATTTAAATTTATTTAAACCAATCCGTATCGGAAATATGGAGGTGCCAAACCGCATCGTTCATGTACCTACTGACGTCAGTTCCTCAAATGCAGACGGTTCTGTAAGTGAGAGAGATATCCACCACCATAGTGAAATTGCGAAAGGTGGCACCGGACTCATCATCGTGGGAGCAACAACACCTGATTCAAAAACCGGAAGGCCCACGGTAACTTGTCTTGTAGCCGATGCTGACAATTATATCCCCGGTTTAACCAGGCTTGCAGCGTCAATGCATCGCTATGGTGCCAAATGTGCAGTACAGCTTCAGCACCCAGGACGCCAGTGTGCCATTCCGCGTTATAACACAATGTCTACAAATGACATGGTGCTAAAACTGCCTTGGTCTGCAGGACATGAGATCGTATATGAAAATGCCGAAGAAAAGGGGAAACCCGTGAGAGCGATGGCTACAGAAGAAGTGCTGGAAATGATAGACTTATTCTCTGAAGCCGCCTGGAGAGTCAAGCAAGCAGGTTTTGATGCTGTTGAACTCCATGCAGCACATGGTTATTTGATTTCTCAATTTATGAGTCCTTATTTAAACAGAAGGATTGACCGTTTTGGAGGAAGTTTTGAAAACAGAATGAGATTCCCATTGGCTATTATAGACCAGATCCAGAAGAAGTGCGGCAAGGACTTCCCTATTCTTGTACGCTATTCTGTAGATGAATGGGTCCCCGGAGGTCGTGAATTGGAAGAAAGCAAGCTTGTTGCACAAGTGTTTGAGGAAGCTGGAGTTGCTGCCCTTGACTTGAGTCAATGTGTGCAGGAAAGCCCCGGCGCAGGCTTTGACCCCATGTATTATCCGGAGGGTTGGACAATGTATGCTTCTGAAGAAATCAAAAAGCTTGTCACGATTCCGGTGATAAACAGCCATACCCTGCGGGATCCCGACCACTGTGAGAATTTACTTGCGGAGGGTAAAACAGACATGATTGGCTTGGCCAGGCAGCTTCTTGCAGATCCCTATTGGCCTGTAAAAGCGAAGTATGGCAAGGATAAGGAAATCCGAAAATGTATCTCTTGCTTGACAGGATGCTGGCAGGAGTCAATGATGGCTAAGAAGGAAATCGGTTGCGCAATCAATCCAGCCTGTGGCAATATGGCTTATGCAGATATGAAAAAGACAGATAAATCTGCTACGGTAGCAGTGGTAGGTGGCGGACCTGCAGGAATGGAAGCCGCAAGAATAGCCACCGTAAGAGGACACAAGGTTACCCTGTTTGAAAAATCGGGAGAACTTGGTGGTGCAATCCTTGGCTGCTGTTTGGTTCCGGGCAAGGAAAAAATGAAATGGTATGCCGATTGGATCAGAAATCAAATCAAGGAACTAGGGGTAGACGTTAAGTTAAGAACCGAACCTACTGTCGATGAACTGAAAGGCTTTGATCTTGTTCTAAACGCCACCGGTGCAAGTTCCTACATACCTGAGGTTTTTGGCAATATGGATACGGTAATCGGATTTGAAGAGGTGATTGCCTGCCCTAAGGTCAATTGCGAGTTTAACCCAGGTGACCGCAAGGTAACCAAGGTTGGTGATCGTGTCCTGATATGGGGAGATCATTACGCTGCTGCCGATACCGCTGCATTTCTTGCATCGATTGGCAAGCAGGTTACCATTGTAACTGAAAAGCATGAGTTTGGGTCCACCGTAGAAGTAATCCATATGTACGTTTTACGCAAGCGCTTTAAGCAGACAGATGCGGAGGCACTTGATTCAAAACCGTATAAATTCCCTGTGAAGGTCATTGAAAACGCTACATTGTATGAAGTCCGGGAGGGTCAGGTTGTTGTGGAGGATAAAACCTTTAAAAGAACGACCCTTCATATAGATACTGTTGTAAGCTGCCATACGAAGTCAAATGTTACATTGCTGAATGAACTGAAAGCAGCAGGAATTAAGGTAGTAAACGCAGGAGACGCAGTTCAGCCTCGCAATTTAAACAGCGCAGTTACGGAAGGAGCTGCTTTTGGGCTCAGCCTCGATGAAAATCTGCTGTTTAATTCAAACGATGCGATTATGAACCAATTGCCGATTGACGTGCTAAGACAGCTGGTGTAATTATGAATGATTTTAAGATTGGTGTAATTGCAGACTCCTTTCGAGTCGGTATCGATGAAAGTATTCAAAAGGCAGCCAATATTGGAGCACAAGGCCTGCAGCTTTATGCTACCTTCGGAGAAATGTCACCTGAAAAGCTTTCCGACAGAAGGAAAAGAGAAATACTAGATAGGATAGAATCAAACGGAATGGTCGTATCTGCAATCTGCGGTGATATGGGGGGTCATGGTTTTGAGGTAGCAAACGATAATGTCATAAGAATTGAAAAATCCAAGAGGATTATGGAACTTGCAAAAGAGTTGAAGTGCAATATCGTCACAACACACATTGGAGTAGTACCTTCTAGTGAAAGCCATCCACGTTGGACAATACTTGCTGAGGCTTGTGAAACCCTTGGAAAATTTGCGCAGGATATGGGATCCTATTTTGCAATAGAAACAGGACCTGAAAAAGCAGTTGTGTTGAAAAAGTTTTTAGAAACCCTAAGCAGTAAGGGATTGGCTGTAAATTTTGATCCGGCAAATCTGGTTATGGTTACAGGGGATGATCCTGTAGAGGGAGTCCGGGTTTTGAAAGATTATATTGTGCATACCCATGCCAAAGACGGTATCATGATAAAACAGACTGACCCTGAAATAATATACAATTACTTTGCCGAAGGTGGAATTGAAGATATTAACCTTAAGGATTATTTTCTTGAAACTCCTCTAGGAGAAGGCAGGGTTGATTTTACGAGCTACCTAAAAGTTCTGGGTGAATTAGGCTTCAACGGTTTTTTAACGATTGAAAGAGAGGTTGGCAGCTCGCCTGAAGCAGATATAAAACTTGCCGTCAACTTTCTTAGGCGTCTTATCGAAAAGTAGACAGAAAGGACGAATGACATATGAATAAGAAGATAAATATCGGTGTTGTTGGATTGGGTTTTATTGGCAAAAAGCACATCGAGTGCTATGAGAAAATGGATCATATTAACCTTGCTGCTGTTGCAGACATCAACGCACAGGCACTTGCAAAAGAATGGGATTATAAGTGTAAAGTTTATGCAGATCTGGATGAAATGTTACGTTGCGAATCCCTGGATGCTGTTGACGTTTGTCTTCCTACTGTTTTCCATAGAGAGGCTGTCATTAAGTCCTTGCATCATGGCTGCCACGTAATTGTAGAAAAGCCCTTTGCACTTCAATCATCTGAAATCGCTGAAATGCTCGCATGTAGTATCAAAAATGGCAAAAGACTCATGGTTGCCCATGTCTGCAGATTTATGCATGAGTATCGCTTCGCAAAGGAAATCATCACAAACAAAAGCATAGGAAAGCCTTTATACTATTACGCCTGCAGAAATTCCGCAACACCAAAATGGTCTTCAAACAACTGGCTGGCTGATAAGAAATTCAGTGGTGGTACTGTAATGGACCTGCAAATTCATGACATTGATATTGCCAACTGGCTTTTGGGTGAACCAACTGATTACAAAATGGTGGAGATAAACAATCCTCAGCTTGGAACGTCCAATTTTGGTCATATCATTTCAACCATCAAGTACAAGGATACGGGAGTCGCTGTTCTAGAAGCGGGACATTTGATGCCCGACGTCTATCCTTTTTATACTGCTTACAGGCTTATTTGCGAGAAGGGTGTTGTGGAATTCAGCAGAGGCTCCAATTTAAGTTTCATCTTATATAAGGAAAATGAAATCATCGACATGACCAAGGAATACCATTCCAAATATGCAGATGTCAACCCCTATTTTGAGGAACTCTCTCACTTTGCAGATTGCATCATAAATGATACGGAATTTGATATATCAACAGCTGAAGCAAAAGAAGCTGTCAATACCGTAAA
>CAKMKG010000035.1 GCA_927441425.1 uncultured Bacillota bacterium | reverse complement strand
AGATAGAAGCACATTCATGGAATTATTGAACCTTCTTGCCAATTCCTGCCCGATCACGCTAGCGAGAATCACATCCTTGCCGGAGGCATGGATACTCTCCGCCACAGCAAGTACCGGAGGGAGTATAAATGGAGAGATATGGGGTACCGCGTCAAAGTCAAGGGAGTACATCAATTCACTGTTGACCATTGCCGCGTTGGTGCATGAGACCTTCATTCCAGATCCTATGACGGAAGATTCTTCTGTCCCGCCCAGCCTTTTTGAAAGGCTCATAGCAATTTTGCCTTTTTCAGTAGCTGCCCCGGTAAAAACAGCACCGATGGAATCAAGCAGACTCCGCTTCGCTTCATGTATGATCTCTTCCGGCAAATCATCATAGCGGGTATTTGTCGCGAATTTCAGGACATCGTCAGTAACAGCTGTCATAATACTTCTTCTCCTTTCAAACCAACTTATTTCTTTACAAAAATTATAGCGATATATTTTGCTGTTGTGAAATGCTAATACTGTATATCAGTTATTACAGAAATCGCTCTATCCGTTCAATAAAAAAAGCGCTCCGCCGAACCGGCGCGAGCGCATAAATTGTATAATATGTATAATTTCTATTGTTCTATGCTTGGGCTGTCCATAATTACTTTGCTGATGAAGAGAGGAAGACAAGGATTTGAATTGTTTTTTCTCCAGGCAAAAATTCGTTCAACGGTGCAGGAATGTCCAGTCAACTTGATGAAATGAACCCTATGGTGAAATTGATTTTTAAAATGGTAGGGAACGATGCTGATGCCAGTGCCGCATTCAACCAGGGTCATCAAACCACTGATTGACGAAGCCCTTTTTGCAATGCGTGGATTAAAATGGTTTTCCGTACAAATTTGGTAAGCCATATCATTGACGGGAGCGTAGCCATCGGAATCAAGAAAGATAAACATTTCGTCTTCTAAATCCTTCACATTGATCTGGTCCCGGCCCGCCAAAGGATGGTCCCACGGAAGTGCAACTGCCTGTTCGAATACCATATTGCTTTTCCATATGATGTCGTCAATAGCGGAAATCCCCGCTGATATGGTAAACCCAATATCGATCTCATGGTTTTTCAATGCCAAAATCATCGATGAGCTCGTATACTCATTGATCTCAATCTCAATGTTGGGATAGCTTTCCTTAAACACCTTGATGGATTTTGACAGCAGATCATTGAACTGCTCCTTTAAAATGCCGATTTTAATACTGCCGATCTTTCCTTTCTCTGCCTGTAAGGCCTTTGACAGTCCATCATGGTAATGTTCCAGTATGTTTTTTGCTTCTGCGAGAAAAGCTTCCCCTGCTGCCGTCAGATAAACCGCGCGCTTATTCCGAAAAAAGAGGCTGACATTCAGTTCTTTCTCGATAAAGACAATATGGCGGCTAAACGCAGGCTGTGTTACATTCATGAACGCAGCTGCATTTGTGAAGTTCAGATGATGAGCCAATGCAACAAAGCATTCCAGTTCATAAATAGTCATATTCAGTCACCTCGAACAAAAATAAATCCTTCAGCTTAAGTATTGTCAGTATATCATTTAATGAAATTTTCATCAATATAAGTTCAATAGAAAAAATTTATTGAAACTAACCAAGCCTGAAGACCCGAATAATAATTGAATCGTATAACTGATATCCATTTAAAGCATTTCACTTATAAAACAGGCGTGGTTATACTTGAAACATAAACAAATCCATTTTAGAATCAAGGAGGTAGCGGATATGACAGATAAAGGACCTGATTTAAGTGTAAAGTGTGGGGGGTTGACATTCCCCAATCCAATCGGTGTAGGTGCCATTGGGGAACATTGGGGCCACTCAAACAGTACTGAGGAGTATGTCGAACTAAACTCAGACATTTTTATGAAACATGTGAAGGCCGGAGCGGGATATATCATTCTGGCGGGGGCGTATGTGACTCCGGAAACAGAGCGCATCATCCAGGAACGTACTCAGACCGTAGAATTCCCTCTACGGAAGAGAGGCAAAGGAATCGGTCACCGGATGCTTAAAATACCGGGGAAAGACCCTTATGGTACGGAAGGCTTTTATTTTGTGCCTTCTCCGTTCTACTTGGATGCAGGCTTCGCAAGATTTAACAACGACCGTTTTGCGTATATGATAGAAGCGCTCAAGAAGAAGAAACCGAAAGACGTACCTTTAGTCCTCAACCTTGGCGGATTCGCAAATATTACCGAAACCTGGGTTGACGGTGCCAAGAGATTTGAGTCGCTGGGTGTGGATATGATTGAAATCAATCTCGGATGTCCCTTGCCCAGTGGCCTTGACGGAACACTGCAAGGATATTTTCAAGATAAATACACCCCTGTATGTCAAGGCTTCTTGATGGGCGACAACGAAAAATACGTATACGAAATCACCAAAGCGGTAGTAGACGCCGTCAATATTCCGGTAGGCGTAAAGCTGACCCCGGAAACCGGATACCCGCGCATCGTCAGCGTTGTTCAGGCAGCACGAAATGCCGGAGCAAAGTTTGTTCAGGTGTTCAACGCAGCGGTGGGCATGGCGCCGCCGGACATTTATAACGGCGGGAAGCCGCAATGGCCTTACATGGACGGAAGCCCCTTCTGTATGGTATCAGGTTCTTTCCTGAGAGTTCCCTGCTATAAGGATATCGCCGCTATTAAAAGATTTGTGCCCAGCCTGGATATCGCGGCTGCGGGCGGCCTGGTAGAACCGGAGCACTTTATCGAAGCAATGATGCTGGGCGCATCTTTGGTTCAGCCATGTACCGGTATCATTGAACAGGGCAACAGCCTGATCCGGAAGGGCATCAGCTTTATGAAAAAATTCGTGGATGAACAGGGGTACGGCAGCCTGCAGGAAATCGTCGGGCTTGGTCAGCAATACATAAAGTACAATCAGGATCTTGATATGATGGCAGGAAAAACCATAATCAATATCGACCGGGATAAATGCATCCGATGCCAGCGTTGCGTCGACAACATCTGCCAGGCTCTTTATACCATCGAGGGCGGGCACATACAAGTGGATCCCCATCGCTGTGTCGGCTGCGGCGGCTGTACCCTCGCCTGCCGGAATGACGCACTGAAAGTAGTGCTCAGAGAAGGCGTTGCGGAGCCAAATTTTTTCTAATCTGATTTTCTGAACGTGAGTTGTCGAATCAACCCAATCCCGCATTGCTGCGCAGGCTGTGATTTTTACCGGCGCGGCAATGCGGGAGAAACTCTTTTTCTACAAAGATGTAGGAGGAAAAAGAAATGAACGACATTCTGATTTTTTTGGCAGCAATTGTTTTGGCAATTGTGATAGGTTCTGTGTTCAAGGTAAACATCGGTTTTATTGCCCTGGTGTTTGCCTATCTCCTATCGGTATCCGTACTGGACGTCGGTGTCAGCGAACTGTTTCTAATATGGCCTGCAAAGCTTTTTCTTATCATCTTCTCAGTGAGCGTATTTTACAGTTTTGCATCCTCCAATGGATCCATTGAAAAGATTGCTTTAAATTTTATTTACCTGTTCCGTTCCGTTCCCGCGCTGATTCCCATCGGGATTTATTTGATTTCCGTCATTATCGCCGGTTCCGGCGGAGGACCTTATGTTGCCACGGTAGTTATGGCGCCAATCACGTTAAAGATAGCCGCCATTGCCGGTATGCGCCCCCTGCTCGGAGTGATTGCGGTAGTCTGCGGAGCATCAGGAGCTTCCCTGTCGCAGGTAAGCGTAGTAGGGCTGCTGGTAAAGGGTTTGATCGGAAGAACAGAATATGCCGAACAGGCAAGTGCACTTCAGCATGTTGTGTTTACAAATGCCATGATATTTCATACTCTTTTATTTATTCTTTTCTACTTCATTTTAAAAGGATATCAATTAAAACCGGCGGTTTTGGAAAAGCCAGCCGCATTTACAAGGGAGCAGACCACCAGCATTGCTGTTATCCTCTGCGTCATCATATTATATCTCTCTCCGACTGTGCTTGGTTTTATTTTCCCTGACAACACAGTCATCGGAGTGATAAAAAGCAAATTTGATTTTACTTTTGCAGCGCTGATCGGCGCGACAATAAGCTTTTTATTAAAACTGGGAAATGAAAAGGAAATATTTCAAAAAGTTCCCTGGAGTACCCTGATTTTAATTTCGGGCATGGGCTTATTGGTTGGCGTTGGTGAGAAATCCGGTATTATTCAAGAATTGGCGGAGCTTGTGGGCGCCAATGTGTCATCAAATTTCATTCCGGTGATGATGGCAGCTTGCAGCGGCATAATGAGCTATGTTTCCGACGGCCCCGGGGTTGTTTATCCCACCCTATATCCTCTGGTGTCCGGAATTGCCGATGTGACAGGCGTCAGCCCGGGTTTGCTCTTCTCTGCCGTCAGCATCGGAGACTCAACAACGGTTATTTCCCCTTTCTCTACCGGCGGCGCGATGTTCCTTTCCTTTATGGCACAGGAGCAGCGCGATAAACTCTTTATGCAGTTTATGCTAATTCCCTTTGTGTTTCTGGTAATCCTGCTTTGTTTAATATCCATTAAAATAATGGTTAGCGGCACAGCTATTTAAAAGAAATAGGGAGGTGTTTTTTTGGAATATCGAAATGAAATTTCTTATGCAGCAATTAGACGTTTGCCAAAGTATTATCGTCATTTATGCAATTTACGTAAAGCTGGAATTCGCCAAATCTCTTCAAAAGAATTAAGTTTCGAAATAGGAGTCACATCTTCACAGGTAAGAAATGACTTCGCATATTTTGGAGGGGAAGGATTGCCGGGTATTGGCTATAATGTTGACCTTTTAAAGAACAAAATAAATGAATTTCTTAAGTCTGACAACACACTCAACATGATTATTATTGGAGCCGGATATTTGGGACATGCATTAGCCGCAAATAAAAATCTGGAAAAGAAAGGCTTTAAGGTTATTGGAATTTTTGATCCATATGATCAATTTACCGGCAGGGAAATAAAGGGTATTGAAATAATGAAAATGGATTGTTTGCCTTTGTTTATAAAGCGCCAGCATGTTGATATTGCGGCTATTACAATATTAAGCGCGCATGCGGATGAAATTATCAAAGATATGATAAGTCTTGGCGTGAAGGGTATATGGAATTTTTCCCCGGTAGAAGTGAAAAATACAGACAAGGTTATGATAGAAAACAGTCACTTGGATGATAGCCTTATGGTTTTGGGGTATAATTTGAAGAACAAATGACGCAACCTACAATCAAGTTTTTATTTCTTACTTTTTTATAATGCTCTATAAAATCATCTCCTTCCGGGACTAGCAATATTTTCATTTATGGCGCAGGAGGAGCAGAGAAACAGGCTATTTATACAGGTTATGGTAATTCCTTTTGCTTTTCTTTCGATCCTGCTTCTTTTAATATATTTTAATATTTTAAATTAATCCGAAAGCACTTTTTGAATATTACAGTATGAAACCTTGAAAATCAGCAAGTCTGCAGTTTTCAAGGTTTCTGTATTGAAGTTTATAAGACTGTTGAGCACGCAAAGTGTGCAAAGTAAAAAACACCCACTATGAACTGCATCTTCAAATTCAGAAGCAAACTAAGCCCAGTTTGATTAAGATATTCCATTATTTTGCGGTTGTATTATATAAATGGAACATTTTGTTCTTTTTCTGTGATAATTTTTTAGAGAGAGAGATTCTTGGGGGCTCATCATGAACCGACACTCGGTTCATCAAAAAGGCGTAGTACCCCCTTGGCGGGAGCTGTGTCTTTTTTTGCATATGCAGAGCTATTGTTTTTTCAAAATGAGCCGGTTGGAGGTGCGGCTCCCGTTCTCGCGATAACGGGATTCCTTTTCAACCAGCCCGGCTTCAACCAGATCGTGCAGCGCGCGTTTGACGGTGCTGCGAGAAAGCTGCAGATCAGCGGAGATGGTCTTCACGGCGGGCCAGCAATCCGGTCCCTTCCCTGCACGATCCTTCAGATACATATAGACGGCCCTCGCCCGATGAGGAAGCTCATCGGGCGAGGCGGCATAGATGGTGTCGAAATAACTCATGGCGTTTCTCCTTACGTTCTGAGTATGGACCTGCGGTGCGATGCGCTTTCGGACGCTTCTTCCACCGGGGTGTGGAGTGCGCCGGTGCCTTCGGGTACTTCCCTTGGAACTTCCGTATCATCATCACTCGGCACGGTGAAGCAGGCCAGGTGTTTGCGGACGATATTCTCTTCCAGAGTCTGCTTATCCGCATAGATGACCTTGCGGTTGCCTTTTTCGGGTACGGCATAAACTGCATCGAAAGTAATGCCCCAGTCGAGGAACAGACGAAGCTTGGTGCGCATTGGATGAGCACCGGTTTTCATGACCACAAAATTTCCCTTGGGAATGGACTTCAATTCGTCAGCTGTCATGAGGGGGCGCTCCATCATTTGCAGGGATTGGCTGGGATCATTCCTGCCCCTGCTGACACTTCCACTCAAAACTGTGCGGCTGCCCATCGCCTTGGATAGTACCTCCGCGGTCTGGCTGTTGGGTGCAAAGCCACCGAAGATGACGTCCTGACAATTATCTACAATAATTTCGGCCCCCTCCTTGCCATAGTTTTTCTGAAGCTGACCCAGCGATTGTATGATCGGCACCATGGATAGGCGGCGCGAACGAGAGGCACTGAAAATTAACTCAAGCGACCCAATGGCGGGAAGCGTCCCCAGCTCATCGCAGTAAAACATCACGCGATTTTTAAGCCTCCCACCGTTTTCATCCGCCACGGCAAGGATCTCGCGGTAGAGCTGCTGAATCATCAGGCTGACCATGAAATACTTGGTTAAGTCTTCCTCTGGCAGCACGACAAACAGTGCGGATTTTTCATTGCAGAACTTCTCCGTATCGATTGCCGTCTCAAAGCAGAGGATCTGTTCCATCTCACTGTCGAGGAAGGCGTTGAGCCGGGAGAGTACGGTGGAGAGCACCGATGCCATGGCCTGCTCGGCAGAATTAAGGGCGGCGCCGGCAAACCAGCGGGCCTTATGGTTGTCTGGCAGCTTGTCCATGAGCAGCTGAAACTGGCTCTTTCCCTTTACGCGGCTAGGAGCCATCAGATCCTGCACCAGCTTGAACACGCTGATGATGTGGCGGCAGTCTATTTTCTTACCGTCAATCTCCGTAGGCGGCAGATACTCGGCCACCAGCAGGATGACCGCACAGAGAAGTCCCTCGGCCGCATCATAGAAAAACTGATTCTGCCCATAGTTCTCATCGCTGGCGTTGATGATGGTCTTGGCAATGATTTTCGCGTACTTCTCTGCCTTTGCCTTTGCCGTTAAATTGCTGTTGTCTGCAAGGTACCGGTCCATGTAAGTGTTGACCAGATGCAGCATATTATTTCCGTCCGAGCGGGTGGGATTGCGCAGATCGATGACAGCCACATGGTAGCCGTAATAATCCCTTGCGATGGCTCCGTAATTACGGAACAAATCGCCCTTGGTGTCGGTGGTCAGAAAGCTCATACCGGAAGCGCAGGAGTATTCCAGATTGGGATACAGGAAAAATGCCGTTTTGCCCACGCCGGAAGCGCCGATCATCAAAGCGTGGACGTCATCGGTATCCACCAGCGCTGTGATATCGTTTTTCTTTCCACGGCAACCGAGGATGATGCCCTGCTCTGTGGGAAGACTCTCGCCCCGACGCCACTGCCAGGGCTGGAACAGAATGTGTTTGTAGGTACTCTTGATTTCCTGCTTTGAGGCGAAGCGGGCGGTTCCGTGCTGGCCGTCGCCTACCGTACGGCTCTTAATGCCGTTTAAAGTATAATAATGCGCCAGCAGGGAAAGACCGCCGATAACAGCGAACATGACGGTCGCCGTTCCGATCAGAAGGTATACCTGGGATTGCAATTCGAAGCCCTCCTTTACTGCATGGTTAATTTCATTTCCTGGTTCTGCTTCATTTCCTGCTTCTGCCTGGGCTGCTCAAGCAGGATCAAAGACTTGAGGCAGTGGGCGGCGATGCTTTCACAACGCTCCGCTAAGTCTCCCTTTTCGGAAGTGGACAGCACACGGTCGAAGCCGCGCAGGGCCATGATATCCGATTCCAGTAAATCCAGACGCGTCTTAATCTTTCTCCGGTTTTCATAGGTTTTAAAGCCGTACTTCAGCCTGTCCCGCACTGCGGCGTGGTCCCTGCTATGATCCATTTGGCGGTACTCTTTCGCAGCAGCGTTTATGGAGCGGCAGAGCATATCCCACAGACAGTCTTCCGCCTGTAAAAACCGCCCCCGATGCATATGGGAGCGGATCGCAGTCAGGAGCGCGGCAAGGGCATCGGCGGAGCAGTCGTCTTGGCTGTTCTGCATCCCCTCGCCAAGACTTGCGCAGATCGCTTCACAGAGCAGACGCTGGGGATGTTCCTCAGCAGGAATGGCGGGAAGTCCATGGGCCGCCTTGATATCCTCGTTCCAATCCTTTTGAGCGGACAGCTCCCTTTCGCAGAGGATTCCTCTTCCTGTGATCAGGTCATGGTACTTCTCCGAGGCTTCAATCCCCTCTGCATCATGATCAAGACATAGAACCACACGATTGATGTTCGGGTGCAGTTCCAGCATTTTCAGCATAGCGTATTGGGAAAGGCCGCAGAGCGCCACATAACTGTGCCTTTCCCAATCCTGCGGGTGTAGTGTGATATAGGACAGCAGATCAACCGGGGCTTCGAACACAAAGAGGCTATTGTCCGTGCCGATATAGTGAAAGCTGTAGTCGGGATCGCAGCCCTCCACATTGCCCTTGAAGCCGGCTCCCTTCGTATAGAGTCCTTTCTTGTGAGCATGGCGTGGTATTCCATGTTCATCCAACCCTACAAATATTGCGTTATGGTATTCTTTTTTGCCATCCTTGGATTTTTCACAGCTTTCGTAGATAAGTTTCTTTTTTACAAAAGCGTTGACCACCGTTCGATCCAAAAGCCGCGTTTTGAGCAGATAGCCATAGACGCTGCGCATATCGCTGTGGGCTGCAGGCAACGCAAACGGCTTCTTCGGTTCCTCCTGCTTTTCTTCTACCGTTCTGTAAGGTTTGCCCTGTTCGCCACCCAACAGCATGGTTATCGCCTCCGGATATGAGCAATGATAAAACTGCTGGACGAACTCGATGGGATATCCGCCGTATTCTATGGAATGATCATACCATTCATTGCCGTATACTGTGATGCTGCGATCAGATGCGATCCGCTTCTCCTTCCCGCTGGGGAGCAGCTTTTCACGGCGCTTCTGAAGAAAATCCACAAGATCCACGCTGTTGGCACGCTCCTTTTGTTCCTCTGTGAAATGAATGTAAACGCCCATAAGACACCTCCTTATTTTTGCTGCTGCCGGTGCGATAAAAAACGCCGGAAATTACAGGCTCATGGTTGGTTCGTGATCGCCTCTGGCGTGGCCTGTGCCGCGCTTCTTCTCGTTCAGCTTCAATCTGCGCTTTCGGTCAATCTTCAGGCCGGGCGGTCTCAAGGGAGGCGCGTTGTTCGAAAAGATGCGGGTCAAATGATGCAACAGCCGGGTTCCCGTCAGCAACACAGATGGTTCCTTAAAATCATTCATATGATCAAGAAAAAACTGAGCGTAAATATTGCCTTGCGCAGCCGACAGGGTAAACCAACGAACGGCTGCGGCTCTGTCCTTTGGCACATCCTTTCCCATCAGGTACAGTTTGCCGAGAAGATACTGTGCGTACTGATTTCCCGGTTCTGCGGCTGCGATTAGATATCGCAGCGCCGCTTCTATATCCTTCGGGAAATCCTCTCCCTTGAGGTACGTCTTGCCAAGGCGGTATTGCGCAAATTGGCTGCCCTGTCCGGCAGCCCGTTTCAGATACTCCAATGCTATGAAGACATCCTTTGGGACATCCTCTCCCTTGAGACAGAGAATGCCCAGGGCGTATTCGGCATAATGATTTTTCTTGTCTGCGGCAAAACGGAACCAGCGTAGTGCTTCTTCCACATCCTTCAGGATGCCGTCTCCGCTAAGGTAGAGCTTGCCGAGTCGGTATGCTGCGAATTCGCTGCCCTGTTCGGCTGACAACCGGAAGAGCCGCACTGCCTCGGGAGTGTCTTTCGGGACATGCTGGCCTTCCTGATAGAGCTTGCCGAGAAAATATGCGGCATTGGGATTCTCCGTCTCCGCCGCGCGGCGAAGATAAACGAGCGCCTTCTCTACATCCTTCGGACTGGCGCCGTCTTCAGACAGAATCAGTCTGGCAAGCTGGTAACCGGCGAAAAGGTTTCCCACGCCGGTCGACTTCTCCAGATACTCTTTTGCCAGTACCGTGTCTTTTTCCGTGCCCACACCATTCAGAAGCATCCATCCGAGACGGTACTGGACCTTGTCGTCATGACTCTCCGATTCCAGGGAAGTGAAGCCGTCGAATGCTTCATGGAAGCGCTGCTCTGACCGGACGTGGCTTATCCCGCAGCCGATCCCATCCCTCAGCATTTTTCCAAGCTCAAAGCTGGCATAAGGAAAGCCCTGGTTTGCTGCGCTGGCGTAGAGAGAAAACACCCGCTCATGATCCTGATCCACACCCTTCCCCTGATAGTAAAGGCCGGCGAGGGAGTATTGCGCATATTTATATTTTTGGTTAGCTGACAAAGTCAGAAAGTCTGCTGCCTGCTCATAGTCCTGCTCCGTGCCGAGTCCCGCAGCATACATTTTCCCAATGCGGTACTCGGTGTACTTCCACGGCTTTTCTACCTCTGCCATATGAAATCCATCAAGAGCCTTTTCATACCATTGCCAGGCTTCCTCCACATCAGCCTCGCAGCCGAGGCCGTCCGCACACATTCTTCCGAGGTCATACATGGCGAGAGGGTTGCCGCTTTCCGCCTCGGAAAAAAACAGAGCGCAGGCCTCTTCAAAATCCCGCGTGATTCCATCCTCCTCATCGCCAAACAGATATTGCTTTGCCAGTAAATATTCCTCCGTCCACCAGGAGTCAGAGGACTCGCGCTCCGGTTCCAATTCATTTTCAGGCTCCGGTTCATCTGACGGCTCCGGTTCCGACAGGGTCGTTTCAACCGATGCCGGTTCTTCAAAGGTCAGTGCCCCATCACGGATGTGCATGGCTTCCAGAATGACCATGTTGCGAATCTGCTTGAAATCCTCGCATCGGGAGAGCGGAAGGGGGCCGGCTGACGTCTCAGTGTAGATTGCTTCGATCCTGCCCCTGGTTTCCCACCATAAACGATATGCTTCCGATACCCTGCTGTCCCTTGCCAGCTCGTCCACGATCTCATCCACCACATTTTTCAACTCGGGCCTGAGATAGCCGTACTGCTTTTTGCCGGAGACGTCACGGAGCTGGTCTGCAAGGCAGGAGACGAGCTGTTCCAGCCGGTCGCTCTGTAAAACGCCATCCTTCATCTGCCGGATCATTTCCTGCATCGTCCCGGCAGCCTGCTCTTTCAGCTCATCCCTCCGCTGAGTCTTTTCCGCATAAAGCGGAATAAGCTCCTGCCTGAAAATCTCCTGCGCCAGCGAGGACTTCACTTTTCGAATGCCTTGTTTTGTAAGATAACCCTCGCCGGGGTCGGTGCTGTAGCAGATCATGTGAATATGAGGGTGGTGGGATTCGTTGTGAAAGGCGGCATACCACTTCAGATGGTCGGGGTGGATTTTCATGCTCTCGGCAAGCTCCGGCGCCTTGGATGAAAGCAGAGACTTCCATGCCTGGGCGCTGTCGAAACCGATCTGCGCCGCATCCTCCCTGCGCAGTGAAATGATCGGCGTCCATACGTTTCCTGTATGCGCAGATACTTCCTCTGCAACTTGTGCGAGGATAAGAGAGTCATCCCCTCCGTTAAACAGACCGTGGGTATCCACCTTTTCGACGCGCGGGCGATTTGCAATGTAATCCAGATACTTTTCACGGCCGCCGATCTTATCAAGGTTCTGCTCCAATGCAATGGTGATAAATTCGGAAGCGTTTTCCCGATTGGGCTTTGCGAGATAATCCTCATATTCAAACAGCTCCCTGGCATCAGGGAACTCCTGGAGGATCTGAGAGATCAGCTCCCGCTGCTTCTTCGTGGAATGCCAATTCTCATGGTTGCTCTTGATCTTCCCCACGCCCTCGCGGGTGGCGATGTATTTGACGAGGTGTTTAATATGAGCGGCGGTCTTTCCACTGCCTCCCTTAAGATAGGGACATTTGAGAATAATGCGTGCCATTATTCTTCGTCATCCGAGCCGCTCTGAAATTGCACCGCGTCATCCAACCGGATCCTCCCCCTGGTCCTTTTTACCTCGGCGACGCAGCGCCCCCGCAGCCTGCGCAATTCCTCGTCGGTGATGTTTAGTGTGGTTGCCAGCAGATGCATCATCATGCTGATCTCCACCGAGAGCCGGAAGAGATTTCCCGCTACCCGGTCTTCCGTTTTTTGCAGAGTCCCTTGAATGGCAGAAAGCAAAGACTTGGAGAGGTAGGACGTCGTGTCCTCCGTAGCAAGATAGCCCATGTAAAAGCTGAGGGCCTTCTCCGCAAACTCACTGCGGCTTTTACAGTTGTCCTTTTCAATCCATCCATCCATCCGATC
The DNA here is from genome assembly GCA_927441425.1 of uncultured Bacillota bacterium. Classification (GTDB taxonomy): domain Bacteria; phylum Bacillota; class Clostridia; order Peptostreptococcales; family Anaerovoracaceae; genus Anoxybacterium. The sequence goes on along the minus strand of CAKMKG010000035.1, from coordinate 23,923 downwards.
CATCGTCTCGGGATAAAGCCAGATCGCGGTTCTTTCCTTGTTACTTTTCACTTACATTCCTCCATTCCGCAAGCGGCCACCTGTCAGGTGACCGCGCAAAAGCCTTTGGTTTCTTGGGCTTCATAGGATTCCGACCACCTCGGCTGTGTCAAATCCCGAATCCGACCACCTCATCCAAAAACCCGAAAACGCCCAGCACTGCTGGGCGAAGTGAGTGGCGGGAGGTCGCACGCGACCACCCGTCTTTATCCTGCTCTTTTTTCGACAGGGAGTTAATCCCCGCCGTTCTGCCTGACGCGCCTGTTTTATGCCTTTTTAAAGCTTCTCAAAAAGCTCGACACGGCGCTTCTGGCTGGCTTGGGGTACAAGGATGCCACCCTGACCGGCAAAGCGGCACACAGAGGCAACACGGGGCAAGGATTGTTATCATTGTCAGCCAAGAGAGATCTGAGGTGACGGTGCTGCAGGATCAGTTATATCGACCTTATTATGATGAAGAATTTTGGTGCGAAAAATCCATTCCTCCATCCCTAGATATTCGGCTAGAAACTTGGTATTTTGCAAGATTTGCTCCCGTTTCTCCCGCGTGTCAAGCCTGACAGTCGTTTCAAAAAGTCCCCACACGCTCTGCATAATATCGGCGCTTCCGACGCATTGCAGGAGTTTATTTTGTGGAATCAATCTCTTCGCCTTTTCACCGCGCACTATATGGCGTACCGCTTCGCGCTCCGCGTCTATAATTTTCTTGCTTTGATCTAAGGCCTCCTGCGGTAACTCCCATGCCTCAGCTACCAGTGCGATGAGCGATTCCAGCTTGCTGACGTCTGGCTCGTCCGCATTGCCACCAAGAAATAATAAATTTACGGCCTCCAGTGTCAGCATCCCAATTAGTTCATTTGGTCCAAGTGATTTAGTTGCTTTACTCATAAAAAATCCCTCCTTGTGAGTATTTGCAAGGTTTCGGCCTCAAGCGACACAATAAAGCCTTCAACCGTCAAAAGCAAGTGAAAAATCTAAAGCACGCGAAAGCTTTAAAAGGCGCAGCCGCATAAAATGTAAGCCTTCCGAACGCGTTCTTCCAACTTCCAGGTGAGGATTTCACATCTCCATGCTCATGACGGCGGAGGCTTCCGTGATCTGTCTGCCGTCGAGGTAATCCAGAAAGATCCTCCACATGTCGTCGTTGCTACTGTAACTCTTGCGATAGGCATGATAAGCGGCAGTGGTCACATCTTTGAGCCGGAAGCTTGCCCATCCTTCCAGATGATGGGCCGTATGGAGCATCCCGCCGTCGAGATCAATATCACAAAGGCCAGTGATGTTGTGGCTTCCCTCAATACGTTCTCCCACCAGCACACTGAATTTTTCCTCGCTGATCAGCGTGCCGTTACTCAGAAAGTATTCCGCAAAGGCGCTGGGCGGAGGGTCCATCTCCTGCCGCAGATAGCGCCGGGCTTGGTTTGCCGCCTGCATGAAATTGAAGGCGTGGTTACATTCGAGACAGACAGTGGAGCCCTTTTCCGTGATGCGGAAAACAGAAAATCGGCGGAGCTCTGCTTCACGTTGTTCCTCCGCAAGGCGCTCGCTCTCTATCTGATTGTTGATGTCCACGCGCTCCTGTTCGGGCACCGTCTGACGATAAAGTTCTATGAGCTGTGCTTGCATCACCGTTTCGATATTCGTACCTCTCTCCGTCAGGATATGCTCCAGCGCATCGTGCTGATGCCGGTTTATCCACAGTACTATTGATGTGTCTCCCATATAAATCCTCCTGCACTTTATCACTACAGATCCATACCAAAGGTTCTATTTTGCCTGTCGAGGCTGGGCGCTCCCTGCTTCGACATTTTCCGTTTCACCGATGTAATCCCGGACATTGACAGGCACATATTTCTCATACAGTTTATTCAATTGTTCCGCCAGCTCCTGCTCAAGGGAGACCCCTTTCCGACTCATATACAGCTTGATTGCTTTTAATTTCGCAGCATCAAAACTGACGGTCACGGTATCCTGCTTCATTTTTTCACCCCCTTTACATGCTCATAACCATCCCCTGGCACTCCTCCACAGGTTTCAAAATTTCACGGACTCTTTCGGCACAAAACGCAAAGCAAGACAGATACCCCGCCGCATTCCCATGCCGCCGCATCGCCAGAAGATCGTCGACAAGGATAGCATATTCCAGGCCGGAAGCGCAGCCGAGTATACTTTTAAGACTGAGCTTTTCCGCTGCCTTTTGTGGAATTCTGTCTTTGCTTTTCCACAGATACAAATAATTTTCATCCTCAAGATACAGGGCGAGAGCCTTCTTTGCCCCCGCCCTGATTGCGTCTGCATTTGCCATATAGTCGTCTGGAACCTCTGGCGGCGTATCCCGATGATATATTTCCGGGTAGTCGTCCACATCGTATTCCTCTTCGATTTTCATTTTGTAAACCAGGATATGTCTGCGGATGAGGTTTAAGTTAAACCCGTCATACCAAAAGGGATCGGAACCTCCATTTCCATAACAATCATCCCAGCGCCTAAAACTATTTTCCAGATCAGAGACTGGGTCCTTTGACAGCTTCTCCTTATTTCTTTTTACATGCTCATGGACATTCCCTGGTTGTTTTCTTCCGCTGGCTCCCCCGCTTGCGCCTCTGCTAAAACAGCATCATTGCTTTGACTCTGCTCCCGTGACTGACGGCGATCTTCCCGTTTCTTTACGGAAGTGCTTCCCTGACCAGTCGCCTCCGCTTGCCTCGTTCCGAGTTTGCTGCCCTGCTGCTGCTCCGGGGTATCATTCCTGTTCAGATACCTTCTCATCGCGATAGGAACATATTTCTCATACAGTTCATTTAGATGATCCTGCATAGCAGATTCGAGTGTGACTTTCTTTTCTTCCATAAAATAAGTCATGGCTTCCAGTTTCTTTTCGTCGAAAGCGACTGTAATTTGAAGTTCTTTCTTGTTTTCCTTTTCTTTTTCCATTTTCATTTCCTCCTTGATCTCTTATGAATCACCATATGCTGCGGTAGCTTATTCCGAGCAGGATTGCCCTAACTCCTGGTTTGGTTCTGTCTCTCCCGCCACCCACATCTCATACTCTTCTATGGAGCAGTATCCGGCGAGCATATATGAGAATTTCTCAAGGCGGGATGCCTTAACTCCGGTAACTTCCATCTGCAAACCGTATGGACCAGCATAGATCTGCTTGACCTTTGCATCGAGAATGTCTGCCCAAGCAGTCCTCCCAGATTCGGTGAGAGTGGTGCCCGACAGCTCAACAATGGTGGCAGGAAGCTGATCGATCTCATCATGGATCAGGTGAAGATCCTTCCATTCGCAGGCAAGCAAATCTCCAAGCCTCGGCAGGCTGCTTTTTTCCGCCCTGCTGTTCTGCTGCTGTGAAACCTCCAAATGAAAGGCTGTTTCCAACGCTTCCAGCTCGGAAAGCTCCGGCCGTTCCAGAAGCATTTCGTGAACAGCAGTTAAAATAGCATCGTTGAATTCCACATTGATGCCTGTCTCTTCACTGATTGTTTCGTAAGAAACGGTATATTCCGTCTGTCCTGATTCCATGGCGGTTTGAATGATATGCTCCACACAATCCACCAGGTTTTTGCATAGGGATCTTAATGCCAGATACTCTGGCTGAGTCGATTTGTCCTGATTAGTCTCAATCATGGCGTCAATCCTCCTTCTTTTTTTCTGTTGTTTTCATGCGTGTTGTCATAGTCTGCTGTCCCTTTTTTCCCTTTTTCACGGGAGATAGTTTCTCGGATTCTGCTTTTCTCCGTCGATCCGCACCTCAAAATGCAGATGGTTTCCAGTACTTCTGCCGGTGGAGCCGACCTCGGCAATGACCGTTTCCGCATCCACTTTCTGCCCTTCGGTGATGAAAAGTTTGGAGCAATGAGCATACAGGGTCACGAAGCCGCCGCCGTGATCGATCATCACATGGTAACCGTAGCCGCTTGTGGAATAGCGCACAACATAAACGGTGCCGGGAAGTGCCGCATGGACAGGGGTGCCCTTGGGAGCACCAAGGTCGATTCCTCCGTGTCCCGCACCCTTTCCTGTGAACGGATCTTTTCGGTAGCCGAACTCGGAAGTCACTAAGCTTTTCCAATCACTTCCCAGCGGAGAACAGAAACCATCCGCACCGATGAACGGTACAGAGGAAAGGAGCAGGCTGTTTGACCATTGGTCAAACTCATCGCCGTAGGTGGGAGCCGGTTTGCCGTAAAGCACACGGTAATAGATTTCCGAGGCATTGGCTTGATTCTCAGCCCTAATTGTCATTCCCATCGCTGAAGCGATATTTGCATATACCACGGGCATTTCCCTGATGGGAACCGCCACGATGTAGGTTTCTACGCTGGTCGTGCCGTCATTGTTCGTTACGGTGCGGGAGCGTTCTTCATAGGCAACGAAGCACTCGGCGAATTTTCGATGCTCCAGCCGGGAGGGACTTTCCTCGCCGAAAAACAGAGAGTAAAAAATCGCTTTCAGTCTCACCGAATCGAGGCTGTCGTCGTCCTCCATTTCCGTATTTAATGCCGCAATGGAACCGTCCAGCATACTGAAGCTGCTCCGCATATCTTCAATATAGCCGCGATAGCTTTCGGGAACATTGCCCGAAATGACGCCGCCGTTAAAGCATAAATCTACCGCCGTATTATTGTGCATGGCAGTACCGGAGAGCAGTCCGCAGATGAGGACGATGATTAAAACGAGGGGCGACAGGACAGCGGCGACGATCCAGCCGATGGTTTTTCGGAGGCGTCCATCCGACAGGGCCGTTACCGCCGCCTTGACCGCCAGCCCAATTGTTGCGGGGTCAGCCATTGTTGTTCACCTTCTTCCGATTATCTTCCTCCCGCCTTACCGAACAGCTTCTCCTTATACGCCGGAGCGTGGACCGCAAGGTTATATCGCTCGTTTCCGCACTTATAAAGACACACGCCGCGCTGAGGAAAGCGGATAAGGTTGTATTCCGATTCTTCAAGCTGAAGGCTGTCGATATAAAACTGCTTGTCGATGTTGCCGGCGTTAAAAAGAAATGCATGGGTAGGAATGGAAAACAGGGGCTTGGTCAGCTCGCGGATGCCCTCGATGTTGAAATCCTCAAGGTTCTGAGATGATAGAATTACGGAGGATTCTTTTTTACGGACACGCTTCATAAAGTTTCTGATGTATTCAATGGCTGTCAGGTTTGAGAGAAATAAATAGAGCTCGTCGATGGAAGCGGCTGTGTTGCCCTCGGTCAGCAGCTTGTCCGACATGAATGACAGCACGTTGAACAGCAAGGCGTTTTTAACATTCCGGCTGGCCTGCAGCAAGCCTTTGACACCGAACACGATAAACCGGTCGGAAGTCACGTTGGTGTGGCCATTGAAGAATTTGCTCTCTGCGCCCTGGCACATGGAGTGGAGCCCCAGCAGAATTTCCTGTAAAAGCTCGGCTGTATAAAGCTGATATTTTGCAGTGTCATAGTCCTTGTACTCATCCTCGATCAGAATGTACAGATCGGAAAGGATGGGATACGAATCGGCGGTCAGCCTGCTGAAATTGGTTTGGTCACTGATACCCCATTTTTCATAAAGCTTTCCAAGCATGATTTCGATCACGTCAATGTGGCGGTCGCAAAAATCCTTGTAACATCTGAAAAAGTCTTTGAGAAAGGAGATGTGCTGGCTAAGCTTCGTGCGCTGACGGAAGGTCTGAGGCGCGTCCTCGTCGCCGGGGCCTCCCCCTTCGTCCCATGTTTTTGGTTCCAGGGGATTGATTAGATACTGTCCGCTTATCAGATCAACGAAGCATCCGCCAAGGTTTTCGGCAAGCTCGACATACTCATGTTCGGGATCGAGGCAGATTACGTTCTTGCCGGATTCAAGCATGTTGCAAAGGATCAGTTTGAGCAAATGGCTCTTGCCCTGGCCGCTGTTGCCAAGAATCAGGATGTTCGCGTTGGTCTTGTCCTCATCCCGCTGGTCGAAGTCAGCGATGACATTGCTCCCGAATTTGTCCCGCCCAAGGTAGAAGCCGTGGGCGTCGGTCTTTCCGCTGTAATTAAAAGGATAGAGGTTGGCGACGGAGCTGGCCGGCAGAACCCGCTCAAACTGGCTGCCGAACACATTGTGTCCCGCTGGTCCCACCGTGAGAAAGCCCTCCTTCTGCCGAAGCAGCAGGCGGTCCACGTTGAGCTTGCTCCGCACCAGTTCGATCAGCACGTCGGTCTGGAGAAGCTTCAGTTCGTCTGGTTCGTGGGCCGCCAGCTCGATGTAGACGGCGCAGTGGAGTAGCGGCTCACGGTTTCGATGCATGGAGGAAACCAGCGTCACCACATCCTGCAGGTTGCTTTCCGCAGTGACAGTCTGCTGTAGGTCGTGAGTAGCGCTGCGGCTCATGCGGTTTTTGTTGGCAGCGTTATGGATAATCTTCTTTTCCTCGTTTGCCGTCACCTGCCGGGTATAGATGCGCAGGGTGACGCCGTCCTTTTCCCCAAGGTGCCGCAGGATCGCCTGCTCGGAGGTGCTGGTGGGGTACTCGCGCAGCGCCCACACACAGCGGAATGTATTGCCGCAGATGAAATGGTCGGTACTGAATTTGATAATTCCGGGAGCTACCATGTCGAGGAAATCTTTGATTTTAGCGTCCTCCACCACTTCTTTTGTTCTGATTTTACTCACCGAGAATCACCCACCTTTCTCCGTCATAGTCCTCATATTTTTCAGTTGTGACGTTCTGTTCGTAGTAAACGCCCAGTAGCCGCTTGATATCCGCTTCGTCCGCTCTGCGTACGGTAAAGCCCTGATCCTTCAGGCTTTTTTCAATCCGGGAGAGGTACGGAAGAACGTCTGATTCCTTTTCTTCCCACAAACGAATAATAATGAGAAATTCCCGCGCGGTCGCCATCTGAACCTGCATCCGGTCCAGGTTTGCCAAGTCCTGCTGGAGGAGCTTTCGGATGACAGGATTCTGCTCGGCTTCGATCCTCCGGCGCAGAAAGCTCTTGTTGTCCTCGAAGTTTTCACGGGAGTTCAGGCATAGCATTTCGATTTCAGCGATGCCCTTGAGGACGTTCATCAGCGCATAGATCCGTGCTGCGACGCTGGCGTCGGACAGGACGCTGATGTTGGTCGGCTTGACAATAAAAAACACAAGCCTTCCACGGCTGGTCACCAGGCTGTAATCGGTGATGCCAGTGATGCCCATGAGCTGGCGGGTAGACTGCTTTTCTTTCGCCGCTCTTTTTTCTTTTCTGTTCATATCACGCCCTCCATTCATAAAGCTGCTGGCGCCCGATAAAGAAGAAAAAGGCGCAGCGGAGAAAGTCAAGGATGCTGGTATCCTCGAAGCGGATGGACAAAAAGGCGTAGAGCGCCGTGAGAACGATAGGCAGCAGAAAGCCTAACTGCGTAAGGGCGAAAACAGAAATCAGGCAGCCGATTCCGATAATGCCGATATCCCGCAGCTCCCATAGCCACAATGTGGCCTTTGCCTTGAGATTATCTGGGTAGATATACATGAAGCATTCCTCCTACATTGTCATGGATATTGGCAAATTCCGATGATGTTGATACAGAAAACATGTTAAGAATCTGTTCCTCAGACACATATCGGATAGGGATACCGAGCTGTTTTGCCAGTTCAATTTCCGCTTCCATGCCCGTACTGATCCGGTCGCCGCACACCCACAACTCGTCACATATTTCCAATATGCGTAGTCCGAACTTCAGGCCGGTTTTCCGTTCCGCGGGGTCGGTGTCATCCAGAATCTGCGGATACAAAAGGTGAGGCGCAAAAAAAGCGTGCCTTTGTTCCATCACATAGCGACACGCCAGCTTGGCAAACGCGATATTCTTTTCGACATCCCCGGCGTAAGGAGACGCCACATAGATGAGTTTCATCGTATGCTTCCCTTTCTTTGTTATTTCGCCACTGCCTGAATCACCGTGCGGGTAGTATTAACGGCGGCCTGTGCGGTATAGGCTGCGGACATCAGATTGGCTTTCGTCGAAGTATCCAGCCCAAACGCTCCGGCGATCCTCGGTACCTCACCTGCTGACAACATTAACCCGATACCCAGCAGCGCGTTATCCTTGACCACCAACAGGCCGGCTGTGAGGATCGTTGCCTGCAAAAAGGTGGTCAGGCACAGACCAATGATCTGCTTACACCACTGAATAAAGCCGTCGATATAGCCGCGGGGAACAGAGAACATGTACAGGCTGCCAACGGCAATCTGGATCAGCAGGATGCCGCCGCGTTTAAGATTAGAGAAAAATACCTTTATTACCGCGTATCCCATGAGGATGACAAGGAACATCATCATGACAGGACTGGTAATGGCGTTCAGTCCTCCGAATGCGCCGGAATTCATGGCGCTGCCGATGTCTTGTGTATTTCCAAGCTCTGTAATGATATTGTTCGCAGCTTCTCCAAAGCTTTCACCATATCCAGTCACTCCCGCTGTGAGACTGCCCTGTAAACTAGCCGAGAGCTTAAACAGCTCCACCGGCGCGACGGTGAAAAGCGATACCGCCATAAAACCCTTGATAGCGTTCAGAGCGGCGTCCTTGATACTGCCGCGCCCGTTTTGATATTCAATGCCGGTTTCAAAGGCTGCCACCACGAGCCCGGTGACATACAGCGCCCAAGCCAGATAAGAAAAAAACAGGACGATGGACTGGATCCAGCCCATGTCGAACAATTCAGCGCCCATGTTGCCCATCTGTGAAAAAAAGTCGCCGAGAAATCCCACGATCTGACCGTACAGCCAGTCTATGAGCTGATCCATCACCGTGCCAAGAACAAAATCCCATATAAACAAGTGCGGAACACCCCCTCTTTCCTGAGCATAAAAAAGACGCGCTGTATTTTTCTCACAGAGCGCCAGGAAGGTCAGTGCTGGTTTATCCCATCTGCGGTGTCATTCCTTGGGACATTTCATGCACCGGCTCTCGGAATACTTCAAGGTAATTATCTACCTCATTGGCAAGCTTTTCAAAATCTGACGGAGTTGGCTTATATACGTACCACTCCAGCTCATCCTGATATTTCCAAATATGTGGGCTGACACCTTCTTTAAAGTTGGGGTTGGTCACTTGCTTTTTTCCAAGCACCTCACTAAATCGTAAGATAGTGCTGTCGATTACACCCTCGGTTCGATTGATGAGGGATATTTTGAGCGCTTCATATTTATCCGCATAACTCAAGGTGATAAATTCCGCGCGCACGCAGATGTTGCCGCTGATTTTTCCGTAGCACGTCCTGCCGATAAACCTTGTGTCTGCGAAGACCGCATTGTGGTCAAAGAGCTTTCGCAATTCGTTTTCAAATGTTGTCATATGCGTTTCCTCCATGTAAATAAAAAAGACGCGCTGCGGTTTGAAGTGCGTCTTTTAAATGATTGTTATTAATTTTTCTGTCCGCCTATTGGTGAAGGGTTCAGATAGTGGATGGCGTAGGCTTTTTCAATGTCCTCGCCGCTGCTTTTTGAGAAGCGGAGCTGCTTTGCGTGGGGACTATTTTTCTGCCCCCACTGCTTATAAAAGGTCCATGAGCCCTTGAGGTTATTTTTTGCCGCATAGCTTCGAATTTCACGCATAACAAAGGATAGCTTGGATAGATTCACCTTGCAGGCACGCTCCAGATAGTCCAGTTTGCCAAACCGCCACCGCTCATAATCCTCTTTAGAGAGGATATCTAAATCCATCAACACCTGAACCGGCGTTGCGATGCCGGTCTTTTGTATCTGCTGGTAAATGGAATTATGCACTTTCTCCACAATTTCATTGTTGTTCATCAGAATGCCTCCTGCATTTAAGAACTGCCGCTCGGTTTCACAGCATCCTCTGCTGCGTACCCTCACTTGCGGTTTGCGTCATTTCAAGGCCTTCATCCAGTTCGAGCAGGATTTGACTCAGAGCTGTCATACTTGCAGACAGTTGCGCCGGCGAAAGAATATCGGTTTGCGAGAACACATAAATCTCTTGCATTTTTGAAAAGGCTGCAGACAGCTCAAAATCTGTGCCGACCGCATCAAACAGCTTGAATTCGGAAAACGGTTTTTCCGACAGGTCGCTGCCGATCCTTTCCCTTTCTTCTTTACGTTTATAGGCGAGCATTGTCACGAAATCCTCCGGTGCCGAGAGCAGTGAGCGTATTCTTTCCTGCTCCATCATCGTGGAAAGATCGTAAAGATGCTTGGCGGTATCAAACAGCATGCGCCTTTGGTAGTAAAACTCCGCAGCCAATATTTTGTCTGCAAAGATCCGCTCCAACTTGATGGTGTGAATGGAAAACGGTTTAATCCTGTATTTTGATTCAAGAATCCGGAGCTGCTCTGAGTTTGCTTCCGAATAAAGCAGCGGCGAAATTTCAATGGCTTCCACCGGCTCGCTGATCGTGAAGGAGGTTGCCTCAACCTTCACATAACCAAACCTCTGCAGGGCGTCGTCAGTATCGGCAGCGGTCACGGGAGTATATTCATATACGCTGGTGATGCTGCCCTTTTGATTGCTTTCCCTGGCTTTATCCGATGTCCTTGAAAGTGTATGATAGCCGTTTGCCGCTGTTTCTAGGCGTTTTTTTCCCTGACTGTTTGAGCAGTCATGTATTTCAACTGTGAGATCGATATCTTCGGAAAAGCGCTTCATGCGGCCGATTGATTTATACAGGGCGGTACCGCCTTTAAAGTATGCAGGAAGGGAGTCCTGCTTCTCTGCCAGTTCCCATAGAAGCAATGTCAGATAATAATCCTTTTCCACGATATCGCTTCGAATGCCTGTTCTGCGGCTGACATCAGAGAGCAGGGCTTCAAACGCATCTCTATCTTGATGTAAATTCATCTTCCACCTCCATGAGCAAGTCAATAAGCGGCAGTAAAACTTTCGCCGGGTAATGCCTGCGGGCTGTAAATATCAGCATAAGGCCGTCTAACTTCTGCCTCCTGGCGTACCCGGCCAGCAGCAGCTCCGGTTTCTCCGCGTCAATATGCGTATTGGGAAGCTCACTTACCATATCGATGAACTGAAGGTATTTCCAGTTGTCCTCGGTCACAGCCGCAGGCGGCTTCCGCAGCCTGATATGGCAATCCTCCGGCAGCTTTGCTCCATAGCGGTTTGTTGTGATTTCGATATCACGGGGAATCAGGGTGGTCAGCCCCAGCTTGTTCAGCAGGAACGCACCGGATTCGTACCCTATTTTCGCGCCGCTCTGTACTGTCAGTGTCTTTTTTACCACTTCGTCGATGCTGGGGGTCACTTTCCCAAAAACGGTTTGCTTCACCTGGCAGTATACGCCTTTTTGCAGTCTTTCAATTTCACCCTTGTCTGCCATCCGCTTCAACTTTACATTGGTTAAGGTTTTGGCCTGTTCGTATGGAAGCGCAAACATCTCCGCCAGCCGCTGTGCAATGTCCTCGGTTTGGATGGCTGCCTCGTAAGGCATATTCCTGACGGTATCCGCAATTTGTTCTCCATATCCGATCTGCTCCATGTGTTCACCTCCCAGCAAAATGATATTATAACTCATTGTTTTTTTAGTATTATTGCCATTATAATATCATTTTATGCATTGGAAGTCAATCTGTTCCTGGTTACATTCCGAGAATCGTCCAAATGTAAAGTGGGGCCGTTAAGGTAAACACCAGGCAGACAAAAAGGATTGCCGGCGCACTCCACTCAAACTGTCCGTGCTTCCTGTAGTCGAAGTAAGCCATACCCAATTTGGCGAAGAAGAAGACCGCCAGAATGAGGTCGATCGCCGGGAAAACGACCTTGTTCACGACGGTTTTTATCTGATCCGACGCATCGTTCCATGTGCCTTCAATGGCTCCGGCCACATCACCGCTGCCTGCAGCATTCGCCGTGATACCGCACATGATAACCACAGTCAGGACGAAGCATAGAAACAGCGATATTTTCTTGAGCTTTGTCATAAAGACCACCTTTCCAAAATGCGACAAGGCTGCGGGATGGTCTCCCAGAGCCTTGCTTATATAAAAGTTAACTTTTGGGTTACGGATTGAGAGGCGCCACATGCCAATCTTGATATAAGTTCCCGCGAATCGTCAAGGAATCGGTGAGATTGACCGAGAGCATCCCGGTCGGTGTCCATGCGTCGATGAGCCAGGTGTTGACGGTATAGGCACCATCGGGCATCCAAATTGGCGTGAAATGAGTTCGGTTTTTATATGTCGAGTAAGGGTTTTTCTGGAATTCAAAACGCCCTGAACCCATTCGGTCCAGAAGCCGCCAATAGGTTGTATAGTGGAACTCTGGAAAGTAGCTGACAGCGTTCTGCGGTTGCGTAACTGCCGAACTTTGACTGGAACTCACGCTTCCGCTCACAGTCTGATTGATACCGTATCCTGACTTCATCACGCGTCCGCTGGCTGTGGGGTTTTTGCTGTCGCACTGAATGCTCATGGAGGCAGTCAGACTGGCGCTGTAACGATCGAGCGAATACTCCCACCAGCCCTCGTCAACCCAATATCCGCCGCCATCTCCGTTGGAATGCCAGGCCCAATTTTCATACCACCACGGGCGCCAGACTGTCCAGCTTGTAGTGGTCTGCTTTTGGCGGTCTGGTACGGAAGCCGTAGAAAAACTGTCGTTACGGTCATCAGCCACAGGGTTTGGCGGCGGGTTCTGATCTAAATCAACGATTTTTACATTGATTGTAGCCTTAGAAACTCTGCCGGGACCAGATACGGTGATGGCAATCACCATGCTCTGCGCCGTATCGGGCGTTTTCCATTTTACCCACACAAGCTGACTGTCACCGCTTGGGTAATAAACATTGCTCACATTATATGTTGTGCCGCCGATGTGAAAGTTGACGCGGGTCGGGTTGTCGGGATCGGATTGCCCTTCGCTTACTGTAACCGCCGTGATGACCTCGGTATTAGTCCGGTATTCGTAATCATAGACGGTCACAGCCGGCGGTTCTGTCTTATCGGTAAAACGGATAACGCCGAGCCCGAGGCTTGAAATGATGTCTGAATCGGAAACGATGTCCGACCTGCTTCCATTCCACGCAGGATAGCCGAGATCCGCAACCTCCAGGAACATGGCGAGAGGAAGATTCTTATGAGTAAGTGATTTCATCCAATATTTGAGTAAACCGCTCACCTGCTGGTCGTAAAGAGCTGCTTCGGTCGCTGTAGTAGCGACCATGACGCCCTGAAACTTGTAATAGGCGATAGGCTCAATCAGCAACTTATAATTGCCGTTTATAAGGATATCAAAATCCATCCCCGAAAGCCCTGCTATAGATCGAATTACCTGTTCATCGGTAAAATAACTCTTAATTGCCGCGATATTATTACTGCCATTGGTACCGATGATACGAGGCATTGCTTGAGCTGGTTTAACACAGGAATAGCCTCCCTTAACAGGCGACAGCCCGTTACCATTGTTATACTGTATTTTACAGATCTTGCCGAAGTGATATATTGAAGCGGCGGGAACTTTGTTAGTCAAATCAACCGGTACTGTGACAACCGCATGGTCGCTCGCTCTCACCACAGTCACGCGTACGCCATCATTACCCGGACTCCACACGTTGTTGCTTGATCCGCTGGTATTCATTCCGCCACCTCCGCTGTCAACATTTCCTTCCCCGACAGCATATATCGTCATAGGGGAAAGCAAACAAAGAAGAAATACTAAAGATAATAGAATCCCTAAAAAACGCTTCATAGTTCATCCTTTCTGCAACAAAAAAACACGGTTTTCACCGTGCTTAACTTTGCAAATTTTCTAATCCATATTACCGATCTTATTTCCGTTTTCATACATATCATCGGCATCTGTCACTTGGTTTGCGCCGCTGTCCGGCACATTATCAAATCCTGGCAGTCCGTCTCCGCTTTGTGATGAACCGTCAGTTGATGTGCCGTTCTCGCTTCCCGTATTGGCACTGCTGTTCGGCTTTTGAGAGGGATCGGCGAGCTGCTCCTTACTCGGTGCTGGGGGCTTGCTTACATCTCCTTGAATTGTTTGATCAGTGCCTGAAGAATCGGCTCCGTTTTCTGTGATTGCCGGTTGGGAGGTATTTGGTGTTGCCACCACAACCTCTTTTCCTTTTTCTGCATCAGTGTTCACCGTCACTTGGGAAGACTGGGAGCTTTTAGATGGTAGAGGCTGCTCAGCAGACTTTTCAGGGATGAAGCGGCTGCCGATCAGAACAACCAGCACAACGCATGCTGCGAGGCACCCTGCTATGGCAAACCGTTTTTTGGTTTTATCACTTATATTTTTCATCGGTGCATCCTCCTGTAAATTTCTGATAGCTCCTTTTAGCCCCACCCTACCATAAGAGTATTCGGAAGTCTATCATATTATATAAAAGATTTTATGATTTGTCAAAACTTGGGAATGTATCCCGCCATACTTTTTACCTTGATCTTCATGGATGGCAAGACCTTACCGGCGAAAGACACGGGAACCTCCAGCATAATCGTGCTATCTTCCTCGAATCTGGCGGATTTCTGATCGCCGGCAGCAAAGGGAGCGTTTCGGATGTCTACGGACAAATCCCATATCCGAAATTGCAGCTCACCTTCCGCAGTGCTTTTTTTGTGATAGCGGCCGCTGTCGGTCAGGCCGAGGACGCGGTCCATCCGTCCATAGATATCGCCATAGTCCAGTGATTCCTCAAAGTCTTCGGCAATTGGCTGATAGGCGCCCGAATATCCTTCGCGGATGCCATGATACACATCGTCGTAGTTGTCATTGACGGTGGAGATGACGGCAGACTGCATCGCGTCCCGCACACCCTGGGCGATGATCATCAGGCGGAAATACTCCGAAACGGCGCAGAATATAAGCAACAGAGCGAGAGTGACGGCAACAATCAAGGGAAAGGAAGCGCCGCGCTTGTCCGATACGATTTTCTGTATTTTTTGCATATCTCCACCTACTTCCAATAAACTTCTGATTTGCCCGACGCTTCGGCCCGAAGTGTTATGGGAAATGAGCCGAAACCGGCAAAAATTCCGATGTCGGTTTCATAGGTAACGGCTACCGTGACCTCTTGGTTCAGCTGGATATTGCCTGTTTTCGACCACGTCACGTCAGGCGTGAGTCCGGTCCGCTCCCGCAGGAGCTGCTCCTGCACGGATGTCTCGGTTCCCACACGTCCGGTGATCTCTGCTTCCCTGATGAGTTCTGCGGCAAAGGTATCGATTTGCTGCTTGGCGATGTAGACCGGGAAAACGCGCACAGCAAGAGCGATGACCAGCATGGCGCAGAGCACCAGAACCGCCACGTCAATATAACCCTCGCCGCGATTGCTTCTTAAAATTTTCAACCCATGGTCACCTCCTGTTCCAGAGTCAGAGGCTCCTGATTCATCTCCCGTATTTCAGCGCTCAGCATGTGCCACACGTCGTCGGAGAAATTCGCTCGGATGACCTCCTGACTTAACAGCTCGTCAGCGGTGATCTCCATCGCGTACTCGATATAGCCGGGATGCCCTTTCACGCTCTGACCGGAAAGCAGCAGCTTCGCTTTCTCAGGTTTCAAAGAGACAAATCCACACGGTGTCATCATTTCAAAGGACACATTGGGATGCCGCTCGAAGAATTCCCGCACAGTGACCGGCTCGTCCCTGTCAGGGGCAGGCTGTACACCCGGCGCCGGCGCATAGAGACTTCCTGTATCCTGACAATCCATGACCGACCAGACAGCATGTGAAAAATCCTCATCATGCACCATTTCCATGCCGTTTTCCTCGATCCACTTATCCCGTACAATTTCCAGCGGGTTTTGAAAACGCAGGAACCACTCGGCCTGGTCTTCATCCACATAACGCAGGAGGCGTTCCTTAACCAATCTAGTTGCGTAGATTTGCTCCGACTTTTCGATCAGTTCCACAGGATCCAGTGCCGACCATTCGGCGAGAAAATCGGCATAGTTTTCCTGTAGCCTGTCAAAAAGCAGAACTTGATGTTTGTTTTCCATAGGTATATCCCCCTCCTAAAACATCCCGCCAAGGGATGCAATGATTTCATAAGCGATAATCGACATATAAGTCAGCAGGAAGCACATCAGCATGAGGAAAGAAAACACACGGATTTTAGGCGGTATCTTCATGGCCTGGGCCTTGAGACGCTGGAGTTCCAACTGCTTCATGTCGTGGCTGAGCATCTGGAAGTACATCCCGCCGTCATCTCCGCGCAATACGCCGATGAGCCCTCTTGATATATCCGAAAGCATCGGCGAGTTGAATCTGGCCTCAAACCTAGTAAGTGCAGCCTCATAACTGGACGAGCGCATATCGGCCGTCAGGATATCCAGCTCCGCAGAGAAGTCCTCGCCGGCGTTTTTCTTAAAGTTTTCCAGGATGGACAACACGTCACGGCTGGACTTTAGCTCTTGGGTGATCGTCGCCACAAAACGAGGCAGCTCCTGTTCGATCTTATTTCTCTTTGCAGAGAGCGCTTCTTCCGCCTTGCGGATTTCCTTAAAATAGACAAGGACGGCAAGGAAAAGGATGATAGGCGAAAGCAGCGGCAGGATGATAAGGCTTGGAATTACGCTCAGTGCCACTGCCGCCGCCTTGGCGATGGCCGAGGCGGTGAACAACTCCGGGGTCATGGTAAACCCCGCCGCCGACAAAGTGTTTCTCATGCGGCTTCGCTTATATTCATCCATACGGATGTAACGGGAAAGCCGGACGGCGTTGTTTTGCAGCAGCGCGTCTGTGCTTTTCGGCTTCGCCCCGGTCCGTTTTACCGCTGCCAGCATTGCCTTCTCAGCAGCGAAACTGGGAAGCCGCAGAAAATCTGCGGCGATGAAAAAGAGTCCCGCCGCCAGCAGGGCTCCGAATAATAAGATTGCTATTGCCATCGCTACCTCCTATACGCTATGGGCTGGGTGAGCCTGATCACAAAAGCCGTAGAAACAAAAATAACGGCGGCGCAGACAGTAAGAACGAGCTGTCCCATGGCGGTGTGCATCAGCGTGTGATGCCAGTCCCGATTGAGGAAATACAGGATTGGGATGTTGCCGACCACAAGAAACTGCATGATGATAAACTCCTTGCGGGGCTCGAACACCATATTTTCCAGTTCGCCGTTGACTATGCGCATATCGCTGAGCTTGGTGACGATGGGAATCAGCGTAGTCTTCAGGCTGCGGTCATGCCGGCATGCGATGAGCGCGTCGCACCACTCGCGGAACACTGCGTTGTCGATCTGATCTTTTAGGTCATAGAGCGCCGCCTCCACATCGGGGTTGACCAGCTTCACTCTCGTCAGAAAGGTTTTAAACACCGACTGTACGGGAGGATTCAGATAGTCGAGGTTTTCCGCTACTGCGGTGAGGATATCCTCGCTTCGGAGGTACGCCGTGGTGATGATGGACAACGCCGTTTCAAGCTCTGCAGCAATATCTTTCTTAAAGTGGGTCTGCGTCAGCTTCACATACCAGAACGGCAGAAGCATCAGACCCACGGCCATCACAGGAACGAGAAAAAAATTGTCCAGCACGATGGCGATGGAGACTCCTGCCGCAAAGAAGGCCAGTGACAGGGCGCAGAGCCTCGGAAAGCTCTTTTCCCGTCCGGTCGCTTTCAGGATCGCCTGCGTCTCGGCGATTTGACGGCTCAGATAGGACTGTTTCTTCCGATGAGTGGTTTCGTTTATTTCGTCGCGGAGAGATTTCGGCTTATCGGTAAGCCGAACGAATACCACATCAGTGAAGGTCATGGGGGAAAGTCCGATAAGGATGAATGAGCCTGTGATCATACCGATACAGGCGATCAGAAGCACGGAGTTCATACGCTTTGCACCTCCTTGCGTTTCAGCTGACTGATAAGGGTCTGGGGCATCCCGTTTTCCAGCAACCGTCTTGCGAGACTGTCTGATATGGAATTTACTTGCTCATGATGTCCCTCAATGATGAATCTGCCGTCCTCCATTCGATTTTCGGTGATGACATACTGGAAGAGCGCGCGAAACGTGCGGCTTCCGTCCGACAGGATCTCGCACTCCTGGATTTCCATCATCCGGCGCTGCTTGTTTTCCAACTGCTTGCAAAATACCACAATGGGGTACGCTTCGGTCACATAGTCCATCAGGGTCTGGTCCGACAGATCCACCGCGCGCTTGCAGAGTGAGACCATGCGGCGATAGGTTGCCTCGCAGGAATTGGAATGGATCGTTGTCAAAACGGCCACGCCGGTCCTGGCGGCCTCCTGGGCCGCGTTTGCTTCCGCACCGCGCATCTCGCCGACCACTACGATGTCAGGATTAAAACGGAGCGCCATATCCAGCAGGCTGATCTGATCTACCCTCTGGCGGTCGTTGTCGCTGTCACGGGTTAGCGTGTGGATGACGGAATTGGTTACACGGCCATCCTTTTCCCGCACTAGCGCTAGTTCTCGGGAGCCGCTCTCGATGGTGTAGATGCGCTTGTTGTCGGGAACGGTGGTCAGTATCCAGCCCGCCACGGTCGTCTTGCCGCTGGAGGTGGCTCCCGCCATGCAGATTGAGATGCCGTAACGGATACAGAGGGATAAAAAGTCCAGCATCGGTTCGGTGGCTGTGCCGCTTCTTACAAAGTCATCTTTTTGCATGCTCTGCGGATTGACAATACGGATGGAGGCCGACACGCCTACGTCCTCGTCCACGATGGGGCTTTTCAGCACTGCGATACGGATATTCTTTGCGAGATGTCCAAGTACGATGGGACTGGCATTGTCCAGCACCATGCCGCTGACGTGCAACATCCTGCGTATGACATTGACGGCGTGTTCGGGGCTGTCGAAGCATTCCTCCAGCTTGACCGTCCGGCCGTCCGAATACTGAACCTCAATATCTCGCCAGGAGTTGATATCGATTTCCTCAATTCCCGCACCGAAAATGTATTTGGTTAGGAAACCGAACTCCGCCATTTCGGTGTACAGGGCGTCAACGAGTCTGTCGCCGCT
The DNA here is from genome assembly GCA_927441425.1 of uncultured Bacillota bacterium. GTDB lineage: Bacteria > Bacillota > Clostridia > Peptostreptococcales > Anaerovoracaceae > Anoxybacterium. Next base: position 4,990 of record CAKMKG010000035.1, on the reverse strand, counting down.
CATACCGCCGACCGCGATGCGGCGGTCTTGGATGTACTTGGTGATGTAGCGCTTCATCTGCGCCTTGGCATCCGCAAGGTTGCCGGTAATGAGGGCGCTGTAGTTTTCGGAGATGTATGCCTGCACATCGGACAGCAGAAAGGAAAAATCCTTGACCTCGCTCTCAGGAGTAAAAAACAGGTTCTCCGATTTCATACGCCGAACACCTCCTTGCAGATTTTCTCGATTTCCTTTTTAAACGGCCGGCTGTCCTTCAGGGACAGGTCCGCCAGAAGATTTCCGGCAAGGTACTGCTCCTCCAGCTCCTGCGAATGCGGCAGCGTAAAGGCGGCGGAGCCGAGAGCCTGCAAGATCTGCTCTCCTGCCTGATGAGGCTTCAGATCGGACGCCACCTTATATTGCTTGTCTGCGTCCCACTTGCTGTCACGGAGAAGCGGAAGCTGGCTGGACAGGTAGCTTACGGACTTGAGGTCGGCGTTTGCAAGGCGTAGGACGCTGTCGGCTTCCATGAGCGACACAGCGGAGAGGATGTCGTTTGCGATATAGCTGCCGCAGTCGACCACCACAAAAGGAGCGATGCCACGCAGCTCGCTCAGCAGTTCCTTGGCCTGCGTTTCCGTGTACGGCGGGTAGGTGTATTCGTTTTCGCCTTTTTTCATTCCGAGAATGGTGAGGAAGCTGTTCCTCTTAAGAGTCACCATGTTATATTTGATCAGTGATTTAGAGATATGGGTGGCGGCAAGAATGCTGCCAAGGGAGTGCTCGCTGTCCATCTCGGAGGACGGGCAGATGCAAGGCAGCATAGGCGCGGTCATATCACAAAGAACCAGCGCTGTGTTGTGCTTTTGGTCTGCCAGGTATTTCGCCAGTTTGACCGACGTAATGGTTTTTCCTGAACCGGGTGAGCCCCAAACCGCCAAAATGCCACCTTGTACTTCCGGCTCTTCTGGCAAGCCTTCCTCTCCGGCGCGGCGTGTGAAAATGCCGTCTTTCTTAAAGTTCAGCATTATTCCACCTCATTCGTGCCAGACGTTGACTGGTCGGAAGTATTTCCGCCCTCCATTTCCTGTGAATCGGCGGGATAGAGCGCCGCAAGTGCCTTGCCCTGCGCCTCGGTAAACTTGGCGGCATTATCGCTGCTGCCACGATAGACTAGGCTCAGATGGAGCATTCCATCGGCCTCCAATGCGGCCAGTATCCTGCTCTGCTCCGGGGTAACCAGCAGGGTCACGGTGGAGGGCAACTCACGATCATCCCCGCTGTCGGCCGCCTCTCCCGTGTTAGCATCGTAGCCGGAGGATGCGGTCACGCTGATCACTTCCACGTACTTTAGCTCGGGCGGGATTACCGTCACGCCCTGCTTCATATAATCAGGGGCGATGACCGATACGATATCGCCGCTCTGAAGCTTGCCGGACAGTCCGTCCGCAAATTGCTTGATGGTCACCGACATGGCCTGCTTCGTGCCGTCAAGATTGTACAGATATGCGTTTTCAGTAGCGGGGGTTTCGGACAGCTTGGCAGTCAGAATGTAATCGCCGGCAGCGAGATCGGCCTTAGCGTATTTGCCAATTACCGAGTCGGTCTTTCGGATCACGCTTTCAGGCAGGCCGTAACCGCCTACCTCCACCGTCTGGACCATGGCTTCGGTGACCTTCTCGCCGGCCTTAATCTCCTTTACAACTCGTACAATATCGGTTTTTGCGCTGACCGCCCGGTTAAACAGCGGAGTCACGCCAAAACAAATAATGAGTGAAAGCAGAATACAAAGAGCACCCACAATGGTGCGGTTTTTCAATATGCTCATAGAAACAAACCTCCAAAATTTATAAGGTATGCGGTAAGAAAGCCCGCGGATAAAAAGGGTGCCAGCGGCAGGAGCGATTCCCCGGCCGCCGGCGCGTTGATGTGTTCCAGTTTCCTTATACTCTGAATGATCAGATGGTACAGCAGCACTGCCGAAAGCCCAATAATCAGTCCCGCCATTCCCAGCGGAAGACCGATGACAAATCCGGTGGCCGCAGTGAGTTTGATATCGCCGCCTCCCATACCGCCCTCCTTTAGGAGAGCGGCAATGAAAAGTGGCAGACCGAGCAGGAGGCCCGCCAGCTTATCTGGTGTGAATGTCAGCAGACCGGTGCAGAGAATCAGAATATTCAGTTCATCTGGAATGATCCTTTTGCGGGCATCCCATACCGAAGCCGCCAAAAGAAGGATAAACAAAAGCGCCGCTTGTGCGATGCCCTCAGTTTGCATAAGGGGAAGAGCCCTCCATTTCTGTACCTTTCGTTTCCGCCGTTGCCTGCTTTGCATGCTCCATAGCGCGTTGCCCTTGGGCCAGCGTCTGTTCATACGCACCGATCACGGAATCGTGCAACTGTTGCCGGAATTCGCTTGTGGTCGGAAAGCATATCTCAACAAAACGGCTATTTGCCTGGTAGCTCGGCATGGAAATAAAAGCTCCATGCTTCCCATTGACAATCTTGACTCCGCGGATCGCAAGGCAATCGTTTAAGACGATATTGGCTCTTGCGAGAAGGTTTTCTTCATTTTGTAACGAAATGTTGGTCACCTTGATGTTCAAGGGAGTGCTCTGTGGTACAGCTTCCAAAGCTTCGGTATTTTCCTCAAAGCCTTCGGGAATGCTTTCATTGAATTGGATGTCTTTTTCATTTTTTGTGTTTTTGGGCATGGAATCGTCCTCCTTTGTAAAAAAAAACGCCCTTTCGTTTCAATAGAAACCAAAAGGCGCCGGTTTGTTGCAATTGTTTTGTTATGATTGTTTCATCTCCTGACTAGACCCGCTAAAGTCCGAATAGAAATAGGAGACCATTTTCTCGTACTCATCTTGTGCCGACAGGCAGGTATCCATAAGATACCCCTTTTCCGTAGCGTATTCCGTTAGTCCACGGTAGTAAAACAATTTGTGCTCGTGGTCGATGATGAAAGGAAGGATGTCATGTTTAAGGCATTCTTTAAATAGGATGATGCGACCAACCCTGCCATTCCCGTCCTGGAAAGGATGAATGCGCTCAAATCGGTAATGGAAATCCACGATGTCTTCCACCGTGATCTCCTTTTTTCGGGTATAATCGGACAGGAGCTTCTGAATCTCACTGCCAACCTTGGAAGGAGCCGTTGTTTTGCTGCCGCCGACCACATTCGTCCTTAATTTGTAGCCACCGATCTGGAACCATTCCTTGTTCGCGTCAGAGGTGTTCCTTTTCAGCAGCAGGTGGAATCCTTTGATGAGATCCTCCGTCAGTTCATCGTCCACATGGATGAGCATGTAATCAAAGCAGGAAAAGTGATTGACCGTTTCGATGATATCGTCCTCAGCAGCCATTTCATCCATTTCCATTGTAACGGTATTGGTCTCGTAAATATACCGGACCTGATCTTCTGAAAGGCGGCTGCCTTCGATCTTGTTTGAATGATACGAGAACTTTATCTGCGTCTGATGATGCAGACCGTCTTTCAGCTGCATTTCTTTTTCCTCCAACAGCCGTTCCAGCAATCGCTGCTTCATGGGCCTTACCCCCTTTGCAAATAATACCTTATTATACCATATTTTTGCCCGGTTTCATCCTATTTTTGGACATGCTTTTAAGGCATCAACGATACGGATCAGCCTCACTTTCCTCTAAAATGCTTTTTTCACCCGATAATATAAATCCCTATTATCAATCAGGATCGCCGTTTCAAAGGTCTCAAGCACTGTGCCGCTATCATCCACGGCGTCTACTGTGAAGATAAGCTCTTTGGGGATATAATTGCCCCACTTATTCAACATGACTTTATTCCAGAGCTCGCCTTGGTAAATCGCTCCGCTTGATGTGGCGGCGCTTGCCGTTATTGTTGTTGAATAACTGCTATCTTTAATTGACACCCGTATCGCGGGGACTTCCTCAGTTGTCTGAATCTCAATCATGAATTTTTCTCCGGACCAGAAAGACCCGTAAGGCCGCACCAAGGCGTCTTGACCTGCCGCAACCTTGCCTGAGTTATATTTCTGTCGGTTTTCCTCCCACTTTTCCGTATGACGGATGATAGAATCCCCGTCTGAATCTGCAAAGTATGTCGGGATAAATTCAGAGTTCGGAATCAGGACCCATCCTTCCCTTCCGTTGCTATAATCAGCTATAATGATTTCCCCTGCTACGGTTCCTTCGAGTCCGACCGGTGTATATAAGGTTCTCATGGCCAGCTTATACATCACGCCTTTTTCATATTCATCCGAACTGCCCAAATCAACCGTGATTGTCGTATGGGTTGTAAGAAAGCGCTTTACCTTTCCTTCCTTAACCGTAAAGACACCGTCCTTGTCCTCATCCTGAAATACAGCAAAATCAATACCCACATAAATCAATTCTCCCGTATCATCCAGCCGGGAAACCGAAAGCACAGCATTTGAAGGAAACCCATGGAATGGTTCTCCATCATCGGCAGAAGCGGATAGAAAAGCGGAGTTGATTAAAACTAACAGTACAAAAGTGCTTATTATTTTCTTCAAATTTTCCGCTCCTTTCACTAGCATTTTAATTAAATACTACTGTTACATTGCTGCTGTCAGGCTCATCCACTACGTTAAATATAAACAATCGGCCATTTATAATGAATGACTGATATCCCTGGATGGTCAGCGTACCCGTTACCCGTATTACACCATCGCCATTCACATTGTCAATAATCTGTACGCCAGACTGATTTACTGAACCCATCCCGTCATATCTGTTGATCGTTATATCAAATGCCTTTCCTTTGATTACATTGATGGTCATAACCAGCTCAGCAAGCGTCAAGTGGGGGGCAGCAATCCCAAGCTACTCAGAGCAACTATGCCGGACAGGTTATGACCAATATATGAGCTGGCTGGCGCCGCATAAACTTCTTTGATATTGGCTGCATTTCCGGCAAAATACGAACTGACTGTTAAAAAGGCAATTAAAGAAATTAATAAGAATTTGTTTTTCATAAAACAATCTCCTTT
>CAKMKG010000034.1 GCA_927441425.1 uncultured Bacillota bacterium | reverse complement strand
GAAAACCCTGCTTTGACCAGAATTTCTGTTAGCGCTTCAACCTTTTCCCTGCTTCCAACACAAAAGGACAGATGCGTCAATCCGTCGGACGCTCCAGTTTTATCTCTTTCAGCTAGATCTGGTCTTTGCATGAGTTCCAGCCTCGCTCCCCCTTCGAAGGATATAAAATGGGTCTGCAGTCCGGTCTTTTTATTCTGATATTTGCCGTTTGCCCTACCTTCAAAATATTTTAGATAGAAAGCCTTCAGGCGCTCCAGATCGTTTGTATAGATCGAAATATGGTCTATGTACATTGTTTATACCTCCTTCTCCCAAATGATATCCCCATTTTACTATACAACTAACTGGAAGTCGACCGCATTTTCCAGTTGCGGAATACAATTTAATCTTGAGAAAACGGCACTCTTGACATCGCAATCTGGATCTTCCTGTTGAATATTATCTGAGATTATATATTTTTGTTAACGGGAGAGAATTTTACTGATATAATATGTTAAATATTGCTAATTACGCTACTTCAATTCTAAAAGTTTTATGTGAGAAGGTGCCGGTTCTGATTATAGATAAGAAATATAGGTTGCTATTTTTATTCATCCTGATCATATCCTTTGTTGCAGTTTTCTGCGTCATTAGCATGTCGTCGTCAAAAGACAGTGCAATCTCTCCCGTTGATGCTATATTAAATCTGGAAAATTGGGAACCTAGTCAAAATGAAACTTTAAGCCTGAGTGGTCAATGGTATTTTTACTGGGAACGTTTTCTGACACCTCGAGAGGTAGCAACTGCAACGCAAACGCCGGATCTAACCGTGAACATACCTTCTGTCTGGAATCGTTATATCTTAGATGGTAAAAATCTTCCCGGCTACGGTTATGGTACCTATCTTATAAAAGTAGTCAATGCCCCGTCTAACAAACAGCTATCGTTGCGAATTCCGACCTTCTCGACCGCGTATGAACTTTATATCGATGACCGTCTTGTTGCTTCAAATGGAACAGTTGCCTCAGACAATGGGCAACATAATGCTCAATATAACCCGCAGATTGTAACCTTTACGCCTGAACGCACAAGCTTTGACATCATAATTCATATCTCAAATTTCACATATGCCCGCGGCGGGATGTGGTATGCTATCGAAATGGGCACCCCGGAACAGATCATGAAGATAGACAGAATGATCACCTATAAGGATTTATTTCTGATCGGCGCCTTGACAGTTATGACTTTATATTATCTGCTGATCTATCTTTTGCGGCGAGAGGATAAAAGCAGTCTGTACTATGTTCTGATGTGTATCATATTCGCAGCCAGAACAGCGATCTACGGCAATTTCTTTATCTACAGCCTACTGCCCCACATCGGTTTTAAAACAATCATTACAATTGATTACATTACCCTATGCTGCTTTTCCATCAGTGCAGCATTTATGATCGGCGAGCTTTTTCCAAATGAGAACCGGAAGCTGATTTTAAGAATATTCTTTTCGTACACATTGATCATGACACTTCTGGTTGTTCTAACTCCGGTGTCTTTCTTTACCCAGACCGTCTATTTCGTTCAGTTTATGGCGATCCTGACCGGTGCTTATCCCATCTATACTCTGATTAGAGCCTATTTTCGTGGGAAAAAGGATGCAGGCACCCTGCTGTGCGGATCACTGGTGGTTATTCTGTGCGCCGTTCATGACGTGCTTTATCAGAATAATATCATCCTAAGCAGTATCGGCGAGCTGGTTCCCATAGGTTTATTCATCTTGTTATTTTTACACGCCTTCGTACTGGCCAGGAGATTCTCAGAGGCATTCGAAGATGTCAAAACGCTTTCTCAAAAATTACTGACGTTGGATAAAGTCAAAGATGAATTTATTGCCAATACCTCTCATGAGCTCAGGACGCCTTTGAGCGGTATTTTAGGCATATCCGGTGCTATGCTGAAAGGAAGCGACGGCGAATTGAACGAACGTCAGAGGCAGAACCTATCCATCATCGAATCCAGTAGCCAGAGGCTTGCAAACCTAGTGAACGACATACTGGACTTTGCAAAAATTAAAAACGGCGATATCCAACTCAACATCCATCCGATCCGGATCAGAGGCATAGTTATAACAATTGCAGACGTTTTCAAGCAGTTAAACCTATCGAAAGATTTGGACATCATCGTCGATCTGGCTGAAGACCTTCCTCCTGTGCATGCGGATGAAAACCGGGTAGCGCAAATCCTTTACAACCTGATCGGAAATGCCGTCAAATTTACGGAAAGCGGTTCTGTCACTGTCTCCGTAGAGGAAAATGGCAGCATGCTCGAATTTTGCATTCGTGATACGGGAATCGGTATTCCTGTAGATAAACTGGAGGCTATCTTTCATTCCTTCGAACAGTTGGACTCATCCCTTACCCGGGCACACGGCGGCACAGGTCTCGGGCTGCCGATCACCAAACGTCTCGTTGAATTGCAAGGCGGAACGATTCGTGTAGAATCCAGAGAAGGCAACGGTTCTAAATTTTACTTTACACTTCCGCTGGCCGGAAGTGATGCTCCGGAACATGAGATCGTCCCTTCTGTGCCAAAATTCAAGATTCCTTCCCTAGAAGAAATCCGCAGCAATTTGGAAGCAAAGGGAGATCCCCACATTCTGCTGGTTGATGATGATCCTGTCAATCTTCAAGCTGCCTCCTCCATCCTCAGAACGGAAGGCTATGGAATCACTGTTGCTAACAGCGGAAAAGATGCATTGGTTATACTGGAAAGTGCTTCAGATTTTTCTCTGGTGATTCTTGATATCATGATGCCTGAAATGTCGGGCTACGAGATATGTAAAAAACTGCGGGAGAGAAAGTCGCCACTGGAGCTTCCCGTACTGATGCTCACGGCCAAGGCTTCTACTGAAGATCTGATCACCGGTTTCCAAGCCGGTGCGAACGACTATCTCACCAAACCATATGCTCTAGAAGAACTTCTTGCAAGAGCCAAAACCTTGACTGGGTTGAAAGTCTCTGCCGACAAGGCCCTTGCAGCTGAGACTGCATTTATGCAGGCTCAGATCAAGCCCCATTTCCTGTTCAATACTTTGAATACGATCTCTTATTTCTGCGACATCGATCCCGTTTTCGCACAGCAGCTGATTGATGATTTTGCAAATTTCCTGAGACAGAGCTTTGATTTTAAAAATATAGAAACGTCCATTTCTTTGGAATCCGAACTCGGCACGGTAGCCTCCTATATAAAAATTGAAAAAGCTAGATTTGGCGAGAAGCTTCAGATTATGTTTGATATAGACAAGTTACTTGATGTCAAGGTTCCCTTCCTTTCCATACAGCCTCTTGTCGAAAATGCGATCAACCATGGTTTGCGAAAAAAGGGCGGATATGGAACCGTATCTGTGTCCGTCAAAAATATTCCGGAAGGTGTAAGGATTGCCGTAGAAGACAATGGTCAGGGAATAGAACCGGACAAACTCGTAAAGCTGCTCTTACCCGAATCGAGCAGAGGCATCGGCCTGTGGAATATTGACAGCCGATTAAAAAAGCTCTTTGGTACAGGGCTGTTCATAGAAAGCACACCCGGTCAAGGTACCTGTGTATCCTATCTTATCCCATTGGAGGTGATGGAATGATCAAAGCAATCCTTGTGGATGATGAGCATCCCTCTCTTGAAAAACTTGACAAACTCTTAAAAGAAACCGGAACGGTGGAGGTGGTGAAAAAGTTCTCTCAGCCGATGGAGGCGTTGGAATATCTGAAAGAAAACAAGATGGACGTTGTTTTTCTGGATATTGAAATGCCGGACATCGATGGAATCGAGCTAGCAGTTAGAATTTTGGATTTTCACTCCGGAGAAATCGTATTTGTGACAGCATACAATCAGTATGCGGTTCATGCATTCGAGCTGCATGCCCTCGACTATCTGATGAAACCGGTGACTTCCGAACGATTGAGGAAAACCCTTGACCGCTTGAATAAAAACGCTAAGGTCTCCCCGCAAAATAAGGATATAAAAATTAGTTGCTTCGGCAGATTCAGCGTAACGACCGGGTCGAATACGATACGGTTTCGTACTGATAAGTCTGCAGAATTGCTTGCATTCCTGATTGACAGCAGAGGAAATATTGTCAGCCGGAGCAAAATCACCGACAGTCTTTGGGGAGATTTTGAAGGCGACCGCGCACTGATCCATTTTAATACGACGCTCTATTATGTAAAAAAAGCCTTTCAGTCATGCAATGTACCCATATCCATTCAATATAACAGAGGAAGCTATCTGCTGAATACCAATGGTTTCGATTGCGATTATGTAAAGTTCTGGAACTTTTTTGAAACCACGGAATTCCCCGGATGGGAGGATGTCAAGAGAATGGAAGAGACGGCCAGACTCTATGTAGGAGAATATCTAAGCGGCTGGGAAACCGAGTGGGTCGTCGTAAAACGGATGCAAACAGAGGAAAGGTATATCGCCCTGCTTCATTCTCTGGCCGAATACTATAAAAGCATTGGCACTTACCGCAAAGCGATCAAATGGCTGAATGAGGCACTGCTGTACCAGCCCCTGAGCAGAAGCTTGAATTATAAGCTTATGGAAATATTATTGCTTTACAACGAGCGTGTGCTGGCATTGAAACAATACGATTTTTACAGGTCTGGTTTGGCGGAGAAGTTTCAGCAAGCGCCGGATGATGAATTTGAAAAGCTTTTCAATCAATAAAATGATGAAACCGGATTATAAATGGGACTGTTTAAAGAACAGCCCCATTTATATTTTCCTTACCGTTTTGTTGTATTACTCTGATTATTGTACCGGTTGATTGTATTTCTCATAAATTCTGTAAAGAAATGCTGCGGCTTCCGCTCTTGTTGTATTTGCCCGAGGGTTCAGCTTGCTTCCGCTACCGGTGATCAATCCCTCTCCAACAAGTGAATCAATGCTGACTTTTGCATATTCCGCGATTTTACTGCTGTCAGTGAATCTGCCGAGGCTGGAGCTCGCATTCTCTTGTTTTATTTTGGAGAGCATCATTAACGTTCTCCCGGTCAAGACCATCATGTCCTGTCTTGAGATTTCCGTATCAGGATAAAAACTATTCTTCCCGGTTCCGGCAGTGATCCCTAGCTTCCTCGCGGCTCCGATTTCCTTGTAATAATACGCATCGCTGCCAACATCATCGAAATTCCCTTCAAAATTTGTTTCAATGTTCAAGGCCCTGATCAGAAAACACAAGAAATCTCCTCTTGTGATTTTTGATTTCGGTGCGTATTCCCTTTCTGAAATCCCCGCAACAATTCCTTTGGAAGCAAGGACCTCAATCGGCTTTCTTGCCCAGACAGAATTCCCAAGATCATCAAAGGTTTTAGTTACATAAGCGATGGCATATTGGCTGAAATGGGTGGTGTTGAATAGGACACGCCCTGTTTTGGCATCATATCTGCCGGAGGGAATTTCAACCAGATTCCCCTTTCCGTCAATATACCAAATGACGATATGTTCCGGATCCTGCAGCTCTTCCGCTGTGGGTGTATAAGGGACGGCTACTTTTACCGGAGCGTTCGGATTGTTCCACTCAACTGACCTATCTCCAGTGGTGAGCTTTAATTCGACAACAGGCTTGCTCCCAATCCGTTCTTGGAGTTCCTGAGACAGACCGGAGGTATCACCCGCTCCAATGCTGATCCTTACTTTCTCCGCGTTGTCGATTCCGGTGCTTCTCAGCATGTCATCCGGCAAGGTGATTGACCCTATTTTACTGGTCATTTCGATCCGCTTCGTCTCCTCCTTGGCGGTAAGAAACGATGCAGGCAGTTCCAGTGCATACTGATCTACATTCTTTATTTTTGGTATTTGAATCGTAATCTGTTTTACTCCGTCCCTAGTGGCTTCCGCTTTGTTGAAAGCGGCATTGAGGGCTGCCATATCCATGATTACTATATTGGCCTTGCTTTCTGATTTTGGTGAAGACTTCCCACTAGAGCTGGTCGCTTTTCCCATAACCGATACGCTGATGCTAATCGCCAGGGAAACGCTGTTCGTATTGACCACCCCGGTCGGAAGAATCGCTGATCCGGTAACCACAAAGGTTTGGGCTTCGGTAGAAGCTGCATCATAAGCGCAGCTGGATACATTCCAGTTTATACTCGCACTGATATACCCGCCATTTGTCACCATAGTTGCCTCAGTCGGCAGCCCCAGGGCTGCTGCGGTTTTCGCGGTGCCGTTGGCTAAGCCTGCGATGGCTGATGGAGTTGAAATGCTGATCAGGATATTAAGTGGGTTCACTGTTAAAGTGGCTGCATTGGAATAAGTATATGGTGAATAAGCTCCGTTTTTATAGTTCCTTACGCCGCATTTATATTGATTTCCGTTATCTCCAGTAGAGAGTGCCTCAGTGGTATAACTAGTATTTGTTGCACTAGGAATATTGACCCAGTTGGATCCTCCGTTTGTAGATTTCTGCCACTGATAATGCAAAGCTCCGCCGTCGGAAACCGTCGCGGCTATTGTGAATACTGCTTGTCCGTTTTCCATCTTTGTAATATCTACCGGGTTTGTGTTGATTACCGGCGTTAACGGAAGCCGAATACGAATAGTTGTAGTTTTACCTGATTGCTTATATACAAGATAAATACCGCTTACCATTGGAGTAAAGGTATCAAGATTTAATCCATTCAAAATAATTGGATAGCTGGCATTGACGCTGTCGTCGACTGTAATTATACTGCCATTATCAGCACTAACCCCGCGATTATTCGTGCCGCTTGACGTTATAATTCCACCCACAGTAGCCGTACTGCTGTGGTCAGCCACTACTCCGCTGCAGTCAACACCATTTGCTCTAATATTTCCTTTCACCGTGACCATACCATTATCGTCAGTATTTGCCCCGATACCATAATCACCTTCGATTGATATATTACTGTTCACTGTAACCGTCCCGACATTATCTGCTAACACACCTTTACAGTATTCCCCTGTCGCCGTAACACTTTGTTTGATTGCAACGTAGCTTGCCGTATCGCTAGCAAATGCACCCCGGCTTTGAGAACCGATTGCTGCTGCATTGCCATTCACTTTTACGATACCGCCATTGTCAGCTCCCGCACCAACTGCGCCAGTATTTCCAATACCTCCTGCTGTGACGCTGCCATTCACAATAACCGTTCCTCCTTCAGAAGCATGTGCCCCGTAGCATTGGTCACCGACTACTGTAACGTTTTCTCCAATCATAACCGAGCTGTATAACATTGTTGAGCTGTTAAAGCCTTTTGCATAGGCACCATGGCTATCTTCTCCTTCTGCGATTGCGCTGCCACTGACTGTTAATGTCCCACCGTTCTCTGCAAATGCACATTTACTATGAATGCCGTTTCCCACTGTAATATCACCGCCGACGGAAATCGTTCCGTCATCTGTATATGCTCCATAAGACTGACCTATACCATCTGCCAATACGTTATTCCCAACGCGAGCGGTACCGCCAAAATCAGCGTATACGGCATGAATTCCCAATCCTGTTGCAACAGCATTTTGCCCCACTAGAATCATACTGTCGATGCCATTCGCATATACCGCGCGTGATCCGTTACCGTCAGTTGCAACACTGCTACCCACTGTAACGCTGCCTCCATACATCGCATAAGCACCGCGACTGTTTTCTCCTGATGCATTTATAGTTCCCTCCACCAGAATACTGCCTTCCCATTCGGCAATTGTCCCGAAGCAATCGTTCCCGGTTGCGGTGATATTGCCTCCAACATGTATTCTACTGCTGCTACCGTTTGAAGAACATCCATTACACGCATCGCCTGCTGCTGTTACATCTCCCCCCACCGTTATTTCACCGCTATCGACTCTAATCCCGCTACATATAGTACCGCTTGCCTCCACGTTACCTTCGATGGAAATCCTCCCTTCATATACATATGCTCCAATGCTTCCTCCTCCAGTAGCAGCTGTAATCCCGCCGACCGTAATCGTACCACCAAAGAAGGCTTTTACAGCGCAGCTTTCGATTCCGGATGATGATACATTTTCCGTTACCGTTAAGGAACCGCCATTATCCGCATATGCACCAAGACTGTAGTCTCCGATCACTGTGGAATTTGTGACAGTTGCACTGCTGTCAGCCCCTACATAGACTCCGGAGAAATAATCCCCCTCGCTGGTCACATTCAACTCTCCCGATCCTGTCAGCACAATCTCTCCGCCGTTGACTACATAGAGAGCAGTGCCTGCATTATTTATAACATCCAAGTCATACTCACCTAGGATAAAGGTAATGCTTATGCCGTCAATCGATATTCCAGAAGGTTTAGTGTAAATAATATTACCTGCCAATTCTATGGTATCACCGCTTGACAAATTCGCCAATGCGATCTCCAAGTCATCTTCATTACTGACCACATGGTTTGTTCCTACCGCCGGATCTGCCTGTACTGTCATGGGCGACAGCGACATGATGATCGTAGCGATTAATATAAATGCTATCCTTTTTTTCAAGCTCTGCATGGATTTCCCCCCAATATCGTTTTTTGTAATATTATATCGCTTTCCACTTAACCACCACTAAACGGAAACAAAAAATGGCACCGAATATCATTATAAATGATTCCAATGCACAAGGGATTTCCATATAAATTTTCTCAATTTATCATTTCTGTACAAGGCGGATGATTCTATCGTCAGACGGAACGGGATTACCTCTATCGTCCCGGTTGCTCGTCAATAAATAAATGGATCCATCCTCTGCCTGGAAAACGTCGCGTAAACGTCCATACTCTCCTCGGAGCCATGACTCGAGACCCCTTATTTCTGTTCCGTTTTGATTTAACTGGAAAGCAAGCAACCGGAGTCCGCGCAATGCTGCAGCAACCAGCTTCCCTTTCCAAGGTCCCTGATTGATATAGGAAATGCCTGATGGCGCCCAAGTCTCATCGCCACTCTGGATCAAAGGCTTCTGAACCTGTATTTCGCTTGAGTCCTCATCTCCCTGGGCGAGAGGCCAACCATAGTTTCCTCCGGGAATGATGATATTGATCTCATCATGAGCAGAAGCACCATGCTCAGATGCATAAAGAATACCCTTTGGATTCCATGCTAAGCCTTGTGGATTCCGATGCCCCAGGCTGTAAACAGGCGAACCGGGAAATGGATTATCCTCAGGGATACTGCCATCCCGATTGATTCGCAGGATTTTTCCGGCCAGACTGACAGGATCCTGCGCCAGCCCCGGAATTCCGGCATCTCCCGTAGTAATGTACAATTTCTGATCTGGGCCGAACTTCAGTCTCCCCCCGTTATGAATCAGCCCACCAGGGATCTTATCCAGCAGGACCCGATCAAGGTGCGCTTTATTATTCTGCTCAATCAAACGAACCACGCGGTTATAGTACTGATCCCCCTCTTTATAAGTATACACTACATAAAAATAATGGTTTTGGGAAAAGTCCGGATCCAATGCAATTCCCATCAATCCACCCTCTACCGCACTAACAAATGGTGGTGAAAATGTGTAAAGAGGTTGTGGCGCAAGTTCTCCGTTTACGATCGTTCTGACCGTTCCGATTCGCTCCGTAATAAAAAGTCTTCCCTCCGGGCTGATATCCAGAGCCCAAGGGACTGTCAGGTTTTCAGCTACATTCTGTATTTCAAAAGGGAAATCATTGGGATTCTGCATGGCCCTTCCCTTTTCTCTTATGTGAGCAAACAAATTTCTGAACGATAATGCGACTGATAATTCTCTCATCCTTCTCACTCCGATCATTCGTTTCATATGACCCAAATCCTTATTATCATAAGATACGTATCGTGAGAAGGATAAAGTACAGTTAAATGAAAGTTAGACCAACTCCTGTAAATATCTTTCAATCAATGCAGGGTCATTCCGTCGTCCAACCAGAACTTGTTCGTTTTTTAACACGTTATGTTTTTCATGGTAGGTTGGCTGCTGTCTTTCGTATAGCACGCCAATAGGAATACGATCACCAAATTCCATGGACCGTTCCATTGCCACCAGGCGATTGGCTGCATCATGGGTCTGATCCAGTTCATAAACGCGCTGCTTATACCAGGCAAAAGTATTGACCTTATTGAAACTGACGCAGGGCTGCAAAATATCCACTAAGGCATACCCTTTGAACTTGATAGCCCGTTTCATCATCTCTTTCAAGTGCAGTGGATTACCGCTAAAGCTGCGTGCCACAAAGCCTGCGCCAGCTGAAATTGCCATTAGCACCGGATTAAAAGGAATATTTTGGCTGCCGTCCACCTGTATATCCGTTATCGCTCCCTCATCCGACGTGGGGGATGCCTGACCTTTCGTTAGCCCGTACACTTGATTATCATGGATGAAATGTGCAATATCCACATTTCGGCGGATATTGTGTATGAAATGATTGCCGCCCTCGCCGTAGCTGTCACCATCCCCGCTGTCGATAATCACCGTAAGCTTTTGATTAACCATCTTTGCAGCCACTGCAGGGGGAACCGCACGCCCATGCAAACCACAAAAACTGTTTACACTGATATACTGCGGGATTTTGGCTGCCTGTCCGATGCCTGCCGCAATCAAAACATCATGAGGGTCCTTTTTCAAGTCTTCCAGCGCACCCTTCAAACAGTCCAATATGCTAAAGTTGCCGCAACCCGGACACCAAGCTGTTTCATAAGTGTTAAATACATGTTCACTCATCAGAATCCCTCCTTTGAGATGCGTGCAGCGATTTCTTCTCCGCAAAGCTGTCTTCCGTCATACTTCAATATGCTGCAATCCGTACGAATACCTGTTACTTCACAAATCAGAGATGCAAGCTGTCCGCTATAGTTCTGCTCCACATTGATGATGGCCTTCGCTGACGCGGCCGTTTGCTTCAGCAGTTGTTGCGGAAGGGGCCAAACATCTCCAAACACCAATGCGCCATATCGTTTCCCACCCTTCTGGTTCAACAGGGAAGCCGCCTCCTCTAACGGGCCGTACATTGAACCCCAGCCCAGAAGCAGAACCTCTGGCTCTTGATCTCCAAGAAGCTCAGGCTCCTGCAATTCCTGGGCGATTTGGTGCATTTTGCCCATACGTTTGTTCATCATACGGATACGGGTTTCGCTATCCTCAACGATATGTCCATGTTCATCATGTTCGTCGCTGTCCGCGGTGACAAATCCGTCCCTTGTGCCTGGGAATTTACGTGGAGAAATGCCGCTGTCGGTATAGCGATATCGGGCATAATCGTCTTGTTTCTCGTCTTCAGGTTCGTACAGCACAATTTTACGCGGATCCATCACAGGGATCGTTGCCGTAGAATCTGCCAAATATTGATCACTGAGCAGAATAACCGGAATCTGATATTTCTCTGCCAAATTAAACGCACGAATGGTTTGATAAAATGCATCCTCGTGATGACGTAATGCGATGACCATCCGTGGGAATTCACCTTGGGAAGCCGATATCATAAACCTCAAATCGCCCTGTTCGGTTCGTGTGGGAAAACCGGTAACCGGACCTGGACGCTGAACGTTCACCAGCACCAAAGGGATTTCTGTCATTCCAGATAAACCCAGTGCTTCCACTTTCAAGCTGAATCCTCCGCCTGATGTACCGGTCATTGCACGTGCACCTGTGAAGGAAGCACCGATGGCCATGTTAACAGCTGCAATTTCATCTTCAGCCTGTTCCACAAGGATGCCGGCTTCGTCAGATTTGAGTGCCAGATATTCCATAATCGAGGTTGATGGTGACATCGGATAGGCAGAATAGAACTGTAGCCCTGCTGCCAGCGCACCTAGCGCCAGCGCTTTATTGCCAGAAATGATCATGTGATCGGCATAATCCCCGCCGGCATGCTTAAATTTTTGCGGCACACGATCGTACCCCGCTTGCACTGCCTTAACATTAATATCCACATATTCGGCTTTCACTGATTTTTCAAACACGCCATGGACTTGTGTTAGATCCATGGGAATACCAAACAGCTTTAAACCCGCGCCGATGGCCACACTGCCTGCCACGCGTGGGTTTCCTAGCTCCTTTGCGATGACTGCCATATCCAGCTTGATCGCTCGGTGATCTTCTGTTAGGATTGCGTTATCACATAGGATAAACCCATTCGGCTGTAAATTTTCCAAGTGGATTGCAATGGTTTCTTCGTTTAGCGCAATGATACCATCCAGTCGTTCGCTATGGTTTTTGGGTGTCCCTGCGCCAAAGCGTATGCGTGAAAAATTATGCCCCCCTCGAATACGGGACATCAAATCACGCATGGCGTAAACACCACATCCTGACTGTTTGAGCAGACGTTCCAATATTGCTACCGTCGTATCCACGCCCTGACCGGCAGCTCCGCCAACCAATAGATTGTACATAGCCTCGACTCCCTTCATACCTTCATATAGATAGGTTTGACTTTAGTATACCAGATAATGCATATCCGTTGAGAAACTTATCATTTTTGTAGTCATTGATCTTATATTACCCCCGTAATTTACTCTATAAACGAATTGTTTAAAAGGTGGGACTTTTGGAATTTATGTTGTAGTAATGCTTCAGCGCTTCCTCCACGTACTCTGCGGTCAACTCTATCATTGGCCCGGCGTTCCCGTCCCGATAGTAGCAGTCAAAGCAGTCATAGTAATGCCTTCGATCAGCAAACTTTACGTTAATGGGCGGGTATCCGTGCTGCATAAGTGTGAAGTTCAAAACCAGCCTGCCGGTGCGCCCGTTGCCGTCGATGAATGGGTGTATACCCTCAAACTTAAGATGAAACAACGCAGCACTCTCGATTGGGTGCTTTTTTGTTTTATCAAACTCCACGACAAGCTGCTCCATTTGTGGTGCTACCAAATACGGTTGGGGCGGTTCGTGGTATGATCCCATAATACGAACAGGAATCCGTCGGTATAAACCTTTATCCTCTGGTCTGTCCATCAGAACTAAGGAATGAATGTCCTTAATAGCGCTTTCGGTGAACGGAACCTTATTGGTAATAATCTGTTGCACATAAAGAAACGCATCCCTGTGTCCAACCGCTTCCAGATGGTCTTTCAGCGGCTTCCGGTCTATAGTAAAGCCCTCTAGCACCATTGCGGTTTCTTTTAGAGTAAGCGTATTGCCCTCTATGGCATTGGAATTGTAGGTGAACTCCACCATGAATTCCTCGCGCAGACGCTGAAGCTCGCCCTGCGTTAACGGGCGGCGTTTATCAAGCTCGGCTTTCGTGGCGTCGATTTGGGAAAAACGCGCTGCAAATTCTTCCGGAATCTCCATACCGCGCATTGTGCGTCCATCAATCGGTTTCAACGTGTCCGCCGGAATCAGGTATGCTCTACCATGCTTTTGTACACCTTCAATTTTACCTTCAGCACATAAAATACGGACGCGGCGATCTGAAATATTCCATTTTTCTGCAGCTTGCTTGACACTGATATAATCCATGTGGTTCACCTCCTCGATTCCTCTTACTGCTTATTATATAATCTTATCGGAATAATATCAATAGAATTGTAGACAATAAGCGCATATATTATTCCTTACTACAATCAAGCAGAGAAAGTATTGCTTCGGCAGTATCGAAACGGGAAAACCATTAAGGAGATATGCGCGGAATACCACGTTTCAAGGAGTAGTCTGTATAATTGGCTCAGGCAGGACAGACCGGTGAATTCCCGTGAGAAAACACACATTACACGCAGAATGTACTTTGCGCTCGCGCCCTTTTGGGTTCGAATCCCACCCAATGACGAAAACAAAAATACCCACCCGTTGGGTGGGTATTTTTTGTTTGGCGGAGAAGGTGGGATTCGAACCCACGTGAGGTTGCCCTCAAACTGATTTCGAGTCAGCCCCGTTATGACCGCTTCGATACTTCTCCCTATTTGTTCTTGTCCGGTTGAGACGGACAAACTAGATTATAGCATATACTACCTGTTATTCGCAACCCTGCGGAACAGAAAAATTGATGGCACCGGGTACAATTTCAAAGGTGGTCTCTCCGACCATCGAAACTTCGCCGTCAGTACAGAGTTTAACCGTGTCCTGTGGCCTGATTGTCAAGCTTTTACATTTCCGATACGTGATGAAGCATGCAGTCGATGGGTCCTCCAAATGGGTGCCCTTTCGGTATTTTCCAAGTAGGGAAATACAAGTTCTCCGATTGATGTCAGCGACGATACTTACGTCAATCAAGCCATCGTCCACACTGGCTCTGGGCACACCGTTAAATCCGCCACCGCAATAGCGGCCGTTGCCGATCGCGACCAGCGTAATATCACCGCTATGTATTTCACCGTTATCCAAACAGATTTCCAACTTCACGCCTTCCTTTTTTCCCAGTACAATACCCACGCCTAAACCATAGGCCAATGATCCCGGTAGAAGAGGATAGGTTTTAATCGTTGAGACCATATCCGCAACATTGCAGTCAAGGCCAAGATTGAACATATTGATTCCATAACGCACAATTGGATTCGGCAAGACTGCTTCGTATCGGATCAGATCTACAGGTTGAGCCTTTCCAAGAATTTGCCCTTCTATGTCTTCGAAGTATTTCAGACTTCCAAAACTTTTAGGAAAATCATTTCCTGTTCCGGCCGGAATCATAGCTATTTCAACATTTTTATAATCATAAGCACCATTGACTACTTCATTCAGCGTACCATCTCCGCCGCAAGCATAAAAGCGAAAGACTTCTTTCATTTCCAGCTGGCTTTCTCTCGTTATACATCTGTTATTTACATAATGCTGCGCATCTCCCGGGGCTAAGGTCCGATGGATTTCATAGTCAATCCCGATTCTTTTGGCGGTTTCAATTATTCTTGGAAGAAAAACCTTGCCTGCTTTTCCTTTGCCGGCAGCAGGATTCATTATAAAAATATGCTTCATCTTTTTGCTTTTCTCCTATATAAAAGTGGTTGTTCTACTTCCCCTTGGAACGCTATGGTTCCGTTCGGCTTGCCCATGGATTTATTCTAACATACCCGCCCTGACAGGTAAAATGTTTATTTGATCAATCTATATTAAATTGCCTGATTTTGGGGTATAATAGTAGTCAATTATTACGTTTTTAAGGAGATTATAATATGGATTCCAGAATTAAAAAATTAGCGGATGTCTTGGTACATTATTCCTGTAATGTTCAAAAAGGTGAGAAAGTCCTGATCTCATTTGAGGGAGACAGCACGAAACCGCTGGCGAAGCTGCTGATTAAAGAAGTATACGCTTGCGGCGGCGTTCCATATGTGGAAATCCGGGATTCTTCCCTGACGAGAGAAATCCTGCTGGGTTGCGAAGAGGATCAGCTTCGATTTATGAATGAATATCAATTGGCTCAGATGCATGGTATGGCTGCCTACATCGCGATTCGTGCCAGCGACAATACGGCAGAGCTTTCCGATGTTCCTTCAGCAAAGATGAATCTATACAGTAAAACGCTGCGTCCCGTGCAGGATTACAGGGTGAACCACACCAAGTGGGTGGTTTTACGATTTCCAAACAATGCCATGTCCCAATTGGCAAATATGAGTCTGGAGGCTTTTGAAAACTTCTATTATGATGTTTGTACACTGGATTATAAGAAGATGTCGGAAGCGATGGATCCTCTCGTTGCATTGATGAATAAAACCGATAAGGTTCGAATTACAGGAAAGAATACCGATCTGACCTTCTCCATCAAGGGGATCGGCGCCGTCAAGTGTGATGGGGAACGCAACATCCCGGACGGCGAAGTCTATACCGCTCCGATCAGAGAATCCATGAACGGGATCATCTCCTACAACACCCCGTCTGAGGAGCATGGCTTTACCTATGACAATATCGTTTTCGAAATCAAGGATGGTAAAATCATGAACGCCACCTGCAATGATTGCGAAAAGATCAATGAACTGCTCAATACGGATGAGAATGCCCGCTACTTTGGAGAATTCGCAATCGGTGTCAATCCCTATATCCTTCATCCAATGAAGGATACACTCTTTGATGAAAAGATTGCAGGGAGCATTCATCTGACTCCAGGAGCTTCTTACGAGGATGCTTTTAATGGCAACAAGTCGGCGGTCCACTGGGATCTCGTCTTTATCCAGCGACCGGAATACGGCGGCGGAGAAATCTGGTTCGACGATGTGCTGATCAGAAAGGATGGGCTCTTCGTATTACCTGAATTGCTGCCCTTAAATCCTGAAAATCTAAAGTAATTGATCATAAAGTAGTGTCCATAAAAAAATCACCTTTCAAAGGTGATTTTTTTACTATTAAAGCGAAGTTAGATACTGTTCAAGTACTTCAACGTCCACGCATCTGGAAATCGCCATTCCTTTCGTGATTTGCTCCTCTCTGACAAGCCTAGCAAGAGCACAATCCATGGGCATCATACCATTCTTGATATTTGTCTGCAAAATGGTGTCGATCTGATGATGCTTCCCTTCCCTGATTAGATTTCGCGCCGCATCGTTCATAATTAATATTTCCATGGCGGGAACGATCCGTTCTCCATCCGCTGAAAGCAGCAGCTGCTGGCATACAATGCCCTGAAGGATATTCGCCAGCTGGGTTTTAACTTGCTGCTGTTGATGGGGTGCAAACGTATCAATGATACGGTCTATGGTCTGCGCTGCGGTCACAGTATGTACGGTTGACATGACAAAATGTCCCGTTTCTGCCGCTGTAATGGCGGTAGAGATCGTTTCAAGATCTCGCATTTCTCCAACCAGAATCACATCCGGATCCTCTCGCAAAGCAGCTCGTAATGCCCCAGAAAAACTATTTGTGTCACTGCCGACTTCTCTTTGGTTGACAATGCATTTTTTATGTCGATGGAGATATTCGATGGGCTCCTCAATGGTGATGACATGACAATTGCGATTTTCATTGATATGTCCTACCATAGCAGCCAGTGTGGTCGATTTTCCCGAGCCGGTAGGTCCGGTAATCAGGACCATTCCTCTGGGCTTCAACGACAATGCTTTTAATACCTGAGGGATATTCATTTCCTCAAAGGTCGGAATCGTGGAGTTGATCCGGCGCAGAGCGGCAGCACAACTCGATCGCTGTCTGAAAACATTTACTCTGTAACGGTTTAAACCGGGCATTGACCAAGCCAAGTCAACTTGACCTGACTCAAGAAAAGTGCACTTTGCTGCATCGCTCAAAAGTCCCATGCAAATTCGTTCCGTTTCTTCCGGAGTTAGAACTTCCTCGCCGGCATTCACTAATTCCCCTTTCACTCGTATGATTGGAGGTTTTCCAACTGTAAAATGAACGTCTGACGCTTTTAATTCTTCTGCTTTTCTTAAGATCTCAATTGTATCGTATGCCATGACAGCTCCTTTCCCTTTTTAATAATATCAATCTACGCTATAAGTAACTTTGAGTAACTCGTCCACCGTCGTCATTCCGTCAAGCACCAGTTGCGTGCAACTCTCTCTCAATGTAACAGTCCCCTGGCGGACCGCCGTCTGAGCTATTTGGTCCGCGGAAGCACCTCGATTTATCAGGTCACGGATTTCCCGGGAAACAACCAAAATTTCGTGGATACCCATACGCCCTTTATATCCGGTAAAATTACACGCAGGGCAACCTGTTCCCTTATGCAGCGGCGTAGACTCTTTCATTTTCAGCAACAACATCTCGCTATGGGACGGACGGTATGCTGTTTTGCAGCGAAGACAAATTTTGCGTACCAATCTTTGTGCAACAACGCCAACCAATGAGGAGGAAACCAGATAGGATTCCACGCCCATATCGACCAGTCTCGCTACCGAAGATGCTGCGTCGTTGGTATGAATCGTGCTTAAAACAATATGTCCAGTAATAGAAGCCCGAATTGCGATTTGGGCTGTTTCTCCGTCACGGATCTCTCCGATCATAATGATGTCCGGGTCCTGCCGCAGGATAGACCTCAGCCCGCTGGCAAAGGTAAGTCCTGCCTTCACATTTACCTGCACCTGATTGATCCCATCAAGCTTATACTCAACCGGATCTTCAACTGTTATGATGTTTACATCCGGCTTATTCAATTCACCAAGGAGGGAATATAACGTTGTTGTTTTTCCGGATCCGGTGGGTCCGGATAGTAGAATGATACCGTTCGGACTTTTCGTTATTTTATCGAACAGGGTATCATTGGCCTCTGAAAGCCCCAGCTGTTCTCTCGTCAATGCTCCCGAAGACCCGCCGAGAACACGGATAACAACTTTCTCGCCGTATACAATAGGTAGAAGAGAAATACGCAAATCGATGCTCGCTCCATCCATATCCATTTCTACACGACCGTCCTGAGGAATACGCTTTTCCGCAATATCCATCCCGCCCATAATCTTAATACGCGTAATGATAGCCGGATGAGCCGTCATAGAAGAAGACATGACATCCTGTAGCTGTCCGTCAATTCGGAAACGCACTTTCAGGTTCGAAGAGGTAGGCTCTATGTGTATATCGCTGGCATTTGATTTGATCGCATGCTGCAATATTGAATTTACCAGTCTAACAACAGGCGCATTCGCCACCTCTGATGCGGAAATCTCCGAAAGGCTTGCCAGGTTAATGTTGCTGTATTCACGTTTCAGATCCTCAAATGCCTTTTCCGCGATTTCACTGCCGTAATAGCGGTCGATGGCATTCAGAATATCTTTTTTCGGGCTCAGTACAACGGTAGGCTCCAACCCCGTAGCATTTTTTACATCATCAATGGCATAAAAATTCAGCGGATCCGCCATGGCAATGGTCAGTATCTTTTTTTCCTTCTTGATTGGTATTAAGAAATGCTTTTTCGCTAAGGCTTCCGTGATCGAAGAAACAGCATCCTTTTCGATCATTGTTTCATTCAGATCGACAAAAGGTACGTGATAAAGATATTCAAGACCTTTATACAATGTTTTTTCATCCACAAAGCCAAGCTCTAACAAAGACTCCCCAAGTATCATTCCTTTCTTTTTGGACAATTCCAAGCCTTCCTCGAGCTGTTCTGGCGTAATCACTCCGGAATCGATCAAAATTTCCCCTAGCTTTATGTTCTTAGTGCTCATCTTTTTATCTCCATCTTGTAAAATTGTGATAATATGATACCATATCTATAAATATTCTGTCAAAATTGACTCGTATTGGAGGTTCCCGCAATGATTCCTGTTATGATTTACCTTTTTATTTTCATCATCGGGCTTATGGTCGGAAGTTTTCTCAATGTATGCATATACCGCATCCCTCTGGAAAAAACAATCGTAAAAGGCCGTTCCTATTGTCCATCCTGTGAAAAGTTGATCCCCTGGTATCTCAATGTACCATTGCTGAGCTACCTTATCCTTGGCGGAAAATGTAAATACTGCAAGGCACCGATATCCCCCGTCTATCCTTTTGTGGAATTGCTCAACGCATTTCTTGTGTTATTTTCATTTCTGATCTATGGTTTCACTTTGACTGCATTGTTTCTATCGATTTTATTTTCTATCCTGATTGTTGTTTCGTTTATCGATCTGCGTCATCAAATAATTCCCGACGGGCTTGTCGTCAGCCTTTTGCTTCTTGCCGTTGTTCATGCTGTTTATCGCATCGGCATTCTGAACGATCCCTGGCAGCTTTATCTGATCGGATTTTTTGCAGCCTCAATCCCTCTACTTATTCTGGGGCTTATCTACCCTGACGGTCTCGGGGGAGGAGATGTGAAATATATGGCAGCAGCAGGATTATTCACAGGCTGGAAGCTGATTCTTCTTGCTTTGTTCCTTGGTAACATCGTCGCCCTGTTTTATTTCATCGTTCTATTTCTCAAGAAGAAGGCAAGCCGTGGAACCCGCATACCCTTTGGCCCTTTTCTTTCTATTGGAATCGTTCTGGCCCTTTTGTTCGGATACAAACTAATTGAGATTTATTTAGGGATGATTCTCGGGTACTAGTTTTATTTGTCTGAAATCCGGCGTTAACCCGATTTTGATATCCAATATCTCATCGATGTACATGAGATCAACCCCTTCGTACAACAATATAATACATGGTTCATCTTTATTCTCGATGATATAATCTCTCGCTGAAATTTGCTCGGAACCCTCCTTGTAAAAGGAGGGTTCTGTTCCAATTTCGTCCCATTCTTTCATTATCCGATCAAACTCCCATTTGTCAAAAAAGTAAGAAAACGGGTCGTCCGGCATATCAACAACAACGATCTTATCAAATTCGATCACAAAAGCAGATCGCTCAAGTTCATAGTTCTGTCTAACACTGTTGTAGTATTTGGACAGAATTTCGTATTTTTTAGGATACTGTACGGAATGGAGGGAGAGATGGTGATCAAAATACCATTCCGAGAATTTCTCTGTAACTTTTCTGTCATACCCCTCCCATTTTAATGATCTGGAAGGTTCTCCTATGTGGTCAAGGATTAGCAGACATACCTCCTTGATCATGGTTCGTACATCAGAAAGATAGATGTAATTTGTGATGGCTGTCATAAGATATTTTTCTGGCTTTCGTTCTAAAAGATACATGAAATGATGCAAATTGTTATAGATCATAGGAAGTTCGGCATCCTCAAGGCAACGAAGGCGTATCTCCATTGCGAGCCGGGTATCCTTTCTGATATTGTATACTTCGAAAAAATCATCCAGTTTCTCCCATTTGTTGACAAAAGCTAGCTTGACTTCTTCAAAGGGGTCGGCAAAATCTCCAAACTCCCAAAAAAAAGCACCTGATTCGAGAAATATCGATCTCCGTTTTGCTTCTCTAATCAGTTTCCTCAGAATCAGTCGGACAGCATCAACATCATAGTATGTCTGATACAATGTGTAAAACAACTTGATAAGCCTTGGAGAAAAGCGGATATTCAGTATCGCCGCGATTCGTTCCTGTTCCTCCAGGGATTTCAGCAAGAGAATATCAAGAAGGATCGCTTCTAACTGCTTTCCTGTAAGAGAATAGCTGAAAGCTTCCAGATCCTCCTTGTCCACTGCCATTGCTTCCTTTATAACTCCCTTGGGCAATCGGTCCCGGTTCCAATGAGGAAATTCGTCTAAAAGGAAAAACCTCCCGCGGATTGCATCTATAGCTGTGTTGAAATTAGCAGTATTCAGCATACTTATCTCCCCTTATTCGCCATTTGAATGCTGGCAGGCAGGGCTTCCACCGCATCAGTTATGTTTTCCACGGTATTTGCAATCCGAGTCGTCAATTCTGCCAGACCCGAGTCAAAATCTCCTACGGCGAGCTGGATCCCCTCACGCATTTTTTCATTAAAATCTGCTACGGAAACACCCAGATTGTTGGAAAGCTCTGCAATATCCATATTGATTTCCTTTGCGTACAGAGCAATGCTTCTCGCCTGTTCATCAAATGACTGCAGGATATTCGTCGTCTGATCCTTGTACTGATCCAGAATTTCTCCGTTTTTTTCAACTGCAGTCCGCAAAATACCTCCGATATCCTCGGACATCCGTGTAATCAGACCTTGAATCTGATAATCCATTTCCTCCAAGGTAAGCTTTGTCGATTCACCGCTCCGCACGAAAAATGCTTCATAGTCCTCCCTAAGCGCTTGCGCCTGAACGGTAATATCACCGATCGCTTTGGCATTATCTCTAACTGCCTGATTGATTCCAACTGCAAATTCTTTACCTGCAATCATCGCTTCCTGCATCATCCCGGCGACTTCCTTCACCATACTGCTGAATTGTTGCTGTGCCTGGCCGCTCTTTTCTGATAACAGTATCACATCTTTGATGAATTGATTATTCTGCACTCTGTTCTCTTCCATAATTTGAAGCAGGTTGTTGAGACGATCGACCAAGATCTTAATACTATCAGCTTCCTGACGATGCAGAATTGATGTCTGATCCAGTAACTCCTCCGACCATTCCGTAGAGCCGTTCTGTTTTTCCAGGGAATCAGTCATTCCCTTCATATTTTTTGTAAGCAAACTGTTCAGTTGATCGAGCCGATCCTGACAGTGAGTTACTGAATCCTGGCGCTCTGTCATTGCCTTCATAGTTTCTGCGGCGTCAAAGGCAATAAGAAATTTATAATAGGCGTCCATGGTCCTGTTAATCGCACGTTTGTCCAATGTGGCAAACAACAGATGGATCAGAAGAAGTAGAATTGCAGGAAACAGACCTGAAGTTACAACGGATTCCGAAATTCTGTGCCCCATCAATGCTGCAACGGTCGGCGGCAGAAGGATTGAGATAAGAGTAAGGGTCATAACCGTACTCCACATGCTTTTCAAGGTACTTCTTCGAGCAGGAATAATAATCAGCACATCCTCACGAAAAAAACATTCCCCTTCAGGCAGGATCTCCTCCGTATATCTCTGTTCCGCCTGAAGCATCATCTTGTTCCATGCTGCTTCAAATTGAGGGATAGCCCTGTCTAAGGCAACTTCATTCATTGCTTTCAGATTTTCCACCCTACATTTCGTAAAACCCTGGGCGGAATTTGAAATCCGTAAAAAAGTCCATTCCAGCTTTTTTAAAATATTTTGATCGAATTTTATATAAAGGAACACCCAGGCCACGAATCCAGTAAGAAAAGGTAGGTGCGCAGAAATAACAATATAGGGGTTTATAGACGTGAAATAGGCTGCAAACACACTGTTCATCGGTTAAATCCCTCCCGGTAAAAACCATTCCTCTTTCCCCGCAAAGCGTATGCCACAAAAATTCTATTTTTATTATAACAGATTAATATAAATAATTTTACTTTTTTCAAAAAAAAACTAGCAATTTCGACATAAAATGCTATAATTCAACTAGTAATATATTGTTTTTATTAGCTAGAAAGAAAAATAAGATGGAGGAAAAATTATGAATTTATTCGTCAATCGATTTAAGAAAATGAAAAACAAAAAAGGGTTCACACTGATTGAACTGATTGTGGTTATTGTTATCATTGGTATATTGGCAGCAATTATTATACCAAGACTTTCCGGGTTTACGGACACTGCAACGGATCGAGCAAATTTAGCAACCGCCAGAACAATCTATTCCGCAGCAGCCGTTGCTCAAGCAGAAGATGATACCAACGAATATACTGTAGCTGAGCTAGCTACAGAAGGCTATCTTGAAACAGATCCCGGTACAGACTTCAGCGTCGACTACACTACTTCTGGCGGAGGCATCGAGGTAGACTATCCGCTTGCAGGCGGCGGGTCAGATACGTATCCAGAATAATTAACAAGCTTATTACAAACCTGAAAAGCAAAGGGGGCTGGCTCAAAATGATTGAAGAAATCAGGGAGAGCCGGTCTCTTTTTTGTTACACATACCGGAAACAACAAAGCCGCCCAATGGGCGGCTTTGTTGTTTCTCTTTTTATTTTTCCCAAATCAGGATATACGGACTTGCTAAGGTTCCCGAACCACTATTCACATACAAATCGCTGTTGTTCACCGTGATGTAAGGGCGGCAGCTACGGTTTTGTCCAGTTTTATCTCTCACTGCAACAAGGCCGCCCCCGTCTACCCGAAAGGCTTGGGTGCTTGAACTTTGCCCTCCCCACCAAGAAGTGGAAGGGATTGCTAAAATTACAGTCCGCTGTGCTTCGATGCCACTCATCGTGTTTAATATCTCACCTTCAACCAAACCCGACCCTGTGATCCATGAAATATTATTGAAGAAATTAATTCTGAAATTTGTTGCTCTGGTATTGACTGTCGACCAGATACCGTTAGAGCCTACATAATTTCTCGTGAGCAGACGCGTGTTACTGATTTTCTGGAATATTACCTCATTAATGCTAACATATGCACCTATACTCATGTCAGCAAATTTTACTTTATTTACCCATTTTGCATAGGCGGTCAAATCACCTGTCACAATAGTTAGTTCATCGACCAAAGTGCCGTTGCCATTCGCTAGAGTATTCCAGCTTTGGAACAGATATCCGATTCGCGTCGGCGGCTGCGGCAGCGTACCTATGGCTGTTCCCCGCATCACATTTCTGGTCATTGGATTTGCTTCGGTATTTCCTCCGTTTTTATGGAATGTAACTGTATCGATCGGAATCGTGCTGAATTGGGCGTAAACAGTCATATTCCGAGTAATAACTGCGGTTTCAATAAAGACAGAACCGCTCCCGTTCTTTTCACTATTCCATCCTGCAAATTCATGCCCTGCTAGGCTGGGCTGTGGCAGTGGACCTATGGCTTCACCGGCTCCCACAGCAATGGAAGATGGCACAGCGGGAGTCCCACCGTTGCTGTCGAAGGTTACCGTATAGATCGCTTCTTCCGGGGCTATGATCTCAACGGAAGGCGACTCTCCGTCCATGGCAGACACTACGAAGCGGATGGAGCCTGTAACTTCCTCAACATATTTGTCTTTTACCTTTAGTTCATAATAATTCGCATATCCTTTCTCCTCTGCTCCGCTTGCGTTAATGCTTAACGTATTGGTTCCGTCAAAGGAGTAGTTGAGGGTTGGGCTACCGGATCCGGAAAGGTTCAATACGGTATAGCTCAGATTGGTTTGTCCCGTGCCCAGGCTCTGATAACTGCCAGGCTCACTGATCCCTTCATAGGTACTATTTTCTCCCGCATATCCCACATTTCTTCCATAGGTTGTGGAGATCTTGATTTCGTCGGAGCTTTTCTTTGCCAAGGAAATATTAAGTGGGTTCTTCAAATCTGCATCCATTCCTTTGTCAAAGACGATGCCTCCTGTATTTCCCAGGATAATCGGACCCGTATTGTCGACTTGAGAAGTCCCTGCCTCAATCGTCAGGACTTTCCCATCGGAAACAATGACAGACGTCCCCGCATTCCAGCTTCCGCCTATTATTTTACTATTGCTTTTTAAAATCAGTTGCGCAGCAGATATCTCGGTGTCCTCTATCGTAATGTCCTTTTTCTTGGACTCAATTACAATGTTTTCATTTGCCTCCAGATTGCTCCCATTTATAACAATATACTCCTCCGCTGTTAATTCAATATTATTCACAGCTTCAAGGGCGGAATAGGGTTCCAAGTTGATGCTCCCCCATTTGCCTCCGGCCTTCAGAATGATATTACGATCGGAAATGAGCTTGGCTCCGTCAGGATAGAGAAGAACCTTTCCGTTTGAACCATATTTAGCTTCCCCATTAGCCGTGTTGATATCGGCATACTGGTAAATCGTAATGCTTCCCTCCGTAGTCTTCATCCTGATATCAGAATGGTTCCTCACGGAAATTTCATTGGCGAAATGGATGCTTTTATCCACGCTCCAGTCTATGAATTCAACTGATTCGGTTACATCAATCTCTCCTACCCTGTCGCTGTTTTGACTCCTCTCAACACCCATGGGCACATAAAGCGATCCGTCGGACGGATCCAACCGTTTTTCGGGTTCCCCGGGTTTCGGGAAGGTCTTCTGTGAATTAAAACCAATTAATAAAGGCCAGCTGGACCTAGCGCCCTCCGAGTATTTGACTTCAACATCATTGGCCGTATCATAAGAGGAATCTGTATTCTTATCCACCCATGCGAAGATGCCGGAGCGCCATTCTTCACCCTGAATATACACCCTGTTAACACTCGGTTTTTCATCTCCCCTGACGCCACTTTTGTCGACCGGAATCAAGGAAAGCATAAGGTATCGATTAGCCGCATATTTTTTCAGGTCATCTTTTGTAAGACTCTTCTTGTTTCGCCATTCCTCTACTAATTCATAGTTATCCGGGAATTTAGGATCCGAAAACCCTTCTTCTGAACGATACCAGCGGTAAAGGTTCAGATCCTGCGTAGAGGTATAATCTACAATGGCGAACGTCCCTTTCACATGCTTCAGATCGGAGCTGCTCCTTACACTAGCCACTTCAATCCCCTCTGTTTTTAATCCGCTGTCTGCCTCTCCGTCAATCCTTACGAGACTCGCAACCAATGGATCACGATATTCCATCTCAGCCAATTTTTCAGATAGGAAAACGATAAAACTTTTATTTTCGTTCAGAGGGAACTCTTTACTGACTTGAAATAAGGGGATATCTACTCTGCCAAAAATAGCAAAGGGCTCCGCTGGTGATGGTCCACTGTACAATCCGTCCTCTTTTAAAAGAACCTTGAATGCATTAATGTCATCCTCAATAGCTCCCTGGGCGTCAAAACCTATCATTGTAATATCCCTAGACTCTACTGTCATCTTAAACTGTGCAGCAAAGGCAGGGATCATTCCCACAGCAATAATGCCGATCAGTGCGATGGCCACAATTGCTTCAATCAGTGTAAAGCCGCTTCTTCCAATTTTCATGGCAGGATTCTCCCTCCTTGTTCTCTTCCATTTACCGATTCACCCTTACTCTTCCGGATTGCCGTAAGGCCCATAGATGTGCCAATACTCCGAGAGCATGGCCTCCTTGATCGCATCAAAGGCAATTCCAAGCTTCTCTTCACTTTCTGCAGCAAAATATATGTCATTGATATCTGTACCGACAGGGTTGCAGTTTGCTGCAATCGTTCTTGCTTTGCTCACATTTTCGGGAACACCGGAAAAGCCGATGACAAAGGTACGGATATTTAAGCTGCTATCAGATCGGAGCAGCTTTTCGCCGATTACCTTTGTGT
Source organism: uncultured Bacillota bacterium (assembly GCA_927441425.1). Lineage (GTDB taxonomy): Bacteria > Bacillota > Clostridia > Peptostreptococcales > Anaerovoracaceae > Anoxybacterium. The sequence continues at coordinate 69,385 of CAKMKG010000034.1, read as the reverse complement.
AATTAAGGCTATTATTGTAAGGATCACTGCTTCCCGTCCCGCCTCGATCGTCAATATCCACTGCGTTGATCTGATAATCGGCTGTCGTAACGGTTCTATCATTGTTGCGATATTTGCTGGATCCTGCAGTATGGCTGTAATAGGTCGGGTCTCCATCGGTCAATAGGATGATATAGTAAAGGACATCTTCATCAGGACTGCTTTTCGTATAGCTTTTTAGTTGATAATACGCTCTTCGGAGACCGTCTCCTGTATTGGTTCCTCCCTCTGCATTGGTTGGAATACTCGCCTTTGCGGCTAGTTTTTTACTCTCATCAATCAATGTTGTTAATCCAGAAGGACCGTTTGCATCACTGGCAAAACGAACCACACCCAGCACCACGTTCTTTGTGAAAGAATCAATCAGAATGTCCGCCTTCCCCTTCATGATCGTTTTTCTTTTCTTTTCGTTATTGGATGTTGAAGTTCCGTCCATCTTGTATTCCATACTGCCGGAATCGTCAATTACCATTGAAATAACAATGGTTACTTTCTTGTTTTCTCCGGGCTTAGGTCTTTCATCCGTACGATAAGCTATGACCGCCGCAGGATTTTCCTCACTGGAAGTATAATCAACTGCAACAGAATTGATGGCGGATAACGTAGAACTCACCGAAAGAGTTCTTCCATCTTCTTTCTGCAGTTCGATCTCATATCCAACCAGTTTCGTCTTATCTTTGTTGTTAAAATTCAGATTGTATGTAGTTCCTTCCCTTTGAGAAACGATTACTTTCTTTTCATGTCTTCCGTTGGATCCGTCTGGATCTTCCTTCCAGATAAATTGCACGATCTCGCTTCCATCCTCCGACACCCCAAAATAGCTCCAGTCCGATTCAGTTGCGCCTGGAGACAGACTGCCGGGCATGACAAAGGTAACCGAAGCATCTCTAATGGCATTATTTAAAAGCTCCGTTGCCAGCCTCATCTCTGATTGCAGCTCATACTCGCTTTCCACTTTTTTCTCAGCGGTAAAAGAAAAATTGATAAAACCCCCGGCTAAAGCAAAAACAAAGCCAACAATAACAATAGAAATGAAAACTTCAACTAAGGTAAATCCCGCTTTACTTCTGGCAATATTCTTCAGATATCTACTCATGCATGCATACACCTCCTTTTTAACTTTTAAACCGAGTCGGTTAATTTGACCAGATCATATCCTTAAGAATGCTTTTTCCTGTGTCATCATCCACTTCAAAATATACGTCTAATGTTACATCCCTGGTAATATCAAGATAGCTTCCCTCTGAAACAATGGAAACCTTTTCTTCTTTGCTTGACCTCTCATAACTGATCGCTACTTCAGCGATACCTGCCTCTCCGAAGTCTACGGCTTGAGTGCCATATTCCTCTCCATCTCTTAGCGCCTTTAAGAGAGTTTTTCCCGTTGCTTCATCTCCCGTATCCGTAATCCAAAGAGCACCAAATGCCAACTCGATTCCTGATCGTGCTGCATAGTAGGCCTGCAGGCCGTTTTCCTGCGTGCTGGCCTGTTTTATATTTGTTTGTGCAATGGTAGCAACGATACCCACCATGATAGACAGCACAAGAAGCGCCAGTATCGTGAAAGACAGGGCGCTGCCGTTACAATTGTTTCTTAACTTCATAGAGGCCTCCCTCCTTCTTTCCATTATTGAAATGGATTTGCCTTTCCTTTTGGCAGGACAGGATCGAATTTCAGTTCATCCTTCTTCTTTTCTTCAAGGGTCGGGAGAGAATAGAAACCAAAGATCAGCTGTCCGCTAATGCCTGTTTCATCTTTTGTAATATCTATATTTTTAAGCCGTACGGTTTTGTTCATCATCTCTACTGCGTTGATAAAAGCGTATACACTTTCGTAAGTCGAATTTTCAAAGACGAAGGTAATATCCGCACCGGGAATCATATCCGACGCACCTTCATCCATACCATTGGTTTCCTCAGCTGATAAACCTTCCTGCTGATGCAGGGAGGGCTGGATCTCTTTCGCCAAATCCAAAAGAGGATAGTTTACCGGTAGGAAAGAACCCTGTTCCAAAGGAACAGGAGCCGCTGTTTCCGGCGAAGGAATATAAGAAGACACAGTAATCCCCGCGTTCAGCATCAGAGTATCCAACTTGTAAAGAAGCCGTGACTGATTTAAATCCGCAAAGAAGACAGAGTATTTATCGGCTAGCGCTTCACGCAAACCTGCTGCCTGTTTTCCCAATTCCTCTTCCCTTCCTATGAGGTCTTTGGCTCTATCCAGTTCACTCTTTATCGAAGCTGCCTCTTCCTTTAAAATTGTAGCAGACTCCAGAGAGGGAGCTATAATCATGCTGTAGCAAAGATAAAAGACTACGGCGACAAGAAGCACCATGAGGAGATTCCGATCCCGCCCGCTCAAATTGGAAAACATTTTCATTCTTCTTCACCTGCCTTTATCACGCCGCTAATTTCTGCTTTATATCCAGGAACATCCGTTTCTGAACTTACTGAGAGGAGAGAAGTCTGTAAAAACAGTCCGGAATGTTCCAGACTATCCATAAGCTCTGCAGCGGCCTTGCGGTTTGGAGCACGGAAAGCAAAAGAAGCGGACTGTCTGGTCAAACTTGCGCTTTCCAACGAAACGGCAGAAGGCATTGCCTGAGATAGCATCCTTAAAAACTCCGTATTCAGAATATCTCCTTCCTCGATTCTGCTGAGGGCGGAAGAGGCATATTGATCGTAATCTTGCATAGCACCGATGGCTTTCTGAAGCCGATTAGCTTCTTGATATTCCTCGCTCATCTGGATATCCTGCAACTCTGCTGCCTCTGCAGAAAGATTTGCGGCAAGTACAACGTTCCGGATGAGCAATGACCCACTGGAGGCTAAGATCAGTAATATGACAAGAATTCCAAGGAAAACAGGTGATTTGGCGTTGAAGCCAAGTCCCCTTTTCATTTGATAAGCTTCAAAGAAATTAAAATCTCTCATGTCTGCATCCTCCTATTTCTGATGTCTGATTAATGCAGCAATGGCATTCAGATGTGCTGGGTTTTGAATCGTGACCTTGGAGTTTCCTTTGCTGACCGACAGCAACTTTTCAGTCGGCAGGTTCAGGTTTGTACTCCAGTAATCGGCGAGTCCGGGCAGTTCACTTCCTTGTCCGAATAAGAAACAGGAGCCGATGCTGTTGCCTTTCGATCTGTTAATATAGAAGGTGGACAGCTTTCTTACCTCATCACTCATGTGATAGAAGAAAGGTTTCAAGGCTTCAAAATAAGGTTCTGAATCATCACTCTGGTCGAAAAAGTTTATTTTTTCTTTAAAGGTCCTTGCTTCAATATCCGTTTTATAGAACGTATTTTTCAAGATACTGTCGATTTCTGCGGATCCGATATTGAGATGCCGATAGAACAACGTCTGATCTTCCGAATAGATGTAAACCGTCAACACTGAATGGCCGAAATCGATCAGCATCACACCTTTCTCTCCCAGCTTTGTATCATTGACGGTCTCAGCCCAACTCAAAAGCTTGTCTATCGCATTGATATTGATATCCATCGCTATAGCTTTCAGATGCGTTCGATCCAGAATGTTATTGTAACCGTCAACAAAATCTTTATCAATAGCCGCAACCCGATAACGATCAAGAGTAACGCCGTCGATGTCGGAAGTTTTACCGATTTCCTTGTATTGGATGATATCCGTATTCAAAATGTGAAACGTCTGGTGCATTTCATTCTTTACCATGCTGTCCAGTTCCTTCGGTTTTGATTTCGGCAAATCAAGCTCTCTAATAATCGCATGAGTGGCGTTAATGGTGAGGATGACGTCCCTTGCTCTGAACTCACCAGCTCTGAGAGAGGTTGTGATCATTTCAGCCAGCGCCTCAGACCCTGTTACTGATTCAGCGTCAAGACAGTTTTGCGGAAGTTCAAAGCTCTGGCTGTTTTGTACGGTCAAAATCCCCTTTTGGTAATCTCCCTCGGCGATATGCAGATATCTACTGCCAATATCAATGGATATTTTATTGCTCAAATGAGTTCCCTCCTTTATCATTTTCAGTTATTACATTGTTCCGTAAAGATCCAGAATAGGCAGTAGCATTGAAATAACAATAAACCCCACAACTACTCCCATGATAATAATCAGCAGCGGCTCCATGAGCGTCACAAGCCGCTGGATTGCATTTTCAACTTCGTCTTCATAATAGTCTGCACATTTTTCCAGCATGGACTCTATGGTTCCTGATTCCTCTCCAATCCCGATCATGGAGTAGACCATAGGCGGGAGTGCAGATACCTTTCGCAGGGACTGAGAAAGACTCATCCCTCTACGGATATCTTCTTTTGTAATCATAAGTCCATCCATCACAACCCGGTTTCCAACAACCTTGATTACAATCTCAAGTGCTTGTATCAGGGACATGCCACTGGATAGCAGAGTAGAAAGTGTTCTTGTAAACCGAACTGCCGAGATTTTCACAATGGTGCTGTTCACAATAGGAATTTTCAGCTCCAGTTCATGCCATTTCTTAAGTCCATTTTCTGTTCCCAAATAGCTTTTGATCAGTAATGTCAGCGTGATGATGCCGATGATGATCATATGCCAGTAGCCTCTCAATATATCTGCGAAGGCAACGAGAATCTGTGTTGGAAGAGGCAGTTCCGCCCCATTTTCCGCAAACATTCCCATAAAAATCGGAAGCACCTGCGTCACCAGAATAAGCACGACAGCCACGGCAAGGCAGGCCAAAATGATCGGATACGTCATCGCGGATTGGATCTTTGCTTTCAGCTTTGTATCTTTTTCAAATTGATCCGCGAGCTTGGCCACAACGTGATCCAACTTGCCGCTGGCCTCGCCAGCCTCAATCATGCTAGTCATGATTTCAGGGAAAACTCCTGTCTGCTTCCTAACTGCCTCTGAAAACTGGTCTCCTCTCTGCACTGATTCATATAACCGCTTGATGCATTCCTTGATATTTTTCTTCTCCATCTGCAGGTAGAGTATATTTAACGCCTTGACCAAGGTTACGCCGGATACAAGCATGGATGAGAGCTGTCTACATAGGATCGCAATATCTTTCGAAGAAAGGGTTATTTTTGTTCCGCCGACGATGTCCTTACGAACCTCTTTCACCTTGTAATCTACCAGAAACAATTTATTTGACTTAATCTGCATAGCCAGAGCCGACTCATTATCTGCTTTGACAATATATTTTTTTATGAGATTACCATTGCTCTTTTTGACTGTACATATGTACTCCTGCATTTGCAGCCCTCCTGTAATCCAAAAATGCCTATTTTCAGGGAATTTCGATGATTAATTATACAACTTGCAGGGTGTTTATGCAACAAATATCGACATATTTCAACGTATTATTACTTCTATTTCGTCATTTTGGCAGTATGGGCGTTCTGCCCATCAAAAAGGCTGTATTCACCTAGCGTGATACAGCCTTTTTGATTAAGCGAATAGCTTATAATTAATTACTCCATTTTCATATTCAATCAAATAGACGCCTCTGTCTATGATCTGATTCTTTTTCAAGATATCTAAGGTCCCATAGATGGTATTTGTTTTTAAATGGACCGCATATCCACAGGTTTTTAAGAGATTGGGCGGTATTTTTTTCAGGGTTGATTGAATTCCGGATTCTTGTAGCTTTTCCTGTGCATAGACTGCCCTGTAGTAGGAAGAAAAAGCGATCACGTATTCATTCATTCTTTACTTAACCTCCTCTTAATGGTTTTTTATGCCAAGGTTTTTATCATCCTCAAATAAATCTGCATCAAACTGGCTTTCTCAACATTTTCTTCTGCCACAACAGGATATCTTGATATTTCGTTGTCTTTTTGAAAAACAACCAATTCTCCAAGCTGATCTCCCCTGGCAATTGGAGCGGAGATGGTATCATCAAATACAAGTTCTCCCCGGATGGTATCCTTCTGACCTTTTTTCACCAGAACGCTGATGTTTTCAGGCGCCACCGCATTCACAAGGTTGGGAGAGCCTTTCTCAATGACCACCAGTCCCATCGGTTCCCCTTTTTCCGCCAGCTTTACCGAATCATAATTTGCAAACCCATAATCCAGCAGCTTTGATGCCTCAGAAAATCTCAGTTTCGATGTAGTGCTTCCCATAATAACGGCAATCAAATTCAAATCACCCTTTTGTGCGGCGGCAGAGAGACAATATCCGGCTTCCTGCGTAAATCCAGTTTTAATCCCCGTTGCGCCCGGATATGTTTTAATCAGTCGATTGGTATTGGTCAAACCAAGCTCCGTCTGCTTTTTCCCCGGAAGGCCTACCGTTATGTTAGTCATCCAGATACTGAACCAATCCTGAATCTTATTGTGTTTCACCAATTCTTTTGACATCAATGCTATATCATATGCGCTGGAGTAGTGATTGGCTACCGGAAGCCCATTGGTATTTACAAAATTGGTATCAACCATTCCAAGCTCAGCTGCTCTCTTATTCATGTTTTCAACAAAGATTTCTACCGTACCCGAGTGATATTCCGCCGCTGCAACGCAGGCATCATTTGCACTCGCGATGGCGATACCCATCATCAAAGTTTCCAGCTTCTGCTGTTCTCCCGGCTCCATATACATCTGGCTGCCCCCCATGCTGGCAGCTTTTTCGCTGATCGTAATCTCGTCCTCCAGCGTCATCTGTCCCCTATCAATGGCTTCCATGATCAGGAGCATGGTCATAACCTTTGTCACACTGGCAGGAGGCAATCGATCATGTGAATTTTGTTCAAACAATACCGTTCCGGTTGCTGCATCAATAAGGATCGCAGATTTTGCATCCACGATCATCCCAATTGCACCACCGGTAATGGAGGTGGGGAGAACTGTTCCCATTACTTCTTCTGCGCTTGAAATCACTTCGGTTAAAACTTCATCTTCTGCACTTACTGCACATGGCACCATCGTAATGATCAGGTTGACCACAAGCAGGAACACTATTTTTCTATAGCGCATCCGTAGAAAACGTTCGGATGTAGAAATTTTTTTCGCCTCGTTATATTTATGCAACATAAAAACCCCCTCACATCAATCTATCCTCTGTTATAACATATGGATGTTTTGGGGGTTTTATGACTCATTTCAACGCTTAACATGCATTGATCTGATATTCCTTTACTGGATTACCCTTTTCACAAGAGCGTTCTCCTTCGGCTGGCTGTCCTGTATAAGAAAGGCAGCCGCTGCCTCCTGTGCTCCTCTATCAACACGCGCTTGATCATTACCATAGACGGTTGCCAGGAGATCTCCCCTTTGCACAGAATCACCAACTTTCTTGTATAGCATAATTCCTGCGGAAAGATCGATGAGGTCCTCCTTCGTTGCTCTGCCTGCACCGGAATGCTGGGAAGCGAGACCGATTGCCCGGGCTTCGATGGCTCCAACGAAGCCGTCGACTTCCGAATGTATTTCAGAAAAACAGGATGGTCTCGGGAATAAGGTGTGATCGTCGATCACCTTAGGATCACCACCTTGACCGACGATGAATTCAGCAAACTTTTTCAACGCTGCACCGCTCTCCAATGCCTGCTGTGCCATTTGGTAGCCTTCTTCCGGAGAATCTGCCTTTTCACCTGCGTAGATCATATGGGAGGCCAGAATGAGTGAAAGCTCCGTGATATCCTTTGGACCCTTACCTTTCAGGGTTTCTATGGCCTCAATGACCTCAAGACTGTTGCCCACTGCCAGACCCAAAGGCTGATTCATATCCGTAATCACAGCAATTGTCTTTTTTCCGTCGGCCTTTCCGATTTCCACCATGAGTTCACCCAACTCGCAGGCGTCTTCCAATCGTTCCATGAAAGCGCCGTTGCCACATTTTACATCAAGGACGATGGCGTCGCTGCCCGATGCGAGCTTTTTGCTCATAATACTAGAGGTGATCAGGCTGAGATTGTCTACGGTTGCTGTTACGTCTCTCAAGGCGTACAGTTTTTTATCTGCAGGTGCGATATGGGCTGTCTGGCCGATGACAGACAGTCCGACTCTATTCACAAGGGATATAAATTCATTTGCTTCCAATGTGGTTTTGAATCCGGGGATCGACTCCATCTTGTCAACGGTACCACCGGTGAAGCCAAGTCCTCTTCCGGACATTTTTGCAATGGGTACGCCACAGGCCGCTGCCAAAGGTCCGACCACCAGAGTGGTTTTGTCACCGACTCCTCCCGTACTGTGCTTATCTACCTTGATTCCTTCAATCTCCGAAAGATCAACAATATCTCCTGAATTCTTCATGGATGTCGTCAGGGCATAGGTCTCTTCCCTGCTCATCTTTTGGAAGAAGATTGTCATTAAAAGTGCCGAGGCCTGATAATCTGGAATACTGCCGTTGGTATACCCATCGATAAAGAACTCAATTTCCTCTTTATCCAGAGCACCACCCTCTCGTTTTTTATATATAATATCGTACATATTCATATCTCACATCTCCTCTTTGTTGATTATCTAACTGAAAGAAGTATTTACTTAGAAAACCGTGAAACCTGTAACCGACTTGGATGCGTAGCATCATAAAGGCGGCGGTTTTCGTGCAAATACTTATTTCAGTATCTCCTTCAAGAAGCTCTCCCCGATTTCCGACTTTGGTACCGTTAGATACTCGGCAATGGTTGCACTGATATCTGCAAAGCTCTTGCGCGTTCCCAGATCAACGCCCGGCTTAACCCCTTTTCCGTAAAGTAGGACAGGCACATGCTCCCGGGTATGGTCCCAGCCGGTATGTACCGGGTCATTGCCATGATCTGCACATAGGATGAGAATGTCATCCTGCTTCATGGCAGTCATAATTTCCGGAAGTTTTTCGTCAAATTCTTCAATTGCCTTTCCATACCCTACCGGTTCCCGCCGGTGTCCATATTTTGAATCAAAATCCACCAGATTGGTAAACAGAAATCCTTCAAAATCCCCATGCATCGCTTCGATGGTCTTCTCGATCCCGTCCAGATTGCTTTCCGTATGCACGGAGATATTAACGCCTTGCCCGTTGAAAATGTCACTGATTTTTCCGATGGCATAGACGGTCTTACCTGCATCCTTTATCTGGTCGAGAATCGTCTTACCGCTTGGAGACACGGCATAATCCTTCCGATCGGAGGTTCTTGTCCGCTTCCCATTTTCCAAAACATACGGTCTTGCAATGACTCTTCCCACCTGCATGTCACCGACCAGCATCTCTCTTGCCACTTCACAGAGATGATACAGCTTTTCCAATGGAATCACAGCGGTATTGGCTGCGATCTGGAATACGCTGTCTGCTGAGGTATAGATGATTGGTTTCCCTGTTTTCTCATGGTCAGGGCCAAGTGTTTCAATAATTTCTGTACCCGATGCAGCATAATTTCCCAGTGTTTCCATTCCGATGGCCTGCTCATAGGCCTTCATGAATTCATCAGGAAATACAGGAAATGTTTTAAAGGGGACCTCCGTATATAATCCCGCAATTTCCCAGTGTCCTGTAATGGTATCTTTTCCTGTTGACAATTCAGACAGTCTGCCGAAGGCTCCGATGGGATTGGTTTCCTTCTCGATCCTAGTTACGCCGTCGATCCTCCCCAATCCCAGCTTTACTAAATTGGGTATTTTGAATTCCGGCATGGCAGCCGCGATATGATCCAGGGTATGGGCTCCGTCATCTCCGTATTTCGCTGCGTCCGGCAATGCTCCAATCCCTAAGCTGTCTAAAACGATCAATATAGCTCTTTTCATAGTTTTATCCCCCTTAGCGGCTTCGCCGCTTCTGCACTGGTTAAACGATTTTCAATGGCATACATTTGATATAATCCACTGAAGTCAGAATGTATTCTATTTTATTCTTGATACCCCTTAACCCGTTGCCATATGCATCTTTTCCATGTAAATGTCCGTATACCACTTTTTCTGCACCGTATTCCTCAAAAATTTCGGTGAAGCCCGAACGCCTTATATTTTCGCTGGCCGCAGGAAAATGAAGCACACCCAAAATATTACCGCGGCTTTCATCGCTCCTAACGGCTTTCTTTCCATATCCCGCTTGGGCGGCGGCCTCTAGAGACAACCGCAATCTTCCAAGCTCCCGTTTGTATATCTTGTCGTCATGTCCGGTGAAATCGTCATCTCCCGGACAGATCCAGCCTCTTGAGCCGCAGATTGCATACCCTTCCGCCTCATAAAAGCTGTTTTGCAGGAAAAACATATTTTCAAACAATGCGTTCAACCTATTCACAGAATTCCACCAGAGATCATGGTTCCCTTTTATGAAAACTTTCTTTCCTGGCAATTCGCTGATCCACTTCAGATCAACAAGAGCATCTTCAAAACGCAGCGCCCAGGAAGTATCGCCGGGGATGATCACAGTATCCTTCTCTAAAATCATAGCTTCCCAGTTTTTCTTCACCTTTTCTGTATGATTGACCCACTCTCCTCCGTAAATATCCATCGGCTTGTCAGCAGAAAAGGAAAGATGCAGGTCAGCTATAGCGTATATGCTCATTTATTATTCTTCCTCACTTAATTCAATCTCTTCTATGTCGTCCTCATCCTGAAGTTCGATTCCAAGAATCTCTTTACTGATCGGCTCAGAAAGACTCACAACATTTCTCAGCTTACTTTGTATCTTGCGGGTTCTCGTTCCGATCAGCTTATCCAGTTCCGCATTGGCCTGATTGATTCGCTGCTGGGTAGCGGAAAGGACATCCCCGAATTTATCAAATTCTGTTTTCACAGCCCCCAGGACATTCCATACTTCGCTGGAATGTTTTTGGATCGCCAGTGTTTTAAATCCCATTTGAAGGGCGTTCAATAAGGCAGCCATGGTGGTTGGCCCTGCGATATTAATCTTATACTCTCTCTGTAGGGTTTCAACCATACCGCGTCTCACGACTTCCGCATAGAGTCCTTCAAAAGGCAGGAACATAATGCCAAAATCGGTTGTCTGCGGCGGTTCGATATATTTATCGTGAATGCTTTTCGCAAAGGTTTTAATGGATCGTTCCAGCATTTTTACCGCCAGGTCGATTTCCTCCGGATTCCCTTTTTCATAGGCATCTACAAGCTTTGTATAGGTATCAGCAGGGAATTTCGCATCGATGGGGAGGTAAACCACCCCTTCTTCATCTCCGGGCAGCTTGATGGCATATTCAACCCGCTCTGAGCTTCCCTTTTTCGTTGCAATGTTTTCTTCGTATTGCTCCGGAGAAAGCATCTGTTCCAATATGGCCCCCAATTGGATTTCGCCCAGGATTCCTCTGGTTTTCACGTTGGAAAGCACTTTTTTGAGGTCGCCCACACCGGAAGCCAGAGTCTGCATTTCACCCAACCCTTTATACACCTGTTCCAGTCGTTCACTGACAAGCTGGAATGATTTGCTGATTCGATCCTCCAGTGTTTTCTGAAGCTTCTCATCTACTGTCGCACGCATTTCCTCCAGCTTTTTGCTGTTTTCCTCCTGCATCGCGGAAATTCTTTTTTCCATGGTTCCGCGGATCTGCTCCAGCTTTTGTTCATTTTCCACGGCATTGGTCTTTAATCGTCCTTCGATCTGAGTCAGTGTATCATTCACCGTCTTCTGAAGGGTATCGTTCCTCTGGGTAAGCTGGAGATTCAACTCCTGCAGACGCTTGTCCTGAATATCTGTGGTCTGCCTCTGATTACCCGTAAGGAGATCTCCAAGACTGGTAAAGCTGTTCTGTATGTATTGTAAATTCTTCATGCTTTGATCCTCTCCAACCTTTTTTCGGATGTTGAGGAGGATTGCAAGACCCAAACAGGATATCGCAAGTATCATTAAACCGATGATCAGTAGTATCATTTGTATGTTTTCCGTCATATCGTTCCCTCTTTTCTTCCCTCTATCGTTCCACTTTATTCATAAATCGTCCCAGATGGAATCCTTTGAGACCTAATCGATGGGATAGATACATATATTGTATCATAATATCCCATTTTTCAAAAGCAAATTCCAGCAAAGGAGCTACCCCTGTGATGGAGCTTGGAAATTACTATATTTCCCTAATCAAAGGCATTGTAACACCTTTTTTCAGCGAGGACAGTTTTTGGGGCAATCTGCTCATCGGTCAATACGGCATCTTGACCATGACTCCCGCATATTTGTTCGCGCTTCTTCTTCCTTTGGTTACAGGATTTTATTTTTTGCAACACCTATTGGATGAATCCTATCTTTTCCCCAGAATCGCGAAGTATTTAAACAAGCCCTTCCACCTGCTTGGCTTAAACGGGAATGCCATTGTTCCATTTGTTTTAGGCTTAGGCTGTGTGACCGTCGCTTTGGTATCCACCACCATATTGGGTTCCAAAAGAGAACGGCTGATTGCTTCTGCACTTCTTTGCATTGCGGTTCCCTGCTCGGCGCAAGTTGCAATCATCTTCTCCTTTGCATTCCTGCTCAATCGGAACTATTTTCTGCTTTATATCCTTGTGATCATCTGCGTCTTTCTCCTTCTGGGTTGCTTGCTGAACCTGCTTTTACCCGGAACATTACAGCCTGCGGTTTTACCGACTCCGCCTCTCCGTTTTCCCGATCTGAAAAAGATTACAAAAAATACCGCTGGGGAAGCGGTAAGCTTTTTGAGGGATACGGTACCTGCCTTTGTTTTCGGAGGAATGGCCGTTTCAATCCTTGATTATTATAATGGCTTTATGAGGCTGCGGGAATGGTGTGCCCCCATCACCGTTTCATTTTTAAGAATACCGGAAAACGCCACGAACCTTTTCGTCATGAGTATAATCAAAAGGGATCTCGGCGCTGCCGGTTTCTATTCCATGGTATCCAACGGTAGCTTCACACAAAAGGAAATTCTGATCACACTGATCGTACTAACATTATTTGTGCCCTGTTTCGCTTCGCAGATGATTTTATTCAAGCAAGGAAAGGCCTTGACCGCTACGCTCATATGGATCGGCAGTTTTGTCATTGCTTTCTCGGTGGGAGGTCTCGTCAGTTGGCTTCTTTACTGAAGGCTCTCCAAATCAACAGTTTCGAGAAAGCCATCTACCCCGATGGCGGACAAGAATGCCTTTTGAACCGGTCCGGAGATGTCATAGACGTAGACAAAGATGTCACCGGATAATAATGACTGAAATTCTGCAGCCGCTTCATCCGCGGGTATTGCAACAGCGCAGGGATGGTTCAGCTCGATGAAATCCACAATCTGTTTTCGCGTATACTGTGAAAAATCCGGCATAAATAGAATCGTTCCATATCCCATATACTCAATCTTGGTATAATCCTCCATGGTTCGAATCACCGGAATCATTCTGCCTTTCAGATCCTGAAGTGCCGCACTCATCTCCGTGCTAACAGAACGAATGAGACCCGGCCTTACGGAGGAACCCTTGAAGCGATCCTCAAGCTGTTTCAGTCCATTGAGTGTGTTATCCATGGAGACTGCCGCCTTTTCTCGGTTATTCTCTTTCATCCATTGGATGAGAGCGTTAAAACTCAATTCATCCTGCTGAGAAGCCTCCGTACCATACTCCTGAAATGCAGGAACGACGGAACCCACCTGCAGCAGCTTTAATGCAGAAGGCATGGTTTTTTGCGGATTTAGTTCCGCGATGATCTGCTCCATGTTTTTACCTTCCAGCAATGCTGCTTTTAAAATGTCATTTCTAAGATAAAAATCGGAAAGCTCTACGATGTTCTTTGCCTTGAGGTAATCCTTCTTCAGTCCTGTTATCGCAACCTCTTCCCGGGTAACCCGGTGATACGCTCTGCTATTATCAAAAACGCCGTCTCTTGAGATTTCAAACACAAGGTCATCCTTGATGAAGGAGCCCTTCAGCATGTGGGTTTGTCCGGCAACGAAGCCGCTATTGGCAGTGAGCAAATTTTGCCCGAGATATAGGGTATTCAGCTCCTCGATCCCCATCAAGTAACAGATCGTTGGCATGAAGTCAAGCTGACCGCCGGAAATGCTTACAACCCTGTTCTGGCTGTATCCGGGGATATGCATGATCAGTGGGATGTTCAGCATGATGTCGTAGTCATATTCCTGTCCAAGAAAATCCGTTACCTTCTCAGCAATTCGTTCATCGGATTTTGTGAGACCAAAATGATCGCCGTAGATTGCGATGACTGAATCTTGATACAGCCCCTTCTCTTTCAGTGTATCCAGAAACTCGCCCAGGCACCGATCCGCGTAATGTACAGCATTGAGATAATTGCCTACGATGTTGTCCTTGTCCTGAGGCAGGAGCTCCAGTCCTTGCAGTGCTTCGGGCAGATAAAACGGATTGTGGCTTGACAAGGTGATCAAAAAACTATAAAAGGGATCAGACTTTTCAGCCATTTCCTCCAAATAGGTAACGGACTGCCGGAAAAAGGCATGATCACTGATGCCGACGATATTGCCGCCACCGATCCCTTCTATTTGGTCATTTACGAGATGATCATTATTGATATAGGTATCGAAGCCGAGAACCGGATACATATTCTCCCTGTTCCAAAAGGTCTTGTCATAGCCATGGAAAACGGCAGTCTGATATCCTTCCTCCTTGAGGATCCATGGCAGTCCTTTTAGATAGTTTTCCTGATAAAGTTGATATGTAAAGCTTTCTATAGATCCCATCAAGGAATTGTTAATGGCAAATTCTGCATCGGAGGTGTTGCCGCTCCCGATCTGCTGATAGAAGTTATCGAAGTAAATGGAGCCCTGTTCTTCGATCAGCTGGTTCAGATTGGGGGTAATCTCCCGGCCGTTGTATACCTTGTCTATCAGCATGTTCTGTATGGATTCCATTTGAATCACGATGAGATTTTTGCCTTTCGCAATACCGAACAGGTCTCCGTTCTTTTGCTCTTCGTAGGTACCCGTTACCAGATAATAATCCTGTGCATTATATTCTTTTTCGGCTGCCAGATTTTCGATGATATCTCTGATATGATAGGTTATGAATTCCTGACTGTTTAAAGACATCACAAAAGAACTGTTAAATGGATTCAGTACGAGTAAAAGAACGAATATCCAGATAACAGCTATTTTGATTCCTTGTTTAATTTCTTTTGGTAATGAGCCCACTTTCACCATCTCTTACATAACTGACACAATCTGCGTCCAATATTTTTTTATAAGATCCGGCCGCAGCCTCCTTGGACAAAGAGACCGCAGTAACATTGTTAAGTTCAATAAATTCGAGAAGCTGATCAACGGTGTTCCCGCCGACGTCAACATTTAAAATGGACGGATACAAGCCTGAATATTCCACCATACCCGGGACCACGGCAACAAACTGGTCCATCATGCTGCCGGCATAGCTTTCCATGCATCTCATGAAGTAGTCCTGACTCCGCTCCGCCTGTGCATAAATCTTCACATCGGGATGTGCCTTGATCCATGCGATGAGGTCAAGAAAATCCATAGAGGTCAGATCGTTTTTCATATTCAGGTTATGGAATGCGTCCATGGTAATTTCCTGGCTTTTATATGTATCGAAGTATTTACTGAGCTCCTTCCAGGAGCTTAAGAGAATTGCTTCCTTATCCTCCGTCCAGCAAATGTTGATTTCGATATTCCGATATCCTGCATCGTAAGTAGCATTCAATGCCTCAAGAGAATTTGTACCGATGAGATTCATGTCCGGCGCCCCGGCGACTGCAATTTCATTTGGATATTGCATTGCTGTAGCTGCGGTATTGGAAAAAGCGCTTACTGTATCCAGATTCTCCTCATAAATTTTCCGGAGTACATCATTTTTTAATATATATTCGGAGGTATTGATAATACCCATGGATTTCATGTATCCCTCGTAGCAATCCTGAATGGGAATCTTTTCTCCAGTCCTTTGATTCCACGCCCTGCCATTTTCAAAGACACCATCCCGAGACATTTCATATACGATATCATCCTGAAAAAAGGAACCTTTCGTCATATAGGTCTGCTCTGCCACAAACCCAGCATCTATCGTGAGTAGATTGTGTCCGAGGTAAACCGTATCCAGCGATTCAAAGCCCATCAGATATGCAATGGTTGGCAAAAAGTCAAGCTGCCCGCCGGAAATGCTTACGGTTTGATTCACCGCGCGATCCGCTCCCGGTACCGTTATGATCAACGGGATATTCATCATTGTATCATAATCGTATTCTTTGCCCAGAAAGTTTGAAACGGATTCTTTTATTTCTTCGTCTGTTTTGGTAAGGCCTAAGTGGTCACCATACAGGGCGATAATCGAATTGTCGTAGAGCCCCTCATCCTTGAGCTGCTGAATCAGCTGCCCGATGGCATAGTCCGTATATGCGGCACTGTTGAGATAATTGCCGAATATGGTTCCCTCGTCTTCTGGTAGAAGATCGATAAATCGATATTTATCCAGCATGAGATAGGGATGATGGTGTGATAAGGTTATAATAAAGCTGTAGAACGGCTGGGTCATCTCCTTCAGATACGGCATCGACTGCTGGAAGAATTCCGTATCCGTTAAGCCCCATCCCATCCATTCCGTCATATCGTACTGACCCTTGTCGACACCGCCAATACCGCCATAGAAGGTGTCAAATCCAAGACTTTGATACGCCCTTTCCCTATTCCAAAAGCTCCGGTCTTCGTGGGCGTGAAACACTGCGGTTTCATAGCCCTGCTCTTTCAGGAGAATCGGCAGTCCTCTGAAGTAGTTATCTTCAAATAATTTATAGGTATAGCTTGACAGGCTTCCATAAATAGAATTGTTTGTTGCAAATTCTGCATCGGAGGTATTACCGCTCCCCACTTGCTGATAATACTGATCAAAATATACCGTATCTCCCTTGATCATCTGGTTTAGATTCGGTGTGATTTCCTGTCCATGATAGGTCTTGTTGATGACAAAATTTTGCATGGACTCGATCTGAATCACAATGAGATTCCGGCCCTTTGCCACGCCGAAGAGGGGACCGTTTTTCTCCGTTTCATAGCTGTCTGTTATAGAATACATGACCTCGGAACCCGTATTGTCCATTTTATTTCCGGTGAGCTTCATCAAAATATCTTTGATGTGATAGCTGTAAATCTCCTGATTGGATAAGGATGTAATCATAAAACTACCAGAGAAATTGAAGACCAATAGTGAGATGATCAATAATGCAGTTACAGGCTTTTTATGATCCGATACCCACTCCAGGAATTTTTTTTTCCTTTTCCTGCGGGCTTTTCTGTCAGCTCTATTTGCACCGGTTAAGCCAATTCCTGCTACTGATGCTGCTTCTGCATCTATTTCTATTTCTGCTTCTGTTTCCGTCAGCTCCTCGATCCATGGATCCGGCACTTCCTCGGTTTCCACATTCTCGTTAATCCCCGGAGGATCGGTTTTATCCGTTCCTTTCCGTAGCTTGTTTTGCCTCACCGTTAATGCAGCAAGTATCAGTACTGCATCTGCCAGAATCAGGAAGAACCATGGTTTCAGGACTTCTTTTATGCTTTCAAGGATATCTCCCAGAAATCCAGCTGCGCCAAGCATGTTGACCGATAAATACCGGTTGAAAAAGCTGCTGTATGTAACATCACAAAACATAAGAATGGAAAGCAGCAGAAAAATGACAGCCGGAATCCATTTATTACGAAAGGATGCAAATAAAATATAGGTTAATATACAGGTGATAAGCCAGACAAAAAAGAAATTTGATGCTACACCGATGAGGTGATAGAAGAACAAAAGCTTCAAAGGAACCGCAACGGAAGCCGCTAATGCCAGAATGCCATATTCGATCCGAATATCTGCCCACTTTCCTGTCAATGTATATAAAATTTTATTTAGCATCGGTTTTATCGTTTGTTCAAACATTTCATTACTCCTGTTTTAGATATAACTCTTAAACTGCGAAAAAAAGGCATCGGCACGGCCGATCCATAGCGATTATTATAGTATATTTTCAATGATTAGACAAGAATCTATGGTGGAAATTCATCGAAATTTCACAATTCAAATGGAATAATGCGTTCATTTTATTTAAAGCGTGTAAGGTTTTCCCGGAACAGTCGGACCAACTCCTCTGTTTCATCGATGAAGTAGGACCTTGCCACATTCCCTTCTGCGTCCCAATCACAGCCGTCCCACCATATCGCTACTTTGATTCTATCGTATTTATCAATACTCCGGAACATGTTCGCAACCCAGGCTTCCTTGCTGCCACCCACGCTGCTGGATGAAAATTCGGTGATCATGAGGGGCTTTTCATAAAGCTCGATATATTTCCTGTAGAGGGAATCGTACATCTGGTCAAATTCCATCCAGGTTTCGCTTTCGTAATAGGTTCCTGTATTATAGCTGGTCATACCGATTACATCCACAAATTCATCACCCGGATAGTAGCATAATGCGTCATTCCATTTGAAATCCGGAAATGATTTTCCATTTGGATTCCAGATCCAGATCACATTATCTGCTTCCGCTTCCTCGAAGAGCCGATAGATATAATAATAGAAGGCCTTGAAGATGTCCGTATCCTTTGATGTATGATGAGAAGAATAGACACACCAGTCCCCGTTCATTTCATTTCCAAGGCGAAATAAAACCGGTGCTCCCGAATCGACTACTTCCCTAACATAATTCTTTAAATAGCGATCATATTTTCCATCGAGAACATCATAGACCATGTTCCCTTTCCCCGGAGTCTGTTCTACAGTCTGCAGCGTAAGTTCAAGGATGCGGCCCTCTTTTTTAGCATTCGCAAGAGCTTCGGATAGATTTGGATGCATCTCTCTATTTTCAAGGATCCCAGTATAGTACAAAAGGATCGGGAAGGTGAAATCAAGCTTATTCTCTATGTTCTTCAGCTCTGTATATTTAACCGGGGCATCTGTTTCGAAGATACCCCATTCTAGTCTTGCTTGATCATTAAAATATTGATCATAAACCCTTGTCGTTTTCTCATCCCAGCTTGTGTTTTCCGTTTTATGAATCTTTTGAACATACGGTTCTGCTGTTTTTTCAATGAGTTCTAAGGTTCGGACGATATCCAGATAGTGATTGTTTTCAAATCTTTGGCTGCTTTTGAAAAGGAAAGAGATCACTTCCTGCTCCGAAAGCGGTACTTCAACGGTCGCGTAATGAAATTTATCATTCTCTACCTTTGCCAACGCTCTTCTGGACCATTCCAGAAAGGAGACCGTTCTGCCGCCGATTTTGGTCTCCCCTTCCATTTTATAATAATGATCTATTTTGTTATCGATAAATTGATTGGAATAGTTGACATAGCTTTCGATACTGGCTTCCGTCGAATTCTCTATTTCCTGACGGTAGATTTCTATCTTGAGGTTCTCGTTCTCCAGAACCGCCCTGATATTAGAAAATCTCATATCAGCCTTCATATCTCCGGGAATTTGTATCGTATAGCCGTCTACTTTATTTGTAAAGAGAACAGTCCCATGATTAATCGCTTCAAGGAGATAAGTTTCCTTCTGCTGCTCTTCTTCAAGCTGACTTTTCACAGATTTCTCATGTTCCTCTTGGATTCGTTTCTTTTGATCAGCTTCAATTGCCGTAGGTGGCTCTGCCTGCAGTCTTTCCGCTTTTTTTTTCGCATCTTCTCCTATCAACTTCTGGCCATAGTTAACAGTTAAAATGACTGTAATAACCAATGCAATCACAATCACTGCATTGAATCCTCTTCGTAATGTGCCCCTCATTGGATGTTTGCTCCTTTTGTAAATTCAAATCCTGTTTTCAATGGTACATAGGTACATCATTTTGTAACACAGTCTTAATGATATCTTTCCTATTAAAGCATAGAAAACCGTTCCTGTATAGTATATAATGTTTAAAAAATGAGATCTTATGATAAGCTTTACAGCCATTTTAAGGGGTATTTTTATGAAGAAAAGAGTAATTTCAGTATTCATCATTTTTTGTCTGATTATTACAGGAATCAACAGCGGGCTTCTGCTTTATCTTCCGGCGTTCGGAGCAGATGACGGCTCCTATTCCTTGTATTATAATAGTAAGAGGATAAGCCAGAGAGGTTATTATATAAACAATACACCATATTTGCCCATTTCCTTGCTCGGCACTTATGCCAACAACCCAGGAATCATAGTTGATCAAGGGAAGAAACGGCTTGTCATCAACCTTTCATCTCAAAACATCATGATGGCAGACGACGCAACCACCAATTTTGTAAAAACCTATGCAGGGAACGTCTACATCCCTTTAAGAGAAATCGAGAAAGAGCTTTATTTTCCGTTAAACACAACGGAACAGTTTTTCAAGCTTAGCTACACCGTATCCGACGATAGCATTAAGATGCGCGCGTATTCAGGGACTGATAAGATCGCGAAGATCAACGAAAGCAATGTGCAAGGGATTTCTTCCCTTCTGGATGGGCAAGGCGCCACGGTGAATATGAGTTTAAACGATACAGTATTTATCACAGGTGAAACAGATAATTATTATAAGCTATCATCGGAAGACGGAGGCACCGTCTATGTCATGAAAGATTACGTCACCATATCGGAAATCGATCTGGCTAAGATTGATTTTTATGCTCCAAAGAAATCAAAATTCAAAAGAGGCAGTGAGAAAATCAATCTTGCTTGGGAGTATGTGGGCTCCGTTACACCCAGTGCGCCGGCAATCAAGCATAACGGCCTTGACATTTTATCTCCTACTTGGTTCGATCTGATTACTGATGGTGATGGAAGCGTTGAAAACAATGGAGACAAGGGTTATACTACTTCTGCTCATTCCAAAGGATATATGGTTTGGGCTACCATAACAAATAATATGTCAACAAAAGGTTCCACTGCTTTCACTACAAAAACCTTTAACAACAGTGGACTATTGAACAAGTCCGTCGCTCAATATATCTTTTATTCCTGTCTTTATGATGTGGATGGGATCAATATCGATTATGAGGATGTGGCTGACGGCGATGCAGCCGGTCTTGTCTCATTTACCGCATTGATGAGAAATTATACGGAAAAGCAAGGTCTTGTTTTGTCCATCGATACCTTGATCCCAAGGCCTTGGACGATAGAATATGACCGGGCCTCCCTTTCAAAATATGTCGACTATCTGGTGGTAATGACCTATGACGAGCATTATGGGGGAAGTCCTGCCGCAGGTTCCATCGCTTCTTTGCCATGGGTTGAGGATGCGATAAAAGCTACGCTTAAGGATGTTCCTGCTTCTAAGCTGTTAATGGGTATTCCGCTCTATACCAGAGTTTGGACCGTAGATAGTACCGGGAAAGTTATTTCGAATCCTTCCGCGAAAATGCCGGCGGTCCGAAGTACCGTTGCATCGAAAAACCTGACTCCCGTTTGGCGGGACAAGGAGAAGCAATATTATGTGGAATACGCCAGCGGTGCCAATATGAGTAAGATTTGGATTGAAGATACTCGTTCCATTTCCAATCGGCTGAATTTGGTCTCTCAATATAATTTGGCAGGCTCTGCCTGCTGGCAGTTCGGCCAGGGAGAGGATCGAATCTGGGATGTCTTCGACGGCATGCTGAAGAAAAATGAACCGATGAGTAATTATGAGAACTCATATTAAAATAGAACGTACTGTACAGAAAATAGTCGCAGTTTTGAAATAATCTCTCTTTCAATCATGGTCTTTGGAACGGAAAACAAACGCAGTCCGTACAACGGTGTTTTCCTAAAATGACTTCGTCATTTGCCAAAGACCTTATTCTTTCAAGAGGATTATTTGAGCAAAGCTACTCCGATATTTTCTTGTCCAGTACTTTTCTATAATTTATATTACTAGCATAATTTATCTGGTGATTTGCTTATAAATAACATACGAGTAAATTGTAGTTATGATCGTTGGAACCAGCACGCCTGCCATTAAAACCATAAAGCCTACGGAACCACTGGTGAAAATCACACCAATCAATGCGGCGAAGCCGCCGATCACCATTAACTTGGCACCAAACTGGTGTGTCCTTTTCCATACTTCCTCGTTTGCCAGTGTCCATGGATATTTAAAGCCCACGAAGTAATTATGCCGTACTCTGCCCATGACATTTCCCAATACAATAAACAAAATGGCAACACCGGCAGGGATCCATTTGTCAATTTGAACCGGATAACCGAGAGAAGCGATCACTGTCACTCCAAATATAAGGGTAAAAAAGAGATGCATCGAATATCGTATCGTCAAATAGGCACTGTCAAATTTGCTGTAGTTTGCCCGCTTGGGATCAAGCTTCGGCAATATGATAAGTAAAATATACATTAAAATGTTCAGCGTCGGCAAGAAAAAGGTTCCGAAAAGCCTGGATCCGTAGTCATCGACCTCACCCTGCGCGTTCCAATGAATGGGAACCTGTTCGGGCATATGTGGATACATTATGATTGCCGCAATGAGCGTACAGGAAAGAATCAGCAGTAACGGCCATTCTCTTTTAAAATTTAAATTCATTATCATCAACCTCCTCTTTGTCAATGAAATTCAGAAAAAAACCCAACAACTCCTGAAACACAGTCGTATTCAGCGAATAGATAATATTTTGTCCTTGCCTTTCATCTATTACCAGATTTGCACGTTTCAGCAAATTCAAGTGATGGCTGATACTGGGCTTCGATATATGAAAGGCATCCGCAATCTCACCAGCAGTCAAGTCCTTCTCTTTGAGCATTTGAAGGATCTTTCTTCGAGTCGGATCGGAAAGTGCCTTAAAAGCGTTGTTTTGATTGGACATTTTTCTCACCTCCGGCTTTTATTTCTGTTTTTAATTACATATTTAGTTAATTATCTAAATATGGAATATTTATATCAAATCTCTCCACTCATGTAAATAGATATCTTGAAAAAATAGTGATTCATTCATAAAATACGAATAAAAAATAAAAAAAGGACAGATCATTCCGTCCCTTTGTTAAGTATTTAATTATGTATCATATTAATTCAATTATGAAATCGTAGATATTCTTTGGAGTTTCAAGCGTTACACCGGTATATCCCCCCTTGCCTACCAGATATCTTGCAGGCTGTCCGCTGCGAAGGTCTGCCAGGTCATTGGCAAGAATATAATCCATTTGATTCTTTTTGCACAACTTTGCTGCCACGTCAAACAATTCCTCTTTGGGGACATTCTCAAGCAGCTTACAGCCGATCAGCTTTGCCTCGGGATACCATTCCCTGAGACGGGCAATAATTTTAGGCGTAAGTCCCAATTTTACTGTGAGATTAGCCTGATAACTGCTGATTTTTGAGCTGTCGTCAAGCCTGCATTTGGGGTTTGTCAGAAGATTTAGTATATCCTCTGCCGAATGAAAGCCGCCGGTTTTCCTGCTCGTCTCATACAATTCTTCCGCCAAATCCTCCATCAGGAAGGAAAAGTCGGCCTTATAGTCACCAACTGCCGCCGCATGAATTACGGCGTCGTAGGAATTTCTGCTTTCTATTTCCAGCGCCTTCATCATTTCATCCGTTGTTTCAACCCAGTGAAATGTAAGCTTTTCACCGGAATGAAACTTTGAAATGATGTGATCAGCATTGACGCGATGGTTGAGAATCAGGCAAACCTCATCTCCATGGTTGAGAAAGTACTCACCTAATGTAACTGAAAGAGTGCCTGTGGACATATTGGTGATCTTCATCACCTCATCAATATATTCGTTTGTCGGACCTCCGGTAATCAGTATTCTGCTCATTTGTTCATCCACCTCCTGAAAGGCTGTCCTGAATTAAGAATACGCGCTTTCAATGTATTCATCGTAGGTACACGCTTTATCATTTATTGTGCCGTCCTCTTTGATTTCAATGATACGATTGGCGACAGTCTGAATGAACTGATGATCGTGGGAGGAAAATAATAAAACGCCCTTAAAATCAATCAGACCATTGTTTACCGCTGTAATGGATTCTAGGTCAAGATGGTTGGTGGGCTGATCCAGTACCAGGGCATTGGATCCAAAGAGCATCATTCTGGAAAGCATGCAGCGAACCTTTTCTCCCCCGGACAATACCTTCACCGCTTTGAATACGTCATCACCGGAAAAGAGCATTCTCCCCAGAAAACCTCTCATAAAGGATTCTGTCGTCTCCTCCGTAAACTGACTGAGCCATTTAACCAGATTCAGGTCATTGTCTTTGAAAAATGAAGAATGATCCATTGGGAAATAGGATTGGGACGTGCTGACTCCCCATTTGAAAGAACCTTCATCGGGCTCCATTTCTTCCATCAATATTTTAAACAATGTGGTATTTGCGATTTCATTTTCTCCGACAAAGGCAATCTTGTCTCCTTTGTTCATACGGAAGGAAATATCCTTCAACACCTGCACTCCATCCAACGTCTTGCTGATTCCATCAACTGTAAGGATCTCCTTGCCGGGCTCCCGATCTATAGTAAAGCCAACGAAGGGATATCTTCTCGAGGAAGTCGGCAATTCATCAACCGTAAGCTTATCCAAAAGCTTTTTCCTTGAGGTCGCCTGTTTTGATTTGGATTTGTTCGCGGAGAATCGCTGAATAAAGCTCTGTAGCTCTTTAATTTTGTCCTCGCTCTTCTTACTCTGATCTTTCAGCATCTTTTGGATCATTTGACTGGATTCGTACCAAAACTCATAGTTCCCAACGAACATTCTGATTTTCCCGTAATCAACATCTACGATACTCGTACATACCGTGTTCAAAAAATGTCTATCGTGGGAAACCACAATGACGGTTCCCTCATAATCCAGCAGAAAATCTTCCAGCCAGTTGATGGCTAATATGTCAAGGTGATTGGTCGGCTCGTCCAGAAGGATGATATCCGGCTTGCCGAACAGCGCCTGGGCCAGCAGGATTTTCACTTTTTCTTTTCCATTCAGTGTATTCATCTCTCGATATAGAATATCGATTCCCAAACCGAGCCCCTGTACTAGTCTGCTTGCATCGGATTCCGACTCCCAGCCGTTCAATTCTGCAAATTCACCTTCCAGCACGGAAGCCCTGATTCCGTCCTCATCGGAGAAATCCTCTTTGGCATAT
Source organism: uncultured Bacillota bacterium (assembly GCA_927441425.1). Taxonomy (GTDB): domain Bacteria; phylum Bacillota; class Clostridia; order Peptostreptococcales; family Anaerovoracaceae; genus Anoxybacterium. The sequence goes on along the minus strand of CAKMKG010000034.1, from coordinate 44,474 downwards.
AAGCTGTCCTTTTCTTTCATAATGTCATATAGTCTTTGGTTTCCCATTATGATCGTATCTAACACAGAGAATTCATCAAAAACAAAATGATCCTGCTTCAATACTGACATTCTCATGTGCTTCGGTATGCTTACATCTCCGGACGATGGCTCCAGATCTCCTGACAGGATCCTTAAAAATGTTGATTTCCCTGCTCCGTTCGCTCCAATGATTCCGTAGCAATTTTCTCGTGTAAATTTTAAATTTACATCTTTAAAAAGTGTTGTTCCGCTAAAATTTAAGCTTACATTCGTTACTGTTATCATTCATACTCCTCTAAATTTGCATAGGCTGCATCCATACTGCGCAGACCATTTTGCAATTCTTCTGTTGCTCTTTGCACATTATAAACCATATTCTTGTAATCAACGGTATTCAGTTTTTGTCCTTCACTTTTTTTATGCAAGAAGGTTTGACAAGATACCTGTGCATCGATGACCTTAACAAAAAGTGAAAGTGAAATTCCAAGCTTGTCCCTTACATCGATGGAAAGCTCATCGTCATCTCGTACCTTTATCTTTTTTACGTTGATGCTTTGGGCTTTTTTCTTCAGTTCTTTAAATTTTGCAATTCTGGCTTTGTAATCCACTTTTTTGAACATGGTACGAAGCCTCGACTCGCCGGCCACCTGTCTTTCCAGATCCTTGTACCGCTCAATGATTTCCACGTAAAACGATTCCACTGCATCAATTATGCTTTGACGATCTTCCATTTTTCGCTTCTTCCTCCTTTGGTTATGTTCTGTCCGAAAACGATTTGTAAATCGAGTCGTAACGTTCAGATTAATTTCTGATACAATCGCTCATCGGTTTCTCCGAAAGCGACCAAAACGACTTCCATATCAGTATGCGTCAGAAACTCGTTTATCGTTTCGACGGCAATGAGCGCAGCCTCATCCTTCGGATAGCCATATACTCCAGTGGATATAGCCGGAAATGCGATGGATTTCAGCCGGTTTTCAAAAGCGAGTCGGAGGCTGTTTCTGTAGCAGTCTGCCAGCAGCTCAGGCTCTCCTTGGCTGCCTCCGTGCCAAACAGGTCCAACGGTATGGATCACATGTTGTGCCTGCAGCTGATATCCCTTTGTTATTTTCGCTTGCCCTGTTTTGCAGCCATGAAGAGTCTTACATTCCGCAAGCAGTTCTTTTCCTGCAGCCCGATGAATTGCTCCATCCACTCCTCCTCCGCCAAGCAGCGTCTCATTCGCTGCATTCACGATGGCATCCACTGCTAGCTTTGTGATATCACCTCGTAGGATACTGATACTCACTTCCTTGTCCCCCTTCATTTTAGGATGACCACGGTTACGCCCTGATTCCCGTCGATTTTTCTCTGGTATTCGGTAAGCTGTCCACAGATGGAAAGAAGCTCCTTTTTCTTTTCATACCATTGCTCTCCGCCGCAGCAGGAACGCACGATTCCGCTCAGGCTGGATTCCCTAAGCTTGTTTCTTACAGCGGTTCTGATTCCGCCTCCAACTCCGGAGGAGCCATAGCCGTGAACCAGTATGACAGCCTTGTATCCCTGTCCTTTACAGGTTCCAAGCTGGCTGACCATGTTCCTGACTGCCGTATCCACCGTGGGGCTTCCATATTCCAGATTGATTTCTTTGATCTTTGTCATTTCATTCCTTACGTTAAATCTCTTCCATAGACTTCTGAATATACCAATAAGCATTAATTCAGAATCAATATTTTAGCCGCCTGATTCTTCATCTGTTCCGGCACTTCGCCGATGCTCCAACCTACGGATGTGGTTTCCACATAATAATACCGGATTCCATCTACCTCATAGTAGCTGCCCGGCATGGACTCTTTGCCCTTTACACCGACTGCCATATGATCCGGAAACTGGATCAAGACGGTACCATAACCAAGCTCTCTCAACAGAGATGCCAGCAAGATCGCGCTGTCCTCGCAGTCTCCTCCTTCATCAGCCAATGTCTCCAAGGGAAATTTCGGATATTCATCATACCCTGTTCCGACCTTGTCATCAACATAATTTAAATTCTGGACGAAAAATATGATATTTCTCACCATATCAAGATCCGAAAAGCCTTCCTTTTCTGCAGCCTCTTTAAATTTCCCTGCCAATTCGGCCAAGGTATCATCATCGGTCGGATCGGTAACATAGTAGCTATAATTTTTGATTTTTCCCCTATCCACAGTTTTGTACTGATCATAGGCTGATTTCGGTATCGTCAGCGTGTATGTCCAGCTGCTTTTACCATACTTCCATGCGTAGTTTACTTCAATCTCTTCCCCTACATCAGTCCCAGTGTCCTGCCCATCTGTTTTGCCTTCTACCGGATCGTTTTCTTCCTGAAAAACCGTATCAGCAGGTTCCTCTGAAGGTTGATCTCCATCGAGATACGGTAGCATAAACAGCATCATAACTGCCATTAGAATAATTACGATAAATGGAAATATGAGACCACTCCTCGTTCTTTTTTTCTCATTTTCCTTTTTCGGTTTTTCAATCAATTCCGCAGGTGGAACATGGGTGTGTATCAGACTCCCATCAGCATAGATCATGCAGTCTCGTGTTTCCCGGCCGCCCATAATAACTTCGATTACTTCTTTTATGTTTTCCTCATTAAAGATATGTCCGATGAGATGACCATTATGCGGGCTGAAATTCTGATCCTGTAACTCACCGTTGACAAAAAGACTCTCTCCCTCCGGACCGTCATTCCGTATTAGAATCTCATTTCCTTTGTAGGTCAATTTGAAGTCCGTATCATAATAATCCGAATTCAACTGCATCTTCTTTCTCCATCTCTAATTTGAATCAAAAAAGGCAAGTCCAACAATATGTCCAATGTACCTGCCTGCCGTTGTTATCAGTTAAAAACACGTTATGCTACAGTAAACCTTATTTATTATATCAAAAAATACTACTTTGTGAAACCGTTTCTTTCAAACAGAATACTGACTTCCTGAAAATCCTGAAAAGAGAATACTGACACCTATATTTAAATGTTATTTCAGATGGAAAAGATATTTTTCATATCCCGCCTCTTTCATTTTCTCTTTTGGTATAAAGCGCAAAGCCGCACTGTTGATACAATACCGCTGACCACCCGATTCTTTTGGTCCGTCGGAAAAAACATGGCCTAAGTGGATGTCTCCTACCCGACTGCGCACTTCTTTCCGGATCATACCATGGGTTAAGTCCGTTTTTATTTTTATTCCTTCCGGATCAATGGATCTGGTAAAGCTTGGCCATCCGCACGCTTCAAACTTATCCTTCGAGAAAAACAGCGGTTCACCCGTAGTGATATCAACATAGATTCCTTCCCTGTCGTTATCCCAATATTCGTTCTGATAGGGAGGTTCTGTTCCGTTCTTTATTGTAACTTCATACTGAATCGGGCTCAGCTTCTCCTTCAGTTCCTCCTTTTCTGGAACTCGATATTCAAGTGGATCTACCAGTGCCTCCTTTGCCAATTCAAAATGACTTGGATTGATATGGCAGTAACCCCCGGGATTTTTATCAAGGTATTTCTGGTGATACTCCTCAGCAGGATAGTAATTTTTTAAAGGCAGCGTCTCGATGGCGATGGGCTTTTGATAATTGTTCTTTAATTCATCGATGGACTTCCGTATGACAGAATAATCCTCCTGATCCATATAATAAATCCCTGTACGGTACTGGCTGCCCACATCGTTCCCCTGGCGGTTGAGTGAAGTCGGATCGATTACCCTATAAAAAAGTGATAACAATCTCGCCAAGCTGATCTGGGATGCATCATAAGAGAGACGGACCGCCTCTGCATGACCGGAACCATGACGGCAAACCTCCTCATAGGTAGGTTTCTCGGTCTTCCCGTTTGCATAACCCGTTTCCGTCGCCGTTACCCCGGGGATATTGCTCAGATATTTCTCCAGTCCCCAAAAGCAGCCCCCCGCAAGATATATTTCCTTTTCTGTACTTTTCATTTTTTCAACCTCTCTTTCTTGTCGGCCAATCCTGCCTATCATAATTTACGCAGAAATTATGACTTTCTTTTTTATCTATTCAGTCATACTATACCCTGAATCAGGGAAATGAATCCTAGTGTTACCCCTTTCAAATATACCTTTCTTCATACTGTGATATTTTTGATTGCGAAGTAACACATACATTTAACTGTGAATATACTGACCTTGAAAAGAAATAATGAAAGACCGGTTAAAGGAGGGAAATATATGAGTTGTTTCGGTGGCAACATATCGCCGGACCTCTTTCAAAAATGCTGCAATGCTAATCAGCTCTGCGAATTCAGCGGAAATTTAAGAGATGTGGTATCAGAACCGATTTTTGTTCAAAAAGTATACGATGCTGTTCTTTTTAATCTCCAAGGGCTGAAAACTGTGACGAACCAATGCTTTTCACCTGCAATTCCCAGAGGACACAGATTAAGAAGAGTCATAGACATTCGCTGTAAGAGGTTCTTTAACCCGCTGAACGTGGAAGACCCATCAAACCTCACTCTGGATGTAGACACTACAATTTCAGGTGCAACATTTATTCAGGATGCACATTGTGATCCAATTCGAGTGGTTGGTCCAGATGGAACATTTTCTGAAAGAGTACTTTATGCAGATACCGAAGAATGTGATGAGAAGTGCAAAGGCACTCCAATTTTCGGAACTCAAAACATTGCGATTACCGGAGATGTACTGGTAACTCTCGACTTGTTACTCAGCGACAGGAACGACCGCGACGTCGTATTCAGCGTTGTCGCAAATGTAAATATTGCAGATTGCCATTCCCCGTTAGTACTGACAAATTTCTTCGAGTTATGTATGCCTTCTACTCAAAACAGTGCATTCCTGCCACGATTCAGTGAATTCTGTAACCCGGCCTGTGAAACAAGGCTGGCTACAAACAACATAGGAAGAGATATTACCTTGTGCCCTGACGGAACAATCAAGGCAAATCTAATCATCGCTTTATGTGTTACATGAGAAACACATTGTTATCATTGTTTTGTTACTCCCATCATTCAATCACCCGTCATAGCTTCCTTCATATTCTTCACATATTCAAAGATATAAATGCCGGCGGCATCGCCATGTTTTTCAATCAGCTTTACGATTGCACTTCCAACGATCACACCGTCAGCGATGCTTGCGATTTCTTTTGCCTGCTCCGGCGTATTAATCCCAAATCCGACGGCAACAGGAAGATTACTGCTCTCTTTTGCAGTTGCTATGATGTTTTTCAGATCTACTTTGAACTCACTTCGCATGCCAGTAACTCCCATGGAAGAAACCACATAAAGGAATCCTTTTGCCACCTTTGCGATCTGCTTGATTCGCTGCGCCGAAGTCGGAGCGATGAGGGAAATCAAATCAACACGATAATGATCTGCAACCTCGGCCAGTTCATCTTTCTCTTCAAAAGGCAGGTCGGGAATAATCATTCCATCGACACCCAATGCGTGGCATCTGTTAAAAAAACGATCATAGCCGTAGTTAAAGACCGGATTGAGGTAAGTGAGGAAAACCAACGGCACCTCCGTTTTTTTTCTCACAGATTCTACCAATTCAAAAATTGAATCCGTTGTGACCCCGGCAGATAAGGCTCTCATATTTGCCTGCTGAATCACAGGTCCCTCCGCCACGGGGTCGGAGAATGGAATCCCTATTTCAATAAGGTCGGCACCTGCGTCCACCATTTGGAGGATGAATTCTTCACTCTTGGCTATGGAAGGGTCTCCTCCCGTCAGAAAAGCTACAAAGGCTTTCCCGTTCTGAAATGCTTTTTCGATCTTACTCATGTAAGTTTACCCCCTTATACCTTGCAATCGCTGCTACATCCTTATCTCCTCTGCCGGAGAGGCATATCAAAATGATTTGATTTTTGGCCATTTTCGGAGCCAGCTTTATCACATGGGCTATCGCATGTGCACTTTCTATGGCACAAATGATCCCCTCGGTTCTGGCCAGATATTCAAATGCGTCCACTGCCTCTGCGTCTGTAACCGGAATATACTGCGCTCTTTCAATATCATGCAGATAAGCATGTTCCGGGCCGATTCCCGGATAGTCAAGGCCTGCTGAGATAGAATAGACCGGTGCGATCTGCCCGTATTCGTCCTGGCAGAAATAGGATTTCATTCCGTGGAAAATTCCGAGGCTTCCTTTTGCAATGGTTGCAGCATGCTGATCCGTTTCAGTCCCCCGTCCTGCCGCTTCACATCCAATGAGCTTTACCTGCGTGTCTTCTAGGAAGTGATAAAACATACCCATTGCATTGCTCCCTCCGCCGACACAGGCAACTACCGCATCGGGCAGCTTTAATTCCACATCTAGGATCTGTGCTCTTGCTTCCCTGCTGATCACACTTTGAAAATCACGAACCATCATGGGAAATGGATGGGGTCCCATAACAGAGCCAAAAACATAATGGGTATCCTGGACTCTGGTCGTCCATTCCCTCATTGCTTCATTGACTGCATCCTTCAATGTCATCGTTCCGCTTGTTACCGGGTGCACAGCCGCTCCGAGCAGCTCCATTCGATAGACGTTTAGTGCTTGCCGCTCCGTATCCTCTTTTCCCATAAAGATTTCACATTCCATTCCCAGCAATGCGGCGGCTGTAGCGGTTGCGACTCCATGCTGGCCTGCACCGGTCTCAGCAATCAGTCTTGTTTTCCCCATCCTCTTTGCTAGAAGTGCCTGTCCTAACACATTATTGATTTTGTGGGAACCGGTATGGTTTAAATCCTCCCTCTTCAGATAAATTTTTGCGCCTCCCAGCTCCTTTGTCATCTTTTCTGCAAAATATAACAGGGATGGTCTTCCGGCATATTCGTTTAATAGCTTTTGTAACGCATGATGAAAGTCTGCATCATTTTTGTAATGTTCGTAGCACGTTTCCAGATGGATCAATTCATTCATCAGCGTTTCGGGGACGTATTGTCCACCATGAATCCCATATCTTCCTTTAGCCATTTCGTACGCTCCTTACAATTTCAATTATTTTAGTCTTATCCTTCATACCGTCTGTCTCCACGCCGCTGCTCAAATCGATGGCAAATGGATTTCCTGTCTCCATTGCCTGATTGATATTTCCGGCATGAATACCTCCTGCTAAAAATAAAGGTTTTTTACAGCCCCGAACCAGTTCCCAATTGAACGTTTCTCCGGTTCCACCTGAACCGTGATCCAGGAGCAAATAGTCAGCAGAGCTTTTTTGGGCAGTAGCAATATCCGCTATGGTATCAACCCGAATCGCTTTTATAATTTGACATCCGGTATTGGATCTCAAACGTTCCATGTATGCTTCATCTTCGCTGCCGTGAAGCTGTACGAGATCGATCACTCCGCTTTTCAACAGGCCTGCTGCATAATCAATCGGTGCGTTTACAAAGACTCCAACTGTCTGAATACCTGTCTTCAGATTTTTTCTCAGTTGCGCTGCCTGTTCGGCAGTTACTTGACGCTTGCTCTTTGCAAAAACAAATCCGATATAGTCTGGAAGCGCTACATTCACATATTCAATGTCTTGTTGTCGAAACAGTCCGCATATCTTAATTTTCACAACGACTGCGCCCCTTTCAATTCCGTAAGTTTTTTCTTTTTATCCTTGCTTTTCATGAGTATTTCGCCGATAAGAACTCCGTCAACAGCATGATCTTCAAGATTTCCAATATCCTCAGGAGTCCGGATCCCGCTTTCGGAAATAAAGAGAATGGTCTCCGGCACAAGCTTCCGTAGTCTTATACTCGTCGTGATATCCACTTCAAAGGTTTTCAAATCACGGTTATTCACTCCGATGATTCTCGCACCGGCATCCAGTGCAACATTTATCTCCTCCTCGGTATGGGCCTCTACCAAAGCGGAAAGGCCAAGTCCATTGGCCATTTTGATAAACTCTTTCAGCTTCACCACATCCAGCAAGGCACAGATCAGCAGGATCGCATCGGCTCCAAGCAGCTTCGATTCGTAGATTTGATAGCTGTCTACAGTAAAATCCTTTCTCAGGAGCGGAATATCAACTGTTTCCCTGATTTCCTTCAAATAATAATCCCTGCCAAGAAACCAATCCGGTTCTGTCAGTACGGAGATTGCAGCGGCTCCTGCATCCTCATATTCTCTTGCGATTTCAAGATAGGGAAAATGATCATCCAGAATTCCTTTTGAGGGAGATGCTTTCTTTACTTCACAGATAAATGCCATACCCTTTGATCTTAATGCCTTTTCAAATGGGAATTCTGGATTTTCAGTGCAAAGGCTCACGGCCTCCTTTGAAATTTCCATCAGGGATTTTTGTATTTTCTTGCTTTCTACCCTTTCAAGGGAACGGGCAGCGATTGCATGCAATATGTCGGTCATGACAGTACCTCATTGGATAATTTCACGAATTGTTCCAATTTGTTGCTTGCTAATCCGTTATCGATCAGCATCTGAGCCATAGGAATACAGGCTTGAATAGACTCCGCTTTTCCGGCCAAATACAGCGCCAGCGCAGAATTGAGCACAACCACATCTCTTTTGGCTCCCTTTTCAATCCCATTCAATATATCTCTTGTAATACCTGCGTTTTCCTCTGCATCACCGCCCTGTAGCGCTTCCTTTGAACATCTCTCAAAGCCGAAATCCTCCGGCGCGATATAATAGCTTTCCAACGTTCCGTCTTTTATTTCGACAACTTTTGTCTGAGTTGTTAAGGTTGCTTCATCCATACCATCGCAGCCGTGAATCACCATCCCGCGCTTGACACCAAGATTTGCCAATACCTGCGCCAACGGTTCCGTCAGTGTTTCATCAAAAACGCCCATAAGCTGCATGCTAGCTCCTGCCGGATTGGACAAGGGTCCTAAAATATTGAAAATCGTTCGCACACCGAGTTCCTTTCTCACCGGTGCGGCATGCTTCATGGAATTGTGATAAATCTGAGCAAACATAAAGCAAAGATCGATTCGTTCCAGAATCCTTCGGCTCTTTTCAGAAGGCAGCAGTATGTTGATCCCTAACTTTTCGAGCACATCAGCAGCGCCGCTTTTGCTGGATACACTGCGGTTGCCGTGCTTTGCCACGGGTACACCTCCCGCTGCCACAACAAATGCCGTCGTCGTGGAAATATTGAAGGTGCCGGATACATCTCCCCCTGTACCAACGATATCCATAACTTCAGCCGATGCTTGAATATGAATTGCTTTCTCTCTCATCACGGAAGCACAGGCAGTAATTTCACTGATACTTTCCCCTTTCATCCTCAGTGCAGTGAGAAATGCTGCAATTTGAGCCTGGGTCGCTGTTCCATCCATGATTTCTTCCATCGCCATTCTGGCGGTGTCATATTCTAAGTCCTCTCTGGATATCGCTTTATAGATTGCTTCTTGTATCATGATGTTTTACCTCCTAAAAAGTTTTCTAAAATTGTTCTCCCTTCAGGGGTCAATATGGATTCCGGATGGAACTGAAGTCCGTATACATCATAGTCCCGATGCTTTACCGCCATGACCTCACCATCATCGGCTCTTGCGATGATGATCAATTCTGACGGTAATGTAGCTTCCAAGGCTGCCAGAGAATGATAACGTGCTCCGTCGATTTCATCCGGCAATCCCCGGAAAATTGGGATATGATTATTAATTTCTAATTTTGACTGTTTCCCATGCATCAGTGTCTTTGCATAGGATACCGTTGCACCAAACGCTTCACAGATGCCCTGATGCCCCAGACAGACTCCCAAAATCGGAATTTTTCCGGTGAAATATTTTACAGCTTCGGTACAGATACCTGCATCACATGGTTTCCCGGGTCCCGGGGATAGTATGATCACATCCGGCCCCAGTGCTGCAATTTCCTTAATTGTCTTTTCATCATTCCTTATCACGCGGATATCCGGATTGATGGATCCAATCAATTGATAGAGGTTATAGGAAAAGCTGTCATAGTTATCGATTAACAGTATCATCGGTCAAACACCTCCTTGGATCGATTCAGCGCATTCATCACGGCTTGTGCTTTGTTTTGGCATTCCTGATATTCCGTTTCCGGATCGCTGTCAGCCACAATACCAGCGCCGGAGCGGATAAACACCTTACCGTTTTTCTTGTAAGCAATGCGTATCCCAATACAGGTATCCAAATTGCCAGTAAAATCCAAATAACCGATGGCACCGCCGTATATACCGCGTTTATTGTTCTCCAGTTCATTGATGATCTCACATGCCCTGAGTTTTGGCGCTCCCGACAATGTTCCCGCCGGCAATATTGCGTCAATTGCACTTAATGCATCCCTGTCATCCCGAATCAAGCCCTTTACTGTGGACCCAATGTGCATGACATGGGAAAATCGTTCAATGGTTAAATATTTTTCTACCTCAACAGTCCCAAATCTGCTGATTTTACCGATATCGTTTCTGCCCAGATCAACCAGCATATTATGCTCTGCAAGTTCCTTCGGATCAGAAAGGAGCTCCTTTTCAAGTTTGAGATCTTCCTCTTCGGTTTTGCCTCTCCCTCTCGTACCAGCCAATGGAAATGTATAAAGTACGCCATCCTGAAGCTTTACCAGAGTCTCAGGGGATGCTCCGGCGATCTCAATATCATCTCCGGAAAAGTAAAACATGTAAGGGGAAGGGTTTGTCGTTCGCAATATCCGATAGGTATTCAGCAAGCTGCCTTCAAAGTCAGCTTCAAAACGATTGGAGAGCACAACTTGGAAGATGTCTCCTTCCCTGATATAATCCTTTGCTCTGCTTACCATGTTGCAGTATTCTTCTTTACTGAACAACGATCTGAATTCTGATTTTATTTCTGCGGAGAAGTCGTTCGCTCCAACACTCTCGCAGATCAGTCTTGTCATTTCTTCCAGCTCCAGAATCCCATTGTTGTAGTTGGTTTCCAGTTGATCTGTACTGATATTCACAATCAGAATGATTTTTTGCTTCAGATTGTCAAAGGCGATAACCTTGTCAAAGAGCATCAGATCCACATCCTGAAAACCTTCTTGATCTTCAGCATCCAATTTTAATGTAGGCTCGCTGTATTTGATGTAATCATAGGAAAAGTACCCCACCAATCCACCGGTAAAGGGCGGAAGATAATCCAACCTCGGGCTTTTATTTTCTTCTATGATCTGTTTGATATACTGACCAGGTGTTACCGTCTCAAAATGAGATTCAGTTCCGGCGCTGATCTGTAAATGTCCATCCGTGCAGGTCAGCTCCAGCTTGGGATTATAGCCCAAAAAAGTGTATCTGCCCCACTGCTCGGGGTTTTCAAGGCTCTCCAGCATATAACAATGCTGGCTCATGCTCTTTAAAGTTTTTAACACCTCAATTGGTGTCTTCACATCGGAATAGATTTCACATCTTAAAGGTATCACCTTGTAAGCATCCAGATATTTTACCGCTTCTTCTAAACTTGGTCTCAACATACTTTCTCCCTCCTGTTATCAACTGTCTGTCAAGGCACTTTTGAATAAACAAAAAACCCGTCCTCAACAGAAATACTGTCAAGGACGAGTTCAATTTCATAAACCCGCGGTGCCACCTTGCTTTGTGGAGAAATAAATGAATCCACACGCTTAACAGGATACCAACATATCCCCGGCAACTGACGCATGCCATCGCGTCGCAGAATACTCGGAATCAGAAATTCCTTTGACTGCGCCCTCCGTGGTCCATTTAACAATCTGCGTCTTACCGGATCTCAGCTACCCCGGCTCTCTGTAAAGGCACGATTTGTTTTTATCTCCACATCAACGGTTTATTCGTTATTAATTTCGTTTAGTATACTCACATTATTTTATCTTGTCAACCATCTTTCGGTTTTTAATTATACTTTCTGTTTTTCGTTGCGCTTATTTTATTACATCATGAAATAGTAAGAATTTAAGAGGTAAGGTTCTCTGTATTTTTGCGTCAGCTTCCACAGCAGCCTTTTCATCTTCTTCCCATCTGATTTGCCTAGCTGGCATTCCTCTACACTGTTCAGAAAGTTTATTTTTTCCTGTTCCGTGGCGATATCCCGGAAGTACCCCCAGACATGCTGCCCAGCGTTGATAGAATTTCCGGTATTCGGTTCCTGCTTCATCGATTCCTCTAAAATCTGATAAAATTCAGTGGCAGGATAACCTGACTTCTGGCGAAGCAGCGTTCTAATCTCTTTATATCGACTTGGCGAATGCTCCAAAACGGCATATTTATACCTGCTCCATTCCAGTTCCAAATCTTTGATCTCTTTTTGGGTGGAAATCAGGTTTCTGCATTTGACAGCCGACAAGTTCTTGTCCTTCACCTCCAGCATAATATCAATATCCTTTGTCTTCACCTTCTGAAAAAACGAAAGAAATTCATCAGTATAGATCGTACTGGAATGGGAACCCGGCCGTTTCCCGGTATCCTGCTGTGAATAGTGGATTTTTTGGCGGCCATCCTCATTTCTCCACGTTTTTCCACTTTCCTCGATCCAGTATCCGTCGTCCGTTACGAGTTTCCCACTTGAAGTGTTGGCCCGTACCCCTTCGCAGGGATTTACCCAGTGATGCAGATGATCGAACACCACCGGAATCCCAAGCTTTGTGCCGATTCGAAGTGCATCTGAGGTGGTATAGGACTTGTCATCGTTTTCGATCACGAGCCGTCGCTTTATGGAAAGATCGAGCTTCCTATAATTTACTTCAAACCGTCGTATTGCCTGCTCTTTATCACCGTAGACTCCGCCGATATGCAATATGATCTTGTTTTCTGTATTTGTGCAGAGGGAATCCAGAACCCTTCCATGGTAAACCAAATCATCTATGGCTTTTGCAACGACAAATTCATCCGGCGAATTTAATACCGTATACTGTCCCGGATGCATAGAAACTCTTATGCCACCCGTCTTCAATTTCTTTCCGATGCGAATAAACTGATCCTCGAAAAGATCCCACCACGGAAGTCTGTTTACCGGGCTCGAACCAAAAGGAATCAAATCAGAGCTGATGCGAAACAGTATGATCTGATTCCTGATATTATATTCTATGATATTTTCCAGAGAATTCAAATTATACGCAATGAGCTCTATGAGTTTTTCATCGTTTGCATTTTTCTTCATACAGCTCCTAAAATCAGCTTCCCGAATACCCAGTGTCAGGCATGCATACCCTATGTTCATCCTGTTCTCCATCACCAAATTGGATTCGATATTTACAATTGATCGGGGCGATATTCTTCCAAATGGCTTCCGGTGTTTCGCTCCTAGTCAGATAGTCGCTGATAATCTTCCCATCCTTCATTTCAATGATGCGATCAGACTTTTCTGCGATGTGACGGTCATGAGTAACGATGAGGAAGGCCATTCCCAGATCTCGATTGATTTTCCTCAACAAATCATAGACCTGCTCCGTTGACTCGGAATCCAGATTTCCCGTCGGTTCATCCGCCAAAACCAAGTCCGGATCGTTGATCAAGGCCCGTGCAATGGAAACCCGCTGCTGCTGACCTCCGGACAGATTATTGGAGGGATTTCTTATCTTATCCTTTAGCCCAACCGTTTCAAGTAATTCGATGGCTCTTTCTTGTTTTTTTTGATTCACAACTCCACTTTCAATCCAGCTCGGGATCAAAACATTTTCAAGCGCTGTGAACTCAGGCAGCAAATGATGGAACTGAAAAATAAAGCCAATCCTCCGATTCCGAAATTGGGCTAGCTCGAACTCGTTCATACTAGAAAACTCTTTATCTTTAAAATATAGTTTTCCTGCCGTCGGTCGATCCAATGCGCCTAAAAGGTTTAGCAACGTACTTTTTCCACATCCGGAAGCACCGATGATGCTTGCAAATTCTCCTTCATTGAGTTGAAGATCTACTCCATCTAGGGCTCGTGTCTTGATGGCCGTACCGTATTCCTTTACTAAATTTTCTCCATGAATCAAGACCTTATCCATTTTTGATCGCCTCCATAGGATTGAGATTTGCGGACCTTCGTGCAGGGATCAGAGATGCAAAAGTGGCCGCTGCTGTAGCGATCATCCCTATGATTAGAATACCACTCCACGTATAATTTATAACTAGGCTGCCGCTTCCCTGATTAAAGAACTGATATACGGAAAGTAGCAGAATTCCCAGACCGCTTCCCACAATAGAGCCCAGAATTCCCAGGATCAGACCCTGCAGCAGAAAGATGCGGCTGGCGCTGGTCTTCGTGGACCCCATTGCCTTCAAAATGCCGATTTCCTTTGACTTCTGTACGACAGAAACAGCTAGTACACTTGAAATACCAAGGGTTACCGCTAATATCACAAAAAATTGAATCGTATAGGAGGAACTGCTCTGGCTCGCCAAAGCACTTAACAATTGCTCATTCTGCGCCTTCCATTGATCGATTTTGACTTCGCTTAGCTGGCTTTTCCATTCCTCAGCGACAACATCGGCTTGAAAAGGATCGCTAATCTGGATCTCTATCGCTGTAATTCCGCTTCCTAGTTGAAACAGTTTTTGCGCCCTTTTTAAATCCATGAACACCAAAGACTCGTTGACGCTTTCGTTTTGCAGATCGAAAACACCCCCCACAATAAATCGGACCGTCTCACCTTTCGGCGTTAAGAGGCTGACAACGCCGCCTGTGCCGATTCCCAGATTCTCAGAAAGCTTGCTCCCGATCAGAATACTGTTTCCTTCAACAAGGGGTTCTCCACCCGTCAATCTTTGCGAGATATCATAAATTTTATCTGCATTTTCCAGTTCAATTCCTTTTACCTGAATGGACTGATTTTTTCCGGCGCTGCGGATCAATGCAGTTCCTTGGATGGCAGGAGATATGGCTGTTATCCTTTCATCTCCCTGCAACTGACCCACGATCAAGGACCAGTTGTTCAAGCTTTTTTCAATCACTGAAAAGTTTCCTCTTAGCAAAGTTTCCTCTTCCTGATTGTTCTCGGTCAAAGCCCTGCTGATCTCATCATCTTCCGCTTTTATTGTGATTTGGGAACTATTACCGATGGTCCGATCCACAAGACTTTCCTGAAGGCTTGTGATCAATGATCCCAAAAAAATCTGAACAGCAACTCCTACGGCAATACCCATAAGAATAAAGAGTGTTTGTGTCTTTCCGCTTTTCAGAAAGCGTAATGCGATTTTCAGTTCATAGCTCAAGAAGCCCCATCTCCTTTATTGATTTTCACCGTGTTGCCGTCCTGAATCGGGGCATCGGGCATTATGATGATATCTCCATCTTTTAAGCCTTCTGTAATTAGAAGCTTGGATGATAATCCGTTTTCATATTTGACTTCAGCCTTAACAGCCTTTCCGTTTTGATATAGGTATACATAGGAATCTCCCTCAATAAGATAATCCTCAGGAATTACAATGGCATTCTTTTTTTCAATTACCATAATTTCTACATTCACAGTCAAATCGGAAGCCTGATAGCGGAATTCGGCCGGTATTGCGATCGTTACCTCGAAGGTTCCGGTTTCATTATTGATTTTTGGAGATATCACATCAACGATGCCCTCTGCTCCATTCCTATTTCCGGAATCACCCAAAGAAATCATTGCCTTCATACCTTTTTCTAGGTACGGGAAATACTTTTCGTCTAATTCCGTGATTACATGGTAGCTTCCCGCTTGCCCAATTTCTGCAAGCGGTTCACCGGGTTGAATATAATCATGCTCGCTCACATAGGTTTTCAATAATACGGAGTTCCATGGCACTGTGATTTGATATTTTTTTTGATCATTTAGGGCACCTTCGTAGGAAGTCTTCGCACTTTGAAGTTGTGCACCGGCGGAACTTCTCAGGGAGCCGCCTTCCTCAAGTGACTGGACCTTGAGCCTGGCGGTGTTCCAAGCTGCCAATGCTGCCTCATAATCCGATTTATACTCCAAGAAATCTATCTGGGACAACGCTCCTTCTTGATACAGACTGCCTGCAGACTCATAGGACTTTTGGGTTTGTTCTTTTTTTGAAGTCTGACTGACCAGCTCTTGCTTAGCCGATGCATAGTCAAAGTCTACCAGATACTGATAGGAAGCTTCTGCATTCACGTATGAGGCTTTTTTTTGCTCCAGTTGGAAATTCTGATCAGAATCATTGATGGATATGATAATGGAATCTGCCGAAATAATATCTCCTTCTTCGGCTCCAATCGTTAAAATCTCACCGCTCACCTCTGAGATCAGTGTTGTCTCCTTGGCCAGCTGAAGCTGTCCCACTGCTACGATTTTCTCCTCATACTTCTGTGACTGTACGGTAAAAGTTGCCGCATCGCCACTATTACCTCTGCTTAATAAAAAAATGAAGAAAAAAACTGATATGATCAAAATGATCAAAGCAATCTGTTTCCTTTTCGTCCAATTAATATGTTTCAAATAATACTTTAGCATTTTTGCAGTATTGGCTATTCTCTCTTTTAGCATATAATCACCTCAAATTGTTGATACCCATGGTCTGAAAAGACAATCATTACCAATCATTGTTTTTTACAGAAAGCTCATCCATCATCATTCTGAATTTCTCTTCAAAAGCATCGTTCATAAAGGCTGATCTTTTTTTATTACCCTTCAGTCGTCCCCCGGCATTTCTTATTTTCTTTGCCTCATGACGGGCCATCAGTAAGCCCTCAATGTTGTTATGGTCATATATCCGTCCGTCCTGATTGATGGGTATCGCTCTTCTGGCCATACACATAGCAGCTAGGCCATAATCTTGTGTAACGACCACATCTCCCTCTTCCAGCATATTTACTAGAACAAAATCCACGCTGTCAGGGCCTTTAGAGACTGTGATGGTCTCAGCCCCCTCTCTTTCAAAAAAATGAGAAGTGTCGCACAGGATGATACATTTCCACTGATACTCCCCTGCAATTTTTATGGTGCTGTCTACCACCGGACATCCGTCTGCGTCGATTAAAACTTTACGCATTGCTACTCCCTATTCTTTTCCATTGTTATGATTCGATTCATTATAGCATAGAATTTATTAATTTAGTTTAGTAATAAGAATTAAAAGCGTAGCTTTGTAATTTTTTAGGAAGGATACGAACTATGAAAATTAGGTATACAATCACCGAATTCTTTAAAAGTACAGAAACAGAACGGAAAACCAACTACTTGAATCAAATAATCAAAATCATCAAGGTGGACTTGAAACGCTCCAGCTAAGTACGAGAAAGGTGGAATCTAATTTTGAAGGCAAATCTTGTTGCAGTATACTGCCGCCTGAGTAAGGAAGACTTGGACAAGGCTTTTGATAAAACGGAAAGCGAAAGTATAAAAAATCAAAAATCCTTGCTGGAGACCTATGCCTTGGAAAGGAATTGGTCCATTTATGATTTTTATATTGACGAGGACTACAGTGGCTCAGACCGGGATCGCCCCGCGTTCAATCGGCTGATCACCGATTCTTTCCTTGGCCGTTTCAACATTGTACTATGTAAAAAGCAAGCTCGTTTTGCCCGGGATATCGAATATGTGGAAAAATATATCCATGGCCTTTTTGCCGAGAAACAGATTCGATTTGTTGCAGTATTAGACAATATAGACACAGGGGTCGTTAGCCGTTCAGCACGAAAGGCATCCCAGATTAATTCTCTGGTGGATGAATGGTACCTTTCAGATCTATCGGAAAACATCATCTCGGCCCTGAATACGAAAAGACGAAATGCTGAATTCATAGGCTCCTGGGCCCCATACGGTTATTGCAAGGATCCGAATAACAAAAATGCGCTCGTGATTGATCCAGAGGCTTCAGAAATTGTAAAAGAAATTTTCAGATGGTATCGGAATGGCTGTGGAATTATTAAAATCGCCAAGGAATTGAATGCCAGACTTATCCCGAATCCCCTTTCCTATAAGCAGCTACGGGGTGAAAAAATCAATCCTAATCCGGTTAATCATACTTCCAAACGGTATTTGTGGACACCATCCACGATATCTGCCATCTTACATAATCAAACCTATATGGGTTATTTGATCCAGGGTAAATATAAAAAAGCAAGCTATAAAAGCAAAAAGCTGCTCCGCATACCGAAATCGGATTGGATCATAATTCCTGATTGTCATGATCCCATCATCGATGCTGAAACCTGGGATGCCGTTCAAAAAATACTTCTTTCAAGATGTCGGGTTCCTGCTGCCAGACAGAATCATCATTTAACTGCGGGAAAGGTCTATTGCGGTGAATGTGGATCGAAGCTTGTCTCCTCTGGAGGAAGATCAGGACATAGGAAGACCACCTATCTATGCTGCTCCAAACACAACTTATCAAAAGACGCCTGTGCAGGCGCAAGAATTGAAGTTTCAAAGCTGGAAGAGGTTTTGCTCAATCAAATCAATTCTCTGGCCAGTCTCTTTTTCGATGAAAAATACCTATTCGATCATATCGATTTCAATCCTAGGAATCCTCGTGCAAGGGCGGCGCGTTTGCAGTCAGAATTGAACTCCCTGCAGGAACGGTCAGTCTCATTGGGTAGAAAAAAAGAGATTCTTTATTCTGACAAACTGGAGGGAATCATACCCCATGCAAAATATTTCGCACTTCTGAAAAAGGTGGAAATGGAATCAGAATTCCTGTATCAGCGAATGTTTGATATCACAGCGGAAATCTCAATAATGGAAGATCAGGAAGTGAACCCTACTTGCTTATCTGACATTCTGAACCATTTCAAAATCATATCCATTTTGACGCAAGACATGATAAATCAGTTGGTAGAATCCATTTATATCTATAAACGTAATAAAGGCGAACCTCAGCAGATCACGATTAATTGGAATTTTTAAGCGCTAATTCGAATATGTTAGCTTCGCACCCCCTCACCAAACTATGATAACAATGTGTTTCCTGTGAAAAGAAGATTGTCGTTCCGGTCCAGCTTTGCGTTTTATCAACAGGCTTCGTTCAATTGACTCCTCAGGTATCCGCTATCTGCGGCACCTTCCCATCACTCTTCCCCAATCAGATCAGGGAATGTGATACATTGGAAAACTGCGGGGAAGTGACAAGTGATACCGGCGATGTTTGTGATGAGATCTGTGAAATCTTCGATGATGACAAACCGCACAGACCAAGAAGACGATAAAAAAAATAGTGTCGTACGCGACACTATTTTTTTTACTTAATCCATTAG
This sequence comes from uncultured Bacillota bacterium, assembly GCA_927441425.1. Lineage (GTDB taxonomy): Bacteria > Bacillota > Clostridia > Peptostreptococcales > Anaerovoracaceae > Anoxybacterium. Next base: position 25,382 of record CAKMKG010000034.1, on the reverse strand, counting down.
TTTTTCAACGACTATTCGTTTGCAGCTTTATATTTCTTCAATGCATCCGTCAGCTTTGGAATGATTACCTTTACGTCTCCAATGATACCAATGTCAGCTACATCAAAGATCGGTGCCGTATCGTTCTTATTGATCGCGATAACGCACTCGGATCCTTCCATACCGGCAACGTGCTGGATCGCACCGGAGATACCACAGGCAAGATACAGGTCAGGTCTTACCGTTTTTCCTGTCTGTCCAACCTGTCTGTCTTTTGCTGCCCAACCGGCATCTACGTTGGCTCTTGAGGAGGAGATATCTCCGCCCAGAACCTCTGCAAGCTCTTTCAATGTACCGAAGAAATCAGGACCTCCGATCCCTCGTCCGCCGGATACCAGAACTTTGGCTTCGGTGATATCTGACTTCTTATGGGTTTCCTTCACAACTTCTCTGATTTTAACGTTCATATCAGAAGGTACAAAGGCAACCTTGATTTCTTTGATTTCACCTTTTCTAGATGTATCCTTGTCCAGTCTCTTCATAACCCCTGGTCTTACCGTTGCCATCTGAGGTCTGTGGTTTTTGCACAGGATGGTAGCCATGATGTTTCCTCCAAATGCAGGACGCGTCATGAACAACAACTTTTGACCGGGATCCTCTTCATTTGCCTTGAATACGTCGATGTCGAGCTTAGTACAGTCAGCGGTAAGTCCAGTATGAATTCTGGATGCTACTCTTGGAGCAAGGTCTCTTCCGATGGAAGTAGCTCCGAACAGCACGATTTCCGGGTCACATTCCTTGAACACAGCGGTCAGCGCTTTTGCATAAGGCTCTGTAACATATTCAGCAAGGATTGGGTCCTCTACATATACAACCGCATCTGCACCGTACGCGATGAGGTTTTGTGCCTTGTCTTTGATATTATCTCCCAGCAGGACACCAACTACCTTCTGGCCTAAATCAGCAGCTAGCTTTGTAGCTTCTCCGATCAGTTCCAGACCAACCTTGGCAATATGGCCGTCTCTCTGCTCAACGATTACATAAATATCTTTACTCATTTTAAGGTTTCCTCCAATCTATTAGATGATATGTCTTTCTTCCATTTTATCGATGATAACTTTAACAGCTTCATCCACACTTAAGTCTGCATGCAGCGTTCCCACGCCCTTTGCTTGTTTCGTAAAGGACTTGAATACATTGGTTGGGGAACCCTTTAAGCCGATATCTTCCAGCTTGAGGGAATCCTTCAGATCTTCATATCCAAATACTTTGATTTCTTTTTCATATGCTTCCACAACACCTCTGGCATGCATGTACCTTGGAGCTGCCAATTCCTGAAGTGCAGTTAACAGACAAGGAGTCTTTACTTCAATGATATGATATCGATCCTCAAACTGTCTCTTGACGATAATGCTGTCGCCTTCAACGTCGATTTCTTCTGCATAGGATACCTGCGGAATCTGAAGGTTTTCTGCAATCTGCGGTCCAACCTGTGCGGTATCTCCATCGATGGCCTGACGGCCGGTGATAACCAGATCGTATCCGATCTTATTCAGAGCTGCAGCAATGATCACTGCGGTTGCCCATGTATCGGATCCGCCGAATTCTCTTGCGGATACCAGTACTGCTTCATCGCAGCCCATAGCAAGTGCTTCTCGGAGTGCTACGTCTGCCTGAGGAGGTCCCATACAAACTACGGTAACGGTTCCGCCCACTTTCTCTTTCAGCTGCAGTGCGGCCTCGATTCCCGATTTGTCATCGTGATTAATGATGCTCGGTACTCCTTCTCGGATCAGTGTATTTGTAACCGGATCGAGCTTCACTTCATTGGTATCTGGTACTTGTTTTATACATACAACGATTTTCATCTTATTTCTCCTTTCGAATTCTGTTTAGCTGATCTTCATCGAGCCGGCAATAACCATCTTCATCGCTTCGGATGTACCTTCGTAAATCTCGGTAATCTTCGCGTCTCTCATCATTCGCTCTACTGGATATTCTCTGCAATAGCCATAGCCACCCATGAGCTGCACGCAAGCTCTTGTTACATCGTTCACCATTTCGGAGGCAAACAATTTTGCCATTGCTGCTTCAGGCCCATAGTTTCCGCCTTCGTCTTTTGTAACAGCAGCTCTCCAGGTCATAAGTCTTGCAGCATCAATCATTGTCTGAAGTTCAGCAACCTTGAACTGTGTGTTCTGGAAGGAAGAAATTCTCTTTCCAAACTGCTTTCTTTCTTTTACATATTTGATTGCTTCGTTTAATGCGCCCTGAGCGATACCGACTGATTGCGCAGCGATACCAATTCTTCCGCCATCAAGCGCCTTCATCGCAATTTTAAAGCCAGCACCTTCTTTTCCAAGACGGTTTGCTACCGGAACTTTAACATTTTCATAACTGACTTCGCAGTTGGAAGCAGCTCTGATACCCATTCTTTTGATTTGTTGTCCGACTTTAACGCCAGGCATATCCCGGTCGATTACAAATGCGGAGATCCCTTTTGTTCCCAGCGACTTATCAGTCATAGCGAATACTACAAATGTATCTGCAAATCCTGAATTGGTTGTGAATATTTTCGTTCCATTGATGATGTAATGATCTCCGTCTAAAACAGCCTTCGTCTGCTGTCCCGCAGCATCTGTACCTGCATTCGGCTCAGTCAAGCCAAAGCATCCTACCTTGGAGCCGTCAACAAGCGGTCTTAGGAATTTCTGCTTCTGTTCTTCGGTTCCAAAGCCGTCGATGCAGGAACAAGCAAGAGAAGTGTGTACGGAAATCGTAATTCCTGTGCTGGCGTCAACTTTAGAAATCTCTTCCATGCAAAGAGCATAACCAAGATAATCGCCGCCTACCCCGCCGTAATCTCTTGAATATGGAATTCCCATGAGTCCATATTTTAGAAGCTTCTTTACAAGCTCCAAATCGAACACTTCTGATTCGTCCATCTCTTCCGCAATTGGTTTTATTTCAGTTTCCGCAAATCTACGGAATAATTCCTGCTGAAGTAAATGTGTTTTTGATAGTTTAAAATCCATTTTTCATTCTCCTCCTACTTTGTATTGCTTTCGTCTTCATCATATTTCGCAGTCAAAATCTGCAAATCGCGATTTTGTTGCATCAGTTCGCCAACAATTTGTTTCAAATATTTGGCGAGGGATTAGACTGGTCTTATTCTACAATTTACACTTTAACTTATTGTTAATATATTGTCAAATAGTATTTCAGCAAAATGCCAGCTGTATTTTGTATACTTTTTTAGCGTACCAATGAGAGATAAGATTGCTGAAATACAATGAATTTTCAGATAATATTGATGACGTGAAATCAATATGATCCTTTACTGAAATTCCTTCAGAATATTGTGAATCATAAGCTGAGCATTTAATAAGAAAGCTTCTTTCGGCTGTTCATTCGCCACCATATCTATCCAGAACTCGTTAGTATATTCTTCCAGTATTTCTTCAAATGATGCACCGTCTTTCTTCTTTTCTAATATAAATTTCATGTTATCAGTAACCGTTGCCTCAGCCAAATCCCAGTATGCTTCCGTGTCAAGTTCCCAAACCTGTCCGTAGTGAGCTCCAATGATATGCTCTGCGTTGATTTTTCTGCATTTTTCAATGGCGTTTACTGTTTCACGATAGCTCTTCAGCATTCCTGGTATCATCCGGCCGCTTCCGGTATAAACACCTGATGTTTCGCTTGGGAATAGTATTTTTTCGGGTTCAAGTAAATAGGTCAATGAACAGGAGGTATGTCCAGGGGTTTCAAAAACATGTAACTCCTTGTCTCCCAATGAAATAACATCCTTTTCACAAATGGCGTGATCTATTTTTAATCCATCCAATAGCACTTCAGGCGCTTTCTCAAGTGTAAGATATTTTCCCCATGCAACCTCTGAGAGGATTTTAATCTGTTTTAATGCAGAATCCTTCTCTAAAATTCTTTTCCCATGGTACGCACCGAAAGAGACCAAATCCGGCCAGGCTCTCCTTAAATAAGGCAGACCACCTACGTGATCATAGTGTGTATGCGTCAATATTACATAATCAAGCGGTCGTTCCCCCAATTCCTTTTTTATATTTTTTACCAAAGCTTCTCCGCAATAGGCCATACCAGCGTCGATAAGAGCAGTCTTATCCGTACCGGAAATCAGCAATGCTTCTCCACCACTGCCGGCAGTCATCCGTTTGATTCCACCTGAGAATTGAAATCTTTCCTTAGTCTCCATGTCTCTTTCCTCTTTTTCAATTGTTTTCGCCTTATTCTTCCTTTCATCAATCATAATCCGGATAAAATGAATTGTCATGGCGACAAGGAATAGAAGGCCGCAGTACCCTTGAAAGGGCAGAACAAATGCTATAATGTCTGCAAAGCCGAACAGGCTTAAGAGAAAGCCAGTCACACAAGCGAGAAGGATGAGTCCCTTTTTACGCTTTCCTTCCTTTATCTTTGTTGTAGCCCCATAAAAATTGCTGGTAGCCGACGCATAGACGGCAAACAGCAGCAACACCGCATAAATCCATCGAACCCCGCCCGACAGCTTCCCTGAGAGCGCCAGTATAGGCAATACGCTAGCTGAAGTTAATCCCGCATCCGTCAGCATGGCAAGATTCATGACAAATGCCGCCAATCCTAGAATCAATCCTCCCAGAACAGCACCGGTCAATGCGGCTTTGAATGTTTTTGCGTTGTATGTACAGTTTGCCAGAATCGGGATACCGGCCAGCATATTATAGGAGATATAAATCGCCGCCGATACATACCAAGTTGGCGTCAAGGGGCTTACCATCCTCACTGGAAAAAGCCCCGATGGTGGCAGCTCCCGAAATAGGATAGCAAAGCAAACCAAAAAAACGATCCCCAGTAAAACCGGGATTATATACTTAAAATTCTTTGATATCCGTTCAAAGCCACCCAGTGTTGTTGCGATAACCATTAGCATCAGCAGGAGACCTCCAAAGACCCTATGCAAACCAAACTGTTCCTGAAATAAAGCTCCGCCGGCAGCCGTCATTACAATATAAGCAATAAACAACATCACCGCAAAGACATAGCCGAAAAAATTCTCCAGACGCGAATTTTTGAAGGGCAGAATAATTTTGCCCAGGTCGGTGGTATGGATTGCTTCGCTGATTTTTACCGTCATTGTTCCGAATAGCATAAACAACAAGGTGATCAGTAGTATCGCCAGATAGCTCTTTGCATCAAACACACCGAAGAATTGCCAAATTTCTCTGCCCGAAGCAAAACCGGCACCCATCAAGGTGCCGACATATAGAAATGCAATATTGATCGCTGAAATTCTACTCTTGCTCACCTATCCTCGACCTGCTTTCTTTAATTTCTCCTAAAGTAAATATGACAAGTCCGATCCAGATTACACCAAAGGTAATCAGCTGTATCGTCTCAAAGGGTTCTTTGAATAAAAAAATACCGATCAATAATGTAATGGACGGAGAAATGTATTCCGTTATGCCGAGGGTAATCAGGCTGATCCGATTGGCAGCCATGGCAAACAGCATCAGCGGTGTACCGGTAAAGATCCCTGCCAGCATGAGCAGGCCCCACTGAATCGGTTCCGCATGCGCAGCTGCACCTCTTCCGGTAAGTTCAAAATATAGAACAACCGCCAATGCAATCGGAATCAGGAGCATGGTTTCATAAAGAAGCGCAAGAACTGCATCCAGCTTGAATTTTTTCTTAATCGCTGAATATGACGCGAAGCTGATCGCAAGTGTTAGCGCAACTACCGGAACCTCACGGTAATATATCAGGATTACTGCTACCCCCCCACATGCCAAAAGAAAAGCTGTCAGTTTAAATTTGTCCAGTTTTTCCTTAAAAAGAAGGATACCGAAAATGCAAACAAACAGGGGCTCTATATAATACCCGATACTGGTCTGAATGACAAAATCATTGCTGATCGCCCAGATATAAATACCCCAGTTGAAGGAGATCAGAACACCTGCAAGGAAAAAGTTCCGCAGGATGCCTTTTTCTTTCAAAGGCTTGATGATTCCTTCCCATTTATAAAAATAGAGTGCCAGAAGAAAAGCAAATACACCGGCTTGCACAATTCTATACATTAAAATAAGCAGGGGATCGATCGGTTCCAATGCTTTCCAGTAGATCGGCAAAAACCCCCACAACACAGCGCAAAGGATTGCACATGCAATCCCTTGCTTATATTCTTTTTTATTATTGTTCTGACTCAATGATTACACCAATGCATCTGTTAGCAGCTGATTATTGATCGCTTCACCCGGCGGAACGATCGGTGCTACATTTTCATCAATGAAAATTTCACATGCGATTACCGTTCCCATTTCAGAGTTCTTAGCATCCTCTAAAGCCTTTATTAAACCGGCCCGATCCTTTACTAAGCATCCGGAAAGCCCGAATGCTGCTGCCAGTTTATCATATTCTATGACATCCGGCAAATCTGTTGCAGAATATCTTTGATTGAAAAACAGCTTTTGCCACTGCCTTACCATGCCGAGCGTATGATTCTTGACAACTAGGCTGATGATCGGAAGTTTAAACGCTGATACGGTTGCAAGCTCGTTTAGATTCATCCGGAAGCTGCCGTCACCACTGATATGAATGACCCTTTTATGCGGATTTCCTATCTGCGCGCCGATTGCCGCTCCAAGTCCAAATCCCATGGTGCCCAACCCGCCAGATGTAATAAAGGTTCTCGGTTTTCTGAAGGGCCATTTCTGAGCAGTCCACATTTGATGCTGACCAACATCGGTAGCCACTATTACATCATCTCCCAGAACTCCATTGATGATTTCATATAAATTGTCAGAATTCAGAATGTCCCCGCTGTCCTTTTTCTTCTTTTTCCAAGCTGTAATCCTTTGATTCCATTCAATGTGCTCCTCTGGGTTTACCAGAGAAATTAGAGCATTTAAACCGCTTTTCACATCACATTTCACACAATAATCGTACCGCATGTTTTTTCCGAATTCCGCCGGATCGATATCGATATGTATGATCTTGGCCCCTTTTGCAAATCGGGTGGTATCTCCAGTTACACGATCGCTGAATCTGGCTCCGATGGCTATAATCAGATCGCTGTGGTGAACTGCCAAATTGGCTTCCTTCTGCCCGTGCATGCCAACCATACCAAGAGACAGGGGATTTCTCCTGTCAAAAGAACCCATGCTCATCAAAGTTGTGATAACCGGTATCCCCGCCTTTTCTGCAAGAGCGGTCAACTCTTCGGCTGCATTCCCGATGATCACTCCGCCGCCGGCATAGATGACCGGTTTTTCAGCAGCATTGATTTCTTCCGCGACGGTCTTTATGAGATCCAAATTGGCTGGAGGACAAAAGCAGTCAACGTCCATCGGCTTGTATGGTTCATATTCACCAAGCTCTACCATCAAGTTTTTGGGAACATCAACCAGAACAGGTCCCGGTCTACCGCTAGCGGCGATTCGGAATGCAGCTCTGATGTTTGGTGCCAATTCTTCTACTGTACTGCAGAAGAAGCTATGCTTTGTGATCGGTAACGTGATGCCAACGATATCAACCTCCTGAAAAGAATCCTTTCCAATCAGGCTGACAGGGACCTGACCTGTAATGATCACCATGGGGCTGGAATCCATATAAGCCGTTGCAATGCCTGTGACCGTGTTTGTTGCCCCAGGTCCGCTGGTCGCAAAACAAACACCTACCTTTCCTGTGGAACGGGCATACCCATCCGCAGCATGGGTAGCACCCTGCTCATGACTGGTTAGTATATGTTTGATTCTGTCCTGATAGTCGTACAGAGCATCATAAAGCGGCATAATCTGTCCGCCCGGATATCCGAATATGGTATCCACCTTATGCTCAATCAGACATTCCATTATGATTTTTGATCCCTTTATCTGCATATTATCACCTATTTCTATTTTTCATCATTCCATGAGTACATTTTTCTGAGTTCTTTTCCAACCCTTTCCAGCTCATGCTCTGTCTTATTTCTTCTGGTTGAAAGGAAGTGAGGACGTCCGACCTTATTTTCGGTAATCCAGTTTCGTGCGAAAGTACCGTCTTGAATTTCGGAAAGTACCTTCTTCATTTCCTTTTTCGTCTCCTCAGTGATGATTCTCTTTCCTACCTCATAGTCACCGTATTCCGCTGTATCGGATACGGAATATCTCATTCTGGAGAATCCTCCCTGATAAATCAGGTCAACGATAAGCTTCATTTCATGAATGCATTCAAAATATGCATTTTCCGGATCATATCCTGCTTCTACAAGGGTTTCAAAGCCTGCCTCCATGAGCGCGGTAACGCCGCCGCAAAGCACTGCTTGTTCGCCGAACAGATCGGTTTCCGTTTCCTGTCGGAAGGTGGTTTCCAAAACTCCTGCTCTGGATCCACCGATACCGGCTGCATAGGCAAGACCCATATCCGTTGCTTTTCCAGAAGCATCCTGATGAACTGCAATCAGACAAGGAACTCCTTTTCCTGCAAGGTATTCGCTTCTTACCGTATGTCCCGGTCCTTTTGGTGCAATCATGATAACATCAACCTCGGCAGGTGGTGCAATCTGCTGAAAATGAATATTGAATCCATGAGCAAAAGCTAAAACTTTGCCTTCCTTGAGATGCGGCTTAATGCTGTTTGTATAAATGTCAGCCTGTTTTTCATCCGGCACCAGAATCATAATGAGATCGGCAGCTTTTGCAGCATCTGCAGCTGTAGCGACCTTCAAACCTGCGGCTTCCGCCTGTGCCCAGGATTTACTTCCCTCGTATAATCCAACGATTACCTTTACACCGCTCTCCTGAAGGTTTAAAGCATGCGCATGTCCTTGACTCCCATAACCAATAATCGCAACGGTCTTTCCGTCTAATAATGCTAGGTTACAATCACTCTGATAATAAATTTTTGCCATTTTGATTCACTCCTTTGTATATTCAAGATAATTTGTAGCGATTTTATTTGTTCATTTAACACAAATCTATGTGTGAAAAATTATATATTAATACATTGTACTACTCGGTATTCCTTCAGTCAAGGCAATCTAAATAAAAATCTTCCTAAATATATAGTAAAATCCCCGCTTTTAGGCATGGCAGAATCCATTGGAATTCATAATACCGTCGAAGTAGGGATTCTACAAAACTTAAATTGCGATGAATTTTATGATAGACAGACTATGCACGGCCTGAACGTTTACGGTCTATGAGTACTGCTATGATAATAATACTGCCCTTAACCACTTGTTTATAAAATGCCTCGACTCCAAGCAAATCCATTCCGTTGTTGATCACACCGATCAAGAGCGCTCCAAGAACCATACCTCCGACTTTTCCGATGCCGCCATTGAAGCTGACACCGCCAATGATAGCTCCGGCTATGGCATCAAGCTCGTAACCGATTCCCATCGTTGGAGCAGCGGACTTTATACGAGCAGCCAGAACCGTACCGGCCAGTCCGACTAACGCGCCTTCAATTAGATATGCCTTCAATTTTACCTGATCAACATTGATCCCCGCGGCTCGTGCCGCGTCTTCATTGCTGCCGATTGCATAGATATACCTGCCAAGCGGACGCTTTTCCATAATATACCACACGATGGCAATCATTAAGATAAAAATAACAATCGTCCAAGGTACCGGTCCTAAGGACTTCGTTCCCAAATATGTAAAGCCTTCAGGGAAATTGCCGATTGGCATACCGTGTGCAAAGATTAAAGCCAAGCCTCGCCCGATGGACATGGTTCCCATCGTTACAATAAAAGCTGGGATTCGGGCTTTTGCGACTACAAGTCCGCTAAGATAAGCGATTGCCAGAGCAGTTGCGATGCCGGCTGCGTAGCCAAGAATCGGATGTAGCCCCATGCCGCCAGCACTAGTTGAAACAGTCAGCCCTGCAATAATGCCGGTCAAAGCAAAGGTTGAACCAATGGCTAGGTCTATCTGATTCATAATGATCAAGATACCGACCCCTAAAGTTGCAATGCCGATGCAGGACACTTGTCTTAGAATATTAATGATATTCGCTGTCTTAAGAAAATTTGGAGACGCAAAAGAAAGAAAAATCACAATTATTATAAAGGCTATGGCCATCCCATTATTGTTAATGAATTGTATACTGTTAAAATTTTTTAAGTGCAATGCAACATTGAAACGCTTAAAGTCAAACATGTTTACTCCTCCTTATTGGTTGCTACCGCCAGCTCCATAATCTTGTCGGCAGTTGCTTCTTCACGGCTTAAAATTCCGGTCATGATTCCTTCATGCAGTACCAAAATACGATCACTCATACCTAATATTTCCGGAAGCTCCGATGAAACCATAAGAACAGCTTTTCCTGTGCTTGCAAGCGTAGACATGAGGCGATGAATCTCTGATTTTGTTTTCACATCAATGCCTCTTGTTGGTTCATCAAGGATAATGATCTCGGGATCTGAATTCAGCACCCGGGATACGGCTACCTTTTGTTGATTGCCGCCGGATAAATTTTGACAAATCTGAGTTGCAGAGCTGCATTTTATTTCCAGCTTCTCTCTATACTCATCGAAACACTCTATTTCCATTTTTCTGCTGATGGAAGGTCCTATTAAGCATTTATTCAGCGAAGACATGAGGATATTATCCTTAACATTTAATTTCAGAAACACGCCGTTCTTCTTTCTGTCCTCTGAAACCATTGCAATACCCCTGCGAATCGCATCACCGGGCATACGGTTGATGATTTTTTCACCGTGTAAATAGATTTCCCCCTTATCGGGCCGGCGTGCACCAACTATCGTCTCCATCAGTTCGGTGCGCCCGGCGCCCATCAGGCCTGCAACTCCCAGAATTTCACCTTTTCGCAAGTCAAAGCTTACATTCTCAAACTTCCCTGCTACTGATAGATTCTTAACCTGAAGCAAAACCTCCCCTATCTGGCTTTTCTGCTTAGGGAAAAGCTCACTTACCTCACGATCCACCATCATACGGATCAAATCCTTTTCTGTTACCTCAGAAACTTTCCCAGTATAAATGAATTTTCCATCTCTCAGCACTGTAACTGAATCGCATATATTAAAAATTTCTTCCATTTTATGAGAAATATAGACGATCGCTTTGCCTTGCTCTCGCAGCGCGCGCACCATTGTCAGCAGGTACTCTATCTCATTCTGGCTCAGAGCCGATGTGGGCTCATCCATGATTATTATCTTAGCATTTAAAGAAATCGCCTTCACAATTTCCACCAATTGATGTTTTGCCACGGTCAAATCTAAAATACGAGTCTTCGGATCAAGGTCGAGTCCCAGTTCCCCAAGCAAAGCTTTTGATTCATGATACATTTTCTTAAAATCAACAGCGCCACTTCTTGTTTTCGGTTCCCTGCCAAGAAAAATATTTTCCATCACAGACATTACTTTTACTTGGTTGAACTCTTGAAATATCATACTAATACCAATATCTTGGGCATCCTTAACCGATTTAAAATCAATTTTTTCTCCATCGAAAAAGATTTCTCCTGAATCTGGTTTATATAACCCAATCAATAGCTTCATCAGCGTTGATTTTCCGGCACCGTTTTCACCAACAAGTGCGTGCACTTCGCCACGTTTCAGAGTAAAATTCACATGATCTAACGCATGAACTCCGCCAAAACGCTTATCGATGTTTTTCATTTCAAGAATAATATTATTGCCCACAAGGAGTCTCCTTTCATAAAAGTATATTTCACTTACTTTTATTTCTAGATCATACGGTGCAATTCGGTATAATTGCAGGGGATTGATTTCCCTGCAATTATACCTTGCATTCTTATTTAAGTCTGATTAATTTAAAAATACTTGCTTGATATTGCATCACGTGCTTTTGCTTTTTCGATGTAAGCATCTACGTTATCCGCTGTACAGGTTTCAAATGGAATCATGAAATCGGATACTTCTTTCCCCTGTGCTGCATCTATGGCAACACGAAGGGCATTTTCTCCCTGGCCGAGACCATCCTGCCAAATGGAACAGTTGACTACACCTGCCTTGATCTTTTCCATAACTGGCATATCACAATCCATACCGCCCAATAGAATTTTACCCTGTAATCCTGCATCTTCAACCGCTGTGATTACTCCAACCAATTGACAATCAGCTTGACAAGCGATGATGTCGATACCGTTTGGATACGTCTGAATCCAGTTTTCAACAAGCTGCAAGGCCTTATCGCCTGACCAATCAGCAGTGTTCTGCACTACGAGTGTTGCTTCAGGATGCTCTTTCAATACTTCCAGATACGCTTGCTCACGGGCAACCTGAGCCGAATGACCCAAAACCGCATTGACGTACGCTACTCGTGGATTTTTCCCAGCTGACGAAAGCAGCTGTTCCATCTGCATACGACCTGCCTCAATATCATCGGAACCGACATGTGCTGTAACATTTTCACTATCCGATGTGGTGTTGACTGTGATGACTGGTATACCTGCCTCTATTGCAAAATCAACAGCGGCAGCGCTCTGAACCTTGTCAACCGGGTTCAGTATAATCGCATCGACTCCCTGCGCAACAAAATTTTCGATCTGCCCCTGCTGTTTTGCCGCATCGTCGTCCGCGAATGCGACCTGAAGATCAACGTCAGGCGCCGAAGCCATCTGATATTCGTACATTCCGCTGGTTATGTAACGAATAAATCCACTTTGATTTCCCTGCATGCATGCTCCGATTACAATCTGGTCATCTGCAGCCGCATCTTCAGTAGCGACCTCTTCGCTTCCTCCAGAGCATGCAGTCATAAAGACCATGCATAAGATCAGGAGCACCGCTAAAAGTTGTGGCATTATCTTCCTTTTTCTCATTGATTTTCTCCTTCTCAATCTTTTAATTTTACCATTTATTCGGCCTAAACGGTTTATTTTAAACTTGTCTTGATATCAGACAAGTGCCGTTCAAAAATAGATCCGTACTGTCCTTGAAATGTCGTATAGATTCATGCAGACTCTGTATGGGCGGGCCCTCCGAAAGGCAGCGTGTTAAACAGGGAGGAGTGTGCATGTTTCACGCTGTTTTCGGCTGGCTTCCGCGTATTCTTTCAGGTATTAGGTCTTACAACAACATTGTCTTTAGTATAATACTGATTGCTTCCGCTCCCGCATCAGGAATGTTCAAGCTACGATCCCCAACGTATGAGGCGCGGCCCTTTGAGGCGATCATACTTTTCGTCGCTTCCGCCCCCTCTTCTGCTTTTTTCGATGCCTCTTCAAAGGCCTCTCTCATTGATTTCCCGACTTGGTCAGCTTCCTTTAATGCAATTGTTGCAGGAATCAATGCATCAAGCAAGGTTTTATCGCCCAGCTTTGCGCCACCACGCTTTTGGATAGCAGCGACTGCATCTTCAAACATTGAAGCAATTTCCCGCAGCTCCAGACCATCCTTCCCTTTTGTGGAGTTTGCCGCTGCTGCAAAAGCAGAACCCCAAATCGGTCCTGATGCTCCGCCACAGAATTCCGAGATAATCAGGGAACATTCTCGCAGGAAACTTTGAATCGAGCTGCTGTCGATCTCTTCAATTTGCCTATGCACCTCCCGAAATCCCTTTGCAAGCGACATTCCAAAGTCACCGTCACCTGCAGCAGAATCAAGCTGACAAAAATGGACTTCATTCTGTATTACAATATCGGAAAGCCGATCGATTGCATTTTTTACATTTTCTGTTTTGATGCTCATTTTAACTACCTCTTTATTTTTCGCTATACCTTCATGGCCTCAGTATCAGCCGGTGCATCCAGTAATGCTTTGAGTTCATCGTCAAGACGCAGGATCGTGATGGAAAAACCACTCATATCAAGTGAAGTCATGTAATTGCCAACAAAAGCTTTATGTATGGATATCTTTACTTTGGTCAATATCTCTTCGACATCATGATACTGAATATATAACTCCATCAACGGAGTAGCACCCAATCCATTCACCATCACCGCACAAGTATCTCCTTCGGCCAGTCCCGTTTCCGAGAGAAGCTTGCTAAGCATTTCTTTTGCCAGCTCTGTTGAGCTACACATCGTTCCACGCCGGATACCAGGCTCACCATGGATGCCGACACCAAATTCAAGTTCATTTTCTCCCAAATCGAAAGTGGGAGTCCCTTTTGCAGGTACGGTACAGGATGTCAAGGCAACACCGATTGATTTTACCGATTCTATGGTTTTAAGAGCTATACGCTTCACTTCATTGAGATCTTTACCCGCTGCTGCGGCTGCTCCTGCGATCTTGTGAACAAACAGTGTTCCTGCTACTCCACGGCGTCCGACTGTATAGAGACTATCTTCCACTGCAATATCGTCGTTGACATAAACTCGCTCAACACGTATATCGTCTTCCTCTGCCATCTCGGCCGCTGCATCAAAATTCATACAATCACCAGAATAGTTTTTTATAATCAGCAGAGTACCTTTTGAGGTACGCGTCTGCTTTATCGCATTGAATACCTGCATCGTTGACGGAGAAGCAAATACATCTCCGCAGACCGCTGCAGTTAGCATTCCCTCACCGACAAAACCCGCATGTGCCGGTTCATGTCCACTGCCTCCTCCTGAAATAAGCGCAACCTTGTTCGAATCGATCATCTTACGTTTTATGATCTTATATCGTTCATCCATGATTAGATCTGGATTTGCCGCTACGATTCCTTTACACATCTCGCTGACGGCTTGGTCAACTTGATTTATAATTTTTTTCATTTTTCCCTCCGCCACAAACTTCCAATTTTATCTGCTGCAATGATAGCGGCTGCTACGGATTCCGCCGTTACGGGAAATGGCATGGAGTGAATTGATTCCTCGGGTATACAGGCTTTATTGGCAACCTGCATGAGTTCCTCCTCTGAGATTTCATCAACCCCTATGTCTGCAAGACATACTGGCAGGCCTACCTCAATACAGAAATTCAATACTTCTTCAATTTCTTCCGTCGGTGCATTTTCTAAAATCAATTGTGCCAAGGTTCCGAATGCCACCTTTTCGCCATGAAAATATTTATGTGTCCCTTCCAGAATGGTCAAACCATCGTGAATTGCATGTGCTGCAGCAAGTCCGCCGCTTTCAAAGCCCAAACCAGAAAGGAGAATGTTCGCTTCAATGATATTTTCCAAAGCAGGAGTCACTGCATTGCATTCACAGGATTGTTTTGCCTTTACTCCATCCTCCATCAAGGTTCTATAACAGAGCGTCGCAAGGGCCAAGGCTGTTTTCGTTGACTTTGCCGGTTCAGTGAAACCCTCACGATTACCGCAGGGTAATCCGGCGTTCACGTTGGAAAAGGCTTTACTGGTGGCTCTGGCCTCGAAATAGGTAGAAAGTGCATCGCCCATGCCGGAAATCAAGAAACGGGTTGGTGCTTTTGCAATGACGGTCGTGTCAATGAGGACAACACTTGGATTCTGTTTGAAATAAGCATAATCATCAAAGGCACCATCCGTTGTATAGAGAACGGCCGAATGACTGGTGGGAGCATCCGTTGCGGCTATGGTTGGTACGATAATCAGTGCATCACCCTGCGCAACGCATTTCGCAGTATCGATTGCCTTCCCTCCTCCTAGTCCGATCGTGCAGTCGCAGTTATTTTTTGAAGCAACTTCCTGCAGTCTAGCTACTTCCTGACGAGAACATTCACCGACAAAATTACTTTCAATAAATGAAATACCAAATTTTTTCGAAGTGGCATCCAGCTCTACCTTCACTCGAGCAACATCGTCCGCATGAGCGATCAGAAGGGCCGATTTCCCAAATGTGCTGACAAAATAGCCAAGGTTCAACAATTCATTTTCGCCCTGCACATATTTTGAAGGGCAGATAAACGCTTTTCTCATTGATCCAATCTCCTTTTCATTAAACTTAAAATAGGAATCATTTTGTATATCGATATCCCATGTTATGGGAGATGTTGTTCGCCGCAATTTTTAGTTTATTGATATAGGAATCTATATTTTCCATGTGTATCCGCGCGGATGGTCCTGAAATCCCAATACAATTCTTTACTTCTCCTTTATGGTTATAGATGGGAGCTGCAATACAGCATACACCTACACTCAATTCTTCATCATCCAAAGCGTAACCATTTTTCCGTATTTGTTTCAATTCTTCGACCAGCGCCTCTTTGGAAGTTTTCGTTTTCTCGGTATAAGCGACAAATCGAACCCCATCTAAAATTTTGTTCCTTTTTTCTTCCGGCAGATAAGCCAGGATGCATTTCCCTACGGAAGAGCAGTGGATTGGCTCTTCATGACCGATCGCTGCAGAAACTTTCATGGGATAATTACTTTTCACCTGATCCACCACGTAGACTTTATCATTTGTAAAAGTACATAGGTGGGCACTTTCTTTCGTGCTGTCCATAAGCTGTTTTAAGGTCGGTTTGGAGATATTGATTGCATCAAGATTTTTCACGAGACCTTCGCTGATATGTAAAAGCCCGATTCCCAATCTATACTTGGCAGTGACTTCATCCTGCTGAACCAAATCACGTTCTTTCATCGTATCCAGCAACCGAAAAACAGTACTTTTATTAACCTTTAAATCCTCAGCAAGTTCCGTCACACCCCTGCTTTTATGTTCTGCAAGGATAAATAATATTTCCAACCCTCGGTCAAGTGATTGTATCATCGTTTACAACTCCCTCTTCAATTAAAGTTTTATACTAAATTTAACCCAAGCACAGGTCAAAATATTTTAATAAATCAATTCTGTTGTCTTTATGATTTGCAATCGCCTCAAAGAAATGATCCGATTGAGCTATCTGCTTCAACATTTCTTTATCCGTTGATTCAAGAATCTCATTAATACTTTTGTGGGTACATTGAGATATTTTTTTAAGTTTATCTCTGCTCAACTTTTGACTCTCTTTTCTTTGTTCCGGATATCCGGCTGCCATTTCATTATCAAACAGCTTTTCAAAAACAAACTGTAGATTCATATCTGCCGCCCAGCCATACCCTTTGTTTAAAGGAAGTGAAATACAGTTTCCCCCATTTATCTGAGAAAATAGCCAGGCATCTAAAGGGTCAGAGATAAGACCACAGAATACCCCCGGATACTGCATGGCGGAATTTAGAAATCCCTGACCAGTCCCGCAGCCTCCTATTACAAAGTCTACAATTTTCATGTTCAATAAGATTCCAGCCATCAGCCCAGTATGGATATACGTCAATTCTGGCTTTTGATCCGGGCTCGTCATGCCCAAATTATAAATTTCATGGTCAAATTTATGTAATGCCTCCATAATGTCAGTATTTCTTTGCGAAGCGCTCACTTCATTGATCACTGCTATTTTCATCATCAACCCCCCAATTCATCATTTTTTTCTTTCAATGGCCTTGATTGATTTTCTGCAGATTTCCTCTGCTGTAAGACCATAACGCTTCATCAGATAGTTCTGGTCTCCGACTTCGCCAAATTCATCTAGGACACCTACACGTTCCAACGGAACGGGATAATTCTCAGAAAGAACCTCTGCAACCGCAGAACCAAGTCCGTTGATAATATTGTGATTTTCAACTGCAACCACGGCCCCTGTTAACTTTGCACTTTCAATGATGCAGTCCGCATCCACCGGTTTGATCGTGAACATGTCGACTACTCTAGCAGAAATCTTTTGTTTTTCAAGCATCACATATGCTTTCAAGGCTTCGTGGACCATGATCCCGTTGGCAAAGATCGTCACGTCCTCTCCCTCTTTCAAGATAGCAGCTTTTCCGATCTCAAACTCGGAACTGTCATCATATATCTTCATGGTGCTTCTGCGGCATAGCCGCATATAATAGTTCCCATAGTTATTTGCTATCTGCGGCACGATGCTCCTGAGCATAGTGGAATCCGTCGGTTCAATGACAGTCATTCCCGGAATGTTTCTCATGATACCCATATCTTCAAAGGGCATATGGGTCCCGCCGTTTACTGCCGTTGTTACTCCCGCATCTCCGCCTACGATCTTCACATTTGCTCCGGAATAGGCACAGGACAGAAATACCTGGTCATAGACTCTTCTTGTGGCAAATGTACTGAATGTATGGAAAAACGGAATGAAGCCCGTTACGGATAGTCCTGCGCAGACCCCCACCGCATTTGCTTCCTGGATTCCACAGTTGATGGCCTGAGACGGATAGTTCTTATGGAATTCCAGGGTACCCATGGAATGCATCACGTCTGCATCCACCGAGATAACTGCTGGGTTTTTTTCTGCTAATTGCATCAGAGCGTTGCAATATACATCACGCATTGCTTCTTTCTCTTCCTTATGTTCTTTTGCAAGTCTGTACATTGGATTCACTCCTTTAACAGTTTTTTTTCTATTTCTTTGATGGACTCCTCAGCCATTTCATCTGATATGACCATATAATGGTTAAAATCAACGACTTCTGCAAAGTTGCAACCTTTCCCCTTAATTGTGTCCAAAACAATTACGGATGGTTTCCCTACTTCTTTCTTCGCTTGGGTTATCGCCTGATAAATTTCTTTTACATCATATCCTTTCACGATTTGAGCATTCCAGCCGAAGCTTCGAAATTTATCACATATATCAAATGGTTCACAGATCTCTTCCACCATTCCATCCAATTGCTTTTTATTATCATCGACGAAGGCAATCAAATGATCAAGCTTCTGGTGGGCTGCAAATTGAACGCCTTCCCATACCTGACCCTCCTGCAGTTCTCCGTCGCCGACGATCAAATAGGTATAACATTCCAGCCCTTTCATCCTGACTCCCATGGCGATACCCATTGCAGCGGATACTCCCTGACCAAGAGAGCCTGTTGTCATATCGATGCCCGGCGTCTTTAGCCTGTCGCAATGACTGGGTAATCTCGTCCCGCCTCGATTCAGTGTTTTCAGTTCCTCCAGCGGAAAATATCCTTTCAGTGCAAGGGCTGCGTACAGAGACGGACCACTGTGGCCTTTTGATAAAACGAATCGGTCTCTTTCCTCCCAAGACGGATTCTTTGGATCAATGGACATGACGCCCCCATAGAGTACTGCCAATACATCGGAGATTGACATCGCACCTCCAATGTGGCCATATCCTGCATGTGCAAACATCAAGATGGTCTGTATCCTAATGTCTGCCGCAAATCGTTCCATTGTTACTGTATTTATGTAATCCTTCATAATTAACCTCCTGTCGGAATGCAGTAATTCTTAGCTCATTCATCCAGGTAATCATCCATGTATACTTCTCTGTTTTCCTTGGAGGATTGAATCGCTGCCAATGCAAACTTCAAAATTTCCCGCCCGTCTTCGCCTGTCAGCTTTGGCTCTCGGTCATTTTTTAGCGCGTCGATAAAATCCAAAGTGGAATCGATAAAGGAGTCTGCCCAGTCATCCCTCAGTCCTTCATAGGTCGTAAGCTGTCCGTCCCGATAAACAATAAGTGTCGGGATTTGGAGCATTTTACCGGTACATCGTGTCACCCAGAGAACTCCCTTTGATCCTGTCACTTCTACCCGTTCATCACAAGAGTAGTAATCCGTATCAATCACAAGGTCTTCGGAGTAGGTGATATCCATAAATCCATATTTTTTAGCATTCTTATATTTCCACATGATCATGGAAGGCGCATCCTCATAAAACACTCCCGGGATCACATCCGTCGTATCAATCCATGCGTTGACCTTCTCGACTTCTCCCATAAGATACATTGCTATGGAGAACTTATGATATCCGTCATCGAACACCAACGGGCCTCCACCGCAGGTGGCTTCTTCCATCCGCCATTTCCAAGTATCATCGTCAACGCTCCAACCAAGAGTCTGCTTGCCTGCGTTCATTTTATATCTCATGGTGATCGGCTCTCCGATGGCGCCTTCCTCGATGAGTTGCTTCGCCTTTACATATGGCGGGTAAAACATGAAGTTTTCGTAGACCTTCAGCTTGACTCCAGCTTCTTTCGCCGCATCGATCATCCGGTCCGCTTCTTCTAAAGACATTGCCATCGGCTTTTGCACCGAAACATGCTTTCCTGCTTTGCAGGCTTTTATCGTCATTTCGCAATGCAGGTTATGGGGAACAAGTAGCTCGATCATATCGATTTCCGAATCCTTCAGCATTTCATCATAGTCGGTATAGACCTTCTGTGCTTTCCAATCCTCAGCAGCACGCTCGGCTTTTTCCTTGCTTCTACTGCATACCGCATAGATCTCCGCATCAGGATGATCTTTATAACCCAGTACATTCAGCGTTGCGATACGCCCCACTCCAACAATACAAACTTTGATTTTACTCATTTATCTTTCCTGCCTTTCCGTATTTTATTTGAAGTTCAAATTGTTTCACTTTGCATTTCTTCAACATACTTTGCTCTGCGTTCTGTCAGGTATGCCGGAATTGGAACATCCCACCAGCCAAATGATTTTCCGCCCGAATAAGGCTGATCCCTGTAAACCTCTACATCAATAAATGCAGGCCCATTTCGATCCAAGGCATTCTTAACTGCATCTGCCACTTGATTTGTCTGGGAGATTTTTTGTGAATAAATTCCAAATGCTTCAGCGATAGAACAAAAATCAGGTGAGTATATCTCTCCATCCTTTTCCCAATCGTTCCCAAAGGTTCTTTCTGATCCAAGCATATCTGTCTGCAAATCCTTTATGGCCATCCATCCGCAATTATTGGCCATAATCACGATAACCGGAATATTATACTGTGCTATGGTTGACAATTCCTGCATGACCATTAAAAAATCTCCATCACCCATAATGGCGACCACGGTCGAATCCGGTTTCGCAAGCTTTGCGCCAATTGCAGCAGGCATAGCCCAACCCATTGTTGAAAAGCCTCCGGTTGTAAGATTAGTGTAAGGTTCTGCAAAGCAGTATTCCTGAAATAGTTGGGCTTGCGTATTTCCTGATGATGACGCAATGATTACGTGATCAGGCAGGCACTGATTCAATTCGCCGATCAGTTGAGAGATTGTAATTTTTTCGAGTTGAACGGAACGTACTTTCGTTAAATACGCTTGCCATTCCTCTTTCAGTTTCAGAATATGATTCGTGTAATCTTTATCTAAATAGTCTTTCCTATTTGATGCAGTTTCTTTGTAACATGAAGTTAACTGCATGAGTACCAACTTCAAGTCTCCTAATATGCCAACATCGCATTGATAATTTTTCCCAAGCTCATTCGGATCGATATCGACATGAATGAGTTTTGTCTCAGGAAAACAAAAGCTTTCTCCTTCTTTATAGGAACAGGTCGTCTCATCTGCAAATCTGGTACCTAATGCAAGAATCAAGTCTGCTTCTTTGCATAACTGTATTCCTACCGTAGTTCCCTTTGAGCCGGTATGCCATCCATATAAAGTATGATTCTCAGGGAAAGCACTTTTACCAGCCATTGTCGTAACGACAGCGGCACCCCAAAGTTCTGCCAGATCCTGAAGTTCTTCTGCACATCTTGATCTCAATGCACCGCCGCCAGCTAGAATTACGGGTTTTTTAGCATTTCTCATGAGCTCGACTGCACGTTTAATATCCATATTATCTCCGGCCGGTTTTCCTAATTTTTCGCTTACCCGATCAGAAATATCAAATTCTATTTCTTGAGATTGGACATCCATTGGTAATGCAATTGTGACAGGTCCGCTTCTTCCATTCAGCATCATGCTAAAGGCCCTTCTCATGATCCTTGGCAACTGCGAAACGGATTCAACCCTCCAGCAGCGCTTCGATAGTGGCTCTAATGCCCGAATAAAATTGGAGTCCTGATACCGTTCAATTTCCTGTAAAACCCCGACTCCTTTCATATGTACATGGGTATCTCCCGTCAGAAGCAGCACTGCCGTAGAATCCACATATGCCGTTCCCATACCGATTGCAGTATTTAAAGCTCCGGGTCCGATTGACGTAAAAACCGCCAACGGATTTCCGGAAACACGATAATATCCGTCCGCTATATGTACTGCCGACTGTTCATGCTTGACCTGAATGTATTTTATCTTTTCGTTGTCATGAGATTTTTTGATCGCATCAAAAAGTCCTAAGCAGCCATGCCCGGGGATGCCGATTATATAAGGCACTCCCTCCTTTTCTAAATGCTTTAAAACAAGTTCACCACCAGTGATCTTCAAGCGTTTCAACTCCTTTATTGCGTATTATGCAACGCTGTTTTATTTTTATCTGTGCCTTATTATATGGTCATAAAAATGGCATGTCAACGAATTGGAAAAACATGGTTGTTTAATGCGCAACTCGCATGCCACGAAAAAAAAAGGGAACTGTAATGTTTATAATTACAGTTCCCTTTCATTGCTTTCCGGCAATTATCCGAAGATTCCGCCCAAAAATCCTTTTCCGTCTCTTTGATTTCCAAGGAAGAGGAATATCACGATAAGGATAAGTAACCAGCTGCCTCCAAAACCATTGTTATCACAGCAATCGTCTTTAAAGCCACCGCCACCAAATATGTTCGTTCCGCCCAGGAGCAGAAATACGATGATTATGATGGGTAGCCAGTCTCCGAAACCCCAATCATCTGATCGGTCATGACATGAGCAATCATCACTTCTGCAGTGATCCTTCTCGTATCTGTCAAATCGATCCTTATCCAGGCATTGTTTCATTTCATCGCCCACCTTATTTACACCTCCATGATTTTTCAATACGAATTCGTATATAATATGAGGCGATCTATCATTGTGTGTCATTTTAACGAATCGTGAATTTATATTTTCTGAACACCTCTGATTTTATCCAGCAAAGCCTGCATATCTTCGGGCAGCGGTGCTTCCAGTTCCATAAACTGATTTGTGACAGGATGGCGAAAGGATAAATATCTTGCATGGAGCGCCTGTCGTTCAATGAGCCATACAGATGCCTCTCCATATAGCACGTCTCCAACGATGGGATGCCCCATATGGGACATATGTACCCTGATCTGATGGGTCCTCCCTGTCTCCAGCACAAGCTCCACCAAGGTATATCCTGTTTTAAACCGTTCCAATACTTTATAGTGGGTTACCGAGGGATATCCGTCCTTGGTCACCGCACGTTTCACATGGTCCTCGTGCTCCTTATCGATAGGAAGATCCACAGTTCCTTCCTCTTCTAAAAGGATTCCATTTACCACAGCCAGGTATTTTTTCATGACTCGGTTCACACTCATCTGCTTCGAGAGATCATCCTGGCAATGAGAATTTTTCGCAATTGCCAGAAGGCCTGAGGTATCCATGTCCAGACGGTTGATGAATCGGATCTTAAAATGTTTGTGATTCTCCAGCATATACTTCATGATGCCGTTTGCCATTGTGTGGCAAGGATGGCCTTTGGTTGGATGCACCACATACCCTGGCTGCTTGTTAATGATCAGAAAATCATCATCCTCATACACGACTGAAATCGGTATATTCTCCGGTTCAAATTCACTTTGTTCCTTCGGAAGGAATACAGTAATCCTGTCTCCCGGCTTCCCCTTCTCATACATTTTTACCAAGGTGCCGTTGAGCTGAACGAGATTGTTCACCTTAAGCTTCGTCATAAGCCTGGACGAAAAACTGAAATTACGTTTTAAGAGCTCCTTTATCGGGAGCTCTTTGTCACTTTCTGTAATCATATATTCAAATTTACTCTCATTCATAAATTGCTCTTCTTTCATATAATAAAAATTGCTGAGCGGCCTCTTATACTGCAGTTGCGCAGAATTAACAGGCAAATGATTTATAAGAATTTGCTCTTGACCTTGGTCCAGAAATCATAATTTTCAAACCGAAGAAGCTTGACGATGGATTCAGAAAACTCCAGATAGATTTCATCCACAGATTCATGGAGGTGTTCCTGACTGTCCGATACGATCAGCAAACCCTGCCCGCCCGAGTGCTCCGGATTGATACGGATGGATAGATTGGGGGGCAAGATCAGGCTTGAAGTAAAGGAACGGTATGCCGTTGTATTCATCGGTGCAATCGGTGTTACCTGTAGCAGCTTCAGCCTGGGATCTACGATACTTCCTCCCAAAGAATAGTTATATGCAGTACTTCCAGCTGGTGTTGATACCAGGATTCCGTCTCCGCTGAATCGTTCGATAAAGCTGTCTCCAATGGAAATATTTAAGTGAATCGCCCGGGATAGCTCTCCTTTGATCAGGATTTCATTTAGTCCTGTGTATTCGAACCGGTCTTCTCCTACGGTGACAACAGCTTTTACCGTCTTCAAATGCTGGATCTCATATTTCCCCTGTTTGTATTTAAAAATAAATTCGTCCAGACCATCCGGATGCAGCTCCTGAAAAAACCCCAGATGCCCTGTATTGATCCCGATAAATGGGATGTCAGGGAAATCATATTTCCGAAGCGTCTCTAGAAACGAACCGTCTCCCCCAATACAAATGATAAGCTCCGCTCCCGGATCGTATTCACGGGGAACTATAAATTCGCTTTTCTCCAGCTTCCTTTTCAAAAGCTTCTTCGTATCCCTCGATAAAACTGTATCATTTGCAAATACATTTATGATTTTCATAAAAAATGATCCTCCGCAGCGGGGTGCCGCTTCGGGCACCTCTCCATTTGATTATTAAGACAAGAGATCGTTAGAGCCTTGTTACAGTTTACACCAGTTTTTCAATTTCTACAATAAGCTTTTCAAAGGCGTCCATTGCCTGAATGATCGGGTCCCGTTTCCCCATATCCACGCCTGCAGTCTTAAGCAGTTCGATGGGATAATCTTTTTCTCCTGTTTTGAGGAACTCGATATATGCATCCCTTGCTGCAGGCCCTTCCTTCAGAATTTTCGAGGAGATTGCTGCTGCGGCGGAATACCCCGTCGCATATTTATATACATAAAAGGCTCTGTAGAAATGCGGGATCCTCGCCCATTCCATGTCGATCTGAGGATCATATGCCACCTTCTCTCCGTAGTACTTCCGGTTCAGCTTTCCGTACTCTTCACTAAGCCACTCTGCGGTAAGAACCTCTCCGTTCTCTACTGCCTCATGAGTCAGTTTCTCGAATTCTGCAAACATGGTCTGTCGGAACAGTGTGGTTCTGAACTCTTCAATATATAGATTCAGCAAATATTTCTTTTCCTCCGGATCTTTGCTGGTATTCAGAAGGTGATGCATCAACAGCGCCTCATTGACCGTGGATGCTACCTCCGCAGTAAAAATTGAGTGTCCCCCATATACAAAAGGTTGATTTTTCCGTGTGTAATACGAATGCATAGAGTGGCCCATTTCGTGAACGATGGTAAATACATCCTTCAACTTTCCATTATAGTTCAGCAAAATATACGGCATGCCATCGTAGCTTCCAAAGGAATATGCGCCGCTTGTTTTCCCTTCGTTTTCATAAACATCGATCCAGCCCGCATCGATACCTTCATTCATTTTTCCGATATAATGGTCACCTAAAGGAGTCAGCCCTTCCCGCATCAAATCAAGGGCTTTTTCATAAGGGATTTCTTCCGACGGCATCTCAACAAGCG
>CAKMKG010000033.1 GCA_927441425.1 uncultured Bacillota bacterium | reverse complement strand
TTGATATTCAAATACAATAAGAATATACCTGAACATATGAAGCCAAAGAGTAAAGAAATTAACACTATTCTTAATCTAAGAATTCCCATTTTAAGTCCTCCACAATCGGTGATACCTAATATACCAATATAAAATCTTCATAACAGAATTTGTACACGGCGGAAATTTCGAGAGCCTGGCTAATCTGAAACCGGAGCTGGCCGACAACATAAATTGGTTCAATAAATTCCATATCCATAGTTCCTTAGGCTATCTTAGCTCAGCATATCTTCCAAGACATGATATTTCCATCTATTTACATATTACGCCTGAAGATCCAATCCTTCAACAATTTTTAATTACATATAGAAAAAAAGCTGTAGCAAATCTGTAATCGGGATGGGGTGAGGCGTGAGGGACTTTGCGTCCACGTCCGTGTCCGCCGTCCTTCGCCCAAGCACAGGGCTCGGACCAGCTAGCTAAAAAGTATCCGCGATACCTTTCGGGTTACGCACCTACCATACATTTGCAAACAAATGTATGGTAGGTGCCATACGGGAATTCCTCGGCTTCAGCCGATTTGGAATTCTTCCGTTCTCGTCCCTCACCTTGATACGAAAAAAACCTTAGATGGGAATACCCATCTAAGGTTTTTTGGTGAGGCGTGAGGGACTCGAACCCCCCACCGACAGATTCGAAGTCTGCGACTCTATCCACTGAGCTAACGCCCCATGTTGAAGGTGGCATTTATTAAAAGTGCCAATATCCATTTTACTTCTATTCGATTAAAAAGTCAAATGGAAATGGTACTTTACGAAAATTTAAATTCAAGTAGATTATTCCTTTAAAATATCGTTGAAGCCTTCTCCATTTCCCCAGACATTGTCAACATGGATTACGGTTACAAAGGCGTTCTTATCCTTTTTCGCTACATATTTTTTGATCAGCATGCTTTCTCTCGGGGAGCAGATGGTAATGATTTTTTCCCTCGCAATTTTTGTATATTCCCCGGTGACGGTCACATTGGACACGCCCCTTGAAATTTCGTTGATGATATAGTCTGCTACATCATCATGCTTGTTTGTAATGATTTCAAGCTGCACCGCTTTCGTATCAAACCCGTACATAACATAATCCACGGTCTTGGAAAATATAACTTGGGTGACCAGTGCATAAAGCGCAATATTCCTTCCGAAGAGGAAACCGGATCCGATTATAACGCAAGCGTCGATGACAAGGAGGATCTGGCTAAGACCCACATGGGGCATCAGCTTCTTCTGTATAATCTTTGCTATGGTGTCAGTTCCGCCGAAGGAGTATCCTCTGGTGAAAACCAAACCGGCACAGATTCCACCCAGCACGCCGCAGTAAATCGCTGCCAGAAACAGGTCTTTTTCTTCCAGAAGTGAAAAATCAAAATTCTCAAAAAGTAACAAGATTGAGGGGAAAATGATGGTCATCAGCAGGATCTTTCTGGCCTCCTTCAATCCAAGCAGTATCGCACATATGATTAGGATCAGTATGGCAAAGCCATAATATAAGATGGAAAAATTAACCGGTAAAACCCCCTGAACGATTCTGACCATGCCGGTGATACCTCCGCTGGTCAAGCCGTTGGGAATCAATACCCCGATGGTTGAAAATGCACCAATCGAACAACCGACGATGATAAAGAGCAGGTCGATACCCAGCTTCTTTATATTTTCTTTTTCAAATTTCAATTTCATTCAGATTTCCCCCTTAGGTTGATTACGTGAAATGTACTGTTACCAAATAGATCAATGCACCGGATTCCTATATTTGCAAATTTCTTAGCCAGCCATTCACAAGAAATCTGGATGCCATCACTCTCTTTGCAGAAAGACAGCTTCGGCTGAAATGTAATCAGGTCATAATCAAAGTCAATGCTCCAATAATCCACCAGTTGCAATGAGTCCTCTTTCACGATTTTTTTAATCACGGGCAGATATTTCGCCTCCACAGGAATGTTATGTAACGAGTTCAGCTCATATTCCTGAAGGGTTACAGTGAGCTTCATTTTATCCGAAACCGAGAGAGGCTGCAAATCAGTTTTTACCGTTAGTTTGCCTCTATTTTCCATCTGATCTGATTTCGTATAGAAGATATATCCGTCCTTTGAAGAGGAAACCATTCTTTTATGGGCATTGATCGCCGCCAGTTCACCTATATCACAGGATATCCATCTTCTGCCCATGCGATCCGCAGCGGCGGAAAGAGTTCCTGAGCCTCCAAAAAAATCGGCACAGATGTCCCCTTCTCTCGTGCAACTCTCCAGGATTCTTTCCATCAGGAGTTCCGGCTTTTGCGTCGCATATCCGGTCCGCTCCGCGGAAGTTCTGCCCACCATGTTGATCTGCCAGACATCCTTCATATTGACCATGGTATACCAGCCAAGCTCATCCTTATACTCAGAAACACCTTTGAATCGATAGGGCTTAAAATCTCTGTTATAGGATTTCTCCTGCTGTGCCTTGAAATAGTATTTTGATGATTTTGCATAAAACAACAGGGTATCATGTTTTCTGGCAAAATAGTTTTTGCTGACGCCACCGGATTTATAATTCCAGATTACTTCGTTGATGAAATTCTTTTCTCCAAATATCTCATCCAGCAGGACCTTCACATAATGAACACTATGCCAATCCAAATGCACCCAAAGGCAGCCGTCTTCGGCAAGGAGTTCCTTCATCATGAGAAACCGGACGGTAAGCATATGTAAATACTCTTCCATTCCTTCTTCCCAAATATCGTGGTAGGCATTCTGTTTCATGACAGGGATCTTGCTGATCTTATCCGAGTGGAGCTTAAGTTCCGATCCATAATTAGCCTTAGAAAAAAACGGGGGATCGATGTAGATCAGATTGATTTTCCCGGCCATTTCCTTCTGTTCTATGAGATACTTCATAAAAGGTAAATTATCGCCGTTTGCAAGGATATTTTCTCCAAGGCCGATCTTTTCAGCTACGGAAAAGCTGCCTGCCGTAACTGCACGGCAAGCTTCCCTGCTTTCTTCAATGATGCTTGGCAATTTTGCAATAAGGCTCATATTCGTTTCCCAACTTTATTTTTATTTTTTTCAAACGGCCTTCCCTGATGTTCCTTTTTATCGTAGTATCCAAGGAGGACCGGAATCAAATCTTCTCTTTTTGCCTTCTGTAATGCTCTCTTTACCATCTCTCTGTTTTCTGGTTTGTTAAAATGCATCAATGCACGCTGCATCTTTTTCTCTTCCATATCCTTTGGAACCGACACCCTTTCTCCGGTAAAAGGGTCCTGTTCTGTATAATACATACAAGTCGATAAGGTTCCCGGCGTCGGATAAAAATCCTGCACTTGATCGGGAACAAATCCGTTCTTTTTCAAAAATAATGCCAGTTCAATGGCGTCTTCCAGTGTCGCACCGGGATGGGAAGAAATAAAATATGGAATTAAATATTGTTTCAGTCCCAGCCGTTCGTTGGTTTCCTTATACTTCCTGCTAAAATCCAGAAATACCTCTTTGGATGGCTTTCTCATCCTCGCCAACACTCTGTCGGAGACATGCTCCGGCGCGACCTTTAAGGTGCCGCTCACATGATGCCTGCACAATTCTTCCATAAACTGATCGTCCTTGCCTGCAAGCAGATAGTCGTAACGTATACCGGAACGGATAAAGACCTTTTTTACCTTCTCAAGGCCTCGTACTTCTCTGAGTAGGTCAAGATATTCTGTATGATCAATATCCATCTGACTGCAAGGCTTCGGATAAAGACAATCCTTATTTTTGCATATGCCCGATTTCTGCTGCTTCACGCAGGCTGCCTTTCGGAAATTTGCCGTTGGACCGCCGATGTCGTGAATATAGCCCTTGAAGTCTTTTCTTTCCGTCAGCCGAATCGCTTCCCTGACGATGGACTCCTTGCTTCTCCCGTTCACCTCCCTCCCCTGATGGTAGGTAAGGGCACAAAAGCTACAGCCGCCGAAGCAGCCACGGTTTGCAATTATGCTGAACTTAACTTCTTCAATCGCTGGGACACCGCCATCCTTTTCATAGCTTGGATGGTAGGTTCCTTCATAATGGAGTTCATAGACATCATCCAGCTCTTCTGTCGAAAGTGGCTCCTGAGGTGGGTTCTGAACGATATAAACGGTCTCATCATACTTTTCAACCAGTCTTTTCCCGCTAATGTAATCATTATTCTGATACTGCAACAAAAAGCTTTTGCAGTAATTTTTCTTTGAAGCTTCCGCATTTTTCCCGTTTAATGAATCAATTGAATCCGACATTCGGCCTTCCGAAATATCTGCATATGCTGGAAGCATCATCGTATCCTTGTCACCAAACATTTCTTTTTCAAACTCTTCCGCTGTAATACCATCCTTGATTAGTGTATTAATCCTTCGATGGACGGTACCTTTGATCCAGCTAATATCCTTTACTTCTATCCCCGAATCCAATGCTTCAGCGATTTCCACCACAGCACGTTCTCCCATACCGTAAATCAGCAGGTCGGCTTTGGCGTCCAACAGAATAGAACGGCGTACCCGATCATCCCAATAATCGTAATGGGCAAATCGACGCAAGCTGGCTTCTATCCCACCGATAATGACCGGTACATCCTTATACGCTTCCCGCGCTTTTCCACTGTAGACGATGACGGCACGATCAGGTCGGTTTCCTGCTTCCCCTCCGGCAGAATAGCTATCGGTCTTTCTTCGGTGTTTGAATACGGAAAAATGATTCACCATGGAATCCACATTTCCTGCATTGATTAAAAATCCAAGTCTAGGTTTTCCGAGCCGCTTGAAATCATCAATCTTTCTCCAATCCGGTTGCGCTAAAATAGCAACCTTATATCCACGACTCTCTAAAACCCTGCTGATAATGGCTGTTCCAAAAGAGGGATGGTCAACATAAGCATCGCCCGTTATCAGGACGAAGTCAGGCTGATGCCATCCCCTATCATTTATTTCTTTCATTGTTGTCGGCAAAAATGACATTAAATCTCCTATCATTGTCTATCGCTGATCTGCGCAAATCTATATTGTCTCACCTACCTGCTACCCTTATCATAAGGTATCCCAACCGCCTTTGGCGCTTGTGAGGATTTTGAGCTGAATGCCAAAACGATGAGTGTCGCGATAAACGGAACCATCTTATAAATGTCGCTCGGAATATCCGAGGTGGACAGGAACGGAATAACCGAATACGCCGAGGCGATGGTCTTCATCAGGCCGAAGAAAAACGCCGCAAACAATACGCGAAGTGGTCTCCACTGTCCGAAGATCATGACGGCCAGCGCCAGGAATCCATACCCGGATACGGTTGCATTAAAGTTGGTTGAGGTCGGTATGACGAATACCAGTCCTCCAAGACCGGCCAGTGCTCCGGAAATCATAACGCCTGCATAACGCATCCGATATACGTTGATCCCGACGGAATCGGCGGCATGGGGATGTTCGCCGCAGGCTCTCAGTCTGAGTCCGAACCTGGTTTTATACAGGACAATCACAGCCAGAATCAAAATTACGAATCCCAAATAGGTGGTGATATACGCGTTCTTAAAGAACAAGCCTCCTATGACCGGGATATCACCAAGCACCGGAACGGATTGAATCCGAAAGGTGTTTGCGAAGTTGATCTGCTGGACTCCGTTCTCCTGAATCATTCTTGCTACGAATATGGCAAAGGCGGGAGCAAACATATTCAATGCAGTACCGCTGATAATCTGATCCGCTTTCAGATTGACCGCCGCATAGGCATGCAGCAGGGAAAAGATCGCTCCGGTTCCCGTTGCAATCAAGATTGCGATCAGTAGCAAGGACTGCCCGCTCATGTTAGCCTGCATCTGATTAATAAAGAAGATGCTGGTAAACGCACCCATAATCATCATTCCATCTAGAGCGATGTTCGTTACGCCGCTACGTTCGGTAAAAACACCGCCAAGGGCCACGATCAGCAAGGGAATGGAGAAAAACATTGTCTGTTGGAATACGAGAAACAGGATATCCATTAATTATCACTCCCTTCTTCCTTCACTTCGGCCGCTGCTTCGACTTCTGTTTCTGCGGCAGCTCCGGCATCGGTTTCCATCTGCCCTGTTGCTTTTGTGGCTTTTTTCTCTTTTCTGTATTTGAGAAAGCGAGGCAGTATATTTCTGAAGATCAAGGCAAAGGCGCTGAAGTAAATGATGCAGGCAATGATGATATCAATGACTTCGGGTACAAAGTTGAGGGTCTGTAGATAATTTCCGCCCTGGGTGATATAGGAGACAAAGATCGCGGAAAAGATGATGCCGATGGGGTTTGACAGGCCCAGCAGTGCAACCGGGATTCCGTTGAAGCCCTCTGCAGCCAGTACATCCACCACCTTCATATGTCTTCCGTTTGCTCCGGCCAGATAGAGGAGCCCTCCTCCAAGTCCTGCCAGCATTCCTGCGATCACCATGGACAGTACGATGTTCCTTTTGTCATTGATTCCGGCGTACTTGCTTGCATGGGAATTGTATCCGCAGGCTTTCAGCTCGTAGCCGAAGGTTGTTTTGTTCAATATAATATAGATCACGATCGCAATCAATATGGCGATCCAGATCCCACCGTTTACCGTAGACATATCCTTTGTCGTGCCTAGATGATTGAAGAAGAAATGATCCAGTCCTCCCTTGGGTAAAACCGCGGTTTCGGCAACATTCATGGACAGTGCCTTTTTAGAATCATATACGGTGAGCTTGATCAGGAAATTTGCCAGATACATTCCGATGTAGTTCATCATGATTGTCGAGATGACTTCGTGCACATTCAGATAGGCTTTCAGTAATCCCGGGATCAGCGCCCACAGTCCTCCTACAACAGCAGCTCCGATGAGTGCAACAATCCAGTGCCATGGCGCCGGTAGGAAGGTCCATTTGACTCCTATGTACACCGCTGCGAAGGAACCCATAACAAACTGGCCTGCAGCTCCAATATTAAATAATCCGGTCTTGAAGGCAAAGCCGACGGATAGTCCTGTCAGGATCAAGGGGGTTGCAAAGTACAGTACCTGTCCCAGTCCTTTAGCTTCGGTATTGAAGCCGCCCTTAAGGATGATCACAAAGCCATCAATGGCCTGATCCGAATTGCTTATCATCAGGATGATCAGTCCAAACAACAGTCCGATGAGGATGGAGAAGACGGAGGAATAAGCCCGGTTGAAGCTGTCGCTCAGCAGGGTGTTTTTTATCTTATTCATAGGGTCACCTCGCTTCTCTTTGAACCGGCCATATATAATCCCAGCTCCTGTACTGTAATTTCTGCCGGATTCAGGTCTCCGACAATTTCTCCCTCATAGATGACAAGAATTCGATCGCTCACATTCATGACTTCATCAAGCTCCAGGGAGATCAGGAGGACGGCTTTATTGCAGTCTCGCTGTTCCACCAGCTGCTGATGGATATATTCAATGGCGCCTACATCCAGACCCCGGGTCGGCTGGACCGCAATCAAGATATCGGGATTCGTGTCGATCTCTCTTGCGACGATGGCCTTCTGTTGATTCCCTCCGGACATGCTACGCACAGTGGTTTTTGCCCCTTGTCCACTTCGAATATCGAATTCTTCAATGAGCTTCTCTGCATATTGGTTTGCAAAATCAAATTTAATGAAACCGTTTTTTTGAAAATCTTGAGTAAAATATTTTTTCAGCATCAGGTTTTCGGTCAGATTGTAATCCAAAACAAGTCCGTCCTTATGTCGGTCTTCAGGGATATGACTCATTCCCGCCATATTTCTTTTTCGGACACTGTCTTTGGTGATGTCGACTCCACCCAGCAAGATCTGTCCGCTTTCAATCGGCATCAGTCCGGTCAGGGCATATACCAGCTCAGACTGGCCGTTTCCATCGATTCCCGCGATGCATAAGATCTCGCCTTTTTTCACCTTGAAGGATACATTGTTGACCGCCTTCTTCGTGCTGTGTCTGGAGCTCACCGTCAGGTTTCTTACCTCAAAACGAATGCCCTCAGCATGACATGGGCTCTTTTCTACTGCAAAGCTAATCTTACGGCCAACCATCATCTCCGACATTTCCTCCTTCGAAGTATCATCGACTGAGATGGTTCCTATATATTTTCCTTTTCGGAGTACGGTGCAGCGGTCTGCAACCGCTTTGATTTCATTCAGCTTGTGGGTGATAAAGAGGATTGATTTTCCTTCTTGGGTGAGACTCTTCATGATTTTCATGAGTTCTTCGATCTCTTGGGGCGTCAAAACCGCCGTCGGTTCATCAAAGATCAGAATTTCATTGTCTCGGTACAGCATCTTTAGTATTTCTACGCGCTGCTGCATTCCCACCGTAATATCTTCGATCAGCGCATCCGGATCCACCATTAGTCCATAGCGGCTCGACAGCTCTATGACTTTTTCTCTGGCCGCTTCCATTTTCAGCATGCCATGCTTTGTCGTCTCAACGCCCAGTATGATATTCTGCAATACGGTAAAGTTATGTACCAGTTTGAAGTGCTGATGCACCATCCCGATGCCCAGAGCGTTAGCATCATTCGGATTGTTGATCTTTACCTCTTGCCCATTCTTTTTGATCACGCCCTTCTCAGGCTGATATAGTCCGAAAAGAACACTCATGAGGGTGGATTTCCCCGCCCCGTTTTCTCCCAGCAGCGCATGAATCTCCCCCTTTTTCAATTGAAGGGTGATGTCGTCATTGGCCACTATCCCCGGGAATTCCTTTGTGATATGTAACATTTCTATGATGTATTCCATATCTTCTCTCCTTAGTAATAATATATTAAATATTCCTTTCGGAAACGCCGTTTATGCAGCTGCGCCGCATATGAATCTATAGAATTTATTATATCCGATTTGGAATGAAAAATAAACGATGAATTTCCAATTGGATTAGGATATGCTACCTACTAAAAAAAACTAGAATTAAAGAAAACAGGCGATATGTGTACCGCCTGCTTTATGTGTTTGTGAACGATTTCGTTAATGCTTATTCAACTACAGTAACTTTTACGATCTTAGTACCAAGCTTTGTAGCCGAATCAATTGCTGCTCCGCTTTCGTCAGTATCCTTCAGCAGCACGATTTCCCCTGCAGCCAGTTTTCCATATACTGCATCGTAATCAGCTTGTGAGAAAGTTGCGAATTTGGAAGTCTCCATTGGGAGCTGTACGCCGTCCATATCAGCAGCATAAACGAGAGCTTCTCCACCAGGGAAGTTGCCATCATAGTAGTCGCCTAATACAGTCTGAACTGCAGCAGCAAGACCCTTCATAGCCGAAGTAATAACTGTATCCGATTCTGCACTCTGGTCAACGTCTACGCCGATCACCTTGGTTCCTGCTGCTTCAGCAGCGGACATGACGGAGTTTCCTACAGATCCTCCACAGCCAAAGATTACCTCGGTACCTTCCGC
Organism: uncultured Bacillota bacterium; assembly: GCA_927441425.1. GTDB lineage: Bacteria > Bacillota > Clostridia > Peptostreptococcales > Anaerovoracaceae > Anoxybacterium. The sequence goes on along the minus strand of CAKMKG010000033.1, from coordinate 1,533 downwards.
ATACCAAGATGCAGCAAGAGTCTGTGCTTCCGGAGTAGCATCAAAGTTTCCGGTATAGTGGTACTTTACATCGATGCTTGCAATGCTAAGTTCGGCCGCAGCAGCTTCAGCACCTTGTACAAATCCGTAACCGAATCTGACAACGGCAGGAACTGCCATTCCGCCCATGAATCCAAGCTTGGTGTATCCATCTTTTACAGCTGCATAACCGGCAAGATATCCTGATTGCTCTTCAGCAAATACGATCCCTACAGTATTGTCATTGGTACGGAATTCCGTATAGTCTGCATTGTGTGGATTTCCGTCAATCAGAACAAACATTACATCTTCATATAAATCCTGAGCTAAGTAAATCGGTTCTTCAAATAAGAAGCCCGGTGTTACGATTACTTCTGCTCCGCCTTCAACAGCAAGCTGTATCGCAGCAAGGTAAGCATCTGTACTTTGTTCTGTTGGCTTGTAATACTTATGCGTAATGTCGTTGGCTTCTGCATATGCAACAACACCTTCCCAAGTACCTTGGTTGAAAGACTTGTCGTCTATGCTGCCTATGTCGGTAATCATTGCGATTTCGTAGGTTTCCTCAACAACAGGTTCTTCTTCCTCCGCACCGCCGCCACAAGCAACCAGTCCTAATACGAGTACCAAAGCTAGTAGTAATGCTAATATTCTTTTCATCATTTTCTCTTTCTCCTCCTTAAGAATTATAAAAAATAATCTGGTACAATTATACACCATACAAAATCAGAACAAAAGCATTTTTTACATAATTGTTACAATCCTCCAACTATCAAACGTTTGTTTTTTAATAGAGGGAAGGTCTTCTGTGTTTTAGCAATGGCAATTGGCTCCTGATCTCCTCGATGTAATCTAAGTCGATTTTCGCATATACGATCGATTTTCTCGCATCAGTCCTGCCGCAGAATTCACCCCACGGATTGATGACGCAGGAATTTCCGTACGCTTGATATGGCCCCTCGGTATCTCTGGCAGGTGAAACAGCTGCAAAATAGATCTGATTGTCCAAAGCCCTTGCCCGCATGGTCAAATCCCAGTGAGCAGGTCCTGTAGTCATATTAAATGCACCCGGAAGGATTACCAGTTTTGCTCCGGCAAGGGTCATTTTACGAAACAGTTCAGGAAATCTTACATCATAACAGATCGCGACACCGATTTTACAGAATTCCGTCTCCAACATCGTCACGCTATCTCCGGGAGTCAAGGTTTCCGACTCCATGAACCGGATTCCGCCCTTCACATCGATATCAAACAAATGAAGCTTTCTGTGCTTCCCGATGATCTCTCCCTCCTTATTAAAGGAAAAGCTGGTATTATAAACGTTGTCATTTTCTAGCTCAGGAATAGAGCCTCCAACCAAATAAACCTTCAACGCCCTTGCAAGAGAGGAAAGGTGGCGAACCGTTTCTCCTCCCTCCTGTTCTGCATATTCTCTGAAAAATCGATTGGAATAAGGACAGTTAAACATTTCCGGCAAAGCAACCACGTTGGCTCCTTTTTCGGCAGCTTCTCTGA
>CAKMKG010000032.1 GCA_927441425.1 uncultured Bacillota bacterium | reverse complement strand
TCCTGAGGAGATACAGGTTTATGAAATCCCAGCAGCTTATAATAAAAAGGCATTTCAGAATCGATATAAACAATCTGTTTTTCTGTTATGTAGGAAAGAAGTTCCTTTGCCATGAATGAATCGCCGCCATAATTTCCACGGACATCAATGATTAGTTTTGTACTATTTCTCTTGCTTAATTCCTGAAAGAACTCCTCTAAAAAATCATCAAATTTTTTACTGTTTTTGTTTGTAAAGAAATTCACTGTCAATACAGCATACTCATCATAAATTTTACTCGTATAATAGCTCTCTTCTTTAAACTCAGTGAAATGAAGATCCCAGGCAGTCGTATTGAAAGCGTCACGAGATTTTGCATGCAGTTCCACCGTTTTCTGAATCCCTTGCAGATTCATTCCTAACACTTGAAAATGCTCGGAAGTATCGATAAAATCATAATATTTGCTGTTAAAATGCTTGCTGATGATATATCTGCTCTTCACTTCCGAATCGCCATCTCCGCTGATATTGGTTATCAGTTGATTTATGATTTCTTCACTCCTTTTTCCGTTGATTGATACAATTTCATCTCCGGCTGTTAACCCCGATTCAACATCATCCTCCAATGCGAATAATTTATCATTGATGAGGGTAACCTTGATTGGGAAAAACATTGCCCCCTCTCTTTCTGCTATCAATTCTTCCGATATGGAAAGATTGGTATGTCCGCAATGAACCGCTGTAACAACAGGGTTAATTAGACGGTAAAATTGAAGCTCGGTCATATCATCTTCGATACCATGATACGCGTTCTCTAGTCGTTGCTCTAATTCGGTTTCATCGGCGAAATAAAGCGGATTTTTAGTTATAATAATTTTTTCTAACTGCTGCAAATCTTGTATAAGCTCTTGCTTTTTATAAGTTTTGCTTGCCTCAGAAACATTCTGATTCCTATTTTGGCTCATCTGCGTTTCATTCAATGTGCTACATCCGGATAGACATAGTAGGATCATCAGTGTCATTAACAGGAATGCCGTTTTCATACTAAAATATTTTTTCATACCGATCTCTTTTCTTTTTTATAAGAATCTATTGATAATTTAATTGAATATATTCATAATGCATAGTGATGCATTTGTATAGTACTACACATATTTACTATTTGTCAAGTTATGATTTTTAATTAGGAGATATGTTTTTTGTATGTTAACGATACCGGTTGCATAGTAAAAAATCAAAGGACTATAGCGAACGATTGCTATAGTCCTTCATGGACGGTTATATATTATTGTACTTCAACGCTAATTTTGAATATTTATTGTGCTACATAGGACTGTGTTGTGTCAATCCCTACGGTATTCGTTTTGTCATCCCAGGTGATACCGATATCAAATGCACGCGCAATATCTCTAAGCTTAAAAAAATTATTTCCGTTGATATTGTACGCCGTCAAAGAAACTTCCTTGCCATCTTGATATATTTTAGAAGTATTCAAGCTTGCGGTCTTTGATTTTCCGTCGCCCTTGGTCATTTCTCCACCGACCGCAGTGTAAGGCGTATTTGAAATGAGGTTAATCGCCTTCTTATCCGTATTCCATTCAACCTCAAACTGTTTTTCTGTACCATTTACGATCCTTGCTAGATCCCGGAGCTTAAAGTAGTTATTTCCATTGATGTTATAGGCATCGAATGAAGTGTTCATTCCGTTCACCAATACGATTGAAGCGGTTGGCTTAGCTGCTGCAGAGGGAATAGGTGCTAAAGGTGATTCTGCTTGCGTTCCTTCACCTTCTACATGAATAATAACTGTAGTGGATCCTGCGCGTGCTTCATATGCCTGATATATGTGATAATAACCCGGTTCCGTTAAGGTAACTTTGCAGCCCTTTAAAAGGATCGGCATATCTACCTCATAATTTTTAAGCTCTGAGGCATCGATTATTTTCGAAACTTCTTCCGCAGCATCCGTAGGACCGGGCATCCAAATCTTTACCTTCCCTGAAAAAGGAAGCGGTTCGTCAATCGCCTGATAGGTGTTGCCATTCTTACTCACTTTATAAACAGAAAATATCGCCGCATCATTTAAAGTTGTAATTTCAGTTGGCGCACTTGTAACGAGGTATGCATCGAGATCTTCATCAACAGACTTTTCATCAACTGTTTTTGTGACATTGGATACGATTAGATCATAATGGTCTATACCCATATCCTCATACCCTTGCACTCGAAATAATACACCCTCCTCTGCTGCAAATGCTGCAGACGGTGACAGTATGGCTAGTAACATGAACATAAATAAGAATAGTCCTGCATTTTTTACTGTAAATTTCATTTTTTTCTCCTTTGTTATAGTATATATGTGTAGTAGTACCTATATATACTATAACGCCGGTCTATCTCTGTCAAGTAGATTTATTTTAGCGTTCTGTCGATCTCTGCAGTCAGATAATGATTCCAATCAGAAGCTTTTTCAACTTCTTCAATCATTAATTCAACAGTAATCAGCTCAGCTTTAAAAAATGTCATATTGTGTTTTAACGATATTAGTAAGTACTCAGGGATTGATTCTTTCTTATAAAGGTGATAGGCTCGCTCTGTTGCTTCATCATTTTCTTTGATTCGAACTGCTCTTTCCTTTAATATCTTAATTACGTCTGATCGCTCCAGATGACAAATGAATAATGTGCTTAAGTTAAAACTTACGATGTTTGTAATATCTTCCAGCATATTATCTTTTAGTGTTTTGATAAAAGCAGATTTACCGGTTGTAGTGATTGAATAAATTGTTTTCTCCGGCATTGCTGAATTCTTTTCCTTTTTACCTGTTATATAACCATTCTTTTCAAGTGTCCGAATCGTCATATAAACCGAGGAGGCCGAGATTGGCGACCATTGAGAAATGTTAAGTCGGTCTAGAATTTTAATGATTTCATAGGGATTCATTGGCTTTTCTTTCAATAGCCCAAGCAAGACAAATGCTGTCTTTGATTGCATGATACCACCTCCGGTTTTTTAGGATTCTACATATAAAGAATGACCTGAATCACAATACGTTTTCTTATGTAGTACTACATATATATGCTACTCCTATACAATAGATATGTCAAGCCGCGTTTATCAGTAATCAGTTTTTTGTTTGTAGGAGATGCATTCCTCAATAACTACTGAAAGGACAGATTGCTCTGTCCTTCGTTTCTGATCATTGCGGCAGTTCATATTTTGCCGCTCTTTTTATTTCCCTGACCTCCAGAAAAGGCAGATGGAACATATCCCCCGTCACTGCAGTGATATCCACTGTCACGGACGGGATTTCTTCCCCCTCATATCCTATATAGTCATCTTGAAAATTCACCTCGTAGGTGATGATGCTGTTTTTGGGCAGTGGCATACCCCGTTTGGATTCTTCCATCAGATGGCCGATATATTCTCTGCCTTCATCGTAATTGAACCAAAATTGTCCGTCGGAATATGCAGCCTCATCGTAATAGAGCGCAGCACCGGCCGCACACTCCTCCGCAATTGCTTTTAAAAACGTCTGGCATCGTACATAACGTCCCAAATCCCCCTGATAGGATAAAAAGCTCATGTTGATGATAAACAGTCCTATAAAAACAATAAAAACTTTCATAAATCATCCCTTACTCTCTTGCTGCTTATTCCCTTATCAACTCGCTGGCAGTCCAGCTTTCGATGGTATACATTGCACGATTCTCTTCATCTGCAATTCCGAAGAATCGGTTACCTGCCATGATTTGATCTATGGGAACAGAAACTTTGTAATAGATCAATTCTCTTTGATCAAAGGTTGAGGTACGGTATTGGGGAATTTCCTCCAACATGATTACCATATCCTCTTCCTCGATGTCAAAGTATCCTTCAATTTTTTCAATCATTTCTTCCTTGATCTCCTGTGTAAAACACCCCTTTTGCTTTGCCTGCTCTTTCGCCTGATAGACGCATTCCTGGAATCGGCTAATGTTATCATTGTTCCTCTGGTCCAGCGTGTACTGTAGAAGAAAAATCAGCAGGATAGGCAGGATCCCCATTAATACGATCAATTGCTTCATAATGAAACCTCCCGTTACGGTGTGTTCGTTCTAACCTGGATTCCCTGCAGCCAGACTTCACTAACCGTGTTCATCACCGAGTCGCTGCCCGGCCCCATGATCATATTGTAAATCGTTATGCCAAGTATTATGGTACTGCAAAGTACAATGAACTGTTTCATTTCGATCTCTTGTCCCTCCCATTCTCATCGATTCTATTACGGAGTTGCAGCAAATCGCTCAGATCGCACCCGAGGAAGTGATCTCCATAATTTTGTCATTCGCGTGATCGGAAATTTTTTCAGCGTTATTGCTGAATTCGCCGACAAACCCTGCGATCGTAATCCCAAGCATGATCATGGCGATCATGACGATAATCTGTTTCATTTTAATTCTCACTTTCCCTTCAAAATGGTTATTAGTAGCTGACAGAAGCAGCAGCAACTCCTCAAAGGAATATCTGAAGCATCTCTCTCTGGTCGAGAAAATAGGCTACATAAATGAAATTAATAAAGATAACTAATATATTGATTACAACCGGAAAATATATCAAATCACTGATGATCTCATCTTTCCTTTTTTGGTCGGTCAACCTCACTGCTTTCATGCTCTTTTCATAGGATAGCAGTGTTTCGAGTAGCTCCGCCGGCTCCAATCGATCCCACTGAATCAACAATCCGGCAAAATCCTTACTTGCAGGTGTCCCCACCTTCTTGGAAAAAGAAGCTGCCGCTTCTTTCGGCTGATTGACACGCAGCAGATTTAGCATTCTGATGAAAATCGGCCGCAATAATCCGTTGTGCTCAGACAGCTTTTCAATAATTGAATCGGTACTGCTGGTCCTTCCCTTTTCAATGGATGCCAGATTTCGCAGGAATGTGATCGCTTCAAAGATTTCTCTATCCATTTTCTTGCCACGATATGAACGGATCCATCGAAAAATTACAGCAAATGGACCAGTCTTGTTCCTATTTTCCATCATCGATTCGCAGCTCCGATGATTTATAATACTGTCTGCAATGCCATTTCTTAGATAGATGCGCTGCTTCAGACTCCAAGCCCAAGGGCGGTTGTCCATCAAAAGAAAAACTCCGATGGCAAGGCACAGCACAAATCCAACTGCGATAAAAATATTCCAATCCACATTCATAATGTCCTCCTGGGTATCTTTTCAACCAGCTTCCCTTCTTTCTGTTCTTAATAGTCAAATCGTTGATTATTGATGATTTCGATCAACGCCAAATTAATCAGAAACAGAAAAGTAATCAGCAAGATCAGGAGAAAACCCCGCTCTGTATAAAACTGATTTTTTAAGAGCCTATCAAAGGGCATCCCCAGGTATTTTACCGACATGACGACGGTGCCAAGGTACATGACCGGCGCCAGAAAGACAACCATTCTTGCCGATTCAGAATTGAGTCTTTTCCGTTCTTCAAATAGCATCCTTGCTTCTCGCAGCTGGATCTGAATGTCCTCCAGGGCCAAGGTCACATTCGTTCCATTTTCCGCCGAGATTCGAATACAATTGGCAAGCATTCTGCTCCAACCCGTATTGATCCCGTAGGCAAATCGTTCCGTCGCTTCCTTAATCACCATTGAATTCCCAGTATTTCTTAGTTCCAACAGGAGCTTGAACAGCAGCTTCCCAGTAATTTTAAGTCCTTCGGAAGCAATGATTACCTGCTCAATGGTCTTATAGATATTCAGACCGGATATTCTGTACTGACAAAGAAACTCCGCAATTAGTTTTTCTCCTTCATAGCTACTTTTTCTGCGTATGGTTTCTACACGTACACGCAGCATCAGATACGGCATTGAAGAAATGAGCGTTGCCATGAAGAAAGCGGATGGAGCAGACACCGTTTGTATTCCCGCCAACAGGATTAGTGAAAAGATGGCTCCGGTATACCTGAGGAAGGTTTTTGGATTCATGGGCTTCTTCAGCGTAATTGACAAAACCTTGCGAAGATGTTTTTCCAATGCAGTCTCAGGCCTCAGCGCTTTTCGTCTGGCTTTCAGCCGGTTATGCATTAGGATTTTCGCCCAACTGCATCTCATCCTTTCCGAATAGATCATCCAAATACCCAGCAAAAAAATCAGATACATGGTTGCTGAGATGAGGATAAAACACAGATCCATTCTGCCGATTTCAGTTTGCATTCCGTTTCCTTTCTTTGCCGGCATTTGACAATCGCCTCAATTCCGTTAGAAATACCTCCAGCAGTTCTGCACTTTCTTCTTCCCCGATGATCAGTTTATCATTACTGACAGCATATTCCCATTTCCAGTCATTGGATTTATGGTCGTACCTGCAGATTTCCTTCATGGAAATTTCCCGCGTATTCCTATCAATTCCCAATTCATAAATGCTCTTCAGTCGCTTTTGATTTTTGTTCTTCAACTGAATAAAATGAAAGATGTAGTCAAAGCTTGCAGCGACTTTTCTCGCTGTGCCATCCAGACTTCCGCCAAGACTCTTCACAATTTCAAAAGCAACATCATATGAAAAATCCTGAGGCTCCCTCGTGTGATAAGTAATCTTCATCCTTCTGGTTCCCTTGCTGGCAATTTTAACGGCGGTATCCAGTGCGATACCATCCCGGGCTTCGGCCAAAATAAAGTAATCAGCATCGCTTCTCAGCAAATTCTTTGAAATATGTTTCAGCTTCTCATTATCTGCAATCAGCTGTAATATGGGTGCTTCAGGCATTAGCGTATGGATGGGTATTTCTGGATCCGTCTCCACCATAACCCCTTCCAAATTTCTGTCCTCATAACTCTGCCAGGTTGAGAGAAAGGTAGTCTTCGCAGTTCTGACCGCACCGGTAAAAGCCACATTGTAGCCAAGTCTGACCATAGCCTTGAATAATGGGATGGAATTCAGAGGGATTGTACCTCGAGCAGCCTGCTCCTCAAAGCTGTAATTCGGAATAATATATCTTCGAAAAATGATGACATCCTGCCCTCTCTTTGTCATGCTGCCTCCGAAGATCGTGACGCGGGTGCCGTCCAACATGTAAACCTCATGGAACTCCTTGTCCAGCCTTTCCTCCGGAGTTAAAAGAAGAAAGGCTCTTATCATCTGTTCCCGCCTATCTTTTGATATGATCTGAGGCTTGAGGCACATCTTCCCTTCATCCAGGAAATAAATACGATCACCGATGATCTTTGCAGAACTGCTCTCTCTGAATTTCTCCGTGAACCATTCTGAAACGCCGGCGAGACCCCAGTTTTCCTGATAAATCCCATCCTCCAAGCTCCCGTACCACGCGGGATAGGATGAATTCTCCGCCCCATATTTCTTTATGAGCTGGCGAATTCTACTCTTGAAGTATGCGACCTCGTTTTCATAACCAATAATCGCTTTTTTCTGAATTCGCAAAGCAGAATCAAGGTTTTCGTTTCCATCTTCCCATGCCCTGAGAAACTCCGTATTCACTCGGCGGCAAAGCTTCTGAAAGTCCAAACCATGCTGGTCGGTTTCTTTTGTCCGGGATTTCAAATAGTCCTCTAAATAAAACTTTTCCATCTGCTTTTCCTTTGTCTTTGGATTTCTGTCAGTCCACTTCTAATCAGGATCACATTTGCTACGGTGATGATATCAAGCTGATAAGCACCATTTTTATAGTTCAGTAGTGTTTTATAATCGATCTCCGCTAGCCTAGAATAGCCTGCTGAATCGATTTTTAAGAATTGTTCCACCTCCATCTCTAGTCTGCTCGCAATGTAGGAAATCTCATAGGGATCCTGATCAAAGTACTTGTTAACAATCAATGCCGATATTTTAATACCCAAATCCTCAAGCAGTTTCCTGTTTTTCTCGTGTCTTCTGATCACCGTCTCCTGTTGGGTGGCAACAAGAAATCGATCCTCCGCTATGGTTAAGGTACCTATGGCGAGTCCGTTATCCAGTTTGTTTCCACAGTCTGCAATTACCAGATCAAATTCAGGAGCAATCTCTTCCAGCAGATATTTCGCCATGTCCGGGTGGTAGTACCGTTCTTCTGTTTCATTGGAAATTCCCGCCATGATATACAAGTTGCCCTTATGGGTGCAGGTTTTCACAAAGTCCTCTCCACTGACCATCTTATTGTCGATGTGGATCTTAATCCCGTCGATACTCGCAGGTGCTTCTCGGACATATTCGGTACTCTCTCTTCCATTCATGGCAATCAGCAAAATTTTCAGATTCGGATGATTGGTTGATATGGTTTCCGCAACGGATTGAGCAATCATGGTCGTTCCGAAACTATGGTATGAAATATATAAACCCTCATTTTTTAAGCCATTTCAGCCAAATATAATCATTTTGCTATTGATAATTCAACTATAATTCAACACCTCCTCATTTTTACATAAGAGTCAAATAATGCGCACCTAGACCGGAACTAAGAAATATGAGAAAATGCTCATGCTCCTGGGTTAGCACGGCAAAGTGTAGACAAAAGGAGCATGGTTTTATGAAGCAGATGAGAAAGGAAAAATATCAACAGCTGTGGTTTTCCGGGATTTGTGATTTAAAATGACAGCGGGATGGCACAGGAAGAATGATGAAAGAACCGTAAGATCCTCATGGCACCCTCCGTTTCTGGCTCAGCAAACTAAAGAAAACGGAGAAGCGCTGCTTCCACACCGCTTCTCCGTTTATAACTTCATATCTATACCAGAAGTTTTTTGTTCTGTCTCTATATACTGGATTAATAATACAGAAGCTGATAGAGGGCATTTTTTATTAATGAACTCACTTTTAAAAACTATTTAGAAGTATACAACGGCCGTAATACGAAATCCGCTTTCGCCAGCAGAGTTAACGGCGGTTACATTATAATAATAAGTGGTTCCACTTGTAATTGAACTGTCAGTATATGTAGTATTTGTCATACCAGTCGATATCGTTGTATAAGCTCCATCTAACGATGTTGCTCTCTTGACATTATAACAAGTTGCGCCAGTTACAGATGGCCATGCCAACGAAACACTGTCATTGTTGATAGTGGCAGTTAATGATGTTATTGATGATGGTGCTGTATCTGTTGCATACTTATCAACTGTATTACGTCCAGTTGAGTAAACATTAGATCCACCGAGAGCATAAATGTCATTGCCAACAACCGCAGATTCTAGAAAATACTTTGCTTCAGAGATTGAGGCTATTGTCGCCCAGGTATTTGTACTTGAATCATATTTTTCAGCAGTGTTAGTCAATCCAGAAGTTGAAGCTCCACCAAAGGCATATATTTGTCCATTAACAGTAACAGCTTGATGAGCATACCGAGGAGTTGACATTGATGCCTTAGTAGTCCAAGTATTTGTGGCCGGATCATACATTTCCAGTGAGTTTAAATGTCCCAGCCCAAAATTATATCCCCCAATAGCATATATTTTTCCATCTAAAATCACTGTTTTCAAATTCATTCTAGCATTTGACATAGATGCTAATACTGTCCATGTATTTGCTGTTGGATCATAGACCTCTGCAGATGCAATTGAGGTGGAAGAACTTGCACCACTTCCTCCAATAGCATAAATTTTCCCATCTAGGACTGTTGTTTGAAAAAATTCCCTACCCGTTGACATAGATGCCTTTGTTGTCCACGTGTTTGTTGTTGGGTCGTAAACTTCTACAGAACTTAACGTCGCAAAAGAATTACCGCGGTTGCCATTCCCTCCAATAACATAGATTTTACCATCAATTACCTCTGCTTGGAAATTTTCTCTAGCAGTTGACATATCTGCCTTTGTTGTCCACGTATTTGTTGTTGGATCGTATTCTTCAACTCTATTTAATGTTCCACCGCCATTACCACCTATTACATATATTTTGCCATTTAATACTACCGCTTGGAACTCCCGCCTACTTGTTAACATAGACGCCTTCCACGTCCACGTATTGTTTGAAGGGTCATATACTTCCATTGTCAGTACCGGACCTGTTCCAGAATCACGGCCTCCTATAGCATATATTTTCTCATCAACTACTGCAGTTTGAAATAATACCCTTGCTGATAACATCGGAGTCATTGATGTCCAAGCATCTGTCGCCCATACACCAACACTTGATAATCCAAAGATCATACATAGTGTCATAATAATCGCCAATAATCTTTTCATTTTACTACCTTCTTTCTTACTGTTTTAATTACTTCAACTATTAAATGGAATGTTGCTATTAAATTATATCAAAAGATTAATTTTCACTTTGGGTTGATTTCAACATATTCCCCTATTAAAAGTTACAATATCATAAAGCAAGCAACAGCTATTTTAAGAGCAGTAATCCAATGACGCTTAACGAGGTAATATCGGCAGAATAAAAGCCATTCTCAATCCTCCACAATGTGTGTTTAACTGTTTATCGTCGTGATATGATTAGGGAGCCTTAAAGGCTCCCCTCATCTCTTGATTTTTGCCCTTCCTAATTTCTATGAAAGATCGTAGCATCTTTTTATCCACGCCTCGCCTTTCTTGGTCGATATGCCCGCATATGTAACTGTAAACTTTCCTGAAGAATCAAGCTTTGCCACTACCGGAACCTTAACCCTTTTTTCCTTTTATGACTTTTCGTTCATAGAATCTTCCTCCATTTTAATTTTTATTATTGTGGTTTTAACGTACAGAGAAAAGATACCCGATATTAAACGGGTATCCCTCGATTGTGCGTTCTGATACTGCTTATTCTCTCAATAAATCCCACTTAGCTCGTAGCATCTTTTAAGCCACTGCTCGTATGCGGAGACTGGAATCTCTATATAATCATAGGTGACATTTCCCTCTGAGTCACAATGCGCAACAGCCGGAAATTTGATTGTCTTCGCTTCGTCTGTTCTTCTTTGTTTTACTGTATTATTATCCATGGATACTCCTTCCTAATTGCCGTTTAGGTCATAGCATTTCTTTAACCACTGCTCGTACACCGTTACGGGAATTTCTATGTAATCGTGCGTTATGTTTCCGGCGGCATCGCGGTGAGTAACAAGCGGAACCGTCACTTTTTTAGTTTTCATTACCTTTCTCCTTTTTTATTTTTATTATAGTGGCTTTCAAGCGCGAAGAAAAGATACCCAGCACAATACCAGGTATCCTTAATCACTTCATATTCGGGACTTCTAAAGTGGGAACTCAACCTTTATTGCTGCGCCCTTCCGCCATCCATAACGTCTTTAATCGTCTCGAGGGCATCTTTTGACTTTACGAGGTAATCGAACAGTATAATGCTTCCAATCGATGGCTTTTCGTCATAGTCGCCATTCTCAATGGCTAGATGGGTAAGGTAGAGGATTTCGATATAGTCAGACAAATGCCCGATGTTGTCTTTAAGATCAACCATGTTGATTTCTTCATTCTTTCCGTTCATCTTTGTACCCTCCTGATTCTCTCTGATCGCTTGCCATTTATTAAACCGATAAAATATGCACGTAGCACCATTATGTACAAGCTATTTTCATGCTTAACGATTTGAGAGATGATGTTGATCATTTCATCCTCCGGTGTCTGTAAATCGGTTAATTTTTTAATTTCTTCGTATCCCATTACTTAACCCTCCTATTTACTTTTTGCCTGTAGCAAGTATAATAAGGGTACAGGCTTCCCCTTGTGGGTTGTTTTGGATTGTGAGCCATTATGTAACTTGCCGGTTGCATGGCTCACTTTTATTATTTCTTTACCCACTTCAAAACGCTTTCTCTTTCAATTCGCCAGTCTCGTCCCGCTTTAAATGCTTCTAGTTCTCCAGTTTTTATTGCCCTTTTAATAGTGAGTTCGCTAACCTGTAAAAATTCAGCTAATTGTTTTACTGTCAGTATGTCTGGAAGATTGTCAAGGCCCAAGTTTAACCCCCTCCTTTCTGATGGCTTATCGCATCTTACTATATCATAGTATATCACTTTATGTCATTAGTCAATTGTTTTTTTTGTAAAAAAGAACCGGGTATTTAACCCGGCATCTTCTTGCTCCCACTAACACTGCCCTATTTCAATAAGCTAATACTACCACCTAAGCGGTTTCGGTGCAATATGAAAAGGTTGAAATGTAAGAACAAGTGCGCGAAATGTAAGAATGCGTTTACTATAATGTTTCTTTGAGGGGATTCCCCTTATATTTTTAGGAGTACCCTATTTAAGTAATCGCCCCAATAGAAGAAATCATCTTTTGCATATACTTCCATCCATTCTTTCATCATCATTATTTCTAATTCTTGCTTTCTTCCCTTAATAAACGGCCTGTTAGATATTCTTGGGTAAAGCGTATCTAAGTTAAATAAGTTACGCTTCTGCTTATAATTATAGTCGTACGGAGGCCAATGTTTATCATTCGGCAGGGGATTAGCGCTTTTTAGTCTGTAGGACAAGGGCCACGATCTATAATTTGCATGGAAATTCATAACCCATGTAGTGGCAAAGTACGGCAGATTCACGTGATATTTCGCATAAGTTTTATACAGCCAATCTTTAATTTCCTCCGAAAACACATATTCGTCAAAATCATCCTCGTGGCTATGCAGTCTATGATAATCCTTAATAAACAAATATATCATCTCCGACTGCCCTTTAAGAATCGGTATTCTTTTAGCAGCTTTAGGATATATCTCATAGGAAGCTTCTCTAAAGTCAGCGTCTGAATAACATAGTAAAAATAATTCGTATTTCGAAATCAAATTTTTTAAAGTCCTGTGAGCACGGTGGCCACTTTCCTCGAAAATATTGACTAACCACTCTTGAATATCCGGATCATATTCCGATATAGTCTTCCGAAAAGCTTCTATTTGATCCTCTTTTAAAATGGTCCTTTCTTCTGATTTTGTCATGTTCAAGTAAATGTTAAAATACTCGAATACATAATCTATGCACTTCTTAATGTTCTCGTCCTTCAGTTGTTTACTAAATTCATCAAGGGCATCTTCTTTTTTTCTTTTAGCGATATAATCTTCGATATTATGCATAATCAACCTCCGAATAAACCATCACCCAAAAACATCTTCCCCTTCATAGTTTACTTCAACAGTTGAGCCTATTCAACATATTTTAGGTAAATATTGACATCATAATATTATGAGAATATATTGGAGTTACCAAGGAAAGGAGATTAATAAAGATGAAAATTAAGTCATTACGCCATTTGACAGTTTTATTTTTACTTTTAATCATGCTAGTCTGTGGGACAAGTTTAACGTATGCTACATCATATTCCGATGTTGCCGGCACTCCATATCAAACTGCCGTTGAAACACTTTCCAACATGGGAATTATCGGAGGTAATCCTGACGGCACCTATCAACCTTTGAAAGGCTTAACAAGGGCAGAGTTTTCAGCAATGATTACAAGATTTTTGGGAGTTCCCGATTCCACTTTGGTAGGCTATACGGAGACTGATTTTAAAGACATGAAAGGGTATAGCTGGTCTATTCCATACTTTGGTTATTGTGCCGAGAAAGGAATAATCACTGGTGATGGTAAAGGTAACGCTATGCCGGGCAATACAATCACCTACGGACAAGCAGTTACTATGTTGGTAAGGACTCTTGGGCTTGAATCAGAATTAAATCCCTCTTTAAGCTGGCCGACAAATTATATTGATATAGCTACAAAACATGGGCTTACAGACAATGTGGTGGCTTCCGGAGGCGATATAAACCGAGGCAATGCGGCCATATTATTATACAACGCTCTAAATTCCGATTCTTCATATGATGGCGAATTAACTGTAAGCGAACTATCTCTTTTCCGGATGGACGATGGCAAATTGATCGATACTGATAAATTCGCAAGAAATCTTGATTCTGAAATGTTTATAAAATTTACCCTCAAATACGGTCTTATTGACACAGATAAAAGCATTCCAGTCCAGATCCTTATTTCTCCAACCGTAGAGAAGAAAGTCATTGAGAACGAAACAAAATATATCAAGCTTCTTGCAAGTACAGAAAGTACGGATATATCAACTTCAATATCAATTAAGGATCTCGTAACCGACAATCTCAATGTTAAACAATATAAAATTGAGATAAAGGCGAACAACACAATCCTCGATGTAGACACTTTGGAGCTGTATGTTGATATGTCAAAAGAACAGGCTTTAATAAATAGCTGTACGGTTAATGATATAAAATTCTTCTCAGGGAATAGCCAGGATTGGATTGATTATCCCGACAGGGAATACGCCGTAAGCTTCTTAAAAACGCCAGTCTTATCCATAATAGGCACTGAAATCTGGTTGAAGCATGAGCAGTTGACTGAAACAATGGAAGTGCCCATGACTGTAATTTACTCCTATAAGGGTTACGATTTCGGGGAAATTAACTACAGTTATACTTTTGAAAAAGGCACAACTACAACATTGATTGAGGCAGGCATCTATTACGGTCAGTTTGACGCTAAGAAATACCAAGCCGGGACTTACACTGTTACCGCCTATGCCTTTGATAATAAGATAGCTGAAAGTAAGTTTACAGTAGTTCAATAACAAACCCTTTGAGCCGGGCAAAACGTCCGGCTTTAATTATGCAATAAAAAGGTCTGTACGAGCCTCTAATCTCGTCATAGACAAACGAAAACCGAATTTTGGCATAACTGGCCGCTGAAAAAGAACGCACGTTCCAAGGCTCGATTTTAGGAATTAAAAAAGCCGGGCGTTAACCCGGCATCTTTGTGCTCCTATCACGGCCTTCTGGAAGTGGATGACATCAACATATCACAGGCTCATAGAGGAATCAAGGACGGATTGACGAAATGTACGAATAAGTGTACCGGATGTAATTTTTTATTAAAATTCGGTCGGGTATACGATTGGACGTAGCACCCCTTCAATATAACTAGCTAATTCGTCAACTAGATCAGCAAGTTCATTCAGTTGGGCTAGATCCACAAGAATGTCTTCACCCTCTTTGTTTTTTCCATTTCGATGGGCAATATGATGACGCAACACAACTTTTGGCTCTATTAATCTAATAAAGTCCTTAATATCAACGCCAAGAGCATCTTTATATAATTCTCTGACAGTATTTAGCTTATGCCATACTATGTTAGATAAGCGGTATTTAATCAGATCATCTATTTTCTCATATTCATCATAAAGATCGCTATATTTTAATGACCTTTCTTTGAAATATGGATCTGAGCGTAAATAATTAACTTTTTTATTTTGATCTATTAATATCTCATTTATAAAAGTGTCTGATAAAAACACTTCCATAATTGTAATACAATTAATGAAAAGCAAAGCGTAGAAATTTGTTTTAAGCTGGTCCGGTATTTGCTGACTTGATAAGCTTCGAAATTTTTCTAATGATCGTCTTAATGCTTCAATGGGATCATTATTAAAATATTCATCATAAAAGCCTTCGTCACTAGTCGAAGTCCAATCAGTGCATTCAGAATTAAGGTCGTCGGCCAAATCAAGAATTAATCGCTCATCAACCTGCCCCTCGAATTTATCAAGTAACTCTTCATATGCATCATATGGTCCGCCATATATCCAAATATATTCCCCCTCATATGGCGTTCTTTCAGCCGGATCCTCATAGTTTTCATAAAACCACTCTCTCATCTTTTCAATTTGTTCTTCTTCGGTTAAGCCATCAAAATCAGACATATAAGCGTACCTCCTTTATTATTGTGGCATTTATTTCTTGTACCAATAAGATCGCCAGTTATATTAAAATTCTACACCAATTTCTTTCAATTTATAATTTGATGGGCGCTCGTCCAGTAGTTGTATGTTCCAATAGTCGTCATTATCGTCATATATATAAATCATTTCATCAAATTTTAGTGAATCATCAGGCAGCCCAAACACATAGCCATCGAAAGTTAAATATCCTTCATTTGGGAAGTACGCTTTTCGTATAATATAATTTTTGTCGGTTGCCCAGATTTCAGCAACCACTTTATAGTTTTTACTTTCAGAATCCTCTGGGAACATAGAAACATAGTAGTATGCCGTATAATCATTCTTTTCAAGTATGGCGCCAATTTCTTCAACCCCAAAAGCTGTATTTGGCACAATAAGAGCCGCCAACCCAATAATTGATATTGCTATCAGAACCAAGGTTATGCCTGCCTTATTGGCGTTATTGTCTTTTCCGAATAAATTAAACTGGAATTCCGAGAAAGGAGTGCCAAATTTTATTTTTTTATAAACGGTAATTACAAGAGCTATGATCAAGGATACTATGTACAATAATGCGATTAACTCACAACCCACCAATAGGATATTAACAACCATTTTTTCCTCCCTCTGGAAATAAATAAAATACCGATTTTGCCTTCATCATACTCCTGAGGCAATAGGAGAAAGTTTAGAACTACCGGGGTAGCTCGAATTTATATCATGGGGATTGTATCTTTTAATATTTTTGCGGCTTTTATAATCTTGGCTGTTGTTGTATTCTCATCCAGATACATTATGCCCTGTAGAGTTATTTTTAGATTTTTCAACATTATACCATACGGAGCTCTATCATTTGCCGACAGGGCCTTTACTCCTTTGATCAACCCTGCATCTTCCATTATTTGTAGAATATAATTTCTTCTATTTACTGTAATTCCAAAGGTTTCAGCGCTTATCAGTTGTTGATCAAAATTATCATCGTCTAATGACTTTTCTAGTTTTTTAAGTATTTCAAGAATAATATCTTTTGTTTCCAATATGCTCTCCCCTTTTTGCTTTCAGCTTACTCCAAAATATGTCAGACTTCAACATAATTGATTCGACACTTCTGTTATTCAGACATAAGAAAAGAACCACCGCGATGATGGCCCTATTCATACAATTACTATTTGTCTTTTTCTAATATATAAGCCATTGCAGCTTGTGCCGTTTCTGGGCTTAAAGCTTTCTTTAATAAATTATCCTCATCTAGACTTTCATACCTTTGAGATAATTGTTCTTTCAATCCAAACAACCTTCTTTCAGCTGTAGCTACTAATTGCTCGTATGAAGCTGCTGTTATTTTTCCAAATGTTATATTCCCACTATCCTTTAATTCTTTTCCTCTACTCATTCGTGCACTTACAGAAGTACCTACGGTAAATGCATTAATTTCAACATAACTATTAAAAGCATTAGAAAAAAATAGTTCATTTATATATTCTTCAGTTTGATTCATTTCTTTTGTAGTTATTTCTTTTCCGCCACATTTTAATTCTATCAATAGCAGTCTCTTATACTCAACAAGACCTGTATCGGGATTATGATCCTCTGTCGCATAACCCATAAGACTTCCATCATCAAATACTATTATATCTGGACGTTTCATTGGAACTACTAGGCTTTTTACATTTTCAGGTTTTTTTAGATGCTTTTTTAGTATTGTTGATAATCTTTTGTTAGAAACATAGAAAGAAGAATCAAACTCAGCGCCAAAAAGCCATTTTGCTTCTAATACTAAAGGATGTAAAACATGGAGTTCGTCAGCACCTTCCATTGTTGAAAATCTTCGAATAGCCTCAATGGCAGTTATTCTACGATCAACTTCGTCTAAGACGTATTCTAAATCCGAAACATCCCAATCATCCAAGACTTTATTTAAAGCCTCAGCGTCTTTTTCATTTAATATGAAGATCTTTTCAAGCAAGGCCCTCTTATTCATAGATTTATTTATATCAAGCAATTTTGATATCGTAACATCTAAAAAACTTTTTGATAGTTCGGGAATCTCATCAACAACTTTATCAACCAATTGCAAAATATTACGTCTTGATGTGTACTCCAAGTTCTGTATTTCTTTTGCATACTTTCGTATTATGTTATGTTTAAAGTCTTCATTTTTCATAGCATTTGCCCCTTTGAGCACATCATTTGTGAATGACTCCACAACTTTATAAACGGCATCCATCCTATCATTTTCCTTAAAAGCAGTCCAATCAGGATTAATATCTGATAATAAATCGTTCGTTTGAACAATAATTGTATACTGTTTTGCCGTGGTTGTTCTTCCGTCGGCTAAGTATTTTTTATTAAGATGCCATGAGGGTTCGCCTACAAGCCTTTTATTAACCCAAAAGGCAACGCCATGTTGCTGTGAGTCTTTAGCAGTTTTATTCGAAGATAAAGCAGTCATTGTAATATTTATATCATCTAAGATTGTAGCTTCTTCTCTTTTTAAAAAACCATCAAACTGATCAATCCCTATAAGGGTACCATTAATGGATATCTTAAATTGTGGATCAAAAATAAATCTCGCTGATAAAACTGTTTTCAATTCATAAACATTCGGATAATTTTTATTTATTGTAGCCGAAATAATAGTACCGTGTCCATCTTTGGAATATGAGTTATGCGATGTTATTTTTAACGCTGTTTTTCCGCCACTTTGCTCTAATGTAAAAACATTGCATAAACCATTTTTCAATGTTTCGACTGTATATGTATTGCCAAAGCAAAGCATACTATGCCTTCCAATGCCATTCCTTCCGTAAGCCCTTCTCTTTTGATCAATACGTTCCGGAGGCATCTCCGCATACTCTCCTTGATGTCTGAGCCGATTATAGGCCAAAGTCATCCAACGATTGTAGAATTCCTGTTCCGTCATGCCAACTCCATCATCATGGATAGAAATGGTCATTTGCTCAACTGTACTTATGGGAGATATATTAATAGAAACACTCTCAGCCCCACCGTCCCATGCATTTGCAACCAACTCTGTCAAAGCCAAATCCGGGCGATTTGTTATTTTTCCGTAAGTTCTAGTAAGATAATCTTCTTCAAATTGCGTAAACTGGTATTCAGACGAAAAACCCTTTAACGATTCCATAATATACTTACCTACTTTCGTAAAATGTAAATATATTCTAACATATTTTAAAGAAAAGTTATACTTATAATCAGTTTTACTAAATAAGTTCTTATTTAAAACCCTTGTATTATAGGCTTTTTGATATAAACTTTTTGGAGTGGTATAGAAGAATACCACTTTTTAATTTCATATTAAAATTTACTGTATAATACAAGGGGTTTTTACCTTCTCGCGTGTCTTGTGTCTGTTACTTGGATATGTTTTTAGTCAGCTGCTTTCGTAAAGCCTTTTTCTGCTCTTCTGATAGCGTTTTCTTTTCCCTCGGTGTTCTTATACTGATTAAGTTCTTCGGCAATGTATATGTGACACCCTCTGCACCGTTTTCCTCTCTTTTTATGAATACATCTGGAGAGGACTTGCTAAGTTTATCCAGCTTCTTTTTAAGGCCCGACTCATGGGTGTAAACATCGGCCTCTTTTTCCTCACGGTTGAAGAGGATAATTGTTTCTTGCTCCAGTAAGGATAATTTATATTGGCTCATTTATGTACCTCCTTGTACTAACCTTGCATATATCAAGGCCTTTTTATAGTGGGAAAGAATTAATTTACCATGCTATTATCTTGCCATCTTTCACTCAGCCCAATTTTGGTCTGGGCTACGATGACAATCCAATTCTGGATGGTGCTGCTGCAAGAATAGTTTTGTTTTGTTCATTGGTTCCCCTTCTTTCTATATCCGCTTTAAAAAAGTCGCCCCCCCATATGCTCCATACATTTCTTTCGAAATGGCGTGATATTCCTTAACGACACTTTTTATATGTTCGGTCGTGATGTAGTTGTTGGTCATCTGAAAGAACTCGATGTAAGGCCGTTTCTGTTCCATCAGATCAAGCAGATTAAGAAACCACTCGCAAAGCCGGTCCGACTCCCTTTCAACGATCTCGGTAAGCCGCTGGTCATACTCAATCAGCTTGTTATATTTTTCTATGCTATCTCTGAACAATATTTCGCGTTTAAGTCTTTTAACGGCTTTCAGACCTAAATCCCTGTATTGTGCAAGCGCATTTTGATGCAACCCTTTTTCTATTAGTTTGATTGTTTGCGTAAGCAGTAGCATTTTCTCGTCCTTAAATAAGTAGCAAGATTGCCCAGAGATCAGCAGCCCTGCCTCTATGGTAATCTGCTCTATTGGTGCTGCTGGGGCTATTGAGAGCTGTCTTGTTAATGTTTCAAATGTGGCCAGATGATTCTTTTTCAAGAAAGCAATGTTTTGCCTCAATCTATCAAAATCCGAAAACGGGTTGAACATTATAAACCCTGCATCGACAGCGCAGTCCAGGTTTTTAAACAGGTCGATAGTCTTTTGTGCATCTTCGACGGTTGTGCCCTTATTGTATAGCTGCAGATCAGATTCATTTCCGGACTCTACACCAATGAATGCTCTTGTGAGCCCTGAATCAAATAAAAGTTGAATCATTTCATCGTCGACCATTTTATGAAAGTCCGGCCGAAAGTTAGCCTGATATGTATATACGCAGAATTCCTTAATCAGCGTTTTCAACAGCTCTTTCATCCGCTTCTTTGGGTTGCTATCGAAAGACGGATCAGAGAAGTAAAAGTCCCCGTGGAAATCGTCATATTTTCCGAACCGTATTATATCTTCAACAATAACCGGGATCTCCCTGAGCCTTAATGAGCCTTGATAATTCCTTATTGAACAAAAGGAGCACTTACCCTTGCAGCCTCTGCTTGAGAAAGTCACAAAGCTTTCATTGCTCACAACTTGGTTTATATCCCATTTCTCAGCTTTCTTGGTTTTATGTTCGTATGTAATGCCCGGTACGGTTGAAAGGTCTGCTCCTGTTTCAATTGCTTCAACCAGAAGAGGAAAGACTAGTTCCGGCTCTCCATTTATCTGGATATCAAGATTGCCAGCCATATCCGAAACAATCACGGTGTTTGTGCCCTTATATTGTTCTGCAATCTCATTATGTTGAGTTCCTCCAATGAGCAGATATATGATATCTGGGTTCTCGGTCTTTATCCGTTCAAGGTACTTCTTGCTGGTGGCCTTGAAAAATACCACATCGTGCCTTTCGCCAAGTATTGCCTGAAGGTTTGTTGTCATTTGCGCGCGGTATAGACAGTGGCATTTATCTGTTACAAATAGTATCTTCATTCCTACACCTCGTATCTAGCCTTGAGGCTATCGAGAAGTTGGTCTTCTATACTGCCTTTTGTGAAATCATATCCGCAAAGGGTGGCTCTTTCCCTTGGACCGGATGACAAATAAAGCTCAATAAAATCCGCTTCGGTCATTAGCTTTACTTTTGGGTCGGTGTCAATCAACCCTTTATAAATCAATTCTGCTATTCTGTGTTCTCTTTCTTCTGGTGTCATGGCACTTAACTCCAAATCCAGATCGTTTTCTTTTCCCAGCGCCATTTCTAACTTTACCAATCGGTTATCAATGTTTTTCATACTTCTATTCCTTCCTTCCTCGCCCATTCATAGAGCGGATCACGATATAAACGTTGTTCTTCACATTTGTCCATTGAGATATACATACTTATAAATTCTTCCCGGCTCATTGCCTTAACTTCCTGCCCGACATCAGGATAAATACAATCATCCTCTTGGAGATTGTTATAAATCAAACCAGCAAGCTCAAGGTCAAGTTCTTCGTCTGTCAAAAGAGAAAGATCTTCTTGCTCTCCGGTGGGTTTAATAGTAGATTCTAGCTTTTCCAGTCTATTCTCAATGTTCTTCATATTAGAATTCCTCACCTTCGAAAGACTTTAAATACTTAACGGTTAGATTGTCTTTATGCCGTTCCATAAATTCAGGGTTATCGGCTTCTCTTATAACTGTTTCTATGGGTAAAGGACCGCTCTCAGATACTGTCCTTAGTTCTAATTTTGATAATCTACTTTCGATACTCTTCATTGTAAATTTTCCTTTCAGTTATATTAAATATTTCCTTTTGATTTTTATCTGTGATACACTCCTGTTGTGAGGAGGTGTTTTTTTTGAGTGTTCAAAAATTGGCTGAAGTTCTTATGGAATTGCGCAATGCCAGTATTTCATTAGGCGCGAATCCTTCCGAAGATTCGGTCAAACAACTGATACAGAAATATGATATTCTTTTTCTTGGCAACCGATTTAATGCTATTTATACCAGCGATTTATGCCATTACTTATCTACGCAAGGTATGGTTATTGCTCAGGAAACCTTAAATCAGGCCATTCCAGATCTTTGTATCGCCATTGGAATGAGTTGTGAATCTACGGCCAATGCGTCTGACGTTAAAAAGGCAAAACGCCCGTTGTCTGGATATCGGATTATTCTTTACTGACAACAAAAAGAGTGTTTGCGCTTTCGTCGTCTATCGGCGCAAGTCCGAATTCTTCGCGCACTTGATTTAGCGTCTTTTCTCCATGCGATAGCTGATTATCAGCTTCTCTGGCTTTGTCGGCTATCGTTTTGGGTTCTAAATCTACTTTTTTCCTATAGTGCTTTATGACTTCAATTAATGCCTGTCCCACTAAACAACCGACAAAGCACCTTATAAATGTGAAAATCATTGCTCATTCTCCTTTCCGCGTATTCTCGCAATAATCGCTTATTTTTTCCCTGCTACTTCTTCAAGGTGCTCTATCCGTTCAAGGATTTCTTCGCGGTCAGCATTATCCAACCCGGTAAATTTAGCCAGTAGCTCCAATGCCTTTACCGGATCCATACGCTTAAACTTAAGGCCGGACGGCGTTTCCTGTACTTCTGATATCAAGCTGGTATCAACCTGGTCTGAGTCTTTTAAATCAACCACTGCCCGGAATCCCAAAATAGGCTTACCGTCTATGTTGGCAACCTCTGTCTTAACTGTTTTGTATTCCAAATAGTCCCCTATGTCACTAAATGCCACCCGTTGAAGCTTCTCGACAATCTTTTTACGCAGCAATGGAAACTCGGCGGTTATATCCTGACAACGCTTATTGATTTCTTCTTTCACGTCAACATTTGTCAACAGTCTTTGCCCCTGTGATCGTGCTGTTGCTTCGCTATATCCCGCTTTAATAGCGGCTTGTGTGGCATTGAAGCCGTTTGTCATGTATTCATCTACAAATAACTCTTGCTTTATCGTTAAAGTAGCCGCTTTTTCATTTTTCAATTCTGAATTATCCAATACCCTTTCTCCTTTCCTGCTCCCTGGTAAGAACTAACGTATATTGCTGTTTAAATCTGTCGATAAGCGCTTCCTTGATTTCTTCCGCAGGTGTTTTCTCAATACTCGATATATCATCTGATGCAAGGATAACGCCGGTAGCGAGTGCCTCTATCAGTTCTTTTCCGCTCATGTATTCATCTCCTTTCTTATGTCAATTTCAACCAGGGGCAGCTACGCCAACCCTATATAAAGGGGGAAACCTAACAAGAGGATTAATACTTGCTTGGTTTTACGCTGATTAGGCAACCCCCTCCCCCTAGATTTTCATTCCGGGATTATTCTTTTACACCGTATTCAATCTCTGCCTCTTTCAAAATCTCATCTGCGGCTTTTCTTAATTCTTTTTCATTGCATGAGGTGATTCTGATTATTTTTTCAAGGTAATGCCATCTGAATTGATCATCGTCAAAGCATTTAAAAATCATATTGATTCCCAACACATTAAAAATCAGATCCCAAACATCTTGTTCTTCAAATGGATCGTCTGCACTTAAAATACCGCCATTTAACAACTCTTTTAGTGAGCTGCTGTCGTGCTCACAGTATTTCTGATACGCCGGATTATTTGCTATCATTTCAAACGTTTTGTCGTTATAAGCCGTGCACGTGCATAGCATATCTGCAATTTCAGCCTCATGGTCGCTGGCGCTTAGCCGTCCGATAAAATAATCGATCTGTTCATCTTTTGGAATGTCAGTAAATGGAGTTGATTCAAGTTCGATTTCCCGCAATGCCTTTTCAATATCCTTTGTGCTTACTCCCTCTATGATCATGAAATTCATAATTTTGTCTTTTAACATTTTTTTACACCTTTCAAATACTTTTATTTACTGTAACGGTTGGTTCGTTTTTATCGGATATCAAGTTATTCCATTTCAAGCGTTAGGTCTGTAAATGATATGCCTGTCTCTGTAATGGCCTGAATATCCGGTGGCATATAATACGTCCGATACTTCCGGCTCCTATCTTCAAGCCAACCCTGTAGCTCGGAGAAGACGTTTCGGTGCTGTGCCTCGTCTGAATATGTTCCAAGCAACTTGATTTCCTTGCCCGTGAACGGGCTAATACAATTGATTTCCCATGCTTTATATTGATCGTTGTACTGGCTACTAATGGCCTGGCAGGGTATAACGGTAAGCCCGTCCTGCGTTTTAGCTTTCATATCAGTTCCCCTCTCCTTTTTTTAAACTTCTTGAAAAATAAACTTCTCGTTGCGGTACATGCACGGGATTTTTACATCACGCTTGCCGTTTCTTTGCTTTAGGATTATTAAGTCTGTCGGGGTGCAATCCCCAATAGCTTCGTCCGTTTGATGTAGGGCGATTATGTTGTCGCTGGTCTCTTCAATACTTCCCGACTCCTTTAGGTCAGTAAATGTAGGCGCCTTGTTCTCGCCTGATCTGCTTATCTGGCAAAGCAGAATGATGGGAATGTCCATTGACATTGTAAATGCCTTTAGATTTTGGGTCATATAAGAAAACTGTTCTCTGATCGTATTAAATTTCTTGTTTTCGTCAAGTTGTGTCAGTTGATCTATAAACACAACTTCCGGCTTGTAGTGTTCAATATACCGCTTGATCTCCGCAAGGCGTGAAACCCCGTCGATAATATACAGATATGGATTCACAACCGGGCCGTATATCTCGAAAAAGTTTTTCAGCATTTCCTTATCTTTCTCGTCCATCTTGGAAGGATTTTTCAGCTTCTCATGTTTGATATTTGTTTCCCTGCATGCAATTCTTTCCATGAGCTGAAATGGTGCCATTTCCAGCGGGAAGAACAAAACCTTATGTTTTTTAAGTGCAAGATTGAAAGCAATTTGAAGGGAAATTGCGGTCTTACCAACGCTCGGCCTTGCTGCTATCGTGGTTAGTTCTTGTCTTCTGATTCCGCCTGTGATAAAATCCAACGTAGGCAGTCCGTATTTTAAAGGCTCAACCGTTTTGCGCTTTTCAAGCTCATTCTTGTAAGATTCGCATAGGTCGGTAGGTTCCTTTACTCTTACGGCATGGAGTGTGTCAAACTCTTTGTAGACCGCTTCAACCGACTCTTGGGTTATGCTGTTCGGGTCTTTGGCGAGGTCAAGCAGCATAGCCTTTATTTTTTCTTCTTTTTTGGTGCGGTAGTATGGATCATACATGACCGGCATATACTCGGAAGTAAACTTCGCGAGTTCGGATAATTTAATTCTGGCTGTCTTTGATACTGTTAAGATGTTTATGTCCTTCGGCCTCATCTTGCGGATTGCCTCAAACAGTTCAGGAAAATATGTAAAATGGTCGAATTCTTTAATATGTTCCTTGTTATCTCCACTGATCCATGCAGATAGTAGTATTTGCTCACAGTCTTTCATTTGTCACCTTCCTTATACCACTCGGGGATAATTACTTCTTTTGTACTTGTCTTCGGCTTGTCCGCTTCTTCTGGCTGGTAGTTAGCATCTAAGTAATCCACATAGCCACTATTGAAGAACGTACTTCCGTGTTTGATGAACTGTTTTTCCGTTTGCTTGGTTTCAATTTCTTTTTTATAGCGGTCGATTGCTCTTGTAATTTCTTCTAAACCAATATGGTAGAGTTTTTTTATTTGGGTATTGTTTATGCTGGCCTTACCCTTTTTTATCGGGTACAGTTTCCATATTTGTTCAAGGAAATCGACATATATATTATTCTTTATATTCTTTACATTCTTGTTTGTGTCACGTTGCTGTTCCGTTGCTGTTATTTTGCTGTCACTTTTGCTGTTATTTTCATCATCCTTTACTTGGTACAACTCCCAATTTGCAACGGTTACAAGAGAAAATCTGTTGTTACCGTGGATGTTCAAAATTCCATCATCTTTTAACCACAGCATGTATTTGTGCGCCGTTGATGGTTTTAGCTTCAATTCTTCCGCTGCCTTATTTCTTCCATAAACGAATTGGCCCGGTAACAACTTAACTTTTTGTAATCCAACAACCTGGATACGCTCTTTATGAGTGGCTTTCAACAGGCACCAGATAAATACTTTCAATAAGCTGGAATTCTGGAATACAGGGTTTTCAAGTAGCTTCCTATATAATTTAATGTAACCTTGCAAGCCCATCACCCCGTTTCTGTCTGCTTATAATTCATTTGCCGCCCCCCTTCATCGTGCCGCCGTCAATCTTTCCGGTATCCGCCTTATTTCTCCGTTTGCTTTTAGCTCTGGAGGTTGAGCCGTACCAGTAATAAGAAAGTTTTGCAGCACCGAAAAATTAATAAGTACTTGATTGTTCCCCACTCGCACATAGGGGATCGTGTTAGACTTGACCAAGCTGCGGAGGAGGTTCTTTGATATGCCTAACCCTTCCTTAACGGCTCTCTCATACGTTCCGTTAATGGTATTCATCAGTTGTTCCATCCATTACGCCTCCTTTTTCAATTCTTCGATGATCTTGACAACTCTTTCTTTTTCTGCTTCGGGGAGTTCGCGTCTTAGCCTTCGGGATAAATTACCGTCATTGATCCCCATCCTGTCTGCGATCCGCCAAAGTCTAATGCCGCTCTTGTTTGCCAATTCTCTGATTTCCTGGTTTGCCATGTTTTTTCTCCTTTCAATAAATAGTTGTTGCATTATTGTTGTTTTTATTCTAAAATATAATCAAGGAAACAACAAGTGTTTAATTGTTTTTATTTTACTGTATTTGAAGGGAAACAACAAATGTATGCATTAAACCTTCCATTTTCAATGAATTTTAAAGAGAATGAAGAAAGTATTGGTTTTTTATTTGCTTCAAAATCAAAAAAGAGCATTTTAAAAGAGGCAATGCCTACGCTTCATTTCTTGGAAGAGATAAATACTGATTTAATAGATGAAAAAAGAGAAGAATTTGAAATATGTAATCAGCTAAATTGTTTTATGGCATTTGTAGAAAAGAGAAAACAACGAGTAGAAAAGGTAGAAAGCACTAAGGGTTGGATTGGTGTAGCACACAAAGAATTGCAATACTTTCATATGGCCAATCTAATTAATTATTTGACTGAACACAAAGAGTATTGTACATCTGAATGTTATGGGGCAATATGTAAGGTTCTTTTCAGTGATGAATATATGAGCATGTCGAGATCGGACATGTTGCATAGTGGTTTTTTTTCCGATGGACTTAATTATTCACCTATAAGCAATAATGAATTAGACAGAATTTTTTTATACTATATAAGCGAGGGGCAAAAGCCTATTGTTTATAATTGTGCGCATATAATTGACGTTCCTCTTGCAACATTGGATCATATATTTAGAAGCGAAAACATAATAAAAAAATGCCAGCATTGCGGAAAGATATTTGTCCCCCAAAGGGCAAATGAGCAATACTGCAATGGACTAAGCCCCGAATATACAGATAAAACATGTAAAGAAGCGATGAAGTACAAAAAACAATTAGAGAGAGAAAGCCAAAACCCCATATACCAGGAATATAAACGTACCTATAATGCGTTATATAGGCGCACACTTACAAGAGACTTACGAAAGCAAGAAGCGGCAGAAATACATCTAAAAGCATTTATGATAACCTCTGATGATCTAAAAGAAAAAATGAGTGAAGAAGAATATATAAAATGGCTTATATCCCAGAAGAAATATAAAAATAAATGAGCAGTTGGACGCCTAGACAGCAAGACAACGACTCACAGCTAGCAACCCGACTGAAAGAATTTAAGGAGGAACAGAGAAATGGCGAACATTCAGGAACGCAGAAATAAAAGCGGAGAATTGATATCGTTTTCAATAAGGGTACACCGGGGAAGGGATTCTTCCGGCAAGCAGCTTAAGCCTTTCTCCACTACCTTTGAAGTGCCGGAGGGTTGGACAGAAGCGAGGGCAATAAAAGAGGCAAGCAAACAGGCTATTATATATGAAAGGCAATGTAAGGAAGGAACTGCTCCAGACAGCAAGCAAAACTTTGCTCAGTACGCTGATTATGTCCTGAAACTAAAAGAGCGCGCAGGAGTTAAAAAAAGCACCTTGAACCGTTATGATGCTCTGATCGGTAGAATCAAGGATGGCATTGGTCATATTAAAATTTCTGACATAAGGCCGCAACACTTGAACCTTCTCTATGAGGAATTATCTAAAGACGGCTTAAATAAAAGAACTGGCGGCAAGCTATCTGGTGGAGTAATAAAACAGCATCATTCTTTGATTTCTGCTATTCTAGGACAGGCCGAAAAGGAAATGCTGATCCCATACAACCCAGCCGAAAAAGCCACCTCTCCTAAAAAGGAAAGGGCCAACGTCAAACCGTATCAGGTCGAAGAGGTCGACAGGATCGTTGATTGCTTGAATGAGCAGCCGATTAAGTGGAAACTCTTTACCTATTTGCTCTTGATTACTGGATGCCGTAAGGGCGAAATTTTAGGCCTAACATGGGATGATGTAGACTACGTGAAGAAACAGATCAGAGTCACAAATAATCTACAGTACACCCCTAAAGATGGCCTATACCTCGACACTACCAAATCGGGTAAATCTAGAATGATTAAGCTCCCCGATGAAGTAATGCAGCTCTTCACGCAATATAAGGCCTATTATGCGGAACAGAAGCTAAAAAACGGCGATAGATGGCAGAGTGACCCCAAGTGGAAAGACAGTAAATTGATCTTCGTCCAGGAGGAAGGAAACCCCGGCAACCCAATGCACCCAGCAAGCATTAACCACTGGCTGAACGATTTCACAAAGGAAAATGGCCTCCCCCACCTAAACCCCCACGCTTTCCGGCATACCTATGCGAGCATATTAATTTCAAAGGGTATTGACATTGTTACAGTATCGAAATCCCTGGGGCATGAAAAGGTTAGCACAACAGTTGACGTATATGCGGAATTGATGAAACAGGCCAATGAAGAAGCGTCGAAATGTATATCCGATGTGGTATTGAAAAGAGCAAAATAAAATTTAAGAAGATGGGGCGGAAAACCTCGTCTTTTTTATTATTTATAATTCAATTATAATTCAACTAACTTATAATAATTCAACAAATACTGCTTAAAGGTATGAAGTAGAATATGCCTATAAATGCGAAGATATAACCATGTATTGAAAGGTGTTTAAAGTCGTAAAAACCGCTTAACCAATGTTCCGACCTTATGATCCGCTCCGAAAAAAGCAAACAGATTATGAATCAATACGCTCCCCCCCTCTGTACAATGATCAGCGCCGTCGGTGTGGTTCCATTGACGCTGTTCAAAATATTTTCGTATTCATCAAAAGTCGATATGATCTCGATATGGTCGATGACGGAAGTGCTGTCGGTTCTTTCCAGAATTTCATTTCCAGGCTTACCCATTGTTTCCTCCGCCACATTCCGTACCTCTCTTTCAGATGCGTCCTTCACAAAGGCGATCTGAAATGTACCCAATAGTACCATCCCATTGCTCCCATAAATGTCTACTATATCCCCTCTTCTTAGCGCACTGCTTCTCATTGCAATCCAGTTTGAATCGATCACAAATACGGATTCCTCCTTTCCCAGATAAAAAGTATCCTCCCTGAAATAGGCCGTAATGATTTGATTATTTTTTGCAATGAGCTGGGATGTTTCTTTTCCCTGTAAAAGCTCCATATCATCTGGAGTGAGTGCACCTTCCAACAGATTTGTTTTCGGAACGCCCTTTGTGTGAAACAGATCACTGCTCACTTTGGTTCCCTTCTTGATTTCTTCCCGCGCAACGATTACTTCATCCATTAGAATTATTTCCCTTCCTTTCCATTCCCAAAGGAACAAGCCTACAATGGACAATAGAATCAGCAGTATGCCCAGGATTGACCTTATTTTTCTCAAAGAATTGTCTTTCATTTTAAATCTCCACACCATTCAAATCTCCGCACCATTTCCCATATTTTGTAATTTAATAATAAGGATATATTTCCCATTTGTCAACCATTATTTACATTTATTTACATTTATTTTTTGTTCTAAAGAAATGAAAAAGCACACTTCCAAATGTTCGTTTTTATAATCCGACATTTGGGGTGTACTTCAAAATAATCCACTCTTGCTCCGTTGGAAACCAGCTTTTGAGGCTGTCATATCTCCATTCATTTCATTGCCTGTATTAATAGTAACCGTAGCTGGTTATTTGATCAGCTCAAGCATTTCCTTCACACGGGTCTCGATATTGGGGGCGCAAAAAACAGTGGAACCGGCTACCACAAGCTCTACCCCTGCCTCGGTTACGCTTTTGATATTTTCAAGAGTAATCCCTCCATCAACCTCGATCACGAGATTTGGATTTCTCTGTGCCTTCAGCTCATGTAATGCTTTGATCTTATCCAAGGCTGAGGGAATGAAACTCTGTCCGCCGAAGCCGGGGTTGACCGACATAACCAGTACAAGGTCAAGCTCTTCGAAGATGGCCTCCAGGACGGAAACCGGTGTAGCAGGGTTCAATGAAACACCCGCCTTGATTCCCAACGATTTGATATGTTGTACGGTACGGTGGAGATGGGTACAGGCTTCCGCATGCACCGTAATATATTCCGTATTTTCCGTTGCAAAGTCCTCCAGATACTGATCCGGATTTTCGATCATCAAATGTACGTCAAAGGGCAGCTTTGTCTTTCCGAGAAGACTCTTCATTACGGCAGCGCCAAAGCTGATATTCGGTACGAAATGACCGTCCATCACATCAACATGTATGACCTGCGCTCCGGCCCTTTCGATGAGAGCGACCTGCTCTTCCAGCTTTGAAAAATCTGCGGATAATAAGGATGGTGCTAATCGGTTCATTGTGTCTCCCTCTCTGATCAGTATCTAATACTTTTTCTTTTCCTGTATTTCTTTCAATTGATTCACATAGGATTCATAACGGGATGCATGAATTTTCCCCTGCTGCACCGCTTCACGGATACAGCATTCGGGTTCCTTGATATGGCGGCAGTCGTCATATTTGCATCCACCAACGCGGGAGGATATTTCCGGGTAGAAAAAATGCAGTTCATCTTCTTCCGCATCCAGGATGTCAAAGGAGGTGAAGCCCGGTGTATCGAAAAGCATCGCGCCAAAATCCGTTTCGAAAATTTCTACGTGTCTTGTGGTATGCTTCCCTCGCTTTGTCTTTTCGCTGATATCCCCTGTTTCTGCCGTAAAACGAGTCTGAAGCCTATTCAGCAGTGTAGACTTGCCGGCGCCCGAAGGTCCCGCCAAAGCACTCTTTTTATCTCTTAATAAAGCCGCCAGTTCCTCAAGCCCTTGACCAGTCTTTCCACAGACACAGACAAGGGGATACAGGCCCTGATATATATCTTCAATTTCGTTTCTCTTCTCGTCTGTGATCAGATCGATTTTGTTGATGCAAATCACGATATCTGTATGATTTTTCTCAGCCATGACGAGAAATTTATTGATAATTTCGGGATTCGGGTCGGGTCTCGCCGCTGCCACAACGATGACAAAGCAATCAACATTGGCGATGGGGGGACGAATAAAGCAATTCTTCCTCGGCAGGATTTCATTAATCACTGCTTCATCCTTATTGGTATCCTCAATCACGACTTCATCACCCACATAGGGTATGATTCCATCCTTCTTAAAGATACCCCTCGCTTTGCATTGATAGATTTTCTCCCCAACCTTTACATAGTAAAAGCCTGCAATCCCCTTAATGATAATACCCTTCATCAATTAAGCTCTCCAGAATTAAAATTAACGTCCTTTTCCAAGACAACATCGTTGTCGAAGATTACCTTCACAGAGCCAACACCATCGCCGTTCAAGGAAAGGATTTCAGAACCATCACTCTTGATTCTCTGCTCCCGGTTAATGACGGTTCTTACACCTGATTCATCAGAAATGACTACCGAGAGGTAGAATACTTCATTATTCGCTTTACTGAAATCTATCGTAAGGGGAATGGATATTGAACTTGCCGGCGGCTGATCACCGGTACTTACTTTCAGGTTCACACCGGCTCCCTTGTCTACCATGATGCCCGGTTCATATTGCTGCCACATTACCGTATTGATCTCATAGGCTGTGCTCATTTCATACCCGACTGCACCAATCGAGAGTCCTGCCTTTTCCAGTTCCTCTTTGGCAGCATCAATGCCCATATTCAAAACGTTCGGCATTGGTACCTGTTCCACAGCACTGCCAAGGCTGACCACCACATTTACTTTTGTTCCCGGTGCTGCAACTGTTCCGGCATCCGGACTCTGCCTAATGACTACATCCTTTGGCATATCGCTGTTTTCTGTCGCAACCCCACCAAGTGCATATCCATAGCTCTCCAGAACGAATTCCGCATCGGTAAGGGTCCGGTTCACAACAGGCGGTATGGTACCTTCCTTAACCTTGCCCTTGCTTATATTTACGGTGATTGTAAAGCCTTCCTTCACCGTCATTTCTGCCTTTGGATCCTGGGATACGATTTCACCTTCTTGATATTCTGTGCTGGCAACCTCATCCCCAACCTCCAGGTTCAGATTGAATTCATCCAATTTCATGTTCGCTTCCTCTACCGTCATTCCTACCAAATCCGGTACCACAACTTCCTTGGCGGCACCGAAATTCTCGAAGGCCGAAAGAATCAGCTGGCTCACCGGAATCGCACAGGCCAATGCCAGTATGATCGCGGCAACCTTAACCTTGTTAATTTTAACCTTCTTTTTGGATTTTACTTCCTTACTGTCCTTCTTTCTCATATCCCCTGCAATCTCCTCCCTAGTCTCTGTATAAGCAGCCCCTGTCATTGATCCATTCACGGCATTCATGACCCTCGTTGCATCTAAGTCGACGCGCGTATGATAGCCAAAACCTGATAAAGCATCTGATACCATATCGATGCTGTTTAATGCATCATACATTTCGTTGGCCGATTTAAAGCGGTTGACCTGATATTTATTTGTGGCCTTCATGATGGTCTCTTCCAAGGCAGGAGGAATATCAACGACATACCGAGATGGTGGTGTCATTTCGTTATTCATATGCATGAGAGCAACCGTTACCGGATTATCTGCATCAAAAGGCACTTTTCCGGTTATCAGTTCATATAGAACAATACCCAGAGAATAGATATCGGATTTTTCATCCACATATCCACCTCTTGCTTGCTCCGGAGAGAAATAATGAACGGAACCCATGATCGTACCCGTATTGCCTACAATCGTTCCTGCGTTTACAGCCTTTGCGATTCCAAAGTCGGTAATCTTCGCAGTACCCTCACGCGTAATGAGAATATTGTGCGGTTTGACATCCCTATGTATGATGTGGTTTTTGTGTGCAACACTAAGGGCCAACGCAATCTGTTTCACAATATCGACTGCCTTGGTAAACTCCATCGGTCCTTCATTTTTTATGATATCGCTTAAGACCTGTCCTTCAATCAGTTCCATCACGATATAATGAATGTTTCCTTCCTTTCCGACATCGTAAATATTGACGATATTGGGATGTGTAAGGCTTGCTGCGGATTGAGATTCCCTACGGAAGTTTTCAATAAACTTCAAATCCTTCGTAAATTCAGGCTTTAATATTTTTATTGCAACGAAGCGATTCAGTAATCGGCATCTTGCTTTATACACAACCGCCATACCGCCATCGCCGATTTTTTCAAGTAATTCATACCTTCCAGCAAGTATTCTGCTGCTCATATAAGTCCTCCTCCTGTCTATAAACGCATCCATAGAAAATTTTCGACTGTAGAAAATATTCTTACATCTGCGCGATTCCAACGGTCGCTTCCTTGGAGCAACGCTGCATCTTGATGGCTGCGACCGTTATATTTTTAAACAAATCACTGTAATATTGTCATTTCCGCCATTCCCGTTTGCTCGCTGGACAAGGCTCTTGCTCAGGGCGCTCATGGAATTTGATACGGCAATCAAGCCGCAGATTTCTTCTGCAGACAGCTCACCGGAAAGGCCGTCTGTGCAGAGAATAATAATATCATTTTTCTTTGTTTCCAATCGATAAAAATCTGGAAGAATCTTTTCCTCTCCTCCCAGTGCTCTCGTAATCATATTTTTCTGCGGATGATTTTCCGCCTGTTCCTTTGTGATAGAGCCTCCTCTGACCAATTCATTCACATAGGTATGGTCCTCTGTGATCTGGCTGATTCGGCCATCCCTGCAAATATAGGCTCTACTGTCTCCTACATTGACGATATACGCATATCCATTGATAAGATGAAGCAGCACAACAGTGGTTGCCATACCGGCATTCTCCTGGGAAAGTTGTGCTGCTTGATAGATCATTTTATTTGCCTTTTTCATGCATTCCAAGAAATAGCCTTTCAGCTCCTCTTCATCTTCAATGCCATGCAAAGGATTCGCTTTTATGTACTCAGCGATGCTTTTCACAGCCATGGAACTGGCAAGCTCTCCGGAGTTCTGCCCCCCTACGCCATCTGCGACGATATAAATGCTTTCCTGCGGCATGACAAAAAGAGAGTCCTCATTCCTGTCTCTCTTCTTCCCTTTATCAGTTTTAAATCCAACTTGTGTCATATTATATCCTTTACTAAAATGTTTCATAGGAACGTTTCGTAAAACGCACGATCCAAGTACTAATTATATAGAAAAAAGGATGAAATGTCAAAATTCACTGCTGCTAATTACAAATCAGACAATCGTCTTTCTTCATTTTGCAGATAAAGAAACCATCTGTGTTATTGATATTTGGAAGCAACTGCAGCTCTTCCAGCTTGCTGAAGCCCGGATTTTTCTTCAAGAAATCTTTGACTACCTGCTGATTTTCATAGGGTGAAATGGTGCAGGTGCTGTATACCAGAGTGCCACCCGGCTTCAGATATTTTGAGGATGCCGAAAGGATTGCCAGCTGCTTTTTTGGCAGCTCATCGAAATCATTGCTTCTCTTTTTATACTTGATTTCCGGTTTTCTTCTTACAACGCCCAAACCAGAACAAGGCGCGTCCACAAGAACCCGATCCGCCTTTTGTAACATGGATGAATCGACGCGGGTTGCATCCCAAGATCTCGTTGTGACGATGGAAATTCCAAGTCTTTTGGCTTCCTTATCGATGATGGATAGCTTTCTCTTATAAATATCCCAGGCATACACCGTTCCTCTGTTTTTCATTTTTTCTGCTATGGCCAGCGTTTTCCCGCCGGGCGCTGCACAGATATCCATGATCGCTTCATCAGGCTGGGGATCTAGCATATTGACCGCAAGCAGGGAGCTCTCGTCCTGTACGGAAAACATTCCGCTGTTATAGAGCTTACCGCCCAGAAGGCCTCTTCCCTCCACATGGAGCGCCTCCTTGCATAATAGTCCATCTTCTGCCTTAAAACCCTTGGCAATAATTCTTCTTTTTACATCATCCCTAGTGGTTTTCAGGAAATTCACCCGGATCACCAAGTCCGGGGTAAGATTTCCGGCAGCCAGCAACGCTTCCACAAAATCAGGGGCAAATTGCTCCAGCCAAAGTTCTACGATCCATGGTTCATAGGAATATTTGATCGCCAGATACTTCACTTCATCCTTTGCTCGGTCAGGTAGTTCAACCTCTTTGCCTGCCCTCAGAAAGCTTCTCAGCACACCGTTGATGAAGCCTTCCTTGCCGCGGCAAAATCTCTTAGCAAGTTCAACGCTTTCATTCACAGCAGCATAGTCTGGAACACCGTCCAGATATTTCAATTGATAAATGCCCATCCTTAAAACCGTCAGATCGCTAGCTATCATTTTATGGATCGATGTTTTTATATATTGCTCAATGATGTAATCCAGAAAAATTTTATTTTCCAGAACACCATAGACTAATTCCCGCACAAAGGCCGGAGCATCCGGATTGCCGCTGATGATATGATGGTTTAGTGACAAGTTGGAATAAGCTTGTTTTGTTTCTACGTCCATTAGTGTAAAATATGCTGTTCTTCTGTTCTTATCCATATTATCGACGCCCCCTCAGCGCTAGAATTCTCAGAAGAGTTGCAATGGAAGCAGCCAGTGCGGCGACATAGGTCAAAGCAGCCGCCGATAGAACTTTTTTTGCACTTGCAGTCTCTTCTATATATATAATATCCAATTCATTCATCTGTTGTATCGCTCTGTTGCTGGCATTGAATTCCACCGGCAGTGTGATTGCCTGAAACAAAACTGCCGATGCATAACAAATAATACCGATATTAAATATCATGTTTCCTTGAAATGCATTTCCCGCACTTATGATCATCAGTCCGACGATTAAAATCGGCCAGGCAAGATTGGAAACGATAGATACCAGTGGCGCCATCAAATTCCGCACTTTGAGAGGCGTATAGCTTTTTGCATGCTGAATGGCATGCCCTGCCTCGTGTGCAGCGATGCTGACGGAGGCAATGGAAGCATCATTGAAAACCTGCGGAGAAAGTCTCATAATTCTTTTTCTAGGATCATAGTGATCCGATAATCTGCGGTTTGTAACCTCAATGTGCACAGCCGTAAGTCCATTGCTGTCAAGAATTCTTCTGGCTGCCTGCGCTCCCGTGATTCCTCTTCTGTTTCGCACGGTCGCATATTTATTATAGGCTGAATTTACCCTGCTTTGTGCATAAAAGGTAAAAATAATCGCCGGTATTAATATGATAATTGTAGGATCAAACATTCCAAAATACATTATTCTCCATCCTTTCTATAACCCTCAATTCACCGGGTATACTTCTGCCTGATCGTGACTTTCGGTCAGCCTAATATTTCTCCGATGGTAATTTTATTCCCTTTTAGATAATCGGATACCTGCATGGCTTTTTTCCCCGGCAGCTGTATCCTTTTTAAGAGCAGCACACGTCCCCCCGCAGCTACTTTGATTCCCTCATCCGAAACGTCTGTCACCGTTCCGTGAGGCATATTCGTCATTTCTTCTATGGCTTCCGCCTGCCAGAGCTTCATCGGCTCTCCATGGTATATTGTATAAGCGCCAGGCCAGGAGTTGAGACCTCTGATCAACCGCTCAAGCTCCTCGGGAGATTGAGCAAAATCAATCAGGCCATCCTGCTTGAAAATCATCGGTGCATAGGTCGCTTTGCTTTCATCCTGCTTCGTCCTGCCGTTGATTTTCTTTTCAATGTAGGG
This sequence comes from uncultured Bacillota bacterium, assembly GCA_927441425.1. GTDB lineage: Bacteria > Bacillota > Clostridia > Peptostreptococcales > Anaerovoracaceae > Anoxybacterium. Next base: position 93,719 of record CAKMKG010000032.1, on the reverse strand, counting down.
CAGAGATGTGATCAGCAGATCCGCGCCCAGCATTGATAATTCATCATGAAGCTCAGCCGTTGTCTTTCTATCGATTTCAGTTGACCTAGCCGCGATCATGTCTCCCATATCTAGTCCCTCTTCCATATACATCAGGGTTACCCCCGTTGTTTTTTCTCCTTCGATGATGCTTCTGTGTATGGGCGCAGCACCACGGAATTTGGGAAGCAAAGATGCATGAATATTGATACAGCCAAGTTGGGGTATCTCGAGCAGTTCTGGTGGCAGTAGTTTCCCATAGGCTGCCACGATGATCAAATCGGGGTTGATTTCTTTGACCCGAGTGATAAATTCTTCGTTCCCCTTAATGCGTTCGGGCTGCAAAACCACTAAGCCATGCTTCAGAGCATATTCCTTGACAGGCGTGTTTTGAATCTTTTTCCCTCTGTCTCTGGCTTTATCCGGCTGGGTTATGACCAATTCGACCTGATACCCATTCTCACAGAGCTTCTGTAGCGGTGGAACTGCAAACTCAGGCGTCCCCATATAAATTATTTTCATATTTTCACCGGTCCCGGTTTTCCGGTTCTCGAACATTGGAGGCTTTATCCGTATATAATATCCCTTCCAAATGATCATATTCATGGCTTAACGCAACAGAAAGCAGTCCTGTTCCCTCATAAGTAACTTCCTGGCCTTCCCTGTTCAAGCCCTTAATCTTGATATAAGCCGGACGCTCCACTGTTCCGATCCTTCCCGGAATGCTGAGGCAGCCCTCATCCTCTATCTGAATTCCGTCAGTTTCTATAATTTCAGGATTAATGAGCTCAATGATCTGTTCATCAACCTCCACAATCAGCATTCTTTTCATAATACCGACCTGCGGAGCTGCAAGACCGACGCCGTCGTGCTCTCTCATCGTCTCTAGCATATCGTCAAGAATCATGCAGACATGTGAATTGATCTCCGCAACTTCTCTTGCTCTTTTCCTTAAAATCTCGTCGCCTTCCAAGACGATGTTTCTTAAAGCCATTCCAATCCTCTCCTCATCTAACTAAATCAGCTAACCTTAATTCTGGAGTCATTCGCTCCTATAAAAAACTATATGGATTTATGTCGATAGAAATGAGATATTTCGCATTCCTATTTGTATTTATTCCCACTTTTATTTCGTTTAAAATCCTGGAGTATTCCTTTCTTTTTCCAGGGAAGCATTTTATTAACAGCTGATACCGGTATATGCCCTTGATTTTATTCATCGGCGCCGCTTGGGGGCCGAAAACAAAACGTTCTTCGCTCTTCCCTGCATTCCTAACAAAATCAGCTGCAACTTGCCTGCATCTTTCTAACGCCTCCGGTTCCTTCTCCGAGGACAGTATAATCTGGATCAAATCACTGAAAGGCGGATACCCAATCTGTTTTCTGATTCTTGTTTCCGCTCGGTAAAATGCTTCGTAATCATGGTCTGCCGCGGCTATGATAGAGTAGTGATCCGGACTATATGTTTGAATCACTACCTTTCCCGTCAAGTCGCCTCTTCCTGCCCTGCCTGCCGCCTGCGTAATCAACTGAAAGGTTCGCTCTGTAGACCGGAAATCGGGTACATTCAGGGAAATATCTGCAGAAACAATCCCTACCAACCCCACGTTAGAAAAATCCAGACCCTTTGCTACCAACTGCGTTCCGATCAATATATTGGTTTTACCCTTTCTGAAGGAGTTTAATATCTTGTCAATACTGCCTTTTTTTGTGATCGTATCCAAATCCAGTCGATCCACAGTATATTCAGGGAAGATTTCTCTCGTTACTTCTTCCACCTTTTCCGTGCCGGTGCCGAAATGTTTCAGATATTTCCCTCCGCAGACCGGACAAGCCGATGGAATTCTTTCTCTGTATCCGCAAAAATGACAAATTGCTTCGTTTCTTGCCTTATGGTAGGTTAGAGAAATTCCGCATTCCTTACATTTCATCACATAACCGCAGGATCTGCAAGAGACAAAGGTAGAATAGCCCCGTCTATTTAAAAACAGTATTACCTGTCTCTTTTCATCAAGATTCTTCTTCATTTCCTGGTAAAGGGAAACGCTGAAAATAGATTTATTTCCATTTTTAAGTTCCTCCCGCATGTCGATGATTTCAACGGTTGGAAGTGGAGTCTTATTGAACCGTTCCGTCAGAAGGATTTTCTGATATTCTCCCTGTTCCGCTTTGTATGCGGAAACCAGAGAAGGTGTAGCACTTCCCAAAAGCACGATCGCCCTGTTTTTCTTAGCCCTCCTGCCAGCCACTTCAATGGTGTCGTATTTGGGGGTCATATCTGATTTGTAGGTCGTTTCGTGTTCTTCATCGAGAACGATGACGCCGATGTCGGAAAGAGGTGCAAATACTGCAGAACGGGCGCCGATGACTATTTTCACCTCACCACTTTTGATCCGCATCCATTCGTCATACCGTTCTCCCATGGAAAGCTTGCTGTGGAGCACGGCAATCTGTTCTGCTCCGAATCTGCCAATGAAGCGATCAATGGTTTGGGGTGTCAAAGAAATTTCCGGTACAAGCATGATGGCGGTACGGCCCTCTGAAATACACGTCTCGATGACCTGCATATAGATTTCCGTCTTCCCGCTGCTTGTTACCCCGTGAATTAGAAAAATCTTATGTTCCCGTTCTTTCAATGACGGATGAATCTTTTCAACCGCACGCCTCTGTTCATTGGTTAGGTTTCTTGCCGTGGATACCTCACCGATTGCTTCTTTATAAGGCGTTCTAATTCTACCTCTCTTTGATGACGTCCCTGCAGGTGTGAAGCACTTGATGGTGTCGATATACCTGCAGAGATATTGTCTTCTCATCCATACACATGTTGCAACCGCTTCTTCGCTCAGGGAGATGTCAGGATCGATTGCCTCGATGGTTTTTATACCTTTGATCACTTCCGGTAGCTGATCCGCAACCTGAAACACATAGGCCTCCCTAATACGGTTACCCTTAGCAAAAGGTACGAATACTTTGTCCCCAACCTTAACCTTGTCATCCACGCAAAGGTAGGTAAATAAATTGTCCGTATGATCCGTATTGTTGTCGATTACCACATTTACATATTTCATTTTTTTCCTTTTACGTTACTAGCAAAAAAATTTTTATTTTAATTATTGAAAGCATCGCGCCGCGGGATTCAGTTATCAGAAGTATTTTCTATGATAAGCGTGAATCCTATTACCGTTTTTTATGCGTAGCATTTACAGAAGGAAAATATTATTTGCCTTGCACTCCTCAATCATATCATCGGGCCATACAGATACCTGAACTTCGCCGATATGTGCTTTTCTCAGGAAGAACATGCAAAGTCTTGATTGTCCGATTCCGCCGCCGATACTATAGGGCAGTTCTTTGTTTATGATGGCCTTATGAAACGGCAGCTCCATTCTGTCTTCCGCATTTGCCTGCTTAAGCTGTTTCATCATACTTTTTTCGTCGACTCGAATCCCCATGGAAGAAATTTCATAAGAAATGCCCAGAACATCGTTCCAAAGCACGATATCTCCGTTCAGCTCCCAGTCGTCATAGTCGGGCGCTCTACCGTCGTGCTTGATTCCTGACTGTAACTGGCCCCCGATCTTCATGATGAAAACTGCTCTTTTTTCTTCCGTAATAGCATCTTCCCTCTGCTTCGGCGTCAATTCAGGATAAAGGTCCTCCAACTCCTGGGTAGTGATAAAGAAAATTTCATTGGGCATCTCAGTCTGCAAGCCTCTGTAAATCCGATTCACATAGTCGCCCAAATTTTTCATTGCATTATATATCGTGATGACCGTTTCCTTCAGGTATTCTTCGGTTCTGTTGGACTGATGGATGGACTTTTCCCAGTCCCACTGGTCGACATAAATAGAGTGTAGGTTATCAAGGTCTTCGTCTCTTCTGATGGCATTCATATCAGTGTAGATACCCTTACCTGGGTCAATCTGATATTTGCCCAGCGCCATTCTCTTCCACTTTGCCAAGGACTGAACAATCTCCACTGTTTTCTCGTCCATATCCTTTAACGTAAAGGCTACAGTTCTTTCAACTCCGTTGAGATTATCATTAAGACCACTTTCCGGAGCAACAAACAACGGTGCTGACACTCTTCTGAGATTGAGACCGTAAGCAAGCTCCTGCTGAAAAAAGTCCTTAATTTTCTTAATCGCTCTCTGGCTTTCCATGAAGTCAATTACAGGCGTATAGCCTTCGGGAATCATTAATCCTCTTGCCATGATTTTTTTCCTCCAATATTTAAATTTTTATGTTGTCGTATTTGAAAATTCGCAGCCGCAATAATGCTGCCGATAGAGATGGTATTCCTTTGAAAGTTCAACAGATCTTTGATAGCCTCCCTGCTTCTTAAAATCCTCACCTAAAAAAGTCAATCCGTAACGCATCCCCAATTGCATGCCAAGCTTGTAGATCAGCTCGAAATTTTTATACGGACTTACAGATAGTGTCGTTCCAAAGGTGTCAAATCCTGAAATAATAGCTGTCTCTGCCGTTTTTTCAAGTCGCAGCTGAAAGCATGGTATACATCTTTTTCCGCCTTCCAACTCCTGCTCAAATCCCTTTACCGCCGTATAAAATATTGCCGTCTCATAGGGACCTTCCAGATATGCAATACGGTCCTTCGAATTGATCCGGTTATTATATTTTTCAATAAAATCAAGTTGGGTCTTTCGCCTCTTTTCATATTCATCCTTATCGGTGATGTTCGGATTATAAAAGAAGATCGTTATATCGAACCGTCCGCTCAGCCTCTCCACAACAGCGGTACTACAGGGGCCACAGCAGCTATGCAGCAGAATTTTTGGCCTGCACATACGAACCTCGTTCATATCCTCCAAGCTGATAAATTGATTCTTTTGGACAGATTCCAATCTTTCTGAAATGCAATCCTTATCTTTTCCTTTTTTCATGGGTTATGTTCATCCTCAATTTAATTAATTCGTTTTAATCATGCAAGCTACGTCCCCGCATGATATAATCAATATAGAGTTAATTATATCATATAATTACAGCAGTAGAAATCGAAAATTGGATAAATTTTATTGAGATATGAGGTGTTTCTGTGGCTTCTATTTTCGGCGAACAATATTTCAATTCAATAGGTAAATATTTAAAGGAGCGTTTTGGCTGCAGGGTGATCAAGCTTTCTCTCGACGCCGGCTTTACCTGTCCCAACAGAGACGGTACCAAAGGAACCGGCGGCTGTATTTTCTGTTCCGCCGAAGGCTCCGGCGACTTCGCAAGCGATATCCCCGGGCAAATCAAGCTCCTCTCCAAGAAATGGCCCTCCGGAAAATACATTGCCTATTTTCAAAGTCATACAAACACCTATGCCCCTGTGGAGATCCTTCGGGAGAAATATTATCAGGCATTGGAATATCCCGACGTCATCGGCCTTGCCATCGCTACAAGACCAGACTGTCTATCTCCGGCGATCCTGGAACTACTTGCGGAATTGAATCAGAAGACCTTTCTATGGGTTGAACTGGGTCTACAAACCATACATGAAGATACCGCCCGACTGATAAACCGCTGCTACCCACTCTCCGTCTTTGATCAGGCTGTGTCCGCGCTTTCGGTACTGGACATCAAAACCGTCGTCCACCTAATTCTTGGGCTGCCTGGAGAAAGCCGCGAGGATATGCTTACATCGATCCATAGGAGCTGCAGCAAGGATATTTTTGGTATAAAATTGCATCTAATGAACGTTTTAAAAGACACAAAGCTGGCAGAATTCTACCCTGATCGCATTCATATCCCCAAAAAAGAGGAGTACATCAATCTGGTGGTTGATGCACTCGAAATCATTCCGCAACATATTACGATTCACAGGGTTACCGCCGATGCACCAAGGCACCTTCTCATCGCTCCCGAATGGGGCTATGAAAAGCGATCCATCTTGAACGGGATCCAAAAAGAGTTCAAACGGCGAGGCAGTTATCAGGGAATTGTGTTCAATGATTCTTCACCAAGCCGCCCATCATTATAATGCTTTCTGCATAAGGAAATATACATGTCATTTCCACCAACAACGATTTGTTCTCCTGTTTTAACAAATTTACCCTCGACTATTCTGGCAACCATGGTCGCTTTTCTGCCGCACCAGCAGATCGTTTTAATTTCTTCGATCTTATCTGCATAAACAAGCATATAGTAGGATCCTTCGAAAAGCTCGTTTTTGAAGTCATTCTTAAGGCCATAGGCAAGCACCGGCACATCACAGCTGTCTACGATTTCCACCAACTCCTGGACATGATGCTTTTTCAGAAATTGGCACTCATCCACGAGGACACAGTCTATCAGACTTTTTTTATTTTCCTTCATAAACAGTTCTAAAATATTGGTATCTTCATTGATCGCGACGGCCTCTCTCGTTACACCGATTCTAGATGCAATGACACCGATCCCGAACCGGTCATCCACACTTGGGGTAAGGACAAGGACTCTTTTACCACGTTCCTCGTAATTGTAAGCTACCTTGATCAGTTCAATAGACTTTCCTGCATTCATTGTGCTATATCTATAATATAATTGTGCCACGTCTTATCCTCCTCATATTATTGTAATTCTATTTTACTGGAACAAGGCATCAAAATCAACAACAAAGAGAGACGGCTTTTGCGGGAAAAAGCCGTCTCTCATTTATGCAACCGGTTATGATTATTTCACCAAACCGGATTATCTTTCATTTTTGTCCACTTTTCGATGGATTTGGGTTTGTTTGCGCGTTCATAATCATGAGAATTGGTTGCTTCAAGTACGATCTCATAATACCATTTATCCTCTGTGTTATCGATCCACTGCTTCATATCCTTGTGCAGTCCTTCCATATTGACTCTGCGATCCAGCATTTCGTTAATCAGCATCATTGCTTCACAGCGGATGATGATATGATCCGGTCGAAAGGTTCCATCACCGTACCCTTTGATCCAGCCTTTTTCTGCCGAAGAATTGATAAAGTCTTTCGCCCAGTGGTTTTCAATATCCGAAAATTTGTTTTCCTGCGATTCCTTCAGCTTATCAAATCTTGCTGCTAACGCCGCAAACTCCCCTCTTGTAATCGGTTTTTCAGGGTTGAAGCTTCCGTCCAGATTCCCTTGTATGATATTTGCATTACATAGTGTAGCGATTTCATCATTAGACCAGCGACCGCTCTCAACATCTGTAAATGGTTGGTAGGTTGCAGCAAATGCCTTTCGGTTTTCTTCCGTCATAATTCGGTAAAAGATCACCGCTGCCTCTTCTCTGGTTATCTCTCCCAAAGGCTTTACCTCATTGTCGGGGTAACCAATAACGTATGCAAAATGATCTATTTTATTCAGTGCTGGCGATGGTGTCAAAACCTGATTATCTACAGTAGCAAAGCTCGTCCCGTTGATCGGTATTCCAGCCGCTGCAATAAGAACAGCAATATACGCAACTACCAAAATCCCCCTGCTCTTTGGCCTTCTTTTCATGGTTCCCCCCTATAACCCAATTAAGCTCTTTTTTTTCCTAATATGCTCCTTAGAATCAATCCCTTCTATCTTTCATTATCAGCCTTGTAAAACCCACAATTCAACTGAATAATAGCAACAAATTCCCTGTGTTTCAGCAGTCAAAAAACGAAATATACTATATTAACCGAAAAAGTGACTGTCATTCTTAGAAAAATGTTATAGAATTTTCTGAACTCTGCCGACATTCCCATTTTCCAGTCTGACTTTAATGCCATGGGGATGGGTAGAGGAATTGGTAAGGATATCCTTTACAATTCCCTCCGTTAGGTTCCCCGTCCGCTGGTCCTGCTTCTGTATAATTTGAACAGGAATCCCCGGCTTTATATTGATGCGTTTTTTTTCATCCATTTTTCTCTCCAATATAATTTATTTGTAAATCTCTAAAACTTCATATTTTGACAAGCCATCGGGAACACGAATCTCTGCAATTTCGCCGACTTTCTTCCCAAGTAGTCCTGCACCTACAAGTGATTCATTCGATATCTTATTTTCAAAGGGATCTGATTCCGTAGCGCCCACGATGAGAAACTCTATCTCTTCCTTCGTGTCAGTATTCTTGACTTTCGTCTTCATGCCAATACTGACTCGGTCTTTCGACATTGAACCCTCATCGACAATCTTGGCAATCCGCAACAAACCTTCCAGTTTAATGATTCTTCCCTCAACTTCTGCCTGCTCATTTTTTGCAACATCAAACTCTGCATTTTCAGAAATATCCCCAAAAGATAGTGCTTCTTTTATTCTTGCGGAGATTTCTCCTCTTCTAACAGAAACAAGTTCTTCATACTCTGCTTCAATCTTATTAAAACCTTCTTGTGTTAAAATTAATTCATCTGCCATATTATTTTCTCCTTTGTGCTGAAAGAATTATGCGAATACTATAAAAAAAGAAAATCCTCCGAAAACGTTGCTAATCCAATCGTTCTCGAAGGTTTCTAGTGGTGCCCAGACTCGGAATTGAACCAAGGACACGTAGATTTTCAGTCTACTGCTCTACCTACTGAGCTATCTGGGCATGAATATAATTATGAAATGGTGGGCCATCAGGGACTTGAACCCCGGACCTGCCGGTTATGAGCCGGACGCTCTGACCAACTGAGCTAATGGCCCGTAAAAAAATGGTCGGAGTGAAAGGATTCGAACCTTCGGCCCTCTGGTCCCAAACCAGATGCGCTACCAAGCTGCGCTACACTCCGATGCTAAATTGTCTGAACTCGCTGCCTAAATCGAAATTGGCAGGGGCAGTAGGACTTGAACCCACGGCACGTGGTTTTGGAGACCACTGCTCTACCAACTGAGCTATGCCCCTATATGGCGGAGAAGATGGGATTCGAACCCATGCACCAGTTACCCGGCCTAACGGTTTAGCAAACCGTCCTCTTGAACCTGCTTGAGTACTTCTCCATGGCTGGTCGATTCCTATATCTTATCTATGTGGTGGCGGAGAGGGTGGGATTTCTCATCCTTTGCTCCGCAAAGTCTGACTTTCTTCGGCTTCCAGAGAAGCCTCGAACCGTCTCGCTAAAAACCATCCACGATGGTTTTTTTATGCTCAACGCCCTTTCGGGTTCGAATCCTCTTGGATTTTTCTATCTATTCTGGCGGAGAGGGTGGGATTCGAACCCACGGCCCCTTTCGGAGTCACTGGTTTTCAAGACCAGCTCCTTAAACCGCTCGGACACCTCTCCATCGTTAGGTTCTACTACATCCATCAAATTGAATTGGTGACCCATCCGCGATTCGAACGCGGGACACCTTGATTAAAAGTCAAGTGCTCTACCGACTGAGCTAATGGGTCCTGTTGGCTGGGGTAGCAGGACTCGAACCTACGAATGACGGAGTCAAAGTCCGTTGCCTTACCGGCTTGGCTATACCCCATTCTCAAAAAAAATTGGCGAGCCCACAGGGATTCGAACCCCGGACACACGGCTTAGAAGGCCGATGCTCTATCCAGCTGAGCTATGAGCCCAAATATGATGTTGAGAATATGGAGCGGATGGCGGGAATCGAACCCGCGCTATCAGCTTGGAAGGCTGAAGTACTACCATTGTACGACATCCGCGAATTGGAGCGGAAGACGAGATTCGAACTCGCGACCCTCGCCTTGGCAAGGCGATGCTCTACCCCTGAGCCACTTCCGCATGTAATTGGTGGGGGGAGGTGGATTCGAACCACCGAAAGCTCCGCTAACGGATTTACAGTCCGCCCCCTTTAGCCACTCGGGAATCCCCCCAAATTATTGGATTATTATATTTTTAACGGGAGAGTCACTCCCTACATCCAACTTATGTTGTCTGCGCGCCCTTCCGGTTTCGCATCCTTCAAAGTTTTTATATCATGGAGCTGGTGGAGGGAATTCGCGTCTGCTCCGCATCCGCTGTCCTTCGCCTTCTCTTTCAGTCGGCTCGGACCTCTCGCTGCTCAAAAGTCCACCGGACTTTTTCACTGCGCTCGCGCCCTTTTGGGTTCGCTTCCCTCTTAATTTGTTTATATCATGGAGCTGGTGGAGGGAATCGAACCCCCAACCTGCTGATTACAAATCAGCTGCTCTACCGTTGAGCCACACCAGCATGATAACTGCTAAATAATAAATGGCGACCTGGATCGGGCTCGAACCGACGACCTCCAGCGTGACAGGCTGGCATTCTAACCAACTGAACTACCAGGCCATATTGCACCCGCTAAGCTATGTTTAGAGGGTCTTTCTATGGTATAAATGGTGGGCACAAGAGGGCTCGAACCTCTGACATCCTGCTTGTAAGGCAGGCGCTCTCCCAGCTGAGCTATGCGCCCTGGAAATGTGTATTTAACTGGTTGACACATTTATTTAGTATACCTTGCTTGTCTCTTCGTGTCAATACTTAATTATCTTTTTCGGCAATTTTTTAAATGGCTGCCGACGCCAACGGTTTTGGGTCATAAATGGCTCCAAGGGTGGGGCTCGAACCCACAACCTATCGGTTAACAGCCGAGTGCTCCACCATTGAGCTACCTTGGAACGTTTGGCTTGGCTCCGTTTTGTGAGCCGTTTTCTATCTTAGCATATGAGAATTTCAATGTCAACGGTAAAATCTGTTTTTTCACTGAAATTTCTCAGTCCCGTTCAAATGAAACTTTTTCCAGTTTTTTTCTCTCCGAAAGGAGGATTTCACTACCTCCCATCAGATTTGAAATCATCGTTTTTATTTCCTCGGTTTTTTCAGGTTCCATAATCAGATCGACGGTGACCATATCCTCAAAAACCGTGTTGCGGACCTCAAATTTGCCATTTAGCGCGAGATTCTGCAATTTTCCATGGAAAGTGTAGTCCAGCTTCATTTTTAATTCATCCAGCTCTTTTACAGCGCCAATTCCACTTGCCGCCAACGCTAACTTGGTGGTTCCGGTATAAGCTCTTACCAACCCTCCGGTTCCCAGCTTGATTCCGCCAAAATACCTTGTAATGACGACTGCGATGTTTGTGATCCCTTCCTTAACAAGCATCTGCACGATGGGTGCTCCCGAGGTACCCTGTGGCTCGCCGTCGTCGCTTGCCCACTGGATCTGGAACTGGTCTCCGATCACAAAGGCCGGCACATTGTGGGTCGCTGCCTTATGTTTCGTTCTGATTGTCGCAATGAATTCCTCTGCCTCTTCTCTTGATTCCACCGGTTTCACATGACCGATGAACCTGGATTTATCAATAACCTGTTCCGTTTCAGCTTCTTTCATGATTGTTCTATACTTAATCAAGAGGATCCCCCTTATCTTATGATAAACTGCTCCAATCTGCCATACTCTTTTTTTGATATTTCCACCTCAAATTCTGTCCCACTCTCCATGTATTCCATCCGGATCACCCTGCTCTTATCACACAGATAGGATGAAATATCACCGCGATCAAAAGGCACTAGCATGGATACAATGATTCTGTCCGAAAAGATCTTTTCCTTGATCCTTTGAATCAATTGTTCCATATTGTCACCCCTTGTGGCAGAAATATATAAGATTTCATCACCATTCTGCGGCAAACTCATGTCCCTTGCAATATCAATTTTATTGTAGATCAACAGCTTTTCCTTCTCACCGGCACCGATTTCCTTTAGAACCTTATTGGTGACATTGATGTGGAAGTCATGATCGGGATAGGAAACATCAACAACATGAAGGAGCAAGTCTGCATAGGTAACCTCTTCCAGTGTTCCCTTGAACGCCTTGATCAGCGAATGAGGCAGCTTGCTAACAAACCCTACGGTATCGATGAGGATAAATTCCTGATTCGTATCAAACTTAACATTTCTTTGAGCCGTATCCAGAGTTGCAAAGAGCATGTCCTTCTCAAGAACGCTCTTTTCCTCTTTTTCCGTCATTTGCAGCAGCCGATTCATCAAAGCGGATTTGCCGGAGTTGGTATACCCAACAATTGCCACCACCGGTATGCCTGATTTCAGTCTTTTTGCTCTTTGGGTACCTCGGTTGCTTTTTACCTCCAGGAGTTCTCTTTTGATTTCATCCATTCTTTTGGAGATATGACGACGGTCTGTTTCCAGCTTTTTTTCACCAGGACCTCTGGTCCCGATGCCTGCACCGAGTCTTGATAAGCTCTTTCCAAATCCGGTCAGTCTGGGCAGCCGGTACTGAAGCTGGGCCAGTTCCACCTGAAGCTTTCCTTCTCTGGAAACAGCGCGGGATGCGAAGATATCCAGAATCAGAATCGTTCTGTCAATGACTCTGATCCCCAGCCGATCTTCCAGATTTCGAAGCTGCCTTCCGGACAGTTCATCATTGAAAATTACTGTGTCTGCCTCCATGTTGGTACACATCTCTAAGAGCTCGTCCACTTTACCTTTTCCAATATACGTCGCCGTATTGGGTTTTTCCTTGTTTTGGACCATCTCGCCTGCCACATCCACACCACCTGCCACAGCTAACGCCCAAAGCTCCTCCATGGAATAGGAAATATCCTCGTTGAGTTGAACTCCAACCAGGATTGCACGATACTCTTCCGTCTTTATAATCACATTATCATCAGTAAATTTCAAACTAACACCTCTTTGCTTTAATCTGTTTCTCTCATAAATTTCATAAATGGTCTGATATTTATATTATACCACATTTCTAATTATCTGGGAAAAAGTTAGTGGCATCCAAGGCACTTCCGCCCGGCACATTGATATAAGCTTCCGGAACCTCACCTACAATAATTGCCTCGGCTACGAGAATCGTATTCTGTATTTCAATAGTATTGATCGAAAAAGGAGCAAGTACTCTCGCTTGACTGTCCATCTGCAAATAAACCTTATATTTTGTCTGGTTGATGCCCATGCTTTCAAATTCCGTTTTGAAGTTTGCTCTGGACATGCCTATGGGAAGTACCTTCAGGCTTATGTATGGCCCCATTTGTGATAAAATCTGGCTTCCTATGATACTTCCAACGGGAACCTCCAAACTCACCGCTTCCGTCCATCTGTATTGTTTTTGCACTGCCTGCGTCAGTTCAGTGGCCAAATTATTCATCGCAGTCGTATTGGATTCGACATAGGTTATGTTGCCCTCCTGATCCGTTTTTATTGTTAATAAATCACTGACCCCAGACTCTGCTCTGAATTGCTCGTGAACGGCGTCATTTACGATCTTTGTAATCATCGCCTTCACCCTGACCTCGGCGATAGCCGCTACATTGGGCTTAATGATTCGTTCGGTGAATACGACACTATAAACAGCCAGCACCATTAATAGTACCAGGCAAACAAACCATTTCCCATTATTCTGCTTGTCTTTTTTTCGCCTTCTTCGCATAAAAAAACCCCCATGTAATTCAGAATATGATACATGGGGTTGATTTGTTACAATTTATTTTGCATCGCTATGTTATATGTCTAACTTCCCTAATTCTTCTGTGAACTTTCCGTTAAGGATCTTTATATGCGTACCCTTCATGCCGAGGGAACGGGATTCAATAACACCGGCACTTTCCAGCTTTCTCAACGCGTTGACGATAACGGATCTCGTAATGCCGGACCGATCAGCAATCTTACTTGCAACCAAAAGTCCCTCTGTACCCTTGAGTTCAGCGAAAATCTGCTGTACTGCTTCAATTTCAGAATAGGACAAGGTACCAATGGCCATTTGCACTACGGCTCTCTTTCTTGCATCCTCTTCGATCTCTAGCGTTTTGCGTCGCTGTATTTCCAAACCGACAACCGTCGCACCGTATTCTCCCAGCACCAGATCCTCGTCAGTAAATTCCGGATTATATCTTGTCAGAATTAATGTTCCAAGTCTCTGACCACCACCTAAAATAGGAACAATCGTATGCAGCTTGTCATAGGTATCATAGTCGTATTTAAAGATTTCGAGTGCTTCTTCCGCCTTGAGATTTGCTTCGGTTTCCACTACCTTGAGAAGGGCTTCGTTGTATTCGTTCGGGAATTTTTCGCTGCCCGTTTCAGGATCTGTGATAGTCGAACTGTCGGATTTGATCTTATAGTGAACCCCGATGACCTTTCCTCTTCGATTTGCGATATAGACATTTGCATCCATCAGATCACTCAGAATTCCACAAAGGTCATTAAAAGAGAATACTCCGGATGCGCTCTCCTGCAATACCCAGTTCAGCTTTCTGACTTTGGTAAGTATATCCTTTTCCATATAGTTCCTCCATATTATATAAATTCGTAATTATGATTGTTAATTTTTTATTCCAACAGATGTATTATATATGATATTAATCCATTATAAAAGATATTTTTTTGATTGTTCAAAAAAGTTTCTCGTTTTGGCACAATTATTTAAAAAATCCGTGTTCTTGCATTAAAATCAACAGAGTACCCTTATTTCTAAGGGTACTCAAAATCACTTTACAAGATATATCGGTCGATGTCGTCGGCATGGATCCTGTCGATAAACTTTTCTTTCACATATTCCTTATCGATAACGATTTCATCCTGCTCCATTTCGGGAATATTGAATGAAATTTCCTCCAGCAGCTTTTCCATAACGGTGTGAAGCCTTCTGGCTCCGATATTCTCGGTCTGCTCGTTTGTCAGGAATGCCATGGTAGCGATTTCTTCCACCGCGTCGTCTGTAAACGTCACTTTAATGCCCTCCGTCTCCAGAAGCATTTTATGCTGCTTCAGCAGTGCATTTTCCGGAACGGTCAGAATTTGTACAAAAGCATCCTTCGTCAAATTTTCCAATTCAACCCGGATCGGAAACCTTCCCTGAAGCTCCGGAATCAAGTCGGTGGGTTTTGATATATGGAAAGCTCCTGCTCCGATAAACAGTACATGGTCTGTCTTTACCGGACCATATTTGGTATTGACAACACTTCCCTCCACGATGGGCAGGATATCTCGCTGCACGCCTTCCCTCGAAACATCTGCACCAGATCGATAACCGCCACCGGAAGCAATCTTATCGATTTCATCGATAAAGATGATCCCATTTTGTTCCGCATTTTCCAAGGCTTCCATGGTTACCTGATCCATATCAATGAGGTTTTGCGCTTCCTGTTCTCTCAGGATCTTCCTTGCATCCTTAACGCGAACCTTTTTCTTCTTCTTCTTTTGCGGCATCATATCACCGAATATATTTCCGATGGCGATGCTCATTCCTTCATTACCCATATCAAGGTTGTTGCCTTTGGGCATATCGTTGACTTCAATTTCAATGAACTGCTCTTCCAGCAAACCATCCTTCAACTGCTGTCTTACCTGCTCTCTTGCAAGTTCGATATCTCCCTTTTCCGTTGTCTGTTCGTCCTTTGCACCTGACGTGGTTTGTTGATTCTGGTTTACTTGGAAACCGCCACCCAGGATAAAGTCAAAGGGTCCTCTTACGCCGCCGCCATTTTGTGCAGGCTTTTTCTTGCCCGGAATGATTGCCTCGATGATTTTTTCATCGGCGATTTCCTCGGCAATGGAATATTTTTCCTGTAATCTCATTTGCTTTGTGATACGGATGGAGGCTTCCACCAGATCTCTCACCATGGAGTCCACATCTCTTCCGACATAACCGACCTCGGTGAATTTTGTAGCTTCCACCTTTACAAAAGGTGCATCCAGCAGTTTTGCCAGCCTTCTGGCGATTTCTGTCTTACCTACACCGGTTGGACCCATCATAAGAATATTCTTCGGCGTGATTTCTTCTCTCATCTCATCAGGCAAAAGACTTCGGCGATACCGATTACGAAGTGCAACTGCGACGGATTTTTTAGCACTGTCCTGACCGATGATATATTTATCAAGCTCCTTCACAATCTCTTTCGGAGTCATATTGTACAACGTACTCATTTCTAATCCCCCCTACAGCTTTTCAACGGAAATATTGTTATTTGTAAATACACATATTGAAGCCGCTATCGCCAATGCTTCTCTGACAATTTCCTCCGCACTCATGTCGGTATGCTTATATAAAGCATGTGCTGCTGCATAGGCATAGTTTCCACCCGATCCGATTGCAATAAAGTTCTCATCGGGCTCGATCACTTCTCCGTTTCCGGATATGACCAGCAGGCTTTCCGTATCTGCAGCCACCATCAGTGCCTCCAGATTTCTCATCATCTTGTCCGATCTCCATGTCTGCGCCAGTGCAACTGCCGCTCGCTTCAGATTACCGGAATGTTCTTCCAGCTTTTTCTCAAATTTTTCTGTCAGCGTAAATGCATCGGACACGGATCCCGCAAAGCCGGTAACCACTGTGTTCTTATATATTTTTCGGACTTTTTTTGCAGTCTGCTTCATGATGGAGCTCTGTCCCATTGTAACCTGTCCATCTCCCCCAATACAAATGTCATTCTCATTTCGTCTGACAGCTACAATCGTAGTTGCATGGAATTCTCCCATTCTATTACCTCCCTAATACTATCAATCCTATTCTTTATACCCGCATTCAGAATTTGAACACATGTAACTTGACGTTTTTGTCTTCTTCTCCGTCAATAATGAATTGCAATTTGGACACTTTTTATCCACCGGTTTGTTCCAATAGAGTTTATTACATTCCGGATAACCGCTGCAGCCATAAAACAGTCTGCCCTTTTTACTCTTTCTTACAATGATATCCTTACCGCAATCCGGGCATTTTACATCAGTCTTGCTGACGATGGGTTTTGTATTTTTGCAATCCGGATAGCCGCTGCATGCCAAAAACTCTCCAAATCTTCCATGCTTGATGGCCATTTGTTTTCCGCACAGCTCGCAAAGTTCATCGGTTAGTTCGTCTTCAATGGTCACTTTTTCAATTGCCTCGTCGGCGATCTTCAGCTCCTCTTCCAGTATTTTATAAAATTCAGCGACGATGGCTTTCCATTCTGTGTTCTTAACTTCAATATCGTCCAGTTTTTCTTCCATATCCGCAGTAAATCCCGCATCTACAATTTCCTTGAAGTATGTTTCCATCAAGTCAGTTACGATAAATCCCAGGTCCGTTGGCATGAGCATCTTCTTTTCTCTGGTGATATATTTCCGCTCAATCAGGGTGGCAATAATCGGTGCATAAGTACTCGGCCTACCGATATCCTTTTCCTCCAAATCCTTGACAAGAGATGCTTCACTGTATCTGGAAGGGGGCTGAGTGAAGTTCTGCTCGTTTTGCAGATCTAACTGGTTCGGTTTATCTCCTTCCTGAATATGAGGAAGCATTTTTTCTTCATCTTCCTCATTTATATTATTATACACTTTTAGATAACCGTCAAATTTAAGTTTTGATCCGTTCGCCTTAAAAACATAGTCGCCGTTTGCAATCTCCGCACTGACACTGTCATAAACAGCAGACGTCATGCGGCTGGCCACGAATCGGGACCAGATCAGCCGGTAAAGATTATACTGGTCCTTGGTCAGAGAATCTTTGATTTCATCAGGATGCAGCGTGACGATACTCGGACGGATGGCTTCGTGGGCATCCTGTACATCTTTTTTCTTGTTGGAAAACACATTATTTCCCAGATATGTGGATGAATACCTTTCTTTAATATACTCCGTTACAGCTTGCTGTGCCTCCTCGGATATTCTCACTGAATCGGTACGGATATAAGTAACTAGACCGATCGTACCGTGACCTTTGATTTCGATTCCTTCATAGAGTTGCTGTGCGATCAGCATGGTTTTCTTCGTATAGAAGTTCAACTTATTGGAAGCTTCCTGCTGTAGACTGCTCGTTGTAAATGGTGGATTTGGTTTCTTAATTCTTTCCTTTTCTTCGGTTTTTCTGATAACATAACCCTTTGGATCCAGCGCAGATAAAACCTTATCTGCTTCCGTCTTTGAGGTGACGGTCAGTTTCTTCCCTTGATACTCCGACAGCTTTGCGGAAAAGGGCTTCTGCTTCTCCTTGCCTTTGGCTTCATTCAGCAGAATTGCGGTGATGTTCCAATATTCCTTTGGTATAAAAGCCAGAATTGCTTTTTCTCTGTCACAAATGATTTTCAGTGCGGCGGACTGTACGCGACCCGCGCTTAAGCCTCTCCTCACCTTACGCCAAAGTAGAGGACTGATTTTGTAGCCTACAAGGCGATCTAGAACACGTCTGGCCTGTTGTGCATCCACCAGTTTTTTGTCAATTGCTCTCGGATGCTTTACCGCATTTTGTATCGCACCCTTGGTGATCTCATTGAATACGATTCTGCACGGCTCTTTTTCATCAATGCCTAGCAAATAAGCAATGTGCCAGGAAATCGCCTCCCCTTCACGGTCAGGGTCGGTTGCCAGGTATATTTTACCCGCATCCTTCGCTTCCTTCTTCATTGCTTTGATTACGTCACCTTTTCCTCTGATGGAAATATATTCAGGTTCAAAGTTTTGCTCAATATTGATTCCCAGCTTGCTTTTGGGTAAATCTCTGATATGTCCTACGGACGCAACCACTTTATATTTGCTCCCCAAAAACTTGCCTATGGTCTTCGCTTTCGATGGAGATTCCACGATTACCAGATGTTTATCGGCCATAATAAGCCTCCTTTAATGTGTCTACAATTATGTTTTACTATTACAAGAAGAGATTATATTTCCAAAATATTTATTTTGCAATAAAAATTTTTCCAAGTGCAGTCTGAAGTAGTCCTTTCATCTCTAATATTGTTACCATCGCATTGACATCCGACGGCAGTTTTCCGGTCCTTCTGCAGATGGAATCCGTCGTTGTTTCCCCTGATTGGAGGATAGCCTCATACACGATCCTTTCATCTTTCCCGAGGACGATTTCCAATGTGGAGCCTGAACTCGACTTTTTAATCCCCAACTCGTCGATGATATCGTCGAAAACGATCAAGGGTGTTGCACCGTCTTGAATGAGTTTATTCGTGCCGAAGCTGTACATACTATTTATATTCCCTGGCAAAGCATAAATATTCCTTCCTTGTTCCGCTGCACATTCGGCTGTGATCAGGGAACCACTAGAAAGACCCGCTTCAATGATAATGGTTCCGATACTGAGTCCGCTGATAATACGGTTTCGCATGGGGAATCGATAGGGTAGCGGAGGCACACCCGGCTCATACTCGGAAAGGATCAATCCTTCCTTTAATATATTCTCTCTCAGCATTAAATTTGACGCGGGATAACAGGTATCAATTCCACAACCCAGCACGGCGATTGTCTTTCCCTGATTTTCGACTGCCCCTTTATGCGCATACGCATCGATACCATACGCCATTCCGCTCACCACACAAATTTCGTACTCGGACAATTTTTTTGCAAAGCCGTAGGCAGCCCATTTTCCATATGCGGTAGCCTTTCTTGCTCCCACAATAGCGACGGACGGCATGCTTGCAATCTTAATATCTCCTATATAATATAGCTTTTCCGGAGGGTTGCCGATATAATTCAACATTTCCGGATAATCTTCCTCTCCAATCTGTACTTTTTTGATCCGCTCTGTATTGATTTTTTCATATTTTAAACTCATGTCATAAACCTCTATACAACTTGTCCAGGCTACGGTAACGGATCGCTTCTGCAATATGCCTGACTCCAATCTTTTCTGCCCCTTCCATATCAGCAATGGTCCTACCCATCTTTATGATTTTATGATGTGCCCTTGCGCTGAGAGACAGTTGCTGAAAGGCCGTTTCCATCAATTTTTTTGTTTCCTTGTCCAATACGCAGTATTTTCTCATCAAATCTGGCGTCAACTGGGAATTATAGGATATTTCTTCCTCTTGATACCGCTTAAGTTGGATCTGTCTTGCCGTTTCCACTTCCAGCCTCATACATTCAGAATCTCTCACAGGTATTGATTTTGCTGCATTCCCATCCAAATCTTCTATTTCTACCAATTCTCTGTACTTCACCGGCATGATCTCGATGTGCATATCGATCCGATCCAGTAAAGGTCCCGAAATTTTTGAAAGGTAATTTCGAATCTGTGTTGGGCTGCAGCTGCATTCATGCGTAGGATCGCCGTAGTAACCGCAAGGACATGGATTCATGCTTGCCAGCAGCAGAAACTTGGAGGGAAAGGCTGTGCTTCCTTTGATTCTGGATATGGTAACCCTTTCATCCTCCAAAGGCTGCCTAAGCATCTCCAGCACGTATCGGTTGAACTCCGGCAACTCATCCAGAAATAATACGCCATAGTGAGCTAGGGATACTTCTCCCGGTTTCGGGCTAGCCCCACCGCCCACCAAAGCCGACCCCGATATCGTATGATGAGGGGAACGGAACGGTCTTGCTGTAATCATCGGACGATGGTCAGATAATTCTCCGGCAATGCTATAGATTTTCGTTACCTCTAGCTTCTCATCATAGGTCATGGCAGGCAGGATGCTTGAAATTCTTCTTGCCATCATTGTTTTTCCCGCTCCGGGCGATCCAATTAAAAGAACATTGTGTGAAGCTGCTGCAGCGATCTGCAAAGCTCTTTTTACAGACTCCTGACCCGCCACATCACAGAAATCCAATTCGTTCCTGATCAGCTTAGGCTGCCCTTTTTTACTCCTTTCATAGGGCGTTATTTCATTTCCTCCATCAAAATATGATGCAATATCTTTCAGACTCCCGGCAGGATAAAGCATAACATCATCAATGGCAGAAGCCTCTTCTGCATTTGCTTTTGGCAGGATGATTTTTTCAATCCCCTGATTTCGTAACCCGATGACCAACGGAAGCGCGCCATTGATCCGATTGACGCATCCGTCTAGAGAGAGTTCCCCTAAAAAAGCAAATCCCGCTGTTTGATTCTTTTCGATAAAACCGGCTGACGTCATTACCCCAATTGCAATGGGAAGGTCGAAGTGTGTCCCTTCCTTCTTTGTCCCTGCAGGAGCTAAATTGATGGTGATCCTTTTAGCCGGAAATTTAAAGCCAGAATTCATGATTGCAGCGCGGATTCTTTCCTTGGATTCTCGGACAGTTGCATCGGGAAGGCCCACTACATTGAAGACCGGAAGTCCGGCAGATAAATCGGTTTCCACAATTACCTGCTCCGACGCCAGCCCGTATAACGTTCCGCTTATTACTTGTGAATACATAAGTTTACCCCTTTAAATATACGCGTGATAGAAGGCAGCAATGTGTGATACCATACATTAGCCCGTGATATTTTCTATATGGTGCAGGTAGGTTTTTCCTTCCTGCGTCAATATTTCGATCACGTCAAGTCTTACGTCCTGATATTCCATGGCACAGCCCGTCATATAATAAACCGCGGTTCTTTTGATATGTCTGACTTTCGCAGCATTGATCGCTTCGCAGGGCAGTCCGTAGCTTTGATTTTGTCTGGTTTTCACTTCGACGAATACCAGATCCGCTCCGTCCCGGGCAATGATGTCGATCTCTCCGAGCCTGCAACGAAAATTCCGTTCCACAATAAGATAACCCTTCTTTTTCAGGTATTTTTCTGCAATATCCTCACCCCACCTTCCAAGCTTCATCTCTGCAGCACCATCTTTCTTTTCTATAATATTTACATATTGTACCAATTTATATTTTATTTGTCAATTCATCAAATTCCGTACCTGCAAAAATTAAGGCTTCGCGATTACAAAGTGCAGCCTGAAATAAATAAAATGAAAGAAATTGTTTATGCTAATACCAGTGGAAATAAAATCAAGAAAGGAGCCTCAAAATGGGTCAAAATCAAAATCAGATGAAAATTGCTGTCATCTCGGAATCGAACATAGAGGAAATCAACAGCATTCAGGCCAGAATTAAAACGATGGACGAAAAGGATGTCGTCCTGGTCGCCTACGAAAAATAAAGGTTATTACAACAGGTTTCCTCACTCGCCAGTGGCAAATCGCATCATTAAGCTGCACCTCGCGGCGCAGAATGCTGCCAAAGCTCCTTCGGAATACTGTTGTAATAACCTCAGATTGAAAAAAGCGTTTTCTTAGAAAACCGTGAAACATATTACAGTCTTTCTCAGTAGAAATCTACAAATCAGAGATTTGTGATTTCCTTGCATAAGTCCGCCGACAACCTGTTTCACAGATTGGGCGGGCTAGTATGCGAAGCATTGAAAGACTGTGGTTTTCGTGAAAATACTTTTATCAGTTTTATTTTCCAATTATATCCAGAAACTCCTGGTTATATTTCCTGACATACTTCATGTTGCAGGAATCCCCGTGACCCGGATAAATCGTTATTTCGTTGCTCCATAAGTCGATAATATTCCGGATCGAGTATTCCATGTCCGATGGGGATCCGTCGCTCATATCCGTTCTTCCCAAATCAACATTAAAGATCGTATCTCCGGTGAAGGCTAGCTTGCTCTGATCTGAATAATAGCAAACACCACCCCTGGTGTGTCCCGGCGTATGAATCACTCTGATTTCTTCCTCTCCCAGCAGCAGTTTATCGCCGTTCTCCAGCAACACATCTGCCTGCTTTTTATACATATCGCTATCGGCTCTGTGAATATAAACACTGCAGCCTGTCGTCCCTTTGATTTTATCCACGCCGCCCACATGATCGTAATGGTGGTGGGTCAACAGAATCCCTTTTAACGTAAGACCCAGATCATCTACAAGCTTCAGGAATTTTTCACCGTTGTAACCAGGATCGATAATATAGCATTCTCCCTGCTCCTTATCATATATCACATAACCGTTACTTTCCAGATTGCCGCCAATCAATCTCTTAATTTTCATTATTAACTACCTCAATTTCTACATCTTTATATTATATTTTAGCCGATATTGGACGAAATAACAAATAGATGTTGCTTTCATTTTAAATAGTGGTACAATATTGTTTATTACAAAGTTGGGAAACATGCTTCAGAAAGAAGGTATCGTTCATGAAAATAGCCATCGTTGGTGCCGGGAAACTGGGAATTAAAATAACAGAAGCCCTGCTGGGTGGAGATCATTCAGTTACAATTATAGATAAGAATGAAGCACTGCTGCAAAAGCTAAGTTCACAGATGGATCTGATGACAGTTACAGGAAACGCAAAGCAAATCAGTCTTTTAGAGAATATCGGAATCAATACATATGATTATTTGATATCCTCAACGAATTCTGATGAAAAAAATATTGTAATCTGTTCCTTTGCAAAGCGTCTGGGCTGCAAAAAGGTAATTGCCCGTGTCCGTGACCCTGAGCATATGAACCAGATCGATTTTGTAAAGGATTTAATGGGGATCGATTATATTGTGAATCCCGATTTGGCTATAACACTGGAAATCTATAAGTTTTTGGTCGAAAAATATACTTTGAGCAATGGAATATTCACAAGCGGAAAGATTTCGCTGATCGAATTCTCTACTGATAGGATGCCCGAAATCGTGGGGAGAACGGTTTATTTTGTGAATGAATCTCTGGGAAATATGCACGTCGTTTCCATTTCCAGAAACGGTAAAGTTATCATTCCGAAAAGAAATACAGTCATCATGAAGGACGATTCTCTTTATGTGGTTGGTGAGAAAAATCCAATTACACGCCTCAATAATCAGGTTCATGAAAAGGGCAAATACACCAATCTTCAAAAGGTGATGATTCTTGGCGGCGGAAAAACCGGCCTTTATCTTGCCCAGAAACTATCTGAATTCGGCATTTCAGTGAAACTCATTGAAAAGGATAAAGCACGCTGTCAATACCTGTCCAATCATCTTGACGACGTTTTGGTGTTGAACGGCGATGCAACGGATATGGATCTGCTACAAGAGGAAAATATCGATGAGATGGATGCTGTGGTTACTGCAACGGGTTTTGATGAGGAGAATCTTCTTTTAGCGCTCATGGCAAAGCAGCACGGCATTGAAGATGTGATTGCAAAGGTAAGCAGGGAAAGCTATGCGACACTCATCGAAAGTATGGGGATCGATATGGCTTTGAATCCATTGGATATGACTGCCAGCAACATCCTCCGATTTATTCAGGGTTCCAAGCGTGTCCTTTCTTCTCAGTTGATTCAAGGACAGGCAGAAATGATCGAAATTATAGCCGATGATCATATGCGTATTACGAACCGGCCAATTGAACATATCGGTCTGCCTGATGATGTAATTATCGCCGCAATCCACCGCGGCAATGATGTGATTATCCCCAATGGGGATACCGAAATACTAAAGAATGATAAAGTCATCATTATCTGCCTCTTATCCGAAATACCCGATCTGGAAAAGTTTATTCGTTCCGGCAGGACAGGATTTTTTAAATAGAGGCTGAAAAGACAAGTGACTTTTCACTAGAGGTGCCAATTCAATCATGATTTTAAATTATAGAGCAATCATTAAAATTAGCGGAATTTTGATCCTTATTCTGGCTGGCTTAATGCTTCCTTCGCTTTTGGTCTCCTTTTTTTACGGTGAAGGTGACGCAATCAATGCATTTCTTCTGTCTATCTTCTCGATGCTTCTCGTCGGGAGCATGATCACATTTACTGTCAAAGCGGACTTCGCTCACCTGAAAATAAGAGATGGGTTTGCCATCGTTGCACTTTGCTGGACACTCAGCTCCCTGCTGGGGGCGATCCCTTTTATCATATCAGGGTATATCCCCAATTTCTTTGACGCATTTTTTGAAACCGTTTCAGGCTTTACCACTACGGGGAGCTCCATTCTCACTGATATTGAAGCTCTGCCCAAGGGACTTCTGTTCTGGCGCTCCTTTACGCACTGGGTTGGAGGAATGGGGATCCTCGTTCTTGCAATTGCACTCCTGCCTATGCTAGGCATTAACGGTCAGCGGATCGCTAGGGCGGAAACCACCGGTCCAATCTTTGGGAAATTAACTCCAAAAATATCAGAAAGCTCCAAGATCCTATATACGATTTATGTTGGTATGACCCTTCTTGAAATCATACTACTTCTTCCCGGTGAAATGACCCTTTTTGACGCCATGATCCACACCTTTGGTTCTGTAGGCACCGGAGGCTTTTCCAATTATAATACCAGTATCGCACATTACGACAATGCGTATTATGAAATTGTAATATCAGTCTTTATGCTGCTGGCTGCAACAAATTTTACGTTATATTATTATGTCCTGAAAGGCCGTTGGAAGGATTTTTTCTCAGACAGTGAGCTGAGGCTTTATCTTCTTATCGTTGCGATATCAGTATTGCTGATCGCTTTCAATCTGTGGCTCAACGATTCTTACAATTCCATGGGGCAATCAGTCCGCTATGCCTTGTTTCAAAGTGCTTCCATCATAACAACGACAGGTTATGCATCGGCAAATTATGATTTATGGCCTGCCTTCAGTAAAATGATCCTGTTTATTCTCATGTTTATCGGGGGATGTTCTTCCTCAACAGGGGGCGGCATTAAGGTGATCCGCATCCTCCTTCTATTTAAGCTGTTAAGAAGAGGCGTTGGAATCCGTTTGCATCCAAGAGCAGTTTTCTCTACTAAGATCAATGAGAAGCCGATTCCTGCTGATACCATATCTGCTGTAGTAAGTTTTATTTTCCTTTATATGGGGATATATTTTGTCGGAACACTGCTGCTTTCACTGGAAAACTTTGATTTGATTACCACCGCCAGTGCAGTTGCGGCTTGCCTGGGAAACATCGGTCCGGGCTTCAATCTGGTTGGGCCTGTTTTAAATTACAGCATTTTCTCTGATCTGTCCAAATTGATGCTGTCAATCCTGATGCTGGTGGGCCGTTTAGAATTATTTACGATCATATTGCTGTTTACCAGATATTTCTGGAATCCGGATAAGTGAGGTATTCTTATGTCGTTTAATTATAAAGTGATCTTAAAGATCATAGGCATGATCTCAATCATTATTGGAATCGCAATGGTACCCTCTGTAATCATTGCTTATTATTACGGGGAAAAAGCAGTTGGGGTTGCATTCATACAGTCAATTCTGCTCGCCATGGCCATAGGTTCTATCATTTTAATTGTAGTCAGACCTTCCACAAATATATTAAAAATGCGGGACGGATATCTGATTGCTGCGCTTTGCTGGTTGGCCGCATCGGTCATCGGCGCTTTCCCATACCTATTTTCCGGAATCATTCCTTCTTATGTTGATGCACTTTTCGAATCAATTTCGGGATTTACAACAACAGGTTCAACGATTATCTCCGATTTATCCGCAGCACCGAAAGCAATTCAGTTCTGGCGTTCCTTCAGCCATTGGCTTGGTGCAATGGGAATCCTGATCCTTGCCATTTCCCTATTGCCTGCACTTGGAATCGGCGGCCTATTGATTGCTCGTGCGGAAGCACCAGGTCCAACTGTGGAAAAAATGACAACACGAATTTCAGATTCCTCAAGAATTCTATACAAAATGTATGTTTCGCTTACCTTGATCCAAATAATCCTGCTCCTGCTGGGGGGCATGAATTTATTTGATTCAATGATTCATGCTTTTTCAAGCATAGGGACCGGAGGCCTATCCAATTATGCAAAAGGCATTTCACACTTTGACAGTTTCTTTATTGAATTTGTAATTATTTTGTTCAGTATTGTAGCTTCCATCAATTTTGTCTTGTATCATCATATCCTCGAAGGGAAATGGAGGGAGTTTTTCAAAGACTGGGAGCTTCGTACCTTTCTGATAATTCTGGCCGTGTCCACTCTGTTGATTACCCTCAATTTATGGGCATTCGGTACTTACGATTCCCTGGGGCTTACCATCAGACATTCCTTATTTCAAACCACTGCATTTATATCCACCTCCGGCTTTGCTATTACAGATTATACTTATTGGCCAAGTTTCAGTCAGATGCTGCTTTTCTGCTTAATGTTTATCGGTGGCTGTTCTGCATCAACCTGTGGATCCATAAAGGTGATCCGAGTCATGATCATTTTTAAGCTTATTGTAAGAGGAATGTATAAGCGGCTGCACCCCAACGCCGTCGTTCCGGTCAAAATCGGAAGCAAGACGATATCGGCTGAAACCGTTTCTAAGGTCAGCTCCTTTGTGATCCTATATTTCACAATATTTGTCTTCAGTTGTTTACTCCTATCGTTGGAGGGTTATGATTTACTGACGACGATCAGTGCAGTTGCCAGCGCGCTCTCAAATACCGGTATGGGCTTTGGTCTTCTTGGCCCGGATGGGAATTACAGTATTTTTTCCCAGGCCTCGCGACTTTATCTCGGAATACTGATGATAGCCGGACGTTTGGAATTGTTTGCGATCATCATGTTATTGTCACCTTCTTTCTGGAGAGCCCGGTAGTCTGCCAAAGCTTATTCAGAAGGCTATGGCGCCTTGGTATAAAGAAAAGAAAAAAGGGAAGTCTATTTGTATAGATTTCACCTTTTTTTAATTCTAAGGAGGCAAATATGCGAGTAAAAGACTTAATGGCAACCTCTGTAACCTGTGTAAGACCTGAGACTTCCATTGAACAGGTTGCTAAACAAATGAAGCAAGAAAATATAGGCTCTATCCCTGTCTGCAATGATCGGGGAGAAGCGTTGGGCATCATAACAGACCGTGATATTGTAATTCGGTCTGTATCAAACGAGAATGGTCCAAAAACAGTGAAGGAAATCATGACAAAAACTCTTATTTCCGCTGAACCAAATATGGATACACATCAAGCAGCCTTGCTTATGGCTAAATATCAAGTTAGAAGGCTCCCTGTTTTAGAGAATAATCAAATCGTTGGCATGCTAGCCATGGCGGATATCGCAAGAAAACCAATTTATGTAGATGAAGCCGGGGATGCATTATCGGCAATATCCAAACAAAGTACCTTGAGTTAAATAAGTTGGCTGACGCCACAGTATTCCTATTGAATAAAAAAGGGGGAAGATAATCTTTACCGTCTTACCCCCTAACTGACTATGCCAATGCTTCTTTCCATTTCGCCAATAACATGCGATCTCCATGGATATCTTTCA
Source organism: uncultured Bacillota bacterium (assembly GCA_927441425.1). GTDB lineage: Bacteria > Bacillota > Clostridia > Peptostreptococcales > Anaerovoracaceae > Anoxybacterium. The sequence continues at coordinate 65,979 of CAKMKG010000032.1, read as the reverse complement.
CAGTAATATTCTCATGTTTGTTCAATTCTTTTCGAGTTTCTCTTCCCATTTTCAGGACATCCTTATTCTTCGTTGTCGATGTTCCCCTTACAAATTCATAAAGTGCCGGATCATGAATGATTATCGTAATCTCTTTGTCCGGGTATGCTTCCAATTCTTTTAAAAGCGTTAACAATGCAACTTGTCCGACGATAGCCGGTTTCTTATACTCCAAAAGAACAGAGTCCTTGTGTAATAGCAATTGATCTTCGTAGATCCCGTATCGTATTTCGATATCTTCCCCTTCATAGCTGGATGGGGTTGCAGTCAGATATGCCGTTATCATTTCAATACCTCCAAAATTTCAGTCTTTATCTTGCATCTACGACAGTAAAATTGATTTCCCGATTCTGGAGCTCTACGGAATGAACCTTAATGGTTACCTTGTCTCCCAGAGCATAAATCTTGTTGGTTCTTCGCCCAATTAAACGATACTTTGTGGCTTCATAGTCGTAATAATCATCATTCAGATAATCCACCCTTACCATTCCTTCAATGGTATTTTCTATTTCTACAAAGAAACCAAAGCTTGCAACGCCGTTAATGATACCATCATATGTTTCTCCTACATGATAGGTCATGTACTCAGCCTTTTTCAGCTTCTCAACTTCTCGTTCCAGTTCCTGGGCCTGCCGCTCCGTACCGGATGAAATTTCCGCAGCACGATCTGTTCTCCTTCTTAGTACCTTGGCGCGCTTGATATCCAGTTTTCCGTGAAGAGATTCCTTTATAATGCGGTGAACGATCAGGTCCGGATATCTTCGGATGGGGGATGTAAAATGACAATAATATTTAACTCCTAATCCGAAATGCCCTTCACACTCTGTTCCGTAAAATGCTTTTTTCATTGATCGCAGCATGACTGTATTGACAACATGCTCTTCCGGTTTACCTTCTACACTTTTAATGATTTCATTCAAAGCTTTCGGATGGATACTTTCCGGATTCCCCTTCAGATTCAATCCAAAGCTCACGATAAATCGTTTAAACTCCTCGATTTTTTCCAAAGAAGGTTTCTCATGAACACGATAAACAAAAGGCGCTTCCATCCAATAAAAATGCTCCGCTATGGTTTCGTTTGCGACAAGCATAAATTCCTCAATAATACGGTTTGCCACTCTTCTTTCGGCTGTTTCTACACTGATCGGGATTCCTTGTTCGTTCAGGTTGATATAGGCTTCGTCAAAATCAAAATCAAGGCTTCCCCGAACATCTCTTGCTTTTCTTAAGATACTTGCCAGCTCATCCATGCGCAGAATATCCTGATAAATGTCCTGATATTTCGCAATCAGTTCAGCTGACTTATTTTCCAGCATGTCCGACACCTCTCCGTAAACCATTCTGGCTTTTGAATGAATGACACTTTCATAAATTTCGTGATTGACAACTTTTCCTTTATTGTCGATTTCCATGGTTACAGATAGGGTAAGCCTGTCAACTTTCGGGTTCAAACTGCAAATCCCATTTGATAAGATTTTGGGCAGCATAGGGATGACTTGATCGATAAGATAGACGCTGTTGCCTCTCTTAAGTGCCTCTTTGTCAAGCTGGCTGCTGTCAGTAACATATTGGCTCACATCAGCAATATGAACACCAAGCAAGTAGTTTCCATTGGAAAGCGTTTCAACTGACACGGCATCATCCAAATCCTTGGCATCAGCACCGTCTATTGTAATGATATTCTTCTCCCTTAGATCCACTCTATTTATAATTTCTTCTTCAGCTATTTTCAACGGGATTTTCTTTGCTTCCATTTCTACTTTTTCAGGAAATTCCTGTGTCAGATTATACTGTCGGATCAACGCCTTGATATCACCTCCGGCTTCGCCGCTTCTACTGATGATTTCTTCCACTTTGCCTTCTGCGCTATTGCCCCTTTCAGGATACTTGGTAATTTTGACAACAACCTTGTCCCCAGTATGCGCGCCGTTGAAGTCTTTTTTCATTATAAAAATATCATCGTTGAATCTTCGATCGTCGGGAACAACAAACCCGAATCGCTTGCTCTTTTCAAAGGTACCAACGATTTCCGTTGCCGCTCTCGTCAAAATTTGCTGAATGACACCTTCTCTCGTTCGGCTTGTTTCTCCCGGAGGAAGCAGCCTTACCACTACAGAATCTCCATTCATTGCGTCGTTGATGCTGTTTGGAGAAATAAAAACATCACCACCCTGATCTGTCTCGGGGATAACAAAACCGAATCCCTTTTTATGTTTGGAAAGGATTCCGCTGATGAGTTCCTCTTTTCGTTTTTTGACGTGTAGTTTTTTCTTGATCAATTCTGTATTAACATTCATCTTTATCTCCATTTAAATCTATCTTTGCTCTCATAATGAATAGCGTACAATATTTGCACCTAATATCTCTTATTCTACCATATTCTTCCGCTTCTAAACAAGGACGTTGCAAATCTTATCTTTAGTATATTATTATCCATAATAAAAAAAAGGTATTCTATTTTTTCTGAATACACAAAGAGCACAAAGGTACGGTTCCTTTGTGCTCTTGGCAGTTATTGATTTACATTGTTGTTGATCGCGTTTCCTGTGCCTACGCCGTTAACTCCTGTGTCACTATTTATTCCAGTTCCGGGAGTATTTCCGTTTCCGCCGGCACCTCCGCCAATACCTCCGGTTCCGTCATTGTTTACGCCGTTACCGTTTGTATTGTCGATACCATTCCCATTCCCATTCCCGTTGCCGCCGTCGATTCCACCGTCTCCGTTATCTGTGGTGTTGGGCACATTCGGAGTATCCGTCGGGCTGCATGCAGCGGTAAAGGTCACAAGAGTTAAAACCAATAAAAGCATAAGAAAAATCTTCCTGTTTTTCAATTCTTTCATCTCCTCTCTTTCTCAGTTATATTATTTGCGGTATTTTAATTTTTACGCAATATAAAAAAAGGAAAGTCTGCATGCAGACTTTCCTTTTTAATTTTTAATTTTTTTTTATGCGTTTTTCTTACTATTCTTTAAAGCAATGGAGGTGGCAACGATACATCCGCCCCACAGGCCTCCACATCCGATAATCATCATTAAGATTGCTCCGGTAGTCATGTTATTCAACCTCCTTATGTTTGGACAGGTCTGCATAACCCTCTTTGCCCTTCATGAATGTCAGAATGATCGTTACGATGACACATACCAGCATAGTACCCCAGCCAAAGACCGCGACGTCAATGCTAGCATAGCCGCCATAACCGTTCATCATATAGCCGATGGTATTGGAGATTACCATGAAGCCAAGTACGACAACAGTAACGATTTTCAGTGCATAGATCCACCATTTTCCAACGCTGTAGTTGGAGAATTGGTTTGCTTCTTGGCGAAGTTTTTCTGTATTGAAGAACCAGCCAATCAGGATAACCTCAAGCAGTCCTGCACCTGCAACGCCGATATTGTTGATAAATGCATCCATGATATCCAGAATGTTGAGACCGGCACCTGTAATAAACAGGATGCTGATCAGGAAAGCAGGGATCAAAACAATCGTTGTTGCCTTCTTATGCGCAAGTTCAAATTTATCTTCAATACCTGAAATAACAGCCTGAATAATAGAAATCAGTGATGTAAAGCCTGCGAACAGCAATGCTCCGAAGAAGCACACTCCGATAAATCCGTTCATCGCCGGCAATGCGTTGATGGCTGCAGGGAAGACCATGAAGGCCAAGCCTACGCCGCCTGCTGCTACTTCTTCTACACCAACACCCTGTGTGAAAGCCATATAGCCTAGGATGCTGAACACGCCGATGCCTGCAAACAGCTCGAAGCCATGATTTGCAGTTGCTGTAATGAATGCGCTGTTTACGACGTCAGTATCTTTTGGAAGATAGCTGGAGTAAGCAATCATGATTGCGAAAGCGATACTCAAGCTGAAGAATACCTGACCATAAGCAGCAACCCAAACACTTGAATCGAAAATACGATCCCAATTTGGCGTAAACAAATAGTTCAAACCATCTACTGCGCCTGGTAACGTAATACCTCTTATTACTAATATAGCCGTTAATACTAATAAAACAGGCAGCGCGATTTTGCAAGCGATTTCGATTCCCTTGCTGATGCCTCTGTACATAACAAATGCTGTTACGGCCCAGATACCTAAGAAAGGAACTACCAAATTGCCTTGAATGCCGCCCAGTTCAAGCGCACTGGAAGAGATTCCAAGATACCCCAGGAAGAATCCGGTAGGATCTGTTCCCCATGCTGAGGTAGCGGCGAAGCCTATGTAGCTTACAACCCAAACGATGATTGCCAAATAATAGACGGTGATCGTAAATGCCACCATGACCTGGAACCAGCCAAGCCATTCAAATTTTTTGTTAACACGGGCAAGGGCAACAGGAGCGCCTCCCCGATAGGTTTTACCAATGGTATATTCCAGAATCAGAATCGGAATACCTGCTGTAATGATTGCGAAAAAATAGGGCACCAAGAATGCACCACCACCATTTTCAACAGCGGTATAAGGAAAACGCCAAATGTTTCCAAGTCCGACAGCTGAACCGATTGCGGCCAATAAGAAGCCCAATTTAGAGTTCCAACGATCTCTTTTCAAGATAAAAAACCTCCTTTAGCTATAATAGCGAAAAATAATTACAGATATTAGTAGCAGCATAGGACATGCATGATACTAATATATCCCACATTATAGTATTTCAAGGGTTGTATGTCAATTAAAAACCATAAAAATCTGTTTTAAAAATATACATACTATCAGGTTTTCTTGTTAGATTAACACAAAAATTGTCGAGTCTTAGGATAAGTAATCAAAAGCCCCTGAAAAACAGGGGCTTTCTTTGTGTTTAGAATACAATATAATATGTTTATGATTATTTCACTACATGAAATAATTATTACAGCAATCCTCCGATGGAAAGGAAAACCGGTGCAAATACCACCGCTACGATGGTCATCAGCTTGATTAGAATGTTAATGGACGGACCGGCCGTATCTTTGAAGGGATCACCCACCGTATCGCCGACCACTGCCGCTTTATGTGCTTCACTGCCCTTGCCGCCGTAGTGTCCTTCTTCAATGTACTTCTTGGCATTGTCCCAGGCACCACCAGCGTTGGCCATCATGATGGCTAATAAAACGCCTGAGGACAATGCACCGGCCAGCATGCCGCCGAGGGCCTCGGTACCCATAACGATACCCACAGCCAATGGAGCAACAATCGCCAGCAAGCCCGGCGCAACCATTTCCTTTAAAGCTGCCTTGGTGCTGATATCAACGCATCTCGCATAATCAGGCTTTGAGGTACCTGCCATAATGCCCGCATCTTCCCGAAACTGCCTTCGCACCTCTTCTATCATCTGGAAGGCTGCTTTTCCTACAGAATTCATCGTCAATGCGGAGAATAAAAACGGTAACATGGCTCCCAGGAATAAACCTCCGATCACCATAGGCTCAAGAAGACTGATTGTTTTTAGCTGCACAACCTGAGAGTAGGCAGCAAATAATGCCAATGCGGTTAATGCTGCAGAACCAATAGCAAAACCTTTTCCGATGGCCGCAGTCGTATTTCCGACTGCATCAAGCTTGTCCGTAATCGCCCTAACTTCCTTCGGTAGCTTCGACATTTCTGCAATTCCCCCTGCATTATCGGATACAGGTCCATAGGCATCGACGGCTACTACCATTCCAGTAGTTGAAAGCATGCCGACGGCAGCCAGTGCAATTCCGTAGAGACCTGCGAATGCATTTGCGACCAGAATTCCAAGTACGATCATGATGATCGGCCATACGGTAGAAAGTAGACCTATTCCATAACCACTAATAATCGTGGTAGCAGCTCCTGTCTGGCATTGTTCCGCTATCTTTTTAACATGTCTGTAATCTCCCGATGTATAAATCTCTGTCAATTTTCCAATTGCAATACCGACAACCAAACCGGATACGATTGCAATTGCACAGTTGAAATTTCCAAAAAACGCATAGCTTAGAATAAAAGCAGCCACAACCACCACCGCACTGCTGATATAGGTACCTGCATTCAGCGATGCTGCAGGATTGCTTCCTTTTCCTCTGACAAACATAATCCCTATAATGGATGCTATAATTCCGACCGCCGATAAGACCAACGGAAAAACAGATCCTTCGAGTGCAGGCAAATCAAAGGGATGACCAAAGGCTGGATTGATCGATGCAGTGACAACCGCCAGAGTAATCGCAGAGATGATGGATCCAACATAAGATTCAAATAAATCAGAACCCATTCCCGCAACGTCACCGACGTTATCTCCTACATTATCGGCGATAACCGCTGGATTTCTCGGGTCATCCTCCGGTATTCCCGCTTCTACTTTACCTACCAGGTCTGCACCGACATCAGCAGCCTTCGTATAGATCCCGCCGCCGACTCTTCCAAAGAGTGCCATCGAGGAAGCACCCAGTCCAAATCCTGTAATCACAGAAGCAGATTCGATCCCTAAAACAACAAAAACTCCTCCGATACCGAGGAGCCCAAGACCCACTACACATAGACCCATAACCGCACCGCTTCTGAAAGCCACCTTAAGAGCCTGGCTCATCCCTCCGTTCATGGCAGCGCAAGCCGTTCTGACATTTCCCTTTGTGGCCACTCGCATTCCAAAAAAACCTGCCAGAACAGAAAATAATGCACCAAAGACATACATCACAGCTGTTGCCCAATTGATACCAAACCCAAGAACGATAAACAGAACCAGGATCACAAATACCATCGTCTTATATTCTCGTCTGAGAAACGCCATAGACCCTTCTCTGATATAGCCAGATATTTCTTTCATTCTGTCTGTACCTTCATCCTGCTTACCAATCCATGATGACAAGCCATACGCAAAAAACAATGCAATGAGTGCCGCGGCTGGCGCCAAAATAGCTAATTCCTTCATTTAAATAACTCCTCCTTCTCGCTAATGCCAATTTAAGCAACAAAATAAAACGTTTGCGAATTCCCCAACAACAACATTAAGAGGCGCGTATGCACCTCTTAAAACAATTCAAAGAATTTCTATTATTCATGTATTATTCACTTTTCATAACCGAACGGTACAAACTGAGTTCGTCCTATTCGATAGCCGTCAATACCAGCGAGCATAAAATAAATACGATGGCACCAACGGTACTGACTTTGCTAAGAATCGCTTCATAGCCTTTGCTCTTCTTTTTACCGAAAAGCTGTTCTGCTCCGCCGCCGATGGATCCTGAGAGTCCGGCACTGTTTCCGTGCTGCAACAGTATACTGGCAATCAGCACCAAACTGGCGATGGAAAGTAATATCATTAAAAATATTTGCACTTCTGCACCTCCTATACAAAATTGACTTCTGTATTGTACCATATGATTTGTAATTAATCAACGATTAATTTTGTCACATGTTGTTGTGATTTTTTCCCAAACAACTCAGGTGCAAGGGTACTTGCACCTGTGTGATATGCGAAAAATTAAGTTACTGATTGAAAAAAGTTACTTGGAATGATTCAAATTGTAAAACGCGTTGTTTCCTGCATACTGAGCGGCAGTATCCAGAATCTCCTCAAGACGAAGCAGTTGATTATACTTTGCAACTCTGTCCGTTCTGGAAGGGGCACCGGTTTTAATCTGACCGGCATTGATTCCGACGACGATATCAGCGATGGTAACGTCCTCAGTCTCACCGGAACGGTGGGATATGATCGCAGTATAACCGGCTTTCTTGGCCATTTCGATGGCATCCAGCGTTTCTGTCAGTGTTCCGATCTGGTTTACCTTAATCAGAATTGAGTTAGCGACTCCCATGGAAATACCCTTCTCCAGTCTCTTTGTATTGGTTACAAACAGATCATCTCCCACGAGCTGAACTTTTTTTCCAAGTCGATCTGTAAGAAGCTTCCATCCATCCCAGTCATCTTCAGCCAAGCCATCTTCAATTGAAATAACCGGGTATTTGGAAGTGAGCATTTCATAATAGTCAACCATTTCTGAAATGGTTCTCTTCACGCCTTCTCCTGCAAAGTCATAAGTTTTCGTTTCTTCGTCATACATACCGGAAGCTGCCACATCCAATGCGATCATCACATCTGTGCCCGGTACATAGCCTGCCTTTTTGATGGCTTCTACAATAAATTCGATGGCTTCTTCGTTGGAAGAAAGGTTTGGAGCAAATCCGCCCTCGTCCCCAACTGCAGTATTCATTCCGTTTCCCTTTAGCACAGCTTTCAGGCTATGGAATATTTCTGTACCCATTCTGAGACCTTCTTTAAAGCTTGGCGCACCCACCGGCATAACCATGAATTCTTGAATATCAACATTATTGTCTGCATGCTGACCGCCGTTCAGAATGTTCATCATTGGAACCGGAAGAAGCTTGCCATTTACTCCGCCGATATACTGGAACAGTGGAAGCCCCAGGCAATCTGCTGCAGCATGGGCTGCTGCGAGTGATACGCCTAAAATAGCATTGGCTCCAAGCTTCCCCTTATTGTCAGTTCCGTCAAGCTCGATCAGCGTTTTATCAAGACCAACCTGATCAAAGATATTCATGCCGATAATCTCTTCGGCGATAATTTCATTTACATTTTCAACTGCAGTCTGTACACCTTTTCCAAGATATCTGCTCTTGTCTCCGTCTCGGAGTTCAACTGCTTCAAAGATTCCCGTGGATGCGCCGGATGGGACAATCGCACTTCCCATGCTACCGTCTTCCAAGTAAATTTCAACTTCAATTGTCGGGTTTCCTCTTGAGTCCAGCACTTCTCGTGCTAATACATCTTCAATATATGACATTTCTTATCCTCCTAAAAATTAACGATTTCGATAAAGTCCGCAGGCACCAGACTAGCACCGCCTACAAGGGCTCCGTCGATTTCCTCCATATTCATCAGTTCGGACGCATTCGCGGGCTTTACGCTGCCACCGTACTGGATGATAACATTTTCTGAAACTTCATCGCCGTAAAGGTCCTCAATGACCTTTCTGATATATCCACACATTTCATTTGCCTGTTCCGGAGTCGCGTTTCTGCCGGTACCGATTGCCCAAACCGGTTCATATGCAATGACCAATACAGAAACCTGCTCTGCCGTCAGGTTGGAAAGTGCTGCGACAGTCTGCCTTTTAACAACATCGAATTCCTTCCCTGCATCTCTTTCTTCCAACACCTCTCCAACGCATAGAATGGGTGTGATGTTGTGTTTGAAAGCGGTATGGAGCTTTTTGTTGACCGTTTCATCGGTTTCATTGAAATACTGGCGCCGTTCCGAATGTCCGATGATACAGTATTCTATTTCCAATTCATTGAGCATTTCTGCTGAAATTTCACCGGTATAAGCACCATTCTCCGCAAAATGCATATTCTGCGCGCCAACCTTGATGTCGGTGCCCTTAAAGGCTTCTTTCAATGCGGATAGCTGCGTAAACGGTGCACTGACGCCGGCCTGTACATCGGAAGACTGAAATATTTTTTTAAATTCCTCCGCAAAAGCGACTGCTTCCTTGGTTGTCTTGAACATTTTCCAGTTACCCATGATAAAGGGTTTTCTCATTTTGCTACCTCCAAAGTTTATGAAATCAACAAAATGATTTTGTTGATTTCTACTGCAAGTTGTCTATTTGTCTTCTAATACCGCGATGCCGGGCAGTTCCTTCCCTTCCAGGAATTCCAGAGATGCCCCTCCTCCGGTAGAGATATGTGTCATTTTATCGGCAAGTCCGAACTGTTCCACCGCAGCAGCAGAATCTCCACCGCCAATGATTGTGACTGCATCAATTTCTGCCAGGGCTTTTGCCACTTCAATGGTTCCCTTCGCAAAATTCGACATTTCAAATGCTCCCACCGGTCCATTCCAAATCACTGTTTTTGCATTTTTCAGTTCATCCCTGAAAAGCGCGATGGATTTTTCGCCAATATCAAGACCCATCCATTCCTGGGGAATGCGATTGGAATCGAATTCACGGATTTCCACGTCATTGCTGAATTCCATCGCTGCAATCACGTCTGTCGGAAGTACCAGCTTAACACCCTTAGCCTCAGCCTTCTTCATTAAATCAGCTGCCAGACCAATATTTTCAGCATCGAGAATGGATTTTCCGATTTCATAACCCATCGCTTTCAGAAATGTAAATGCCATGCCTCCACCGATGATCAGCGTATCCACCTTGGTCAACAGATTTTCGATCACCAGGATCTTATCCGCAACCTTGGCACCGCCCATGATGGCTACAAAAGGTCTTTCCGGAGCTTCCACAGCATTGCCGAGGAACTTCACTTCCTTCTCGATGAGGAAGCCGGACACCGCAGGCAGATAATCTGCAACACCCGCTGTTGAAGAATGTGCTCTGTGTGCTGTTCCGAAGGCATCATTTACAAATATTTCGGCAAGGTCGGCAAGCTCCTTAGAGAAAGCCGCACCGTTCTTTGTTTCTTCTTTGCGGAATCGTACATTTTCAAGAAGCATCACGCCACCGTCGCTCAGTCCGGCTGCGGCCTGGGATACTTCTTCATTTACGACTTCCGGCGCACTGATGAATAAAACTCGTTTTCCAAGCAGCTCGGAAAGTCTATCTGCAACAGGTTTTAAGGTGTACTTCATGTTTGCTTCGCCGTCAGGTCTTCCCAGATGAGACATGAGAATCACCTTAGCCCCTTGTTCAATCAGATAGCTGATTGTAGGCAGGGCACTTGTGATACGGATATCGTCCGTGATTTTGCCCTCTTTGTCCTGAGGAACGTTGAAATCACAGCGCACGATCACTTTTTTGCCCTTTGTATCAATGTCTCTTACTGTCTTTTTCATCTTCTTACAGACCTTTCTTTATTACATATTCCATAAGATCGACTGCTCTGTTGGAATAACCCCATTCATTGTCATACCATGACAGGACTTTAACCATGTTGCCTTCCAGCACCATAGTGGACAAGGCATCGATGATGGAAGATCTTTCATCTTCTTTAAAGTCGATGGATACCAGCGGTTCCTCGGTATATCCTAAGATGCCCTTCATTTCGCCTTCCGAAGCTTTCTTTAAAGCAGCGTTGACTTCTTCTTTTGTTGTATTCTTCTTTACTTCAAACACGATATCTACTACAGAAACTGCAGGGGTAGGTACACGCATCGCCATGCCGTTCAGCTTTCCCTTGAGCTGTGGAAGCACCAAGGATACAGCCTTTGCAGCTCCGGTTGTTGTCGGAATAATAGAAACTGCTGCAGCTCTCGCTCTTCTTAAATCAGAATGCGGCAGGTCAAGAATTCTCTGATCATTTGTATAGGAGTGAATGGTCGTCATTAACCCTCTTTCGATCCCAAACTCTGCATCGATTACCTTTGCAAATGGAGCAAGGCAATTCGTTGTGCAGGAAGCATTCGACAATACGTGATGATTCTGCGGATCATATTTGTCCTCATTAACTCCCATTACGATGGTGATATCTTCATCTGTTGCTGGCGCGGAAATAATGACCTTCTTAGCGCCGGCCTTGATATGCTTCTCCGCATCAGCTTTCTTCGTGAAAAGCCCTGTTGATTCTAAAACAACTTCAACACCCATTTCCTTCCACGGAAGCTCTTCAGGGTTTCTGACTGCTAAAATTTTAATTTCTTTTCCATTGACAACAATTGCATCGGCTTTCGCTTCAATCGTACCATTGAAATGGCCGAAACAGCTGTCATATTTCAAAAGATGCGCTAAAGTAGCAGGATTCGTGATATCATTGATGGCAACTATTTCAAAATCTGCGTTTTTCGCCAATGCAGCCTTAAATGCATTTCTTCCAATTCTTCCAAATCCATTGATTCCTACTTTTGTTTTCATAGTAATTCCTCCTAAATAATATATTAATAATTTTGTTGATACAATATTGATTGTGCGCCCCGCTGTGGGTATTCTCATAGGAAACCGTGAACCCTCTCACCGTCTTTATGCAAAGCATTTAAAGACGGCGGTTTCCGGGAGAATATCCCCGGCAGGCGCAATTTCCTAATAAAGACAACTAAGGCATTAATATCGTTTCCGCTTGGACGAAGACGGCAAGTTCATTTCATCCCTGTATTTTGCCACCGTTCTTCTTGAAATATCGATTCCTCTTTCCGCCAGGATTTCTACCATCGTCTGGTCGGAGAGCGGCGCTTTCGGATCTTCATTTTCTACTATTTCCCTGATAAAGGTTTTTATGCTTTCTGATGCAATTCCCTCCCCGCTGATTCCTGAAACTCCGCTGGTAAAGAAATATTTTATTTCAAAGATTCCTCTGGGGCTCTGCATATATTTTCCATTTATAGAACGGCTGACTGTCGATTCGTGAATACCCACCTCGTCTGCAATCTGCTTTAATGTTAGGGTCTTCAAATGCTTTGTACCATCCTCGAAAAAATCGATCTGGTACTTTACAACGGCACTGACTACATTAAATATGGTCTGTCTTCTCTGTTCAATGCTCTTGATGAGCCATAGTGCCGAGTTCAGTCTTCCAGTCAAAAACTTGGAGATATTTGATTCCTTGTCGGAATCCACCAGCATCCTTTGGTAATAATGGCTGATGGTCAGTCTTGGCGCACTGCTTTCATTGACGGTTACGATATATTCCCCATCCACTTTTTCTACCGTTACGTCGGGAATGATATATCTGGTTTCGCTGGAGGATCCGAACTGCCTGCCCGGCTTTGGCTCAAGCCCTTTGATAATGTCGCTGACAGCCTGAATCTCTTTCACGGTCACGTTCAATGCCTTAGCGATATTGTTCAACCGGTTACCTGCAATGTCCTCCAAATAGCCGTTGACCACTTCCGTGACCAGCGGACTATGATTCCCTTGGTGCGCAATCTGTATCAGCAGGCACTCCTTGAGATTTCTGGCTCCGACTCCGACTGGGTCAAAGCCTTGAATCGCGTCGACAACGATCTGCACCTTTTCCTGTCCAACGCCCAATTCTTTGGCAATCTCTTCCACACTTAACGTCATATAGCCGTTTGCATCAAGAGACTCGATGATATATCGTCCTATATTCCTGCAGCTGTGCTTGATTGGAGCGAACTGCAGCTGAAACATCAAATGCTCCGTCAGAGTGATCTCCGAAGAAGCGAATTGCTCGTAGGTATAATCGCTCTTCTCAGAATTATAGTCCCATTGCTTGTAGCTGATGTCGTCGTATTCCCTTTCTTTGAAATGCTCTGCCCAGTCAAATTCAGTATTCTCCTTTGACTCAAATTTCGGTTCAAAATCCTGATTCGGCTGAAAATCTTCATTTTTAGTCTGATACTCTTCGCTGGATTTTTCACCCTCCCCTTCAGAAGGAGAAGCAGTCTGAATTTCTAAAATCGGATTGGTAAGTAATTGTTCTTCCACATAGCTCTCAAGCTCCTGTGTGTTGAACTGCAGGATCTGAATTGCTTGAATAAGTTCAGGCGTCATCACCAGCTTTTGAGATTGTTCAATTGTCAAGTCATACCCGAGTCTCATAATGCACCCCATTATGAGAGGTTTTCACAAACCTCTTCATTATCATACCACAACTATATCATTTTGTGCTAAACTTTTTATTATATTTAATAAATATTTAACAATTAATTTATCATACCAAGCTTATGATTTGCGCTTCCATATCAACGAATCCGTTAGTTCGTCAAATTTAACTTATTCTAAATTGGGGAAATTTTGCTGTCTCAGCGCTTCAAAAAGCACGATGTTCGCCGAATTCGATAGATTCAAGGATCGTAACCTTGTATCTTTACCCATTGGGATCCGGATTGTCCTGTCCTTATATTCTTCGATCAATGATCTGGGAAGCCCTGCAGTCTCTTTGCCGAAGAGAAGCATGGCATTCTCTTCATAAGCAACCTCTGCATAGCTTTTGGACCCTTTGGTTGTTGCCAAATAGATGGGCATGTCTTTGTATTTTTCAAGAAATTCCTCCAAGCTTTCGTGCACTTCCAGATCAACATATGGCCAATAATCAAGTCCGGCTCTTTTCAATGTCTTGTCGTCGATGGAAAACCCAAGGGGTCGCACAAGATGGAGTTTTGATCCGGTTGCTGCGCAGGATCGTGCGATATTTCCTGTATTCGGCGGAATTTCAGGCTCTACTAGTACAATATGTATGGTCAATTCTAATCACCTCTGTTATCTTTTGTCTGCGTCCTTATACTATCATAATAAATTTTTGTAATTATTTAAAGACAATTTTAAAATTATATATTATAATAAACGCATTGTCTTGAAAATATAGGAGGATTATGTTATGAAAACCATTAAAGTCGGACTTCTCGGTCTTGGTAATATTGGTACCGGAACGTATAAAACATTAGAAATGAATCGAAAGCTGATAGAGTCTACTACCGGAGTTTCTATAGAAATTACAAAAATTCTTGAAAAGGATGTCAACCGTAAAAGAGATATTACCGTTTCTCTTGACCAGTTTACGCAAAATCCTGACGATATTTTTCTCGATCCATCCATCGATATCGTCATCGAACTGCTAGGCGGCGTCGAACCGGCCAGCAGCTTCATGCTGAAGGCTTTAGAGAATCAAAAGCATGTTGTAACAGCGAACAAGGCTGCAGTGGCTGCAAACTTTGACGCGTTTATGGATGCTGCGAAACGAAATCAGGTCATGTTTCGATATGAAGCAAGCGTGGGCGGAGGCATCCCGATTTTGAATGCGTTGACCACTGCTCTTCTAGCCAATGAATTTGAAGAGATCCTTGGTATCGTCAATGGCACTACGAATTATATTTTAACCCAAATGTCGGAATATGGTCTGAACTATTCCGATGTTCTAAAGGTTGCCCAGGAAAAAGGCTTTGCAGAAGCGGATCCCACAGCAGATGTAGAAGGCATTGACGTTGCAAACAAGCTTTCCATCCTGATCTCTCTTGTGTTTGGCATCCGCATCGCACCAAATGAAATCCCAACATCAGGAATCACGAAAATATCGAAAAGTGATATCATGCTTGCCGACCAGTTCGGTTATAAAATCAAGCTGCTGGCAACGGCGAAAAAGGTCGGGAATCAGCTGGAATGCCATGTACAGCCTGCCTTCGTTCCAAAAGACCACCCTCTGGCATCGGTGAGTAACGAATTCAACGCGATCTTCGTTACCGGAAACGCTGTGGATGATTTGATGTTTTACGGAAAAGGCGCAGGTCCGCTGCCGACGGGCAGCGCAGTTATGGGTGACGTCATCGAAATTGCACGAGCAATAGCCAAAGGTGCCGCCTTTGATCATTATGCCGAAACAAAAGCCGTTAAAATGCTTCGATACGTCGGCGAAGGCCAGAACAAATATTACGTTAATATGATGGTGAAAGATGTTCCCGGCGTGCTGGGTAGCATATCCACTACACTGGGCGCTTATGGAATCGGTATTGATTCCGTGCTTCAACTTTCCAGAGATACAAATGAAAGCAGAGAAGTACCTCTTGTCTTTATTCTTCACGAGGTTACAAGAGCGAGGCTGGATGAAGCGCTTGGTAAGATCGGTTCATCAAAATATGCCAGTGAGATCAGGAGCATCATCAGAGTGATGTAAGAAAATCGAAAAACAAATGAGTAAATATAATAAGCAATATTCATGATTGAACAATCTAGGATTGGAGGAGACAAACAATGACTTTATTTGAGCAGTGGCAAAACCTGATCGATAACCAGACAGATGAAACCTTTGCATCCTTCTGGGAAAAATACAGTTCTACGGAAAAGAAAATTTACAGCGAGGTACTGAATGATCCTAAGAAAAAGATTACCGGTACCTTCCAGGAGCTGGCTGAAAAATATGAGGCCGATCCGGTCATCTTTATGGGTTTTCTCGACGGGATCAATTCCAGCCTGAAAATTGAACAGGATTTCAAGAGCTACAATGAAGCTTCAGAAATAAATCTGGATATCGATTATGAGGCACTGTACTACAATATGCTGGAAGCCAAGGCGGACTATCTATACACCTTGCCCCAGTGGGACGGCATTTTAACGGAAGAACAGAGACAGGAAATCACAAAGACACACAAAAAAGCCAAGACCGTAGTCAAGGACAAGGAGCCGGGAAGAAACGATCCATGCCCTTGCGGAAGCGGTAAAAAATATAAAAAATGCTGTGGAGCATAGGCTTGCTAAATCATTTAGATAAGGTCTGTTTATAAAAATCAAGAGGGATAAGTTGCTTTCATAGCTGCTTGTCCCTCTTTCATATGTGGTTTCGGATATTATTACCAAGAAACCAAAGACTTACCAATAGATTCCACACTGTGTTTCGATTAAAATTGAACTATGCCGAATCTTCACATGGAGTACCGGGGATATTCACTGGGGTGAAGTTTTTATAGCGGGGTACCTCTACCCTAATCCGTCAACTAACCCGGGAGGCAATAGGAGGATAAAAAATGAGCAGATCGAAGAAAGTGAAAACAATTCTGTTATCCGCAGGTCTCACGCTGGGTCTGTCGGTATTCATTACCGCCAACGTATACGCATATACTCCAGGAACAGCGTCCTACACTGCAGTCGGAGGAGACTCCTTATTCAAGATAAGCCGGGTTTTCCATACTACTGTTGAAAATCTAATGAATGCAAACAGTCTGAAAACCACCTCATTGAATATTGGGAAGGTACTAAAGGTCCCGGGTGATACATATACCGTTCAAAAGGGAGATTCCTTATACCTGATTGCTCAGAAGTACAAAATGCCGCTCTCAGAGATAAGCAGAGCAAATAACATCTACAGCGACAGTCTGGATATTGGACAAAGACTGGCAGTGCCGGTACCCGGATCAGGAAGCATTCCGGCAAACACACAGGGGAAGGCCGAACCAAGTACGCCTTCTGTAACTCCGGCTCCGGCTCCACCTGCACCAGTAAGCACCCCTGTAGTTGCCCCCGTTGCCGACTCACCGGCGACCGCTCCTGTATCGAAACCTGCGCAAACTGCGGCATACTCCGCGGAGGATCTAGACGTGCTTTCAAGACTGATCATGGCCGAAGCACAAGGGGAGCCTTATCAAGCCAAGGTTGCTGTCGGTGCTGTGGTCATGAACAGAGTGCAGAGCGGTTTATTTACTGACTCAGTAAAAGGTGTCGTTTATCAGAATATCAATGGCTACTATCAGTTTACTCCTGTTGTTAACGGTTGGATTAACAAGCCCGCCAATGCCGATTCCGTCAATGCGGCAAAGGATGCGTTCAATGGAGTAGATCCTACCAAGGGTGCCTTGTGGTATTACGATGACAGCACAACAAATCAGTTTATGCTGTCGAAAGAGGTTGCTGTTAAAATAGGCGTGATGGTTTTTGCTTATTAGGGCTGCATTTCTATCATAAAAATAAAGCAGAAGCTTGCAATGGGCTTCTGTTTTTTCTTTGCTTTTCATGGGAAATGTCAAACATAACTTAGCCTTCTTGAATAGTATACGATATGTCATTACTTATTCAACGAATACGAGGTAAAAACATGAAGCAAAATTATGGTGATTTTCAGGATGCTTATTTCCGGCAAATATCCAGAAACATAAGCAATGGATACTATCGATATATTGGCAAGGGTTCCGGAAGAATTGTCTATGACCTGGGGAATGGGCAAGTTGTTAAATTTGCTAAAAACATAAAAGGAGTCGCACAAAATATAGAAGAATACAGTATAGCACTGTTGGATGATTCCGGCTTGTTTGCCAAAGTTTTAAATGTGTCGGACGATTACCGATATTTAATCATGGATAAGGCTGATCGTATCAAAGACATATCCTTTGTCTGGAAATACTTTCATGTCAGATGCAACAAGGAACTATATGAGGTCGGGAAATTAAGAGAGGTTACGGAAAAATATAATTTGTTGATCTCAGATTTGGGTAGGGCTGTTAATTGGGGACAGATCAACGGAAGGCCCATGATCATTGATTACGGTTTTACAAGGCAGGTCAGAAGCAGATATTATAGAATGGAACCTATGGGTAAGCGGAGAAAGTAACCTTTACTTTTTCACTTTTTGCTGTCTCTTCTGACCAGACGCGTACAGACAAATTCCGTTTAGCGTACATAGATCGCATTGGGGGCGTCTGGCATCGCATACTCTTCTTCCGTGCCAGATCAGCGCATGATGCATAAGGGTCCATTTACTTTCGGGTAGGCTCTCCATCAGGGACAGCTCCGTTTTCAGAACATCCGGCTCTTCAACCAGTCCAATGCGATTGGCCACCCGAAATACGTGTGTATCTACCGCAATGCGCTGCTCTCCAAAACCGTTGGCAAGCACGACGTTGGCTGTTTTTCTTCCCACGCCCGGCAATTGGATGAGCTTGTCATACTCCCCGGGAACCTGCCCGTTGTATTCTTCTTTGATAATCTGTGCAAGCCTCAAAACATTTCTCGACTTTGTCTTGTACAAACCAATTCTTTTGATGATCTGCTGCAGTTCCTCCTCATTCATAGAGGAGATGGCTTCCGCATCTGGATATTGATTATAAAGCACTTTCGTCGCCTGGTTCACGCTCTTGTCCGTTGTCTGCGCCGACAACACCACCGCGACCAGGAGCTGAAACACGGAACCAAACTGAAGCTCGCTGTCTGCCTCGGGATACATCTCTTCAAGAAGCTGTACAGCTTCCTTTATTTTTTTCTTCGATAGTACAGTCATTTTTATCTCCTCATTATCATCTTTTTATTCTAACACAGGTTTCCCCCTACGTCACGGCAGCAAAAGAAATTTTTTTGACCCGCGGGTCGGATTTTTATTGACATGATTTCCCTTATTATGTAATATAATATTTGTATTTCTGACCCGTGGGTCAGTATCGCAATTATAAACTATTTTACATATCAGAAGGGGAATAAAAATGATCAAAAAATTAGACAGCTTTAAAAAATTCAGCAAAAGAAAAAAAATTGTTATTGTAGCCATCATAGTATTCGTACTCTTTGGCGCCTTTCGAATTGTATCCAACCGGTTGGAAGATAAGGGCATCGTCAGCAGCGATGTGATCAATATTAAAGTCACTGCCGCTGCGATCACTACCTTGGAGAGCACCTCGCCCCTCACCGGCCGTCTGGAACCGATTGAAGAGGTAACATTGATTCCGAAGGCAATGGGGGAAGTAACCAACGTCTATGTTGAGTTGGGGCAAAAAGTTACGAAGGGTACCGTATTATTCGAGCTTGATAAAACACAAATGGCTACTTCCTTTAATCAGGCCAAGGCATCCTATAACGATGCCCAGGTCAATTTAGCCCGCATGCAAACCCTATATCAGGAAGGGGCGGTTTCCTTACAGCAATATGAACAGGCTAAAACCCAATTCACCATTGCAAAGGAAAGCTATACTGCCGCCGGTGATGGAATGAGCAATTATGTCGTCACATCACCCATCGACGGTTATGTTACTTCCATAAATGTTGATATTGGTGGAATCGCATCCCAAAGTGTTCCTGCTGCATCTATTGCTAACATTGATAAGCTGGAAATCGATACCAGCATTTCGGAAACCCTCATCAACAAAATAAAGATTGGCGACAAGGTCGAGGTCCTCGTATCTACTGTGTCCGATACACCTTTGTCAGGAACCATTACCGCATTGTCTCCTGCACCGGCAGCGGGTTCTTTAACCTACCCGATGAAGGTCACCCTTGACAATAAATCCGCGGAAGTAAAACCGGGTATGTTTGCAGAGGTGGTTATTACCTCCGATAAAACAGCAAATGTGATTGCGTTGCCTTCCAATGCCGTTTTGATCAAATCCGGAAAACCGGTAGTAGCAACCATTGATGGTGGCGATAAAGTCATCTTTAGAGAGGTCATCGTTGGTGTGGACAACGGAACACTGGCAGAAATAAAAAGCGGGATAAAAACCGGTGACATCGTCGTTATTGAAGGTCAGTATTATCTGGAAGAAACTTCAGAGTTTAACATCATAGAGTAGGAGTGATCGCATGAATTTTTCTAAAACTGCAATAATGCGTCCAGTCTCAACAATCATGCTCATGCTCATTATTGTTGTGCTCGGAGCTGTTTCCTTTACCAGACTGCCAATAGACCTATACCCCCGGATGGAGCTTCCCTATGCCATGGTCATGATCCAATACCCCAATGCGGCTCCGACGGAAATTGAGAATTTGGTTACAAGACCCGTTGAACAACAGATCGCAACGGTTGAAAATATTAAAGCAATCTATTCCTATTCTATGGAGGGAAGCTCAATCGTTTTGTGTGAATTTGAAAGTGGCACCGATATGAACTTTGCCTCCCTGGATATGCGTGAAAAGGTCGATATCATCAGAGATTATCTTCCGGATAATGCAGCAGAGCCTATGATACTCACCATGGATCCGACAATGATGCCTGTTTCACAGCTCTATGTATCAGGGGACTTATCGAATGAAGAGTTAAACGCTTTTGTGGAGGATGAAGTAATATCCGCTATTGAAAGAAGCGAAGGCGTCGCGGCTGCTTACAGCTTTGGAGGAACGGAAAAGGAAATCAGCGTTAAATTTGATCAGGAAAGACTGGCGGGTTATGGTCTTACTTTAAGCGATATCAGCCAAATGCTATCCGCGGAAAATATCAGCTTGCCCAGCGGCGATGTGAAAAAAGGTACAAAGGAACTGGTCGTTCGTACCATCGGGGAATTTAAAAGTCTGGATGATGTAAAGCATGTACCTTTCGTATTGCCGACCAGAGAAATAATTTATCTGCAAGACGTTGCCACTGTCGAAGAAGGCCTCAAAGAACAGACCTCAATCGGTCGTGTCAATGAAGTTCCGGCAATCGGTGTCAGCATCACCAAGCAGTCTACCGCCAATACGGTAGTGGTTTCGAGACAGGTCAATGAAGCCATTGATCAATTAAGCGCCGCACATCCAGAGCTGAGCTTTACTTTCTCGTATGATCAGGCTGACTACATAAAGAACTCCATTGCCAACGTAGCAGAAACTGCAGCGATGGGTTGTCTTCTTGCCGTCATCATATGCTTCCTGTTCCTGAGGAACATTGCATCTACGATGATCATTGCAATTTCAATCCCTACCTCTATCGTTGCAACATTTATTCTCATGTATTTTACCGGACTGACGATGAATGTACTTTCCCTCAGCGGGCTTGCCGTTGGAATTGGTATGCTGGTGGATGACTCCATCGTTGTCATGGAAAACATCTATCGAAGGCGGGATGAGGGGATCACGGCTCTTGAAGCTTCTATTGTCGGAACAAAGGAAGTCACGATGCCTGTTTTCGCGGCTACCATGACGAAGATTGCCGTATTCCTGCCTATCGTTTTTGTTCAAGGAATTGCTGCAACCATTTTTAAAGAATTTTCCTACACCATTGGGTTCGCACTTCTATGCTCTTTGCTCGTAGCCCTTACCGTTGTGCCGATGCTCTGTTCCAGGCTGCTGAATACAAAGGACTTAGGTACTCATATCAGAATCAGAAAACATACCTATGAGCTAAAGTTCCTGCCCTTATTTGAACGAGGACTCCATTCCGTTACGGAGGAGTATTTGAAATTCCTGAAATACTCTTTGCATCATAGGAAAAAAGTCGTCGTATGGGCGCTGATTATTCTGATCACTTCCTCTGGTCTGGTTGCTTTTGTTGGAGGAGAGCTGCTCCCTACCAGTGACGAAGGAAGCTTTACCATATCCGTTGAAATGCCTTATGGCACCTCACTGGAAGAAACAGATAAAGCCATAAGCGAAATAGAAGATTATGTGATCGGAACGATTCCGGAATTGAAGGTATGCTCTATTTCCATAGGAAACAGTAATATGTTTAGTCTGAATGCTGCCAATGAATCAACCGTATCGGTAAATCTTGTGGAAAAGCGGGACAGAAAAAGAAGCACGACTGAAATTGTGAATCAGGCTTCTGTCGATTTGCAGAACATCGTCGGCGCAAAAATTACAATTTCGGAAACTTCCTCAATGGATATGTCTGGTGGAGGTAGCCCGATTTCACTCGTTTTAAAGGGTGATGATCTGGATACTTTGAAACAGGTTTCTCTGGAGCTGGAAAAGATTGTCAGGGGTGTAAAAGGCACGATTAATGTAGCCACTGACATGACGGAAGGAAATCCGGAGCTTCGCGTACTGCTGCAGAGAAACAATGCTGCTCAGTATGGGATCACCTCCTATCAACTTGCCAAATCCCTTGAGTCGGCTTTGAACGGAACCACTGCTACCACGCTGAAAACCAACGGGGAAGAAATGGATATCGTGCTGTCACTCAATGATGCGTATCAAGAATCTGTGGAAAATTTAAAGCAAATTGTCATTGCCGCACCAACGGGACAGATGGTTACCGTAGGTGAAATTGCAGATTTTGCCTTTGATAATTCCCCATCTCAGATCACCAGGCAGGATCAGGTGCGAACGGTAACGATTTCCTCCAACATTTCAGGCCGTGACCTTCAGTCGGTATCAAAGGATATCGATAAAGCGATCGCAAAGTATCAGCTGCCTGCAGGTTATACAATTGAAACCGGAGGAGAACAGGAAGAGATGATGAACTCCTTTACGAGCTTATTCTATGCCCTGCTGTTATCCGTCCTAATTATATACATGATACTGGCTTCCCAATTCGAATCATTGCTGCAGCCATTTATCATCATGATGGCAATTCCGTTTGCTCTGACCGGAGCCTTTATGGCTCTATTCCTGACAGGTACACCGCTGTCCCTTGTCGCCTTCCTCGGAATTATTATGCTGAGCGGTATCGTAGTAAACAACTCTATCCTGCTCATCGACTTTATCAATAAAAACAAACTGGTTTATCCAACCAGAGAGGAAGCAATCCTGAATGCCGGAAGATTTCGAATCCGTCCTATCCTAATGACAATGCTGACCACAACCCTGGGACTGCTGCCTTTATCCTTCGGTATTGGATCCGGTGCAGAAATTCAGGCTCCAATGGGTATTACAGTAATCGGCGGATTGATCTTCTCAACGATCATCACCTTGATCATCGTCCCTGTGTTTTATTCGATTATGGATGATCGTCATCTGAAAAGGATTGCACGCAAGGCCGAGAAGAGAGCGCGAAATCAGCAGCTACAACAGGGGGAAGCGGTATGACAAAGGGAAATAATCTAAAACGTGATATGATTCTGGATGCTGCCTATCACCTTTTCATCAGTAAGGGCTATCTTGATACCAAGATCATCGATATTGCAGATGCTGCAGGAATCGGGAAAGGCACCGTGTATGAATACTTTGAAAGTAAGGATGCCATATTCTTTGAGCTATTTCAGACAAAAGTTGCAGCCGGTTACGACAGCCTTTCAGAATTGCTGAGCAAAGAAATTTCTTGCGAAAAGAAAATCAGAGAGTACCTTGATATTGAACTGGAAAACGCCGCTAAATACACTTTCAACAAGAATTTCTTGATGGATTTGATGATGAAATCAGATGCTTTCCGCAATCCCGAACTGATCAAGTCGATTCACAGGCTGATTGGAAAAAAGTTCTCCATATTGCATAAAATTATTGAGGAGGGGATCAACGGCGGTGAATTTCGGAATGCGGATCCCCTGCTGGCGTCCGTCACTGTAATGGGAGCGATCAACTTCTATATCAGCTTTGATTACTCTCCCTTTGATCCTATGGAATTCCTGCCCGTCCAAAAGACGAATGCCTGGAATAAGGAAGAATTTTTCAGCCTGCTGCTGCATGGTCTGAAGGAATGTACTCCTTAATTATAAAATTAAGAATTGAATAAAAAATCAGCAAATAGTACACAATAAACCATGGATTTCTGGCGCAAAATAAATGCTAGAAACCATGGTTTTGTGGATTTTTCAGAAGATTTGGAAGGTTGAAAAATAATTCATATTTTTCTTAAAAAACTAGTTACATTTGGAATTTACTGTTGTATAATAGACAAGTAATAGTTTACACATGTTATTTTTATTATGGAGGTGTTTTAATGTCAAAGTACACGCAAAAAGAAATCGGCGGTCTGTACGAATTAACAGATGCTGCTCGTGCTGAGCTCTCTTCATCGAAATATTACAATGAAGACCTCGCACCTACTCCGGTATCAGCTCGAACGTGGTCAACTTACCACATCGCAATGCTGTGGGTTGGTATGTCCGTGTGTATCCCTTCCTTCACAATGGCTTCTTCATTGGTAGCTTTGGGATTGTCCCCATGGATGGCAGTACTCAACGTAGCTTTGGGTAACCTGATCATCCTCATTCCTATCCAATTGAACTCACACGCAGGTACAAAGTATGGTCTTCCATTCCCAGTATTTGCAAGATTGGCATTCGGTTCAATCGGTGCTCATGTCCCTTCCCTTTCCAGAGCGCTCACCGCTTGCGGCTGGAATGCGGTTCAGGCATGGATCGGTGGAGCTGCTATCGTATCCCTAGTAGCAGCATTTGTACCATCATTCGCTGCTATGCCTGCTGCTCCGTTTATCGGATTCGGAATTTTCTTATTTTTAACTTGGTTTGTTACCGTAAAGGGTTCAGAAAGCATCAAGTATCTGGAAGCCGTAGGTTCTCCTGTACTGATCATTCTGACTGTCATGTTATTCGTCTGGTCTATCGCTCTTGGTGCAAGCGGCGGCTTCAGCTTTGCTGACCTGCTGAGAGCATCCACTGATATGACAACGGTTAATGCCAGCGGCGGATTTGTCTATGTATTCCTAGGCGGATTAACAGCAAACATCGCTTTCTGGGCAACCATGGCTCTGAATATTCCTGACTTCTCCAGATATGCTAAAAATCAAAAGGCACAGTTCAGAGGTCAATTATACGGAATGCCTGTCATGATGGCTGCTTGTGCTTTCATCGGCGCTGTATTCGCACAGTCTACATTGCTCGTTATGGGTACTGCAATGTTCGACCCAACCGCAGTACTTCCATTAATCGGAAATCCAATTATTACTGTACTTGTATCCTTGGGTGTAATCCTGGCTACGATCACAACGAATATCGCTGCAAACGTAGTTGCTCCTGCAAATGGATTCTCCAATGTATCACCTAAGAGAATCAGCTACAAGATGGGTGTAACAATATCCTGTCTCCTTGCTATTCTGTATCGTCCTTGGTGGATCTTCGGCGGTGCCGGTTCCTATATCTTTGGATGGTTGAACACATATGGCGGAATCTTGGCGCCTGTTGCTGCGATCTTCATTGCCGATTACTACATTGTTAAGAAGAGAAATATCGATGTAATGGCATTGTTCCAGGGCAAAGAAGGCAGATACTGGTATCAGGGCGGCTGGAACATCAAAGCGGTTATCGCTTGGGTAGTTGGATTTGCTCTTCCGACCCTTGGAAACTTTGGCGTTCCTTCCCTGAAGTGGGTTGCTGCTAATGGATATATCTTCGGATTTGTAGTTGCTTTCGCAGTATACGTCCTTCTGATGAAGAGCGAAACCGTTTCCTTCATCAGCGACGAAGAAGAAGAAGCTATGACAGAGAGATAATTCAATTATCAATATCAATTTAGTATCCAATTATTTTTTATCTATATTTAATATGCGGAGCCCTTGTGACCCAGGGGCTCCTGCTTATTTAACGACAATATGCATTGCATGCATAAAAAGGAGGGTTTTAAATTGGATCTATTAATCAAAAATGGTATGATCGTTACCGTAGAATCGACCTATAAGGCAGATATTGCCGTAAAAGACGGAAAAATTCAGTCAATCGGCCAGAATCTCAAGCCTTTAAAGGGAACCGATGTTGTAGACGCCAAAGGCAAGCTGGTTCTTCCGGGTGCCATTGACGGTCATACCCACCTGGCCATGCCGTTTGGAGGAACGATCTCATCGGACGACTACTATACCGGTACCAGATCGGCTGCCTGCGGCGGTACTACAACTGTATTTGATTTTGTTCTTCAGGGCAAAGGCGAAAAAATGGTAGACGCCATCAAAAGAAGAGATGCCATCGCAGCGCCTGATGCAGCGGTTGACTATTCTTTCCATGTTGGAGTTTGCGACGTTACTACTCCTGAATTGTTAGACTCCATGGAAGATGCCGTTAAGTTCGGTATCCCTTCATTTAAAGTTTTTATGGTATATGATTTCGGTGTAGATGACGGTGCCTTCTATCAGGTTCTCCTGAAAGCAGCTAAGATTGGTGCTTTGGTAGGAGTACATGCAGAGAACAGAGACGTAAACAATGTTTTAGTGAAACAGTATCTTGCAGAAGGCAAGACAGATGCCTGGTGGCACTACATGGCTAAAAATGAAGACGTAGAAGGCGAAGCCGATGTAAGGGCAATCAACCTTGCAAAAATGGCCGGTACTTCTCTATATATCGTTCATCTGGCTGACAAACAGGGTGTTGAAGCTGTTATTCGGGCAAGAGCTGAAGGCTATCCGATCTTCGCGGAAACCTGTCCTCAATATTTGTACTTCACAAAGGAAGTATATAAGAGAGAACGCGCCAGAGACTTCGTCTGCTCCCCTCCAATGAAAGGCAAGGAATCTCAGGAGTCATTATGGGAAGCCATTAAGACAGGGGACATCGCAACCATTGGTACCGACCACTGCCCATTCACTCAGGCAGAAAAGGACTGGGGAATCACAACAAAGGACGGCAAGCCTGGCAACTTCACCACCATACCAAATGGATGCGCCGGAATTGAAAATATGTATCCATATATTCTTTCAGAAGCAAATAAAGGCAGAATCTCTTTTAATAAGGCCATTGAACTTTGTGCAACCAATCCATCCAAGCTCTTTGGCTTGGATCATGTAAAGGGTGCTTTGAGACCCGGACTTGATGCAGATATCGTGATCTATGATCCTAAGAAGAACGTTACGATCAAAAATAGCGAAATGCACGGCAATCTTGACCATACTATCTGGGAAGGCGTCAGCGTAAAAGGTTATCCTGTGGCTACCTATTCCAGAGGAAATCTTGTTTATAAGGACGGCGAATTTGTCGGCAAGAAGGGCGCTGGAAAGCTGATCAAATGCAAGCCAATTAAATTAAAGGGACCAAGCCTCTAATATGAAACAAACGAAAAAACAGTCCGGTGAGAAAAAATCCTCAACTGGACTGTTTTTATTATCGCTCATTTTAATATCTTTTTTTCGTAGGGCCCGATCTTCCCTTGCTTGCTCCCGGTCTTTGCCGTTTGCTCGCCTTTTCAATCGAAACTTTTCTGCCTCTATGGCTAAAATCTCTCATGGAATCCATAACCTCATCCGCATATTCAGCAGGAACTTCCACGAATGTAAATTGTTTATGAATATCGATTGCTCCGATCAATTTGCCGGACAATGAAGATTTTGAGGCAATGCCCTGTACAATATTTTTAGGTTGAATATTATCCAGTGTGCCTACGTTCATAAACAACCGGACCATGCCCTCTTTTCTATAGGTCGTGGTATCATCATCAAAGTCCGAATTTTCATAATTCCGATCCAGTTCATCAAAAGCCAGTTTAAATAAAACAGAAGCCACATCCAAACTAGTCACATCATCAGATTCAGATTCTGTTAAAATCTTCTCGATTACCTTATTATACTTGGAATATCCGCCTTCTTCCAAAAGGTTCAGTACTTGATTCACTGCTGCATCCAGTTTCACTTCTTCAACATCGGATATGCTCGGTGGCTGCATTGGCAGTATCTCTGATTTTGTATATCTTTGAATATCCTTCAGCTTAAAGATATCTCTTCCGAATACGAAGGAATAAGAGACGCCCTTTTTCCCGGCTCTGCCTGTTCTTCCGATTCTATGAACATAGTATTCTTCATCACTTGGGATATCATAATTAAATACAGCTTCAATATTATTAACATCGATTCCTCTTGCTGCAACATCTGTAGCAACCAGAATATCAATATTCCCTTTCCGGAACTTTGTCATAACCCTGTCTCGTTCCGTTTGCTTCATATCGCCATGTAAGGCTTCCGCAGAATATCCTCTTGTCTGGAGGGCGCTTGTAAGCTCATCGACTCGCTTCTTCGTATTGCAGAATACCAGTCCCAGCTTGATATTTTTTGCATCTATAAGACGGCAAAGTAGCTCTAGCTTCGATGATTCCCGAACCTCTAGATAATACTGTTCAATGCTTGGAATTGTAAGTTCCTTATGAACTGTTACAATATGCTCCGGTTTACTTTGATATAATTTTGTGATTTCTCTGATTTCCTTCGATATTGTTGCAGAGAAAAGGAGTGTCTGCCTTTCTTTCGGAAGATCTTCCAGGATTACATCAATGTCCTCTCGAAAGCCCATGTTTAACATTTCATCAGCTTCATCTAATATTAACATTTTAAGATTCGCTAATTTTAAAGTCCGCCTCCTCATATGGTCCATGACTCTGCCTGGCGTCCCTACGATAATCTGAGGCTTACCTTTTAGACCCATAATCTGACGATCTATCGATTGTCCGCCATATATCGGAAGAATTTTAATACCTTTTTTATACTTACATACGTTTTTCAGCTCTTCCGATACTTGAATGGCAAGCTCTCTTGTTGGGCAAAGGGCAAGAACTTGAACTCCATGAATCGTAGGATCGATCATTTCTATTGCCGGTATGCCAAACGCACACGTCTTGCCCGTTCCGGTCTGTGCTTGTCCCAGTATATCTCTTCCATCCAAAATATAAGGTATCGCCTTTGATTGTATCGGGGTAGCTTCCTCAAATCCCATTTCACTGAGTGCTCTTTGCACTTCACTTGAAAGATTCAACTCTTTAAAAATTAAATTATCCATTCATTTCCTTTCATTACCATGTATATAACTACATATATTATTTACTTATCTATTCAAATTATTACATCATCTCAATTGTAAAAAAATAAAATTTGTATTTTAAAAATAGACATACTTAACGTCTGATTATATACCATATTTGCATGGAAAGCAATGGGAATTCAAAAGCGATTCGTTTTATCTCGCAACGAATCGCTTTTTACTGACTCTTATAATCAAATGATATCATCATTAGATCACTATTTTTACTTCTGTTCCATCCTTTGCTTTGATATCAACCATATTCAAGCCTTTGTACTCTTTTAGTACATCGATCGCTTCCTTCAGCTTCCTGAAATCAATACTTTCCACATAGGCTATTTGATCCTCCGGAATGTGTTTTTTTGCAATTCGTACTCCAAAGCCGCCCATGCCCAGACCTGCTTTTATAAGCCAGATGGGCGCCGGAATAAAATACCTTCTTCCGTTTTCTATCTTCAAATAAACTCTCAACGTAAACATTCCTTTCAATGAGCGGACAGATTTTCTTCTTCTTTTTCAGCTTTACGACCGTCGGAACCAGCTTTATTCAATGGTAACTTCCACAATATCACCGTTCGCACTCTTCACATCCACGAGTTTACCTTCCAAGCCGGAATCAATGGCCTCCATGATCATTTTGATATCAATCCCCTCCTGTTCGGATACCCCTGGGATCTTAATATTGTTCACCGCAGTACCAATGGCTTTTAGAAAGTTAATCGGGATATTTACATTTACATTGTCTTCTGTGCTTGAAATAACTTTCACTCTCAGCATCTTGTCGCTGTTGACTGTCTTCGTTACCTGCTGTGAATCGGTCTTTAAATTGATTGCTCCAATAAGCTCTGTTGCCTTGTCTGAATCAATTTTCCCCTCTTCCACCATTTTTAATATTCTTCTGATCTCTTCCTGCATTTTCTTTTTCTCCCCTTCAAATTTTATTTTCTTTCATCATGCTGACGGCCTGGTCGGCCGATATTTCGCCCTTTTCAAGCATATCAATAATTTCTTTGCTTTCGATGACGGGCTTTTTTACCACAACATATCCCAGCGCCGAAATAACCTCGTCCAGCTTCGCTCTTACAGTGGGGTATGAAATCCCCAGTTCTTTTTCAACATCTTTGATGTTTCCTCTGCACATAACAAAGGTTTCCATAAACCGCAGCTGCTCTTCCCCCAGGTACTCGAATTTGGATAACTCAAATTCATTCTCTATCACAGTGCCGCACTTGCCGCATTTCAATTTGACAACCCTGAGCTTGCTGCTACAAACCGGACATTTACTGATTAATCGATACGCCATAATCAACCCCTCCTCTTTTGTAATCCTACTATAG
This sequence comes from uncultured Bacillota bacterium, assembly GCA_927441425.1. Classification (GTDB taxonomy): domain Bacteria; phylum Bacillota; class Clostridia; order Peptostreptococcales; family Anaerovoracaceae; genus Anoxybacterium. The sequence goes on along the minus strand of CAKMKG010000032.1, from coordinate 35,962 downwards.
CACTTTAAAAATTAAAAATCAATACTTAAATTAAATATATTAATATTAAAATTAATAATTTTAATATTATATAGAATATATATTAAGATATATAACTGCATTCCATGTGAATTGCTTTAAGCCTTATGTGAATAAAAAAAGCATCGGCTTTTGCAGAGCATGCGTTTACCAATGCATTTTTTGCTTATTAAACTGTCCTTAACTTTTAAGAAGGAATACCTTGGTTTCCTAACCGTGCCTGCTCCAAAGTCTTTAAATCAAATTTTTTCATTTTTAAAAATGCTTCTGTTACTCTCTGTACTTCTTCCTTTGCACCATGGTACATGATCTCATCCATGTTGGAGGGTACGATCTGCCACGAAACACCATACTTGTCCTTCAGCCAGCCGCATTGTTCCGCTTCAGGAACTGCCGAAAGTTTTTCCCAGAAATAGTCGATTTCCTTTTGATCTTCACAATTGATGATCAGTGAAAACGCCTCGTTGAAGTCGAAATCTGCGTCAAACCCGTTATCCATGGCAGAAAGCACAATTCCGTCGAGGGAAAATCCGACAAAATTTACTTTGGCATTTGGCGTTTGCGCTTCGCCCTCCCCATAATAGCTGATCATGTTTATCTTTGCATCTTTAAATAAACTACAATAATATGTTGCCGCATCTTCTGCTTTCCCGCATACCTTATTGGAAAACAGTAGGTTTGGCGTGATCTTTTGTTCATCTGTTCCTTCCTCAGCCAGCATTAATTGCCAGGATAATCCATAACGGTCCTGAATCCATCCATACCACTTGCTGAATGGATATTCGTCCAGTGGCATCAGCTCAGTACCTCCGTCGGAAAGGGCTGCCCATTTTGCGTTCACTTCTTCTTTCGTACTACAAGCAACCATGAGCGAAATCGATGGATTGAATTTAAAATACGGTCCCGCGCTGATTGCCTTAAATTGTTGACCTTCTAATTGAAAACTCACCATTTCCGCATCGCCGGAAGGAGTTCCCTCGATCACAGTTGTGTTCAACAACTTTGCTTGGTCAAATAAGCTAATATAGAAAAGTGCTGCCTCCTTTGCTTCTGTGTCATACCATAGATGTGGAATTATTTTTTGCATAATCCTTCTCCTTTTAAATTCAAAGTGATTTTTTCATTCATGTATGAATCAAAAGTACCCTTTTCTCTATTAATCCAATCGTTTTTCAAACACACTTTTTAGAAAAAGTGTGCCGACTAAATGATATGAGAGCATTGACATAAAGAAAGGAGCACAACGGGGTAAGCCTTTGTGCTCCTTGCTCCATCGGTTTTTCAAGTGCCTCCGGTTCCGCCACCATTACCGCCTGTACCGCCTGCTCCGCCGCCGGTTCCGTTATCCGTAACGGTTCCACCGCCATTACCGCCACCGGTTCCGTTATCTGTGGCGTTGGGAACATTGGGAGATTCATTGGTGCTGCATGCAGTCGCAGAAAAGATCACAAGCGTTAAAACCAATAAAAGCATAAGAAAAATCTTTTTGTTTTTCATCTTTTACAACCTCTCTTTCTCAGTTTTATTATTTCCTATTTGATTTTTTTTACGACAAAAATCTATTATAAATCAATTGGAAGAATTAATTTGAATATGTTTTATAAAATGATAGATAATAAGCAGTAAATGTTTTCCTATAAGAAAAGATAAGATAAGATAAGATAAGATAAGATAGAGGTTCAGATCGTGCTTAAAATTGATGAATTAACAATACTTCAAATACAAGATATGTATCATAAAAAGAAAATCTCAATAAGAGAATTGGTTGCCGCTTATTTAGACAGAATCTCTCTGTATGATCAAGGAACCGGTAAACTAAATAGTGTTTTAGAAGTAAATCCGGAGGCACTCGAAATTGCAGAGGATTTAGAGAGAGACAAATCAAAATTTAATAGTCGGTTATATGGCGTACCTGTTTTATTGAAAGACAACTTCGATACGGCTGACCGAATGCATACATCAGCCGGATCACTTGCTTTGGCTGATTCCTATGCTGCAAAGGATGCGGATATTGTAAAAAAACTCCGGCAAAAGGGTGTGGTAATCATCGGCAAGACAAACATGACTGAGTTTTCAAACTCAATGTCGAATGGCATGAAGGCCGGATATAGTTCCAGGGGAGGCCAGGTTAAGTCCCCATATCAAAAGAATGCAGACCCTTCCGGTTCCAGCACCGGTTCTGCAGTAGCAGTATCGGCTAATTTCTGTGCGGCTTCCTTTGGAACAGATACGTCTGGCTCTATTATTTCACCGAGTATTAAGAATGGCATTGTTGGCTTTTGTCCTTCAAATGGGACACTAAGTACAAAGGGAATCATTCCTGTCAGCTTTACTTTAGACACCCCAGGTCCAATGGCTCGTACGGTAATGGATGCAACGATAATTTACTCGGAACTTACCGATAAGGATATCAGTGAAGATGATCTGAATCTCGCTGATATGACAATCGGGGTGAATCAGACGAATATCAATCATTTGAGCACAGAAGAACATGTATTATTACACACTATTTTGAAAATACTTGAACAATCCGGTACGAAACTAAGGTCGATGACTCTTCCGGATATCCCAAAAGATAAATTGGTAAAAATTCAACGCTATGAATTTAAATATTCCATTAACAAGTACTTATCAAATTTACCGGACAGATACCCCATTCACTCCCTAAAAGATTTGATTGAATTCAACAATTCAAATTCTGACCGAGCGCTAAAATATGGCCAGTCTATTTTCCTTGAGGTTGAGGAAGGCACGAAGGGGGATTTAAGTGAACTCACTTATACACAGTTGCTGCATGACAGAGAAATAGTTAAAAATGAGGTGCTGGATACCATAAAGGATTATGATGTTTGTATCATGTGCCAGGATGATTATGTCATGCAATATATAGGTTTGCCTATGATTACCTTGCCTTGCGGAACTTATAAAGACGGCATGCCCTATGGTCTTTGTCTATGCTCTGACCAGGACGACAAGCTTTTAAAAATTGCACATCAATTGGAGTCCCCCGTAGGTCACCGTGTTATGCCAATTTTTGTTTAGCCAAACAAATGGCAACAGCCCCTGAGCTGTTGCCATTTTTGTATTACCGTATTGGGCAGACGCCGCTTTCACAGCCCTCGTCGCCAATATCATATTCCGTCTCTTCCTTTTCGTACTTCGAGATCAAAGAAGGCACAAAAGGATTCATCTCTTTCACCCTTCTCAGGTATTCATCTTCCGTGATCTCTTCAAAGGGCAGCAGCTCATAGAAATTATCTTCAAAGGAAAGGAAGGAAAGCGCTACCGTATCCTCCCAGTTGTCCCAAACCCATTGCTCCACGTCTTCCCATTCGTCATCCCTCACATGGATGGTTATGGAGCAATTATGTTCCACGTAATGGGTCATGAACATCTTGTAGATTTCTAATTGTTCGATGGCGCTGACATCGGATTTGAACACTTCACCGGGTGCCTTGACCGGAAATTCCACCACCTTGGTCATACAAGTTTCGGGATCCTGACCCACCTCAGGATAAACAGGATAACCCAGCTCCTCGCATACTTTGGTCAGAGGATCGTCGCTGCTGATTCTTACTCTGCGGATATAATATGGTGCATGATTAAAGTGAACACCGCTTGATACAACAGGCAGCAGACTTAGTGTCCCTTCCGGCTTGATGGTGGTAATCAGCAGTGGTTCCTGCTGTCCGAGTTCTCGTGCATACTCTGCAGCAGCTTTTCTCGCGGTCTCCTTCAATTCTCTCAGGATGTTTTCCTGGCCCGCTCTGTCGAGCGCTAGGGCGTTCACCATGTCCTGCCATCCGGTCAGGGAGCAGCCCAGGAGCTTATCCCTCTGCTGTACCGCATTCCATTCGGGGATTTCCAACTCGGTACAGGTCATGCGGTATCCGGCTCTGGTACTCAATCTCTGTGCTTCCATCAAGCCTGCATGATCCAGCACGCCATCGTTGACAAAGGCCATCACATTGACTGTTGTTAGATTGCAGAGACCTTTGGAGTCCAATAAAATCTCTGCGCAGGGATTTACCCCCTGGAAATTCGGACGGCGTTTGGCCCCGGCTTCCTCATTGACCCAGCCAGGCTCTCCGGAGTACCGCATCTGCTGCAGATGCCAATGAAGCTCCGGTCTGGTGGGCTTTCTCGTATAGTAAATGGAATTGTTGCTCATTTGGCGATGGGCAATCTCCGTATCAATGACCCATTTTTCATCGATCTTTTTATATAGCTCGCTCTTCGCCTGAATACAAGCCTTGTCATCCTGATCGATCAAAACGATTTCTGCCGTTCTGCGCACGCCTCCTACGACGACATTTTCTCCGATCACGTTGGCGATATCCATGCAGTCGATGGGTTGCAGCTTCACCTTTGCTGTGGTGGAACGATGCTTCGCTTTTTCAATGACTTTGTATATCTTAATAAACATATTCTTCATACTGGAATGGCCGCTGGCCGTTCCCCCGAAGGTTCGAAGCTTCTCACCCTTCGATCTGACATGATCGTAATTCAGGATGACCGTTTTGATCTTTCGATACTCCGCACTATAGAACACTTTCAGAAAATAATCCATGGATTGAACCCATCCCTCTTTGCTGTCACCTATAGTGATCTTCACCGTATCGTTATGGGTGAATTCCAAAGCGGTGCTGTCCTGCCGCAAGGTCCGCAGCATCGGAGTATAGGATTCATGGATCACCTCAATATCCGTTCTGATGGTCGGAAGCTTGGCAACATCGGATATGAGCACTCTGACTCCGACGCCGGAGCCTACCATGAGCAGGTAAAAGATATCTCGGAATGCGGCAAAGCTGTCAATCACCTGAAAAGAGCAGTTATAGTTTGACATGGGGTAATATTTCGATACATCCGTGCTACCCACCCAAAAGGTTCTACCGGATAAGAATTGCTTTAATTCAAAAACATTCTTATACAGCCGCTCCGCCTCTTCCTTGGAGGTTGGTATCAGGCTGCAATTGTATTCAACAGAGCGCCGTACGGTCTCCCACCAATATTCTCTTCTCATCTCCTCCGAAACCCATCTGGAATAGGTTCTGTAATAGACAAAGCTTCCGAGTTGGTTCATTGGAGAAGGTGTATGCTTATATTTACTGACGAACTCCTCCGAGATCAGTCTTCCGTCTCTTCGTTTCCGTGCATCCCGGGTCTTGTCCCTCTCATAACGATAAATGATGAACTTCTTCGCAGCATCCTTCCTCTCGCTGGCCATGAGAAAATCTTCCACCAAATCTTGAAGATCCTCCACCTTGATCATACGTTCCGATCGTTCCACCTGCTTTTCAATGGCAGCTGCGATATCGCCGGCCAAAAGAACATCCACGCCTGTTTTTGTTTCCATCATGGCATTTTCAATGGCTGTTTTTATTTTGCCGCTTTGAAAACCGACCTGAGTCCCATCTCTTTTAATAACTGTTTTCATTCCTTGCCTCCCATATATTGTTGTTCTGCAATCTTCTGCTACATTATATAGTATTATACCTCTTTTATCAATGGATATTCACCCGAAAACGAATAAAATTGCTCGTAATATTGCCCCCCATTTTTTATCGTATCAATCTGCTCATCAGGCTTGACTTGCCTCCTGCCGGATTGTATAATTGTATACAATACGGTAATAAAAACGAACGATATTGGAAAGGCAGTGGAAATCTTATGGGAAAAACATTAACCTATAAAATCTTGGAAAACCATCTCGTGGAAGGCGTTCTAGCTCCAGGGAATGAAATTACAATTAAAATCGATCAGACGCTCACACAGGATTCCACAGGAACCATGGTATACCTACAGTTGGAGGCCATGGACGTGGATCAGATAAAAACAGAGCTCTCTGTCGCCTACATTGATCACAATACACTACAGACAGGATTCGAAAATGCTGACGACCATGAATTTATCAAGAGCGTTGCAAAACGTCACGGTGTGCTCTTCTCCAAACCGGGAAACGGGATCTGTCATCAGCTTCAATTAGAGAATTACGGGGTTCCTGGGAAAACACTTTTGGGCTCCGACAGCCACACGCCTACCGGTGGAGGACTTGGGATGATTGCAATCGGCGCGGGTGGTCTGGATGTAGCTGTTGCGATGGCACAGGGCACTTATAGCCTGGCCGTTCCAAAGGTTTTGAAGGTGGAACTTTCAGGTAGCTTGAAGCCTTGGGTTTCCGCTAAGGATGTCATTTTATTTGTCCTGCAGCAATTAACTGTTAAAGGTGGAGTAGGTAAAATTGTTGAATATGCAGGAGATGGTGTAAAAACCTTATCCGTTACCGATCGTGCGACCATTACCAATATGGGCGCGGAGCTTGGCGCAACCACATCTCTTTTCCCAAGCGATGAAAATACAAGAGCGTACCTCGCTTCCCAAGGGAGAGAAAAGGACTATGTGCCGATGTCTGCAGATGCAGATGCAGAATACGATGAGGTGCTGAAGGTGGATTTATCCAGCTTGGTTCCCCTCGCCGCCATGCCTCATAGCCCAGATAATGTGGATTCAATTCAGAATATCGGCCCGATCAAAGTGGATCAGGTGGCAATCGGAAGCTGCACCAACTCTTCTTATACCGACTTGATGAAGGTTGCGGAAATTTTGAAAGGTAAAAAAATTAACGCCGATGTCAGTCTAGTGATTTCACCGGGTTCCAGCAGGATTTTAAGTAAGCTAGCAGAAAATGGAGCGCTGGCTTCCATGATCAATGCCGGCGCTAGAATCATAGAAAATGCTTGCGGTCCATGTATCGGTATGGGTCAGTCTCCAAAATCAGGAGCGGTTTCTCTTCGTACCTTTAACAGAAACTTTAAAGGAAGAAGCGGAACGCTGGATGCTGATGTTTATCTGGTAAGCCCGGAAACGGCTGCCGTTTCCGCCATTACCGGAGTATTGACCGATGGATCAAAATCGGGCTATACGCTCCCTGAGATCAAACCGGAATCCTTTGATTTTAACGATCATTTCATCGTTTATCCAAAGGATGCGAATAAAGAGAATACCTTCGTTGAGATGGGGCCAAATATCAAGCCATTCCCTCAGAACACGAAATTATCCGATACCGTTACTGGAACCGTTGTGCTCCAAGCGGGAAACAATATCACCACAGATGATATCATGCCGTCGGATTCAAGGCTGCTGCCCTATCGTTCCAACATTCCTTACCTTGCCAATTACTGCTTTGAAAAAATCGATAAGGATTTTGCAGCACGCTGTAAGGAAGCACAGACAGGAATTATCATCGGCGGGGAAAACTATGGACAGGGTTCTAGCCGTGAGCATGCCGCACTGGCGCCCCTTTATCTCGGTATCAAATTTGTAATTGCCAAGTCCTTTGCCCGTATTCACCGTTCCAATCTGATCAACAGCGGAATTCTGCCTTTGGTATTTGAAAATCTGGCAGACTATGACGACTTCAAGCTCGGCCAGAGGCTGGTAGTTGAGCAAGCACGGGAACAAGTGAAAAATTCGGCTATCATTGTAAAGAATATCGACTCAGGAAAAGAGTACAAGGTGCTGGCCAATTTCACCGAACTGGAAACGGAAATGATTCTGGCTGGAGGAAAAATCAATCAAATAAAAGGCAATAGCTGAGCTAACGCAAATCGATCGTACTTTTGGCAATATCGTCCCTTACCTCCCGATTTTTTGTAAACCAAAATGTGACGGAACACATTATTGGTTTGATAGGCCAATATCAAAAAATCCAGGTCGGCCTCAGGAGATATTGCATCAAAAGTACTCAACGATTTTCTTATATCTCAGCGATTGCCCCGGTAAAAAATTAACTGTTTTAAGTAATAACTAAAAATAGATAGAAAGGCAGAGTAACTTTATGGATTATATGAAAGCATTTGAAGCGATCGTAGCGCAGCAGCTTACGAGAGTGAAAAAAATGAAAACGGATACAGAATTTATCAATTATCAAGCTCTTGATAAAATTGTCATCGGCGTCATTGGAGGAGACGGGATCGGTCCAGCCATCACCGCACAGGCACACCGGGTCCTGGAGCAGCTTCTGGCTGACGAAATGAAGGCAGGAAAGGTTGAATTCAAGGTCATAAACGGATGCACCATTGAAAACCGTGCTGCTGCCGGTAAAGCAATCCCCGAGGATGTCCTGACTGAAATCAGGAAGTGCAACGTTCTCTTAAAGGGTCCGACCACAACGCCAAGAAAAGGTGACAAATGGGCCAACGTCGAAAGTGCGAATGTAGCCATGAGAAAGGAGCTTGATCTGTTTGCTAACGTCAGACCGGTCAAGGTTCCCGAACTCGGAATCGATTGGACCTTCTTCAGAGAAAATACAGAATGCCTCTATGCACTGGGAAGCCAAGGTGTCAACATCAATGACGATCTGGCCTTTGATTTCCGTGTCATAACAAATCCCGGAACGGAAAGAATTGCGAGACTTGCTTTTGAGTATGCAAGAGCCAACAATAAGAAAAGAGTTACGATCGTAACAAAAGCCAATGTTGTAAAAACGACAGACGGTAAATTTCTGGACGTCTGTAAGCAAGTTGCGAAAGAGTATCCTGAGATCGAAACGGATGACTGGTATATCGATATTATGACTGCCAAGCTCATCGATGAGAAGAGACGGAGTCAGTTTGAGGTCCTTATTCTTCCAAACCTCTACGGCGACATCCTGACCGATGAAGCGGCAGAGTTTCAAGGGGGTGTCGGTACTGCAGGAAGCGCAAATCTTGGAAAGCATTATTCCATGTTCGAAGCGATTCATGGCTCAGCACCGCGCATGGTGGAGGAAGGCAGAGACATCTATGCTGATCCTTCCAGCGTAATCAGAGCCGGTGCCATGCTGCTGTCCCATATCGGATATCAGGAAAAGGCGGATCAACTGTTTACCGCACTGGATGAATGCTCGGTTACGGAGAAAAAACTAACCATTACCGGCAGATCCGACGGAGCCACAGGGGCTCAGTTTGCAGATTATATTTTGTCGAAAATATGAGGAATTTATTATGGCACTCTCTACAGACCTTTTTTCAAGTCTTAGAAAAGACATCCTGCAAGGCAAGCTGCAGCAAGGAAAAAAACTCACCGAGCAGCAGATCTGCGATGAATACAATGTAAGCCGTACTCCGGTGAGAGAAGCGTTCCGTCAGCTTGAACTGGAGGGTTTTATTGAAACGATCCCCAATCGGGGCGCTTTCGTGGTTGGCTTTTCTACGCAAGATATTCAGGATATGTATGCGCTTCGTAAATCCTATGAAGTGCTGGCGGTGAAGTGGGCCATCGAACGAATCACCAAAGAAGAATATGGCAAACTAGAGGAAGCTTTTGAATTTATGGAGTTTTACACACAGAAAAAGGATGTAGATAAAATGATGAATATCAATATGAGTTTTCATGAATTGATTTACAAGGCATCACATAACAGAATGCTGTACCACATCCTCTCCTCCTACCAGCTCTATATCAAGCAAAGTCGCCCAGCCTCCCTCAACGATACCGCAAGTTATCTGGATGACATTCTGCTGGAGCACCGTGCGATATTTGAGGCTTTTCAAAACAAGGATGTTGACGCAGGAATTGCAGCCGTATCAATACATCTTGACAATGCTAAGCAGAGAGCCCAAACCAATTAATCGTGAACCCGAAAGAAAGCAGTTCCTTGGCTGCTTTCTTTCTTTTAATCAATTCGTATTCCTCTGCCGATGCTGAACAAATAGAGATACGTCTCTTCCACACGGATACCGCGTATTTTCTCCAGCGCCTCTTTATATAAACTTAATTGCGTCCGGTATCCCTCGGTGACGTGCTTGATTTCCGTCTCGTCTTCTCCATCGCTGACATAGTTGGATTTATAGTCTAGAAGGATGTATCGCTCCCTCTCTTCAAAGTAACAGTCAATGGTTCCCTGAACGATAATCGTCTCACCGGATAGCTTCTTCTTAATATTGAAGGAAACTTCTTTGTAAATCTTTTCTGCCCTGCAGGCCCGCTTGCCGATTTCAGAATCGAAGAAGCCGATGATCTTTTGATAGGATACAACGCTTGCTTCTTCCTCTGTCAAGATTTCCCGCTCCACCAGATCCTCCACAACTCCCGCTATGGCTTCTCTTTTCTTGTCGTTGCCGCCGTTTAAGCTCCATATTACTGCTATTTGGCTGAAGTCAAGCTGTTCCATTACCTTATGTAAAATGGTGCCCTTTTCAGCTCCTGTAAATCTGTTCCCTTGCCTAGTATACTTCGGTGTATCCAAGACGGTAACAGCCTTCCCTTCCCATTCACGGGCTTTCTTCTGCGCAGGATTCTGCTCCTCACCTTGCACTTTTGCCAGCCTGCTCAGTTCGGAAACAGAAAACTTTGATTTCAACTGAAGGGCTTCCGGATGGCTATATTCATAGCCAAGGCGTTTTTGAATTTCCCGTTTTAAATCTTCTCTGCCTGCATCCCCCCATGCTCCCCCAAGGATCAGCCGGCGGATATCATTTTTCTTTCGCTCCGTTTTCTCTTTTCGATAGTTGATATCTCCTCGGTTTGATTTCCGATAAATGATATTCGTATGCTCCAATGCCGGTATCAGAAAATCAAGATAGGATCTTGCACCGGAAAAATCACTGCAGCCCCGGATGGAACAGGCTTCCATGGCAGCATCAATATCCTTCATGGTCCCCAGAAGAATAAGCTTGTCCATTGCCCTAGTAAATGCAACATATAGAATCCGAAGCTCCTCCGCCATACTTTCCCTTCTCTTTTTCTGATCGATGGCTGTCTGTATGATGGTTTTTTTATAGCAGGAGTTCTCCTGATCCACGAACCGGATTCCAAAACCAATGTCCTTATGAAGGCTGACCTGATAGGTGTCGCTGTCCCGATTGAAGCGTTTCCCCAACCCTCCTACCAGAACCAACGGAAACTCAAGCCCTTTGCTTTTATGAATCGTCATGATCCTGACTACATCATCGTTTTCACCCAACAGCTTCACCTGTCCCATAGGCACGTTCCTTTTCTTAATGGCTTCAATATATTTGATGAAACCGAAAAGTCCCTTCATCTGACTACTCTGAAACTGCACTGCCTTATCCACCAGTGCTCTTAGATTTGCCTGACGCTGGCTCCCTCCGGGAATCCCGCCGATATATTCATAATATCCCGTTTCACGGATCAGCATCCATAGGAAATCTTCAAGGGGCATCAGCGGTGCTTCTTTCTTCCATTTACCGATTTGAGTAAGGGCGGCTGCACACTTCCTCTGTAGAGATTCATCTTTTCCCTCCTCAGCATATTCCCTGAAGGTCTGATAAAAGGTCCCCTCTTTCCTGTGAATCCTTATTTGAATCAGTTCCTCCATCGTATACCCGAACATTGGGGAACGTAAAATGCTAAGCAATGGGATATCTTGTTTCCGGTTATCGATGATGCGGAGAAGGTTTAAAAAAATCTCGACTTCCAGTGTATCAAAATAGCCGTCACTCGTGTCCATGAACGCCGGAATCCCTTCTTTCATTAATGCTTCATAATAGATCTCTGCATACCCTTTCGCACTGCGTAGCAGAATCACGATATCCTTGTTGGTGATGGGCCGTTCCATTCCTCTTTTTCCGTCATAAATCATTCGGCCCTTTGATTCCCGGATAAGCTGTGCAGCAGCGTATGCTTCAATTTCAGCTTTTTTCATCTCCTTGATTTCATCGTCTAGGATTAAGCCGTCTAGCTGCATGTCATCGACGATCTGCAGTTCGACGGGATAATCCAGCTCTCCTTCATAGGGCTGACCTTGGTAGAGTGCGGCAGCTTCATCATATTCCAGACCGGAAAGATCCTTCGTCATAATCTGGCTAAAAATATCATTGACAGCGGTGATAATACGGCCTTTACTTCTGAAATTTTTATTCAGGTCCAGCTTGATATCTTCTTCCATCTTATTCTGTTGAAAGGCCTCATATTTGGCAATGAAAATTTCAGGCTCCGCCAGTCGAAACTTATAGATACTCTGTTTGACGTCACCTACCATAAAGAGATTATTCGTTCTCTTTATTTTTCCAATCAGTGTTTCCTGAACGATATTGCTGTCCTGATATTCATCAATGAAGATATAGTCGAATTTTTTTCGGTACTCTGCCGCTGCCTCTTCTCTGGAAAGCACAGCCAAGGCATAATGCTCGATATCACTAAAATCGATCAATCCTTTATTTTGCTTCCGCTCCTTGTAAAGCTTGTCGAATTCTTCAACCAACGTGCAGAGGTACAACCCATCCGGATAGGTTCTGTTCATATCTTCTGTGTAAGACGAGATCGGTCTGGAGAAATATTGGGCCATCAGCTTCCTGATGATAGCCTTCCCCTGATCCCGAAGGGAAGAGACGGCTTCCTTTACTTCCTCATAGATTTCCTTTTCCTCTTTCGAAGCAGTGTAAGTCTGGAATTTCACTTCGGAGATCAAGCTGCCAAATTCGTCAAATGGTAAGGTTTCATGGCCGTACCTTAGGCCCTCCAGGGTTTCGCTTTCAAGCTTCCATTTTGCTGCCAGACTAGAGATACCCTTGTCCTCCAGCATCTCCCCCACTTTTGCAAAACAACGCTCCGCCAGAACAAGGTTTCTATTTATTTCGCCGTTTATCTCGCGAAATGCCTCGCTTTTCTCAAAGGCTTCCTTTGAACCGGCGAGCTCTTCTGCCCGCGCTCTGAGCCATAGAAAAGAATCCGGTATGCTCTGGATAAAGTTGTGTGCCTCATAGATCATTTCCTTAACTGCGTTATCATTTTTGGTCATGGCAAATTTGCTCAGAAAGTCAATGAAATCCTGATTGCAGGATTCGAACAGGTTGCTGAACAACTGTTCCATCGCATCTGCTTGCAGGATTGTTTTCTGAGCTTCATCACATATTTTAAAATTGGGTTCGATATCGAGGAGATAGAAATAACGTCGGATCACCTCCATGGAAAATGCATGAAAGGTGCTAATGTTGGCTCGATGAATCAGATTGAGCTGCTCTCTCAGAAAGGCTGTATTCTTTGTCGATTCATCCAATTCCTTTGAGATCGCTGTAACAATCTTTTCTCGCATCTCCGATGCTGCGGCATTGCTGAAGGTCACAATCAGCATATGATCAAGGGGAACCTGGTCCAGAAGAATCAGCTGCTTGATTCTCTCAACAAGAACTGCCGTTTTTCCCGAGCCTGCCGCCGCAGAAACGAGGATATTCTTGCTTCTGATCTCGATTGCTTCCTGTTGTTCTTTTGTCCATTTCATTTTTTCACCTGCTGCTGTAATTTAGATCAATTTCAATTTCGTTAAAAGTCGTTCAAGCTTTTCCCCTTTTGGAAAAAGCTTAATTTCACGGGCTTCGATGGCTTTCGTCCTCAGAAGCATGATCCCGTAAACAGCAGCCCCAAGGCAGATAGCCAACGCCGTTGACAAACTATTCCCGATGATATTTCTGCATAGATAATATATCACCAAAACGACGATGCTCATTACGATCCCTGAAAACAATGGCTTCCAAACAGATAATTTGGCATCGAACTTTGTTCCCGTATACTTCTTGACTGCCATAAAGTTAAGGACTCCGATCACGCCAAAAGCCAGTGAGCTACCAATGGCTGCACCCTGTACATCAAGCCCCGGCATACCTGTTAAGATAAACGTTGAGACAGCCTTCACAACAACCCCAATGCCCAGAGAGACAACCGCGATATAAGGCCGCCCCAGTCCCTGGAGGATACCCGCCATTGTTTGTGCAACGCATAGGAATATGATCCCTATGGAAAGAATAAAGAGGCAAGGCGCAGCGCTGGATGCGCTTTCCGCCTGCATCGGATAAATTAAAAGCATGATGGGTTCTGCCAATGCCATAAGTCCAAAGGTACAAGGTACACCAATAATCATTGCCGTACGCAGACCGAGGCGTACGTTCATGTTCAGAAAATCCATATCTCCGACACTATTTGCCGCCGCAATCGCCGGAACGATGCTCAGCGCGATACTTAAGGCCAGAGCCATTGGGACATTGATCACAGGCCCGGCCATGCCGGTCAACTGTCCATAAAGTGCATTTGCATTTTCCGGGCTGAAGCCGATATCCTGCAGCCGACGCATCACTATAGCTACGTCGACAATATTCATAATGGGCATAATGGATACCCCAATGGTTATAGGGATTGCGATGGCTGCAAGCGTTCCCAGAATTTTTCCTGCCCGCTCCTTCTCGACCCCCTGATTCTTTTCAATTTCCTGATGAAGTTTCTTTCTCCTCATATAATAGATGATTACCAGCATGACCACCCCAGCGATTGGACCGATGCTTGTCCCGATCGTTGCGCCGGCAGCGGCATACTCAATTCCCTTGGGAACCAGAATGACAGCCAGAGTCAATCCGATGGCTACTCTGACGGCTTGTTCCACGAGCTGTGATACCGCAGTCGGTTCCATTTGCTGCAGGCCTTGAAAATATCCACGAAAGACAGCCATGAGGGGTACGAAAAGCAATGCAGGCGCGATCATGACCATTGCATAATAGGCCCCAGGATTCTTTAAAGCATTAACGATGAATTCCGCGCCAAAGAAAAATATAGATGAGGCAACAATGCCTAATGCGAACATGAGAATAAAGGAAAGTTTAAAGACTCGGTGAGCCTCAGAGTAGTGTCCCAAGGCAACCCGCTCGGAGGTCATCTTTGAGATAGCCGCTGGTGCGCCATTTGTGGAAAAGACCAGAAGAAAGACGTAAATCGGATATGCAGTCTGATAATAACCCATACCCTCATCCCCTATGATATTACCGAGAGGAATTCTGAAGATTGCCCCCATTACCTGCACAAGTAATCCTGCAACCCCTAAAACTGCTGCTCCCCTTAAAAATGTTTTTTTACTCATAACCCCTCCAAAACATGCCTTCGTTTTTTGACTCCATTCTATTATACCAAAATTTTTATCCATGCTATATATTTTATTTTTTAATTTTGATATAATACATAAGTATCACTTCATGAAGAAGTGTTGGCGAAGTATTAAGGAGATTTTTATGAAGTTAAGAGTGAAACCAAATCTATTAATGATCCTTGACGGTTACGGCATAAGTTCAGAATGTCATGGGAATGCGATAAATCAAGCGAATAAAAAAAATATCGATGCGCTTTTCAACCGGTATCCCAACACCACTATCGGTGCCAGCGGTATGGACGTAGGCCTGCCGGAGGGGCAGATGGGTAATTCGGAGGTCGGTCACCTTAATATGGGAGCCGGGCGTGTCGTTTATCAGGAACTCACGAAAATCACGAAGGAAATCAAAGAAGGTTTGTTCTTTCATAATACAGCCTTGGAAACTGCGATGGAGCATGCGGTGATCAATAATTCTGCACTGCATTTGCTTGGACTGGTCTCCGACGGCGGCGTTCACAGTCATTTAACTCACCTTTATGCCTTAGTTGACATGGCAAAGGAAAAAGGAGTCAAAAATCTGTATATCCACGCACTGCTCGACGGAAGAGACGTCCCTCCCCGAAGTGCCGGAACTTACTTTGCACTGCTGGAAGAATACCTTATCCATGCAGGCCTTGGTCAAATCGTATTGATTTCCGGCAGGTATTACGGTATGGATCGAGATAATCGGTGGGAACGGGTACAGAAATTCTATGATGCAATGACCCTTGGAGTTGGAGAAAAGGCGGGAAGTGCTGCTGCTGCGCTGGAAAATTCCTATGAAAAAGGTGAAAATGATGAGTTCGTCCTTCCGACCCTCATCTGCAAGGAGAACGGAGAAGCGATCACCGTTCAGGATAACGATTCCATTATCATGTTCAATTTCAGACCAGACAGATCAAGAGAAATCACAAGATGCTTTGTGGATCCGAAATTCAACGGGTTTAATAGAACAAAGGTGATATCCAATCTGTGCTATGTATGCTTGACCCAGTATGATGCGGAAATGCCCAACGTTCATGTCGCATTCCCGCCGCAATCCCTGAAAAATACATTAGGTGAGTATCTATCTCAGTTGGAGCTGAAGCAGCTCCGAATCGCAGAGACAGAAAAATATGCCCATGTGACGTTCTTCTTCAACGGCGGTGTGGAAGCACCGAACAATGGAGAGGAACGCATCCTGATTCCTTCTCCAAAGGTGGCAACCTACGATCTGCAGCCGGAAATGAGCGCATATCTCGTTACGGAAAAAGTGATAGAAATGATAAAAGAAAATTACTACGATGTGATCGTACTAAATTTCGCAAATCCTGACATGGTAGGCCATACCGGCAGTATTCCTGCGACAGTGAAGGCAATCGAAGCCCTTGATGAATGCATTCCACATGTGATCGACGCCGTATTAGCACTGGATGGACAGGTACTTTTAACGGCAGATCATGGCAATGCAGATTGTATGGCAGATGATTCAGGAAATACGATTACTGCTCATTCTCTGAATCCGGTCCCTCTTCTCGTCATATCAAAGGATCCCATTGCCCTTTCAGAGGGAGGAATTCTAGCCGATGTAGCCCCTACCCTTCTAGATTTGATGGGGATCGATAAGCCAGCGGAAATGACCGGCCACAGTCTGCTTCTCCGTTAACAGCAAAAAACACACCGAGATGGTGTGTTCCAGAAATGCCCAGAAGGGCATTTCTTTTTTTTTAATAGTCGGAGAGGAAGCAGAAATTGCTTTTTTTCATATCATATATCGAAGGGGTTAAAATCATAAAGGCTCTAGATGGGAAACTTTTATGATTCAATATCCTAAATTTAAAATAAAGGAAGAGAAAAATGTATAACTATTGTTATGGCTCACCAATTGCAGGCGGGAATTGCCCGCGGCCGAGGAAAGTAGTACAATTAAATGCTTCAACAGGCGGAGCCGGTCCGCTCCCGATTATTACGACTTTATTAGCAGACCCAATTAATGTTGTTGATGTTACAATTGACACGAACGGAATGACCGATCCTGCTGTATTATTAACGTTCAGCAGCATTATCAGTTTACCTGTCGGGATATCCGTAACCTTGAACTTTGAACTAACAAGAAGCCTTAACGGCGGCGCTCCTGTAAACGTCGGTTCGACTTACACGTTCTCTACCCTGGTTACTGTTCTTGAGGCAGAGGCTTTTGGCTTCCAATTCTTTGACAATAACGTTGCTGCCGGCCTATACACCTATTCTGTGCATCTCTCGACCAACTCAATCATCGATATAACACCTGGATTAACCGTCAACAATGCGACCTTAAGTGCTTTAGCTGTTGATAACAACCCTGCATAAAACGAAACCTGCAGTGTTTATAATAAGACCCCCGAAGGTGATTTCGGGGGTCTAAGATTTTATTTTATTTTATATTGAAATAACGGCCTCCAATTAAATTCGTTTTGCAAAGTGCTCCATTATTTTTGCCCAAATACGCTGCGTTTCAATAAATTCAGCATAATGCCTTTTAACATTTTTATGATACTTCTCCATTTCAGCTGCAACATGAATAAAATCCGGTTCATTAAAGTATTTACAGACCTTTGGCAAAGTCTCATAAAGCTGCTCCCGCATCTTTTTTATTTTCTCCTCATAACTATCCGGCTGTGTGATATAGAGCAGTAACGGCTTATAGCGAATCCACCCGATACACGCCTTGTAAAACCGAGTAGTAACATGTTCATTATCAGCTTTGATGAACTTCAATCGGATGGGGAGTGCACCTTCCAAGAGATCCTTGTAGGTGGAAAAGCCGTCGTGGAATGCGTAGCACGGTACGCGTAATACTTTCCGTTCGCTTAGGCAGGTACTTAAAAACGTATCCTCGCCTCTCGCTCCCGGCGGATTATAAAATGGGAATACCCGGTTAGGATTTCTAAGGTTAATACATAGATTGGCACCCGAAATAAATTTGGCGTGATTGACTTCCTCCACCTCTGTCGCGCTATCACTCGTCAATACGTCAACATCTGCATAGGTTGCTCCACCGTTTTCCATAATGCTTTTCAGGGTCTCCCAGTTAATGATTTCATTGCTGATCGCCTCAATAAAAATACGAAAGTCGTCTTCCTTCAACGTGTCATTAAATTCCACGTAAGGAACAGGGGATACATAGCCGCAGTGATGCCCGTGGGTGATATCTGCTTGCGCAATATGTTTTATATGATTTGACAGAATATCCTGCCCTCCCCAAAGTGCAGTTTTATGTTTTTTAGTAACTGCCATCGGGTATTCATCATCGTCTATAAAAACCAAATAATCGATCCTGTTTTTTATCGCGTAGTACATCAGCGCATTACGCTTTGCTGCATACCCTACCCCAAATATTTTACCGGTTTCATTCAAATCAATCACGTTTTCTCGAATCAGATAGTCCATTTCTTCTTTCATTGAAGCGCTTCCGATAAACGTGCTGCTATCAAGCTGATCGGCCAGTTCCATGGGTACATTGGTATAATCCGATACTATGGTTTTATTGTATTTAAGATCATATGCAACAAAGAGATTTAAACTGATTTGATCGTTATCAACCAAACCGAATTCCTTCCAGTTGTGTATATTGGTTCTTAGTGCTTTCTGAAAACTCTTTCTTCCAGTTGCAAACCCGATCCCAACTTTTAAATCTTTCCCTTCATGCATATCAACCCTCCTTTTTCTTTCTTTTTCTGGTCAAGGACAGTCCACCAAAGCCGCTGATAATCGCAATATAAAAGCCTAGGTCATACCACCAGCCGCTATTCATCGTTTCATATACCCGAATGTTATGGTCAAACAGGCCAATGATCAAGGAGATCGGTGCAATCCAGCCATGCCAGATACCCCAGAAAAATCCTGCCGGATCAGATGTCGTATAAGTACCGTCTCCCGGAATACATCCTGTCATGAAGATCAGCATACATGCTGACAAAAGAACGAGGAATGATATTTTTTTTACCATAGAGCAAGTCTCCCTTCCCAAAATAATGTATCTCACCAAAAGCAGATATGTTATTATTATTATGATTTAATCATTATGCGTATACATCCCAGAACAGATCTCTCTCGTTAAGCAATTCCTTAAAAATCTTAATGATCTCAGGCGTTTCATCGATGAAATAAGGTCTTGCCACATTCCCGTTGGCATCCCAGTCACAGCCGTCCCACCAGATGGCTATCTTGATATCGGGATAGGATTTGATATGGGCAAACATATTCCTGATCCACTGGCTTTTATCACCGCCAACACTACTGGAAGCAAATTCGGTGATCATCATCGGCTGGCTATAACGCTTCTGGTATTCAGCATAAAGCGAATCATACAGCTCCGCAAATTCGGTCCATTTTTCACCGGAATAATAAGTACCCGTATTGTATGCGGTGAGGCCGACTATGTCAACATACTCGTCACCGGGATAATACATTACCTCATGATTCCACTGAAAATCAGGGAATGATTTCCCGTTGGGATTCCATATCCAGATTACATTATCCGCACCGGCATCCGAAAACACCTGATAGATATACCGATAGAACTCCTTGAATACCTCCGTATCCTTGGAGGTGTTGTAGCTGGAATAAGGGCACCAGTCTCCGTTCATTTCATTACCCAAACGGAACAGCACCGGATGATCGAAATCGCTGACGGTTTGCGCATAGTCTTTCAAAAACTCATCGTAATCTCCGTCCAGCACATCGTAGACCATATTCCCTTCTCCCGGCTGTTTCCAGGCAGTCTGCAGCGTCAGTTCCAAGGTCTTGTTATTCTTGTATGCGTTTTGCAGCCGATATTCCAGATTCGGATGTTTATATGTATTGTTAAAATGGGTATAGTTCAGCAGGATCGGAAACGAATACTCCATCTCTTTTTCCAAATAATTCATCTGTGTGAAATCATCCGGTGCTTTCGGCTCAAAGAGTCCCCATTGCAGCTTGCTATCGGGGCTGAAGTACTGCAGATAAAAATCCTGTGTTTCCTGATTCCATCCTCTGGTTTCTATGGAAACTTCCTGCGACTTTCTCATATACGCCGATTTCGTCGGAGCAAAGGTCTTGAAGTTATCCAACAGATAGTGATAACCTCCTGTCTGATAAAACGGTTTGTCGGATTTCACAAATATTGTGTAGACTTCTTGGGATCCCGACAGGATTTCCAGAGAAACATAATAATTCTTGTCGTTCTCAACACGGCTCAGCTTCTGTCTGGACCATTGGAGGATATGTACCGCTCTTCCGTTAATCGTAGTTCGTGTTTCATACTCTTTTATATGATCGGCGGTATTTGCCAGAAATTGATTGGAATAATTGATATAGGCCTGCTGACTGACATTTGAAGGTAGGCTTTCCTTATAGATCTCAATTCTCTTATGATCGTTTTCCAGCACAGCACAGACTCCGGAATATCCCATATCCACCTGTAGCATCTGATCTACCTTGAGCGAATAGCCGTGTACATAGTTGATAAATTCGCTATAGTTCCCATCGCTATCCAGACGGTACAACTCTTTGACAGCAACCGTATCCTTCAATGCTGCCGGTTTGCTCTCTGCCCCATAGGAGACTTCTGTCATTCCGAGAATAAGCCCTAGGCAAAGTACATAGTATAAAATTTTAGCAATGATCGTTTTTCTCACGGTAAAAGTCCTTTCTCGTTTTCAATTCCTACTCTTGCAATGACTTCCTAGTTTTCAATTCCTACTCTTGCATCAACTCCTGCATTGTAGTAATGTTTGATTTCTTTCATTTCTGTGCAAAGATCGGCACGGTCGATGATCTCCTGTGGTGCATAGCGCCCCGTCAAAATCACCTCAGTTTTCTCCGGCTTTAAATCCAATACTGCAATAAACTCATCTATTGTTAGAAGCTGAAAGAACAAGGCGGTGTTGATTTCATCAAATACGACCAGATCATATTCTCCCGAGGTTAACACTGTCCTCATCTTCTCAAGCCCTGCTTTAGCATCAGAAATATCCTTCTCCGTGGGTGTGCCGTTGACAAAGCATACTCCTCCGAATTGTTCCATGGTGAGTCCTGCGAGAAGCTGACACGCTTTTTTCTCGCTGTAATTCTGTCCTTTCATAAATTGTCCAAAAAACACCTTATTTCCTGCGCAAATGGTTCTGAGGGTGATGCCAAGCGCTGCAGTGGTTTTCCCCTTCCCGTTTCCGGTGTACACCTGAATATAACCTTTCTCTAGCATTTTCTTACTCCTTTTTGATTAAATAAAACTATACTCCATTCAAACTCTATCTGAACCCCTTATATTTCTTAATGATTTCTTCCGCAATCTTTATCCCATCCACAGCTGCGGACATGATTCCTCCGGCATAGCCTGCTCCCTCTCCCGCCGGATACAGACCTTCCAGATTACTCATCAGATTTTGATCTCTGGTAATCCTGACCGGTGAAGAACTTCTCGTTTCCACTCCCGTCATCACAGCTTCCTCCATGTCAAAGCCCCGTATTTTTCTTCCAAGCTTTGGAATTGCTTCCTGCATAGCCTCTACAGCAAAGCTGGGCAGGCACTTGGAAAGATCTGTCCATGTCACACCTGGCTGATAGGTAGGTATCAATGAAGAACGAAGGTCTGCTTCCGCAGGCGTTTCGTCGGGCTCGTGATATGCCGTGGACTGGGTCTTCCTCATAAAATCCCTCAGCATTTGGGTCGGAGCATTGTAATTGCTGCCACCTGCTTGATAAGCCAGTCTCTCATATTTCTCCTGAAAATCTATTCCTGCTAGGGGAGATTCATCGAGGAAGTCCTCTGTCCGTACATCCACTAAAAGCGCGCTGTTGGCAAGGGATGACCCCCTATCATGATAGCTCATGCCGTTGGTCACTACACAACCTTCTTGGGAGGCCGCTCCGATGACATAACCGCCAGGGCACATGCAGAAGGTGTATACTCCCCGCCCGTTTTCACAATGATGGGACAGCTTGTAATCCGCTGCACCTAATCCGAAGGTGCTCCAGTATTCTCCATACTGTGCTTCATTAATCAGTTCTTGGGGGTGCTCTATCCTGACCCCGATGGAAAAAGGCTTCTGTGTCATTGCAACGCCCGTTTCGTTGAGCCTTCGGAAGGTATCCCTTGCACTATGACCGATGGCTAGTATCAAAGTCTCCGTATCGATTTTTATTTCTCCATTGATGAGAATTCCCTGGATTTTTTTGATTCCGTCATTTTCCGAAAGGATCAAGTCAGACAACTTGCTCTGAAACAGGATTTCTCCGCCGTTTTCGACAATCTTCCTTCTGATGCTCAATACGATTCGCCTCAGAACATCCGTCCCGATATGGGGTTTTTGCTTATATAGTAGTTCCTGCTCCCCGCCGGCTTCTACAAACTCCTCTAGAACCTTTCGAACTCTTGGATCTTTTATCTGGGTTGTCAGTTTTCCGTCGGAAAACAAACCTGCCCCGCCTTCGCCAAATTGAACATTGGATTCCTGATCCAGAATCCCCTTTTCCCAAAAGCGGTCAACATCCCGGACTCGCTCTGGGATGGCTTTTCCTCTTTCTATGATAATCGGTTGATAGCCCAATTCCGACAGGATCAAACCCGCAAACATACCACAGGGACCGAAGCCTGCTATGACGGGGCGATGCTTCATTTCCTCCTGCCCTGAAGGAATGGAATGATACCCCATATCCGGTGATTTTTCCAGTTTCATGCCCTTGCATTTATCAAGCAAGAAGGCTTCCGTATCTTCAGCTTTTTTGCCGGGCAAAGAAGGAACAAAATCCACGGAATATACGAGCTTGATCTCCGCCTTGTTTCTTGCATCAACAGATTCTTTGATCAATTGATACGTATCGATATCTAGTTCTTTTGTATTTAGTTTTTTTATGATACGCCGAGGAATGACATCCATTTCCTCCCCGATCTTTCGTTTTATTTCATGAATTCTTAGCATGCCTTCTCCTTATGCCATAGCAGCGGACTCCCCGGCAACTCTCCCGGAGGTCCATGCCCAATGTAGATTATAACCTCCGCACTTTTCATCCACATTCAGAAGCTCACCGGCAAAATATAGGTTTGGCACCAGCACTGACTCCATGGTGTGTAAGTCCACCTCCGCCAGATCGATTCCTCCGGCCGTTACCTGGGCTTCCTTCCAGCCTTTTGTTCCTGTGATTGGAATATTCCATCCCTTCAGGAGCTGAACCATTGCTGCTACATCCTCCTGTTTCAATTCTGATACAGTTCTTTTTTCATTCAGTGAAAGCTCCGCCAATAACACCGGAATCAGTTTTTTATGAAGCATTCCATTCAAAAATTCAGACAGACTTCTGCTTTTCAGTGTGGCTGCCCGATTGATCAAAATGTCTTCCAAGCTCCCATGATGATATTCCGGGAGGAAATCTATTCTTATTATGTCCCCGCGCACATATTCCTTGCTCAAATTAAAAATACAGATTCCTGAGAGACCATCCTCGGTAAATTGTAATTCACCGACCTCAACGTCCACCACATGGTTCTTCCGCAGTAACGCAACCTGTCCTTTGGCCCTGACGCCCTTTAACGCCTTGAAAAACAATTGATCTGATACCATCTGCACCAGTGACGGCATTGGCCTTACGATGGTATGACCGAGTTCTTTCGAAAACCGATAACCATCTCCCGTGGAGCCGTACTGCGGACCCGCTTTTCCTCCGGTCGCAAGGATCACCGCGTCGGACAAAAGTCTATCCTTGTTTAAATGAATCCGAAACCCAGAGTCCGCTCTTTCAATCGCCTGAACCTCACGGCCGCAAAGGATTTCAACCTTCCGATTGCGCAGCTCGCTGATTAACACTTCCTGTACTGCAGTGGCTTGCTCGGAATATGGATATACTCTGCCTTCTGACTCTTCTCTGGTCAGCAGACCAAGCTCCGTAAAGAAGCGGAGGATTTCCTCCGCATCCCGGCAATTCGTATTGGTTAGATTGCATCGTCCGTTTCCTGTCGCCAGCAGCTTGCGTCCCAAAATATCATTCTTCTCGAATAATCTGACCTTTGCGCCTTGCGCGGCAGCGGAAATCGCGGCTGCCATCCCCGATGGGCCACCTCCGATTACCGTTATGGTCTTTTCTGCCTTCTTATCCCTGCTCATTCGACTCCCCTGTTTGTTCATTTTTTACCCTTCTATAATACCATTGGAAGTATCGGTATGTCCACACCTTAGATTGTTCGCCGGGTAAAAATGAATAAGCCTCATACCAGAATTTCACTTCGGATATGAGGCCTATTCATTGTCTTCTACTCCGCCAGTTTGATGCTGGCTTCCTCCACAATCTCTTTGAGCACCTTTTCCACATCTTTCGACAGCGGAGCCTTCTGTTCGGCTTCCAGAATCTGCAGTGCATTTTCTCTGGCAATGGTGTTCATGTCCCTGCTTCCCATTGATACCCATTCGTCATAGGAGCCCTTATCTAAAAGCTCCTGCTGATAGAACTCCTTTGACCGGACGGCAGCACGTGTACTTTTTTGTTTCAGGTAATGTCCGCCCTGTCCCACACTTTTAATATCTTCAAAGAAGTCCGTTTCCGGTGCGATGTTCATTCCTTCACAAAGCCTTTTACAATATCGTGCTACTTCATGATCGATGATGATCTGGCTCAAGGATAAGGTCGTGCTGCATTCATACATACCAAAACCCACGAGGGTATCCGGCTTCGCCAGGATAAGCGGCAGATTGGTCGCCATCTTCTCCATCATCGCCTGCCCGCCGTATCCTTTCGCGTCCGTTGCGCAGCCGGCTATGGTCGTCGGAAGATCATAATACTTTCCCATCTCAATGATTGCCACCAATTGAATGATCGTTTCCGGCATACCAAACTGGAACAGCCCGTTCCGGGGATTGGCGATGCCGAGAGAGGAAGCGTAAATGATCGGCACTCCGGGCTCCGTCAGTTCAAACATAACCAGAACCGACAGCGTCTCCGCATTGGACAGCGCTACGTTGGAATACAGGCTTGCCGGCCCCGTCGTCGCGGCTGCCGGCATTGGCAAAGCGACAACAGGTACCTTATATTTACATAACTCAAGATTAGCCTCCAGCATATCAGTGTCATGGCATAGAGGCGAAACCGTGCAGTATACCACCGAGTAGATGTCTCTGCCGACCCTCAGCTTATCATCGCCCAAAACAGCTTTGAGCAATTCCATCACATAAGGGATCTCCTTTGCCGTTTTCATTTCATCCTGAATATGCTTACTTGTGTTGATCAATCCCGTAGCCGTTGCCGCAATGCTTCTGGCCTGGCCGGGCACATCCAGGGGCGACACGGGAGGCCAATAGATATATCCCAGCTCCATCTCATCAAAAACCCTTGCGGAATCTGCGAGATCCTGAAGAACCGACGACCGTCTCTCACCTGTTTCCAGGTCTACCATATTCATTCCGCAGCCGTCCATATGGTAACCGGTAAAAGTGGATGGCATTCTGAAATCATAGGCCTCGTTTCTGGCTGCCAGGGTGATTTCCTTCGGGGCAACCTTCAAAGCCGCATCCACCATCTGTCTCGATAGATAAGCCACCTGCTTCTCCCGGTCTATTACTGCTCCACCCTTTTCCAGAATGTCAAGGGCACGCTCACTGGGGAATTTGATTCCAACTTCCTCCAGAATGCGGATCGACTCCTCATGGATCATTTTCTTCTCTTCTGGGCTCAATACCTGGGTCTGCATCATCATACAGCAATCCTCTCTTTCTTTTCCTGCTTCGGCTCCAGCTTCTTCGCCGCAAAGTACATGACGATCCCTATGAGAAAGGCGATCACTGTTCCGATCTTGATCATAAAGAGGAAGGTATCAAAAATCCCCTCCACTCCATAGACTTCATAATACCAGTCATTTCCCCAACTGCCTTCAAACCAGGGTAGAAATATAGATGCAATGACGCCCATGAATCCCAACCAGAAGAATATGATCACCATGCGGTATAAATCACCGATGGCAAGACCGGTATGTTGATTGACGGGAAACTCCGTCTCACTTTTTTTTGCCAATCCGCCGTATTTTCGTTTCCAGATGAAGTAGAAAATCGGCCCGGAAACGATTCCGATCATCCCTCCGATAAAATAGTCGGTGCCGTTGATGAAAAAGCCTAAAAATGCGATCAAAATAGGCATGATGCAAACAAGGCATAAGAATCCGTAACCGCCAGGAATTTTGAACGGTCTTTCTTCATCCGGGATCTTCTTTCTCAATATCATTGCGGAAATATAAATCAGCACGTATGCGGATACGAATAGAAATACATCAATTACGACGACAACGGTGAATGCGAAGTTGCATAAAACCAGATTTACGATTGCCACGCTTAGAACGGAAATGTATGGGATGCCGTGCTTTTTATCTACCTTTACCAGCACCGGTGGCGCAAGATAGTCCTCTGCCAGGCAGAAAAAGCCTCTGGAGCCGGATGCGATGTAGGTATTGTAGACCGATATGTTGGAAATTACCGCGATGACCACCATGAACATGGCAAATCCCGGATGCAGGAACTGGGAAAGCACCGTGATATATCCCACGGAATCAACCCCCACGGTACTCCAGCTGTCCCACTGGCCTATGGATGCAACTCCGGCTAAAGTGGGGAGAATATAGGTAGCCATGATCAGTGGCACAGAAATAAGGGTAGCTTTCGGGATCACCTGCGGGTTCTCGACCTCTCCTGCAACGGTGGACATGGACTCATATCCGGAATACATCCACATGCCGATAGCGATCCCCGTACCAATATAGTATATCCAGTCACTAAAGCCCAGACCTGCAAAGCCCATGATCTCGCCGTGGGCCGTTATGGGAAGAAAAGGGCTTTGGTTCCAGTTCAGAAAGCCGACGACAGTGACCATGGCAAACGCGACCATTACCAGGATGGAAAAGATCGTGCTGGCAAGACCGATATCGCCGAGCCCTCTTAGATTGATATAGGTAAAGATAAAGATAATTGCCGCTTTGATTAAAAATAATCCGACGGGTCCCACATCCCATACCATGGAAATGTAACCGGCAGCAAGGATCACGTATAGCGTATTGTCTATGTATACCGATACAGTCCTCCACCAGCCGGCTTGAAAACCCCAGAACTCTCCCAGTGCCTCCTGGACCCATTTATAATATCCTCCCTCCTGGGGCCTTGCCGAACCCAGCTCAGAGGCAACAAGTCCGAGAGGGATGCCCCATACAAATGGAAGAACGATCAGCATGATCAACGTTAAACCGGGTCCGGCCCAGGACACCATTTCTTCTATACCGAACGCACCGCCCGAGCATAAGCAGTAAATCATAAAAACTATGGTGGCTACACTCAATTTTCTCTTTTTTAATCCTAAATGCGCCGTATCCACCATAGCTCCGCTCTTATTATTTTCCATACGATCCTACCCTTTCCTTTTACTACTAGCCCGCCCTAAATGCGCACACGCCGCATTTGCATAGCAAATGTCCGGCAGGTGCAATGAGGAAGTTCCGCGGCTTCAGCCGATAGGAATCCTTCCGATGCGAAGCAAGTTGTGGGCGAACCCATACAGAGAAACCTCTTTATCTCTTTATCTCTTTAACAAAACACAGGCGAAGGCAAAGCGTGCTGAGGTTTCAACTGCAAAAATAGGGAATTCCTGTTATGGTCATGCTTTTTTTCCAAGCGCTCTATCTGCATTTTTACAAATTTCGTCAATTCTTAATTGTACCGACTGAGGCAATTCATCCTCAACCGGTCCGTCTAATATTGATTTTACGATTTCAATTGCGTGCAGCCTCATGTCAGCATGCTCATTTGCAGTATGTCGGAAGCAGTCTGGGAAGTGTTTTGAGATATAGATTTCACTGTTGTCCCGAAACATTTTCCTCGTTGATTTGCTGCCCAGAAACCCTCCGCCTGGTCCTTGCTTAATGATGTCAGCGATCAGGTCTGTTTCCTCATCTACCCGAATCCCCTGTGCAATTCTAATATTTCTGTTGCAAAACTCATTCTGCATCACCAGCCCTGCCAGATCCGTCGTCATACCGTCATCCATCGTCCCGATTCCGTCAATGAGCTCAGGTTCGATCATATATTGCGGTACGGTTTCCGAAGAGCCTCCACCGGAGAGGACCGACGGCAAATGATAGAATTTTGCCATTTCTCTGGACGCCATGCTGATCAGAACGCTTTCTTCCTTGTCAACGTAGTCTCCCGTTCTTGGATCTGCCGTGCCGGAACAGGAACCGTACATGAGTGGCAGACCCGGTTTCACCAGCTGGTAGATGACCAGTCCGGACAATACCTCCGCATTAATCAAACAGACGGTGGAGAAAAGGCTGGCCGGCGAGGTTAAGCCTACGATGGGACACGGATAGATGTTCACTGGAACATCATATTCCGCAAGCTCCAAATAAGCATCCAGCATGCTGTCGTCGTGGGTTAGCGGCGAAATAGGACAGTAGAGCACAGAAGCAATCTTACGATTGATCACCTCTTCCTCCGATCCCAGGACAGCCTTTAGTATTTCAATGGCGTATTTTGATTCTCCCCCATGTCGCAATTCAAACTGAATATGCTTTGAGGTTCCCTGAAGAATCGCTGCGAACTCGTGAAGGCTATGGGTTTCGGGAGGCATATCCAAAGCCGAACAGCCCGACCAGGCCACTGCGCCCATATCCATCTGCTGAAAGACCCTGCCTGTTTGAAACACGTCCTCTTTTGTAGACGGCCTCCTTTCTCCCGTTTCGATATCAATAATCCCAGTGGTGATCCCATCCAGAATATGACCGACCTTTGTCGCAGGCATAGGAAAATCAAATTTTGGGTTTCTGGCACCCAGCACATAGCTTTTGGGGGCTGTGTTCAGACATTTCCACAGAAGGGTCTCTGAAATCTTAACGATCTGCGTATTGAAATCCACCTCTGCACCACTCTCAGCCAGCACCTTAAGCGCTCGTTCGCTTTTTATGCACACGCCGACATGCTCTAAAAGCTCCAATGTTCGTTTATGTACCAGTTCCACTTCTTCTTGTGACAGCACTTGTGTTCTTAATTTCATGCCTTCATCCCCTCTCGAAGGAGCAGACGGTTGACCAGCTCCACCGCACTGATTGCATCGTCGGAATAGCCGTCAGCACCGATTTTATTCGCCCACTCATGAGTCACAGGCGCGCCTCCGACGATTACCTTCACACCATTTCTTGTTCCGGCTACCTTCAGATCTTCGATGATATTTTTCTGTTCCACCATTGTCGTCGTCAGCAAAGCGGAAAGACCAACCACATCAGGTTTGATTTTATAAATGGCCTCTAAAACTACTACGTTTGGAACATCGGATCCCAAATCATAAATCTCGTAGCCAACAGCGGTTAGCATAGCACCGACGATGATTTTTCCGATGTCATGTACATCTCCCTGTACCGTGGTCATGACAATTTTACCTTTAGATGTAAATCCGCTTGCCGGCTTTTTCAGAGCTTCATCCAGAATAGCCAGTGCGGATTTCATCGCATCAGCCGAGCATACTAGATCCGGCAAATAGTATTCTCCTTCCGCATATAGCTGCCCCGCTTCCCGGATGCCTAAAACAAAACCTTCATCCATAACAGTTTTCAAGTCCAGCTTTTCAGCCAGCGCCTGCTTTGCCAAGGCAACCGCATCCTCCTCCTCCCCTTCTAAAACAGAAACTCTCATCTTATTCAATAATTCCTTCATACACGTGTCCTTTCTCTCTTAAAACTTCAGCTTCAAGCTTTTCCTCTCATGCATTTCCAGACAAAGAAAAACTATTTCCTAACTCCTATTTCGTATTCCGCCTCTTCAATGATTGCTCTGATTTCCTTTCCCGCAGCCTCCGGTAAAGGAATGGGTTTATGATTCTCCAATATTTTCAACGCTTCCTCATTGGCGCGTTCCGCCATATCCTTCTTCCCGGACCTGGCCCAGGCATCATACATTTTTCGATCGATCAATTTCGCCTGTGAAGATTCTTTCCGCATGAACTGCATAGTATGTCTCTGCCCCAGATAGGTTCCACCGGGTCCTACCGCTGTTATCACATCCAGTGCAAGTGTTGAGTGATCCACCGCAATCCCCTGCATAATCCTTCGAATCATTCGAACGATTTCTGCATCGACCAGCAACTGCCCATAGCTCATGGTCATTCCCATTTCCAGCATGCCCATTCCGTAGATCATATTGCTCCCCGTTAAGGCGGGAAGCATTGCCGTCATGGTTTTCTCATGACCGATCTGAGCATCAATGCGCTTGCTGTCTCCCTAAGTCCCGCCAACATCGGTCGGGATTCCGTAATAATGACCCATCTGCCCGATTGCCGCACCAAACATCGCATGCTCCGGCGCGCCCACCGGCGATGTGGTCAGTTTGAGATCCATAATGCTGGTTGAGCTTCCATACATCATCGGCGTACCTTTTCTGACCAGCTGCCCAAGGATGATCCCCGAAAGAATTTCACAGTTGGTAGTCAGGATCGTTCCTGCCAGCGTAACCGGCGTTGTTCCTCCGCATAGTCCCATGGAA
Organism: uncultured Bacillota bacterium; assembly: GCA_927441425.1. Taxonomy (GTDB): domain Bacteria; phylum Bacillota; class Clostridia; order Peptostreptococcales; family Anaerovoracaceae; genus Anoxybacterium. The sequence continues at coordinate 5,557 of CAKMKG010000032.1, read as the reverse complement.
AGCACATCCATAGGGATTCCGGCCTTGGCTGCTTCGATGATTTGCTCTGTGGCAGCCTCGTGTAATTCAAGGGGACTGTTTGGGCAGGCACCCAGTGAAACAATCGGTCGCTCCCTCAGCTGATCCATGCCCCCCGCCACTGCTGCAGCCATTCTGATGAACCGCCTTGTATTCTCTCCGCCATCCGTATCATGACCAAAATGCTTAGAAGTATTTAGGAAGATCGCTTCCGCTTCATGGAGCTCTTTGATTTCCTCCGGAACATCTGTCGCTGCTACCGGTATGGTAATGCAGTCCACCTCATCTACAGCATCGATGAACCGCGCGATCTTACAGAGATCCTCTTTTGTCGTGCTGCGCCGTTCCCCTGTGACAGGATCAAGAAGATATACTCCGGTCCCGAAGTTTGTAAAGGTAACCTTCTTTCCTCCCAGTTCCACATTCTTCTCCGGGTTTCTTGCATATAACGTGTATTCCGCAGGGGCTGACTCGATGCAGTCATTGATCAAATTTCTCGGAAATGTTACCATATTGGTTTCTTGATCAACATTGCAGCCTGCCCCACTGTAAATTTCATGGGCCTGTTCTCCGTAAACCCTCACTCCGAATTCTCCCATGAGCTTCAGCGTGGATTCATGGATCGCATCCATATCCTTCTTTTCCAGAATGGAATATCCGATGGTACAGTCTTCATAGGGTTTCTTCATGTATTGCACCTTCCTTTTTCAATCCGGCCTTCCTTTTAAAGTTTTCAACGGAATTGATCGTAATTCCCATTTTTTCGGATATTCTGAATTTGGCCGCCATGCCGGTGATATCCCCCAGGTTTGGCTCCTGAACGCCCAAGCCAAAGGTCTGCCGGATTTCCGTCATGACGGATGGATCGCTCAATTCGAATACCGATACACCCAGTTTTTCGGCGACGTACTCCTTTGCTTCACGGATTCTCATACCGTGCGCAAGCTGCATTCTGAGAACCAGATCTCCGGCTGTCTTCATGCCGCCCATGCAAGCGGATACCGTGTGGGTGATTTCTGTGCCCATCACATCTCCTTCGCCTATCTACAAACCATCAATTTTGCAAATCTCGATTAACGCCTTGTCTGCTCTGGAAACCACATCGTGAGGAATGGATTCACACATGGGAATTCCTCCGACACCCATGCCCACATTGGTATGTACCGCGATCTTTCCCGCCTCCTTGACGCATTCCTTCATAAAGGTACAGACTCTTGCAATATTCCAGGGGAAGGATCTGCTCGTGTTGGTGTTGACCACTGCACCGAAAATGGTTGCTCCGGCTTTCTCTGCAAGTTTCACCTGCTTGTGAGGATACAGTCCGGCTATCCGCGTATCATCATACTTCAGTCTTCCGTGCATGCCCAATACGAACTCTCCCGCCATTCCGATTTCCACCCCCATGGTTGGAAATTTATTTCTGATCTCCTCACAGGCCTTCAGAGCAGCCAAAAAATCTGCGTCCCCTGCGGCGCCGCAGGTATCGAGATTGATACCGTCCGCACCGGCCTCAAACATTTGCTCTGCGACGTAAACCATATCATGAACCGCCAAATCCACCGCCGCTTCCTGTGCTTCCAGTGCCTCCTTGACCTTCCCCTGGGGAAGCAGCTCTGCCCAATTGTCCACCGGGCCGTCTGGTTTCGTATAGAAGCCCAGATTCGGCATTCCACCATATAAAATCGGAATCACACTGTTCTCCAGGGCTCTCTCCATTGAAGCCGCTTCGTAGTTCGCGATGGGCTTTACCGCTTTGAAGTTATAATCGGTGAAGCCATAGTCGGTGGAATCGATACCGAATGCCCGTTCCAGCATCTGGACCTGGATTACCCTGTCGATGGGTACCCCGCTTTCACAGCCAACGGTGTCTGCACCCTGATCGGTTGAGGAGACCACTTCATCACCGTGTTTGACGCCGACAATGATACCCTCCATCGTAATGATCTTGTACAAATGTTCCATTTCCTCTTCAGTAAGCGGGGGAATCTTTCCTCTATCTGCTGCATCTTTCACGCCTTCCCGGATGTCCGCTCTGATCTCCTCTTCCGACAAATAAATGCCAAAACCGTCACCCATTCTGGTATAGTATTCTGCCATGGAACCCCTCCTTTCTTTTCCAATTAAATTGTACAATAAATAAATATGCTTTTAATTTCCATATTGGCTATCTATTGATTCCTTATTTGCTGTATTCTTCTGCATGTCCTCCCTTTCCTTCCTTGCAATCTTAAAAAAAATTTAATATAATATCGGCAGGTATTGCTGATTATCACAGGGTACCAGCCCGTTATCCCTGTCTGCGATTCTTGCTAGAGGAGATAGGAATATGCTGAAGAAAGCCATTCACTTTAAAAACGGACTGCCGGTGGACGCTTTTCTTTCCACCGTGGAAAGCATACCCCTTCATGTGCACCAGGCCATCGAATTTATTATGGTGTTGGAAGGAACTCTCGAGATACGGGAGGCATATCAATCCCAGATTTTAAACGACGGTGATATTCATATATTCAATCCCCCCGATCTCCACTGCATCACCGGTCTCAGTCAGAGCAACTGTGTGCTGACCTTATATGTTGATCTGGATCATCTTAAAACAACCTTTCCTGCAATTAAAAATACGACCTTCTTATGTGATTGCGCAAATCAGAAGGGCAGCAGCATCCAATTGCTCCGGCGCATTTTCGCCGATATATACTTTCACTTTAACGAAAACCAGTACGCGAATACGGACCGGCTCAAGGAGGATTTAAGCAGTCTCGTCGCCCTGCTACTGGACAGCTTTCAGCTATTCCGATGGTTGCCCGACGGAAGCGATCATTTTTTCTACGGCTGCCCACAGGAATTTCATATCAATGCCATCCATGCAGAACGGATTCACCGTGTTCAGGAATTTATATACAGCCACTATGCAGAGAACATTACCCTAAGCGATCTGGCGCAAAATGAATATCTCAGTACTTATTACCTCTCCCATTTTATCCGGCAGTCCACAGGTCTGAGTTTCCAGCAATGGCTTTCCGCGGTACGTTCCGAGTCAGCGGAAAAGCTCCTGGTCAGTACGGATAAAACTATTTCCGAAATTGCTCTTGAGGTAGGGTTTGCCAGCACGAAATACCTCATCTCCCATTTTAAAAAATGGTATGGCTCCACTCCTTCCAAATATCGCGAGATCACGGCCTCGATCAACTGTCAGCAGCCTCATAAATATTTTTCCTGTGACCGAAAGAAGGCGGAAAAGCTACTGAACAGTTATCGCTATGAAAGCCAATATTCCGGAAAGGATCTCCAAAATGGATCCTCCATCTCCAAATCACTGGAAATGGGAAAGCTGCCACAAAAATCAGAAGCAGCAAGGCTTCAGCATTATAGGAACCTTCTGCTACTTTCCGGTGAGATCTACAATGCAATGTTTCAGGCGGACGGCTGTAATCCCACTCACTCTGTATCAGCAGAAACCTTGACGAAGGAGCTGAGCAAGCTCCCTCCGGAAGTATGTAAGAACTATGAGGCCTTCCTTGCGGAGATCATTGACCAGTTTGCATTGCAGAAAAGAATATGGTAGACTCTTATTTGCTGACCCAATCACAATATTATGATCCAAGGAGTATAAATTGTTTAGACTGTGCAAAATTATTTTTCGCTTGTTTTTACTGGTGCTGATTACCGGGGGACTGCTGTTCTGTTATGCCAGATACATCGAGCCCCATATGCTTCAGGTGAAGGATGTAAGCATCAAGTCCTCTAGCCTGTCCGTAGAAGCGGAGAACCTAAAAATAGCCGTATTTGGCGATACCCATTTCAGCGACTATTATTCCACTGAGGATTTCAATAAAGTACTTGACGCAATTGGAGAAATGAAACCGGATATGGTGGTTTTCACCGGTGATCTGATCGATCATTTTGATATTTATGCCAACGATACCGGAGCCATTTCTGAAAAGCTGGCGGAGATCAAAGCACCCTACGGGAAGTTTGCGATCTTCGGCAACCATGATTACGGCGGCGGCGCTGAAAACGAATATGAATCCATCATGGAAGCCGGCGGTTTTACCGTGCTGAAAAATGAATATCATGCAATTGACGAGCTTGGTATCGCAATCATCGGTATCGATGATGTCATTATCGGCTACGGGGAACCTTCCATTGCCAGCTGGGGTAGACCGGACTATTTCAATATCGTGCTCTCTCATGCGCCAGATGTCATCGACGAGGTACAGGATTATCACGTGGATCTGATGATTTCCGGGCACACCCACGGCAGACAGATCAACTTGAAATTCTTTGATGATTACATTCTTCCCCCTTACGGCAAGAAGTATATTGAAGGGCTGTATCATTTCTCCAACGAGCGGGAATCCCAACTTTATGTCAATCCCGGCATCGGAATGACAAAGTTACCCTATCGGTTCCTTTCGACGCCAGAGTTGACCTGTATCTCTCTGGAACGTGAATACTAGCCTTACTATTTCGAACAATATTGCAATATTCGAAATAGTAAGGCTTTCTTTATTCCTTGACAATCACGTCGTTTCAATGATAATCTGATATTAAGAATAGACGTCTCTTGGAAGGTTTTGATCAGAATGGATTGGTTTGCACCAGATTATCTTTTATATGGTTCGATGATTACATATCTGGCTGCTGCAATTGCAGCTATTATTTTTTATAAGCATCCTCATTATTGCACCTTATTTGCTCAGGCGGGCTGTATCGTTGCTTCCATGCTCGGTGCCTTTTCCGCTGTCCGGCTGCTACTGTCGGGCCAGGAAAAAATCATACTGCACCCCTTTGAATCATCCATACCTTTTATATCCGTCAGTATGACAATGGACGCCCTCTCTGCATTCTTTATCCTGATTCTGAGCATTCTGACCTTTTGTGTTTCAATATATTCCATCGGTTATACCGCACATTATCACAGAAAACGGAATGTCAGTCTGTTCCACTTCCTCTATTCAACCTTTCTTCTTTCTATGGTTCTCGTGTTCACGGCAGACAATGCGGTCTTCTTCTTTATGGCTTGGGAAATCATGGCAGTTCTCTCCTATTTCCTTGTAGTGTTTGAATCGGAGCAGGAAGAGAACCGGCAGGCAGGACTGATCTATATCGTTATGACACATCTCGGCACAGCGTTTCTCATGATTGCATTTATGCTCATGTTTTATTATACAAATTCCTTGGATTTATATGCTTCGTCTGATGATATCCCTGATACGGGAAGGAATCTGATGTTTCTCTTCTTTCTCATCGGATTTGCTACAAAGGCTGGCGTGATGCCCCTTCATATCTGGCTGCCCTATGCCCATCCGGCCGCACCGGGGAATGTCTCCGCTCTCATGTCGGGGATCATGATTAAAACCGCTGTGTACGGTCTGCTGCGTTTTATATTTCTCTATCTTGGGATTGAAACCCCCTGGTGGGGTATTCTGATTTTGATCATTGGTATGGGTTCAGCGGTATTCGGCGTTCTTTATGCATTGATTGAGCAAAATATAAAAAAGCTGCTTGCTTATAGCAGTATTGAGAATATGGGCATCAT